>DWZH01000023.1 GCA_019118275.1 Candidatus Brachybacterium merdavium | reverse complement strand
CTGGACTCCTACGAGGGTGACCGGATGATGGTGCTCGAGGCGTGGATCCCCGAGCACCGGCTGCCGCTCTACATCGGGGACGAGAAGGCCCACCAGTCCTTCAACTTCGGCTTCCTGCAGGCCCGCTGGGGTGTTCCGACGATGCGGGCGGCGATCGAGCAGCCGCTCGCCCTGGCCGATGCCGTCGGCTCCCCCACCACCTGGGTGCTCTCGAACCACGACGTGATCCGTCATGCCAGCCGCTACGGCTTCGATCCGGACCACCGCTTCGGCGAGGGTCTCGCCCGGGACGAGGTGCCCGATGCCCGGCTGGGGCTGCGCCGGGCCCGCGCCGCGACGCTGCTGATGCTGTCCCTGCCCGGAGCGGCCTATCTCTACCAGGGTGAGGAGCTCGGGCTGCCCGAGGTCAGCGACATCCCCGACGAGCTGCGGGAGGACCCCTCCCACCTGCGTGCCGGTGTGCCCGGGCGCGACGGCTGCCGGGTTCCGCTGCCCTGGTCGAAGGATGCCCCGGCCTTCGGCTTCTCGCCCACCGGTCACAGCTGGCTGCCGCAGCCGGAGGAGTTCGGCCCTCTCGCGGTCGATCAGCAGCTCGGGGTGGACGGCTCCGTGCTGGAGATGTACCGGGCGGCGCTGCGACTGCGCCGCCGGCTGCGTCTGGGCGAGCAGGGCGAGGGTCACGGCGTGGTCTTCGACGAGTCGGCGCCCGCCGGCGTGCTGGTGCTCGACCGCGGCGAGGTCCGGGTGGTGGTCAACACGACCTCGTCCCCGGTCCCGCTGAGCGATGTCACCGGCGGGGAGGAGCTCGAGGTGCTGCTGCGCTCGGTGCCGCTCGGACCGGGCGGCGAGGAGCAGGTCGTCGCCGCCGACAGCGCCGTCTGGCTGCAGCGGAGGCGCTGATCACCCGCCGGGGGCCGACGCGGCGTGCGTCGGCTCCCGGGGCACGGCCTCGCCGTTAGGATCATCGACATGCCGCCTCCTGAGACGCCCACCTCCCCTCCCACCGCGTCCGGTCCCGGGCCGTCACCGGCCTCGGCGGGATTCGACCTGGTGCTGCTGGGCTCGGGGCTCGGTGTCTACACCCTCGCCCGCGCCTTCCATGAGGAGTACGGCGTCGTGGCGACGGTGGTCACCAAGATCGGCATCGAGCCGATGCGCCGCTCGGTCACCTGCGAGGTGCTCGAGCTGGGCGGTGCGGCGAGCGACGAGGACCTGATCGATGCCGTGATCGAGCTGGCGGTCGAGCGCGGCGGGGAGCGCCCGCAGCTGCTGCTGGCCAACGCCGATTCCCTGGTGCAGCTGATGAGCGATCATCGCCGGCGCCTGCACGAGCACTATGTGCTGCCGATCCTCGAGGCGGACGTGCTCGAACGGCTCTCGGACAAGGCGGAGTTCGCCCGGCTGTGCACCGAGCACGGCGTGGCGACCCCCCGCACCGAGGTGATCGACCTGAGCACGCCGCGGGGCTCCGACTGGGAGCCGCCGCGCACCGAGCTGCCGTTCCCGGTGGTGATGAAGGCCGCCCGCACGGCGGACATGGCGGGCGTGCGCTTCGAGGGCAAGAAGAAGGTGTGGTTCCTCGAGGAGCCCGAGGAGCTCGCCGCGCTGGTGCGCTCCATCGCCGCGGCCGGCTACGCGGGACGCCTGGTCCTCCAGGAGCTGATCCCCGGCGATGACACCGCGGAGGGCTCGATCACCGCCTACACCGACGCGGCGGGACGGGTGACGCTGCTGTGCTCGGCACGGGTGCTGCTGGGCGAGCACACACCGGACGCGCTGGGGCGCCCGGCCGCGATGATCACCACCGTCTTCGACGACGCCCTCGACCAGGCGCGGCGCCTGCTCGAGGCGACCGGCTACCGGGGCTACGCGAACTTCGACGTCAAGCGCGACCCCCGCGACGGGACCTGGAAGTTCTTCGAGGTCAACCCCCGCATCGGGCGCAACAACTTCTACGTCTCCAGCGCCGGGGCGAACGTGTCCCGCTTCGTGGTGGCCGACGCCATCGAGCACCGCCGGATCGAGCCGGTCACCCAGTTCGACGAGATCCTCTACTCGCTGGTCCCGATGCCGCTGCTGATGCGCTATCTGCGCGACCCGGCGCTGAAGCGCTGGGTGCGCACCGTCGCCCGGCGCGGCGTGCGCAACCCGTGGACCTATCCGGCCGACGGCTCCTGGGCGCGGCGCTATGCGCGGATCGTCGGGCTCAACCACGTGCGCAAGTTCCTGCGCCATTACCCGCGGCCCACCGACTCGGGGTTCTGAGCAGCACGGGCGGAGCGGTTCACCGGAAGAGCTCGGTGAGCTCCTTGCCGGCATGGCGCACGGTCACCCGCGCCAGTTCGGTGAGGGAATCGACCAGCCGCGGATCGCCGCGGTACCCGTGCTGGTCGTACACGACGGACAGCTCGGTGCAGCCGAGCACGCCCACGCCCGCGCCCTGGTCGAGCACCCGCTCGATGCACGAGTCGAACAGCTCCACGTCCACCGGCGCCCCGGCCTTGACCTGGTCGTAGATGAGGTGGTTGATGTCCTCCTGCACGGCCCGGTCGGGCACCAGCGGCGTGCCGCCTCGGGCGAGGATCTGCTCCTGGTACACCTCGGCGTGGATGTTGCCCTCGGTCGCGAAGACGGCGATGGGTGCTCCGTCCGCGCTCTCCACGGCGGTGCGCACGGTGGTCTCGACGATGCTCAGCAGCGGGACGGCGACGGCCGCCTCGACCTGGCGCGCGTAGTGGTGGGCCGTGTTGCACGGCAGCACGAGCACGTCGATCCCGGCGCGCTGGAGCATCACCGCGTCCCGGACGATCACCGGGCCGGGGTCGGGGGCGCCGGGGTCGAGGATCCCCGCCGTCCGGTCCGGGGTCGTGGAGTGCTGGGAGACCAGCAGGTCCAGATGCTCCTGATCGCTGCCGGCCACGGTGGCGCGGATCAGCACGTCCAGGAAGACGGAGGTCGCCGCCGGTCCGAGGCCGCCGAGCACCCCGACCACGGGACGGGACCAGTCGGCGGCATCGAGCCGGCCGCCGGGGCCCTCCTCCGCCGCGCCGGGCCCCGCCTCGCTCACGCGCGGTCCTCCGCACGGGTCCCGGAGCGGCGGCGCAGCAGCCGGCTGATCCGGTCCCCGCCCTCGGGCCGGTAGTAGCGCTGGAACTTCAGCACCGAGTTCAGGCCTGCGGCCAGGACGTACCGGCGCCGGGAGAGGGAGTCGTCCACGCCGGGGTAGTGCAGGGGGTTGCCGATCCGGCGGGCCTTCAGCACCCGGCGCAGCCGTGCCCTGGCCTCGGGGAGGGTGGTGTAGCGCTTGATGAGGGCGATCGGGACCACGGCGTAGAGCACCTCGGGCTGTTCCTGGAGGATGCCGTCCTCCCCGATCCCCGAGCCCGGCCCCTCCTCCGGCAGGGCGCCGCGCAGGTGCTCGTCGACGTACCAGGTGACGGGGTTGTGGCCCCCGGCGGTGACGTAGTAGTTGGAGCGGCCCAGGCGGGGATTGAGCTCGAAGAACTTGGTGCGACCATCACGCCGGTCGTGCTTGAGGTCGAAGTTGGCGTACCCGGTCCAGCCCAGCTCGGTGCACAGCCGCTGGGCCTGCGCGACCATATCCCGGTCCACACCGGTGATGATCGCGGCCGGATTGCCGATCGCCCCGGGGGCGTGCTCCTCCAGGAGCGTGTACCCCCAGGAGGCGAAGCGCACGCGCGATTCCTGGTCGCAGTAGACGGTCAGGATGCGCATCTCCTGGTCGTCGCCGGGGATGCGGTCCTGCACGATGATCGACTCGCGGTACCCCGCCCCGCGGATGGTGCGCAGCAGCTCCAGCAAGTCCTCCCGGGACGCGACGGTGTGCACCTTGTTCTGTCCCGGGAACTGGATGCGCTTCCATTCGGAGACCTCGGCCGGCTTGGCGATGACCGGGAACTCGAAGGGGATCTCGAGATCGCCGGGGATCTCCTCGGCGAGGTCGACCACGACCGTTCCGGGATGGTCCACGCCGAGCTGCTGGCACAGCCGCGTGAAGTTCTGCTTCTCTGTGGCCGCCACGAAGGTGTCCAGCGAGATGTACGGGGCGATGTAGCGTTCGTCCAGGCCGATCTCGTCGCGGACCCGGATGATCGCCTTGACGGTCGCATCGGCCGAGCCCAGCAGCAGCAGACGCCCGTCGGGGCGGGCATCCGCGACCTGCTGGAGGATCGGGGCCAGCACGTCGGCATCGAAGGGATCCTCGCAACGCACGTTGTCGATCAGTGCGGAGGTGCCCACCACCCAGCCCGCGAGCCGGGAGATGACCACGGTGCGGATCCCATATGCCTCATGGAACGCCCGGGCCAGGGAGTAGGCCCCGATGTCTCCGCCGACGACGACGGGGGTGAAGTCCACCGCCCCTGGGTCCGGTGCATTCTCTGGCATGCCGGTCAGTGTAGCGACGCCGGCCCAGGCATCTGTTCGACACTCCCTGCAGCCGTGCCTACGCTGGAGGGATGGATCACAACACGACTGACACCGGTTCCTTCACCCTCACCTCCGCCGCGACCCCCGAGGGTTCGGTGGTGGCCGCCCAGCAGCTCGTCGACGATCTCGGCGGGGAGAACCTCTCTCCCGACCTGAGCTGGTCCGGCGCCCCGGAGGGCACCCGCTCCTTCGCGGTGACCTGCTTCGATCCCGACGCCCCGACGGGATCGGGATTCTGGCACTGGGTGGCCTGGGACATCCCGGGCGACTCCACCTCGCTGCCGTTGGGCGTGGCGCGGGACCGGGCTGGCCTCAAGCAGGCCATCAATGACTTCGGCCGGGTCGGGTACGACGGCCCCAACCCGCCCGAGGGCCCCTCGCATCGTTACGTGTTCACCGTCCACGCCCTGCCGGTCGTGTCCCTCGAGGCCGACCCACAGGCACCCCATGTCGGCACCCGCTTCGCGATCTTCACCCAGCAGCTCGCCTCCGCCTCCCTCACAGCCCATTACCAGGTAACCCCCTGAGACGCCAGGGGGGAACTCTCCGCGAGCAGGCGGGCGCGCCCCATACCCGCCGGTGTGCGCTGGTCGTAGGCTCAAGCCATGACCACCACAACAGCGCGCCACCTGCGGCCCGGACGAGGATCAGACCGGAGTCTGACCTCTCTCCTCCGTATGGTGGATCCCACGCGACCCGGCGGGTGCGAGGCTCGGGGTGTGAAGCCGATCCGATCTGCCTCCACCGCCGCTGAGCGCGAGGAGCCCCTGCCCGGCGCCGCCCCCCGGCGTCCCCTGCGGGTGCTGCTGACCACCGACTGGTGGGAGCCGGCGGTCAACGGAGTGGTGGCCTCGGTGGCCACGCTCCGGCGGGAGCTGATCGCGCTGGGCTGCGAGGTGCGCGTGCTGACGTTGTCCCCGGGGATCCGCACCCGCAGCGAACAGGGCGTCTACCGTATCGGCTCGGTCTCGGCCGGGATGGTCTACGACAGTGCCCGGATCGGGATGCCCGCCAGCCGGCGCGTGCTCAGCGAGATCCTGTGCTGGCGTCCGGACGTGGTGCATTCGCAGTGCGAGTTCTCCACCTACCGCTGGGCGCGGCGCATCTCCCGCACGCTGGGCATCCCCCTGGTGCACACGTACCACACCATCTACGAGGACTACACGCACTACTACTCACCGAGCCGCACCGTGGGCCGGAAGGTGGTGGCCACGCTCTCGCGCCGGATCCTGTCCGGCACCGACGCGGTCATCGCCCCCACCCTCAAGGTGGCCCGGTTGCTGTCCGACTACGGGGTCCGGCGCCCCGTCCACGTCGTGCCCACCGGATTGGACCTGGAACGGTTCCGGCCCGCCACCACGGAGGCCGAAAGGGCCGATGTCGCCGCCCTGCGCGCCCGGCTGGGCATCGGACCCGAGCAGCAGGTGGTGGTTTCGGTGAGCCGGCTGGCCAAGGAGAAGAATCTGGACGAGGTGCTCGACCATTTCGCCGCCCTGGACCGGCCCGGCACCGTGTTGGTGCTGGTGGGCGATGGGCCCTACCGCGCCGAGCTCGAAGAGCGGGCTGATCGACTGGGGATCGGCGACCGTGTGCGCCTTCCGGGTGAGGTCGACCCCTCCGAGGTGCAGCGCTGGTACCGGCTCGGCGACGTGTTCGTCAGCGCGTCCCTCAGCGAGACCCAGGGCCTGACCTTCATCGAGGCGCTGGCCAGTGGGGTGCCGCTGGTGTGCCGGCGCGACCCGTCGCTGGCCGAGGTCATCCTGGACGGCCGCACCGGCTGGCAGGTGGACACGGCCGAGGAGTTCGTCGCGCGTCTGGGCACGGTGCTCGACGATGCCCGGCTGCGGGAACAGATGTCGGCCGCCGCGATCGCCCATGCCCATGCCTCCTGCGGCGCCGAGTCGTTCGGACGCTCCGTGCTCGAGGTCTACCAGCAGTCACGACTGCCCCGCTCGCCGCGGATCATCGCCCGCGAGGCGGTGGCCGCATGAGCACCGTCACCGCCGAGCGTCCTCGCCTCCCGGCCTCTCCCAATCCCTCCGGGGCCGGCACCAGCGCCTCCGCCCTGCCGCTCGGCCGGGTCGTATCCGAGACTCCTGCCGCTGCCGCGGCTCCCGCGGCGCCGGAGCGGACCGCCGTGGCCGCTCAGCGTGACCGGCGGGGCCTCGCGCTGCGGCTGTCACCCCTGCTGGGGCTGATCGTCAGCGCCGTCCTGGTGTGGTGGGGCATCGAGGCCGGGGTGCTGACCTCGCTGGAGAGCCTCCGCGCCTTCATCACCGCCCTGGGGGCCTGGGGCCCGCTGGCCTTCCTGGTGATCACCGTGGCGCTGGTGGTGTTCCCGGTGATCCCGGGAGGGCTGACAGTGATCGCCGCGCCAGTGCTGTTCGGGGCGGTCGAGGGGATCGCGCTGGCCTATCTCGCGGTCTGCACCGGGCTGCTGCTGAACTTCACGATCGGCAGATACGTCGGTCTCGGCCTCCTGGAGAAGGCGCTGGCACCCCGAACGGTCGAGAAGTACCTGGGCTGGACCCGCAGGCCCGGCTTCACCCGCGCTTTCGCGGCAGCGATCACGGTCCCCATCGCCCCGGACGACCTGCTGTGCTACCTGGCCGGGACCACCCGGATGCGGTGGCGCACCGCGGCCGTGATCATCCTGCTGGGCAAGCCGTGGTCGCTGATGGTCTACGGCCTGGGCGTCAGCGCCGTGCTGCTGCGGCTGCTGCCGTGGTGAGGGGCCCGGCCATGCTGATGAGGAGCCGCGCCCCCCGCCGCAGCACGCGGGGCACCCGGCAGCTGCGTGTGCTGATGCCCCGAGGGCTGGCCGGCCTGGCCCGGGAGTCCGGGATCGGGGCGGCCATGCGCCACCAGGAGACGGTGGTGCGCTCCCTGGGCCACCAGGTGGTGACCAACCCGCTGCACCCATTCGACGTGGTCCACCTCAACACCCCCTTCCCGGACACCGCAGTGCTGGCACGCTGGGCACGGCTGCGGCGCCGGCCGGTGCTGGTGTGGGCGCACTCGACCGAGGACGACTTCCGCGACTCCTTCCCCGGCTCGAACCGTCTCGCTCCCCTGTTCCGCCGCTGGATCGCCCACCTGTACCGGCGCGGGGACGCGGTGATCACCCCCAGCAGCTATTCGCGGGAGCTGGTCTCCGCCCCCAAGTACGGGGTGCGCCGGCCCATCCATGTGCTGTCCAACGGGATCGACACCGACTTCTTCCGGCCCGACCCCACGGCACGGGGCCGGCTGCGCGAGCAGCTGGGACTGGCCCCGCACGCGCGGGTGGTGATCAGCGTGGGCATGCAGCTCGTGCGCAAGGGCATCCTGGACTGGGTCGAGGTGGCCCGGCGGATGCCAGAGGTGACGTTCGTGTGGTACGGACGCACCGATGCGCGCCTGCTGACCAGCGATGTCGAGCGGGCACTGGCCTCGGCCCCCCGCAATGCGATCTTCCCCGGCTACATCCGTTCCGAGCAGCTGCGGGAGGCCTACTGCGGGGCCGACGCCTTCTGCTTCCTCACCAAGGAGGAGACCGAGGGGATCGTGCTGCTGGAGGCCTTGGCCTGCGGCGCACCGGCGCTGGTACGGGCGATCCCGCTGTACCGCGAGCAGCTTCCCGACGGGGTGCTGACCCACCAGGTCGGCGGGGACGGCCCGGAGTTCGCCGGGGAGGTGGTCCGGCGGCTGACCGATCTGCTTGAGGGCCGCCTCCCGGATCTGACCGGGGCGGGCAGAAGCGCCGCCGAGGCGCTGGACCTGCGGGTGATCGCCGCCCAGCTGGCGGAGATCTATCAGCTCGCGGGGGTGCGGCCGCACCGGACCGCGCCGCGCTGATCAGGAACGGCGCGAGGGGCGCCACAGCACCATGGCCCCGCCGGGGCGGCGCTCGGGACGCTGGCCACGCCGCAGCGCGCTGATCTCCCCCTCGGTGTCGGCGCTGAACACACGCCGCTGCGCCGGGGTCATGGAATCCAGCGTGTCCTGGACCTGCTCCAGCTGCTCCGAGAGGGCGCCGACCTCGTCCTGCAACTCGAGGATGCGTTTGATGCCGGCGAGATTGATGCCCTGCTCCTGGGACAGGCGCTGGACCTCGCGCAGCTTGGAGATGTCACGGGCGCTGTAGCGCCGCCCTCGCCCGCGGGTGCGGCGTGGCGACACCAGGCCGAGACGGTCGTACTGGCGCAACGTCTGGGGGTGCATCCCGGACAGCTCGGCGGCGACCGAGATGACGAACACGGGGGCACGGTCGTCGATGCGGTGCGCTCTGCTCATCCGGGATGCTCCTTCCTCAGCGTCTTGTGGCTCTCTCGTGGCGGTGGTCGGTTCTGCTCCCCACTGTCTCAGCGCGCGGCGGCCTGCGCGAGCCCGGCGCGGGGATCCTCATCGCCCAGCGCCTCGCGCAGATCCTCCACGGCCTGCTTGGCCTTGCCCTCGACGTGCGTGGGAACGGCGACCTGGATGGTCACCAGCAGGTCCCCGGTGGTCTTCTTGGTGGCCAGGCCCTTGCCGCGCACACGCAGGGTGCGCCCCGAGGGGGTTCCGGCGGGGACCTTCACGCCCACGGTGCCTCCGTCCAGCAGCGGGACGGACAGGGTGGTGCCCAGCACGGCCTCGTCGAAGGAGACCGGCACCTCCAGGCGGAGGTTCGCTCCATCGGCGCTCCACACGGGGTGCTCGTCCACGTCGAGGGTCAGCAGCAGGTCGCCCGCCGCTCCCCCGCCGTGCCCGGGCCGCCCCTTGCCGCGCAGACGGATCTTCTGACCATCGTGCACACCGGCAGGGATGCGGGTGGTGATGGTGCGGCCATCGACGGTCAGGCGGATCTCGGCGCCCTGGGCGGCGTCGCGGAAGCTCAAGCGGGTGCGGGCGGAGATGTCCTGCCCCTTGGCTCGGGGCTGTCCGCCGCCGAAGCCTCCGGCCTGGCCGGCGAATCCGCCGCCGCCCTGCCCGCCGAACATGCGCAGGATGTCGTCGAGGTCAGGGTTGCCGGCCGCGCCGGCACCGGCCGCGCCGCCGAAGGGTGAGCCGCCGGCCTGCCCGCCGAACATGGAGGAGAAGACGTCCTCGAAGCCGGCGCTGCCGCCGGGGCCGCCCTGGCCCGCCGAGAAGCGGGCACCGCCACTGCCCATGGCGCGGATGGCGTCGTACTGCTGGCGCTGTTCGGCGTCGTTGAGCACCGAGTAGGCCTCACCGACCTGCTTGAAGCGCTCCTCGGCGTCGGCGTCGCCGGGATGGCGGTCGGGGTGGAGCTTGCGGGCCTTTTTGCGGTAGGCCTTCTTGATCTCGTCCGCGCTCGCCTCCTTCGAGACGCCGAGGACCGCATAGAAGTCCTTGTCGAGCCAGTCCTGTTGGGACATGTGATGCGCCTCCTTCCGGGAGCGTCAGGGTGGGAGATGTCTGGGGGAACGGAGCGGGGCCTGCCGGCCGGTGGCGGCCGACAGGCCCCGCTCCGTTGGTGCTGCACGGATCAGGCGGGACCGCGGGTCCCCACCCGAGCCGGGCGCAGGATGCGCTCGTGCATGCGATAGCCGGGCTGCATGACCAGCGAGACCGTCGGAACCTCGACGTCGTCGGCTTCCTCGTGCATGAGCGCCTCGTGCACGTTGGGGTCGAACTGGTCGCCCACCGCCCCGAAACGCTCCAGCCCGTGGGTGGCCAGGGCGTCCTCGAGCTTCTGGGCGATGGCGTGGAAAGGTGTCCCCTCGGCGATGTCGCCGTGCTGGCGGCCCAGCTCCACGTCGTCCAGAACCCCGATGAGCGAGGTCAGGACGCGACCCACGGCCATCTCCTTGCCCGCCTCCGCCTGCGCCTCGATGCGGCGCCGGGAGTTGACGTAATCCGCCTGCTCCCGCTTCAGCTGCTCGGTGAGCTCGGCGATCTGGCCCTCGAGCGCGGCGATCTGCCCGGACTCGGCCGGAGCTGCCTCCCCTTCACCCTGCGCGGCCTGCTCGAAGAGCTGTGCGGCCTCCGCATCGATCGGGTCGACCGGCTCCGCGGGTCCCGCGGACCCGGCCGGGGTGGCCCCGGAGGAGCGGATGCTTCCGTCCTCCGGGTCCACCTTGCGCTTGTCGGTGAAGGAGAACCTCGGCTCCCCCTCGGGCCGCTCGCGGTCGTCGGGAGTGCTCTGGTCCTCGGTCATCACTTGTTCTCCTCGTCCTCATCCACGATCTCGGCGTCGACCACGTCGTCATCGTCCGACGACGGGGTGGACTGCCCGGCCTCGTCGGCCGCGCCTTCCCCCTCGGCCTCGGCCTGCGAGTAGATCGCGGTGCCGACGGCCTGCAGGGCCTCGTTCAGCGCATCGCGCTTGGCATCGAGGTCCTCGGTCGAGGTGTCCTCGGAGGCCAGGGACTCCTTGGCGTCCTTGATGGCGTCCTCGGACTTGGTCTTGTCCGCCTCGGAGATCTTGTCCTCGTTGTCCTTCAGCAGCTTCTCGCCCTGGTAGACGAGCTGCTCGAGGGTGTTGCGGGCGTCGGCGTTCTTGCGGCGCTCCTCGTCCTCGGCGGCGTGGGCCTCGGCGTCCTTGACCATCTGATCGATCTCTTCGTCCGAGAGGGCGCTGCCGCCGGTGATCTGGATGGACTGCTCGTTGCCGGTACCGCGATCCTTGGCCGTGACGTGCACGATGCCATTGGAGTCGATGTCGAAGGTGACCTCGATCTGGGGCATGCCGCGCGGCGCGGGGGCGATGCCGGTCAGCTCGAAGGTGCCGAGCATCTTGTTGTCGCGGGTGAACTGGCGCTCGCCCTGGAAGACCTGGATCGCCACGGAGGGCTGGTTGTCCTCGGCGGTGGAGAACACCTCGGAGGTCTTGGTGGGGATGGCCGCGTTGCGCTCGATGAGCTTGGTCATCACTCCGCCCTTGGTCTCGATGCCCAGCGACAGCGGAGTGACGTCCATCAGCAGCACGTCCTGGCGGTCGCCCTTGATGACGGCGGCCTGCAGGGCGGCGCCGACGGCGACGACCTCATCGGGGTTGACGCCCTTGTTGGGATCCTTGCCACCGGTGAGGTCCTTGACGACCTCGGTGACAGCGGGCATGCGGGTCGAGCCACCGACCATCACCACGTGGTCGATCTCGGAGACAGAGATGCCCGCGTCCTTGATCACCTGGTGGAAGGGGGCCTTGGTGCGCTCGAGCAGCTCGCTGGTCATGTCCTCGAACTGTGCCCGGGTGAGCTTCTCGTCCAGGTGCAGCGGACCGTTCTCGGTCATCGACAGGTACTGCAGGGAGATGTTGGTCGAGGTCGAGGAGGACAGCTCCTTCTTCGCCTGCTCGGCGGCCTCCTTGAGGCGCTGCAGGGCGATGCGGTCCTTGGACAGGTCCACGCCGTCCTTGTTCTTCACCTGGGAGATCAGCCAGTCCACGACCTTCTGGTCCCAGTCGTCGCCGCCGAGCCGGTTATCGCCCGCGGTGGCCTGGACCTGGATGGTCGAGCCGTCCTCGTCCTTGCTCACCTCGAGCAGCGACACATCGAAGGTGCCACCGCCGAGGTCGAAGACCAGGATCTGCTCATCGTCCTTGCCCTTCTCGAGGCCGTAGGCCAGGGCCGCGGCGGTCGGCTCGTTGATGATGCGCAGCACGTTCAGGCCCGCGATGGTGCCGGCGTCCTTGGTGGCCTGACGCTCGGAGTCCGAGAAGTAGGCCGGGACGGTGATCACCGCGTCGGTCACGGACTCGCCCAGGTAGGACTCGGCGTCCTTCTTGAGCTTGCCGAGGGTGCGGGCGGAGATCTCCTGCGGGGTGTACTTCTTGTCGTCGATCTCCTGGGTCCAGTCGGTGCCCATGTGGCGCTTGACGGAGGAGAT
>DWZH01000022.1 GCA_019118275.1 Candidatus Brachybacterium merdavium | reverse complement strand
CCTCGGCGACCCCGAGGCCCCACTCGCATGAAGGAGCGCTCATGAACGTCCCCCACCTGCTGGACCACATCGTCATCGCCGGCCCCGACCTGCAGGAGCTCGTGGACTGGTTCCATGAGCTGACCGGCATCACCGCCGCCCCCGGCGGCGCCCACCCCACCGGCACCGCCAACGCGCTGGTCGCCCTCACCGTGGGCGGCCGGCCGCGCCCCCACTACCTCGAGCTGATCGGCCCCGATCCCGAGCGGGAGGGCGAGGAGCTGCCGAAGACCTTCAACATCCACCGCCTGAAGAAGCCCACGGTCATCACCTACGCGGCCCATCCCGAGGGGATCGATCAGGTCGCCGAGCGGGCCCGCGCCAGGGGCGTCGACCTGGGCGCGGTGCAGGACCTCTCCCGCCGCACCTCCGACGGCACCGAACTGCAATGGCAGCTCACGCAGCCTCCGCTGCCCCGGAACTACGGCCTCCCCTTCCTCATCGACTGGGGCACCACCCCGCACCCCGGCCTCACTGAGCTGCCCGCGATCGAGCTGCTCTCCTTCGAGCGCATCGAAGTCAAGCCCGAGCCCCTGCAGAAGGCCACCGCCGCGCTCGGCCTCGGCGACGGGCTCGCCACGGTCCGGGAGGGCCGCGGCTCGCGATTCGTGCTGCGCCTGCGCACCGAGGACGGTCGCGAGATCGAGCTCTGAGGCCGAGCAGCGCCGACGACCGCACGGGAGGCGCCCGCCGGTCCCGAGTCGTCGGCCGGCTCTCAGTCTTCGGCCGGTCGTCATCGCCGGCGCGCGCCGAGACCACCCGCGCATACCCTGCTGTCATGATCGGCCTGCTCTGTCTCGACCTCGGCACGACCTCCGCGAAGGCGGCACTGATCGACCTCGGCGGACGAACGATCGTCAGCACGAGCGCCGAGTACCCCACCCGCCACCTGCCCGGCGGCGGCGCGGAGCAGGCTCCCGCGGACTGGGTGCGTGCCGCACGCTCGGCGATCGCCCGGGCGCTTCCGCCCGAGATCGAGGTCGCAGCGCTGTGCCTCACCGGCCAGATGCAGGACCTCATCCTCGAGGGCGAGCACGGCCCCGCCCGCCCCGCCGTGCTCTACACCGACATGCGCGCCGGAGCGGAGGCCGAGGAGATCCGCGCCGCTCTCGCGCGTGGTGGCCAGAGCTGGGATGCGCTCACCGGGAACCTGCAGGAAGCCAACAGCAGCGCCGCGATGTTCCGGCGCCTGCACCACCTCGAGCCCGGGCCGGTCACGCGCACCCGCGCCATCGCCTTCGGGCCCGCCGGCCATCTCGCGCACGTCCTCGGCGCCGAGCTGCGGTGCGACCCGACCACCGCCGCGACGACCGGACTGCTCGACGCCCGCACCCGCACCTGGGCCCCCGCAGTCGCCCGCGCCGCTGGGATCGATATGGCGCTGCTGCCGCGCCTGACCACCGGCGTCGGCGAGGTGGTGGGCCGCACCGACGAGAGCGCCCGCGAGCTGCTCGGCCTTCCCGGCGGCATCCCGATCGTGCTCGCCCCCGGCGACGCCGGCGCCGCCACCCTCGGGATCACCGGCCTCCGCCCCGGCCAGGACCACGCCTCGCTGGGAACCAGCGGCTGGGTCGCGAGCGTCCGGCCACCCCGGCAGCATCCGACGCCCGATGGGGCCTCCCACCGGCTCGCGCTCGCCGGCGGCGCCGAGCTGCACATCTCGGCGGTCCTCGCCGCCGGAGCGGCCGCCGCCTGGGCGCGGCAGGCCTACCTCGCAGGAACGGACGCGCAGGACGCCGACCGTCGGCTCTCTGAGCGCGAACGCGAGCACGGACGCGGGCCGACGGGCCTGCTCGTCCTGCCCACGCTCGGTGGGGAGCGGTACCCCATCCGGGACGATTCCCTGCGCGGCGCGGTGCTCGGCATCGACGCCTCCACCGGTCCGGACGACCTCTACTCCGCGACCCTCGAGGGCGTCGCCCTCGCCCTCTCGCATGCGCTCGAGGGCGGTGACACCGACCGGGTGCTGCCCGTGGTCGGCGGGGGAGCGGTCTCCGCCCCGTGGCGGCGGATCCTCGCCGACGTCACCGGCCGCCCGGTGCTCCTGGCCGACGGCACCGATGCCACGCTGCTCGGTGCCGCGATCGCAGGCGCCGACGCCCTCGGGCTGGACCACGGCATCGCCCCGCTGGTCGAGCAGGCAGGGGACCTCACTGCTCCCGATCCGTCGGCCGCCGCGGCCTACGCCGGGCTGCGGCCCGTGCACCGGGGGCTGTACGAGACCGTGGCGGGCGTGGGCCGGTAGACCTCTGAGGCTCGCGGCTCCGTCCCGGGCCCGGATGCCGCCTTGTCCCTGGCGCTGCCCTGTTCCGGATGCCGCCTTGTCCCGGGCGCTGCGCTGTCCCGGGACCCACCAGAATTCGAGAGACACCCGCCGCCGGCGGCCCCTAGCGTCGGCCCCATGACATTCACCGTGCTCGACACCGCCGCCGGGATGCGCGAGGTGCTGACCGCATCTCCCGATCGGCGCGAAGACCGCCTGCGCCAGATGCTCGCACCGATGCAGGACATGTATCGCTACTTCCCCGGCGAGGTCGATCTGGTCGCCCTGCACGCCATGGGGCAGGGATTCCCGCTCGAGGGTCGCACCGAGGAGGTGCTGGATGCCGTCGACCAGCTCGAAGAAGCGGAGGCCTGGACCCGTATCGAGGTGGCCCTTCAGCGAGCGGCCGCGGTGCAGAAGCAGGCCCTGCCCGAGATCGAGGTGCCGGACATCTTCGTGCTGCTCGTCCTCGGGGACCCCGCTGATGAGGGCTTCATGGGGCCCTCTCGGGGCGTCACCGGCAATGGCAGCATGACCGGGTATATCCAGCTGACGATCTGGCCCACCGCAGAGAACCTCGCGCGCCTCGAGGCGGCCGCGGTCCACGAGCTGAACCACAACCTGCGCTACGCCCCCGGCGGCGTGGTGTGGGATCCGGCCCGCGTGGTGGTCGGCGAGCACGTCGTCTCCGAGGGGCTGGCCGACGCCTTCGCCCGCCAACTGTACGGCGACGACCTCGGCTACACCCCGATCGGACGCCCGCACCTGGACGATGACGCCGTGTTCGAGAAGGTCCTCACCGGCCTGGACGTCGGCGGGATGGAGAACTTCGGTGCCTGGGTGCTCGGCGACGAGATCGCCCAGCGGTTCGGAGGGGCATCGGTGGGAGTGCCGACCGGTGGCGGATACGCGGTCGGCAATCGCCTGGTGGATGCCTACCTCGCCCAAACCGGGCTCACCGCCGCAGACGCCCTCCACGTCCCCAGCGCCGAGATCCGCGCCGCCACCCCGTCGGCCGCCGTAGCGGGGGAGTGAGCAAGGAGGTCCCGCGGGGCAGTGAGCTAGGAGGCCCCGCGGGGCAGTGAGCCCGCAAGCCCCACGGGGAGTGAGCCCGAAGGCCCCAACGCCCCGAAGGCCCTGGTAGTCCCGGAAGCCCCAATAGCCGGGTACGCCCGAGGCATGACCATGGCGCCGGTAGCCGGGTGCGCTCGAGGCAGAACCGTGGCGCCCGTTCGAGCGTTGCGTTATCGGGGTTCTCAGCGCTGAGAACCCCGATAACGCAACGCTCGAAACCCACGGGCCACCTTCGGGCCCCCTGGAGTTCATGGGACACGACATGGGACACGAGTCGTGCGGGCTACCCGCGGGCCCCGGGCCCCAGAGCTCGCGGGCCACCCCGCGCAACCCGCCCCGGTCCTCGAAACCCGCGGGCCACTCAGAACCCCGGCAGCAGCAACCGGCGACTCATGAGCGCGTGACGGCGGGCGACCACATCTCGGGATGCGACCGTCGGCTGGGGCGTTGGCCCTGCCCAGAGCTGACTTTTGTGCGGGACGTTCCCGCGGGAACGCCTCCGCGAAGCGACGACCAGGTAGAACACTCGCGCTAAGCCAGGTACGGTCGCTCACGCAGCCGGGCCCACCGCCCGGCTTCGGCATGTTCTCGGTCGCGCTGCGGCCGCGGGCGTGCCAGCAGAATGAGAACGATCGAGGAAAGGAAACCATTTGTCTACGGCGACCATGACCGACGATCTCTACCGCACGCGACTCACGGAGGCGATGGAGCCCTTCGCGCGTGAACATCCCACCGTGTGGGGGAGCGCCGATGACGGCCCCTTCGACGCCGACGCACTGCGTGACCACGACCAGCGCGGCTTCACGATCCTGCCGGACTTCATCGCGCCGGAGGAGGTGAAGACCTACCAGGCCGAGCTGAACCGGCTCACCTCCGACCAGTCGCTGCGCAGCGACGAGCGCGTGGTGACCGAGAAGGCGTCCGGCGAGGTCCGCTCGATCTTCGCGGTCCAGCAGATCAGCGAGCTGATCGACCAGCTCTCGCGCGATCCGCGACTGCTGGATCGTGCCCGGCAGCTGCTGGGGTCCGAGGTGTACCTGCACCAGACCCGCATCAACTACATGCCCGGCTTCAAGGGCAGCGGGTTCTACTGGCACTCGGATTTCGAGACCTGGCACGCGGAGGACGGCATGCCCGCTCCTCGCGCTGTCAGCTGCTCGATCGCGCTGACGCCGAACTTCCCGTACAACGGCGGACTGATGGTGATGCCCGGCTCGCACCGCACCTTCGTGCCGAGCCTGGGTGAGACCCCGGAGGACAACCACAAGTCCTCGCTGAAGGAGCAGAAGGTCGGGGTGCCCTCCGAGGAGGTCATCACCGACATGGCCCACCGCCACGGCATCGATCAGTTCACCGGACCGGCGGGCTCGGCCCTGTGGTTCGACTCGAACATCATGCACGGCTCGGGCAACAACATCACGCCGTTCCCGCGTTCGAACATCTTCCTGGTGTTCAACAGCGTCGAGAACGCTCTGCAGGATCCCTTCGCGGCCTCCGCGCCGCGTCCGGACCACATCGCCCACCGGGATGCGCAGCCGCTGAGCTGACCGCGCCCGTATCGGCCCCGCAGCAGCGGGACGGGTCCGGCCCCGCAGTGACGGGAGCGGACCCGCCCCATAGCTGCGGGGCCGCGCGGGGGACGGGCGAGGCCATCGTCCGTCCCCTCCGCCGCGGGCGGCCTGAGCACGATCGTCCCCTTCGCGGCGGGCCGCCCGAGCATGTGGTCGACAAGACTGTTCAGGCCCCGGAGAGCCTCTCGGGCTGGGGCATCCCTCACGCGCCACGGCGAGCGTGGGGGACCGCACTCCCCGGCGGCGTTCCACGCCGTTTCCGTGCGTGCTATACCTCAGATCATGAAGAATTCGATCCTCGTCCGATCCGCAACCGCCGCAGCAGCCCTCGCCCTGGCCCTGACCGCATGCGGGGGGCAGCAGGAGCAGTCACCGTCGGCGGGCAGCGACGAGGGAGGCGCCGTGGAGGCCTCCGAGCCCGCGGAGGACGCAACCGACTCCGAGGACCAGGAGACCGACTCCGACTCCGACGACCAGGAGACGGACACCGACGATGGGGAGTCCGGATCCGACGACGAATCGACGACCGACGACGAGTCGGCGACCGACGACGAGGCATCCGGCGACCCAGAGGACGACGCGGACGAGGCTGATGAGGCCGATGAGGGTGAGTCCGCAGGCACGCTGCAGATCGCGCTCGAGGGCGAGGACACGGAGTTCACCCCCGAGATCGTGCGTTGCAACGGGGAGCCGGGCACCATCCGCAACGTCGTGATCACGATGCGTGAGGACCTGCCTGTGGTCAAGGTGACGCCGGGTGAGTTCGCCATGGTCAAGCTCCACGACCGGGGCGAGCCCGAGAAGAGCAGCTCGACCGAGGACATCACCGCCGAGGACGGCACCATCAGCTTCGACCAGGCCAGCATCGGCGATGCCGTGGTCGACGGCACCGTGGAGTGTCTCCAGGGCAACAACTGACACCGCCGCGCCGACGCCCGCGCGGTCCGGCTGCGACACCTGCGGGATGGATCCAGGGTCACAGCGCGCGACGATCGCTCGGCGACGGCCCGTGGTGGCTCTTCGGTGATAGCCCGCGATGATTCCTCGACGACAGCCCGCCGAGGAACCGCCCGAGCGACGCAGGGCCAGGTTCCGTCCTATCTCTCGGGCGCCACGTTGTAGTTGCTGCGGAACAGGTTCGCGGGGTCGTACTGCTGCTTGACCCGCTGCAGCTGGCGGTACTTCTCTTCACCGTAGATGTGGCGGGTGAAGTCGGTGATCGGACGCGTGTGCTCGCGAGACCGGAAGTTGACGTATTCGCCGTGTTCGCTGAGCCTTCGCATCACCGCGCGGGAATGCTCGGCGAAGGAGCTGAGGAACGAGTCGTCGCCGGCCTGCTGCCAGAAGCCGTAGATGTTCATCCAGAAGCGAGCGGTGCGGTTGGGGAAGGCCGTCGCGTCCTCGGGCACGCGGGCGAAGGCACCTCCGAGCAGGTGGATGTCCACTCCGGTGCCTCGCCCGGGAAGCTGCCGGGCGATCGAGAGGATCGCATCCAGCGCGTCCTCGTCCATACGGGTGAACGCCACGTTGCGCCAGAACCCGCGGGAACCATCGGGGAACAGGTCGTCCTTCGAGCTCTGCCACTCGGGCCAGGAGACGGGGCCGGCAGTCTGCTCATCGGGAGGGGCGGCCCGGCGCAGTCGGTCCAGGACCGTGTTCCCCTCGTCCTCGTCCAGGCCCACGTAGACGCAGCGGATCATCAACCACGGCTCGTCACCCATCCCCGCCTGCTCGGGCATCACCATGAAGGTCAGGATCGCGGCGACCTGGTCGGGCAGGTGCCGGGACCAGCGTTCGAACGCCGCGACCGCCCGCCGCCACTGCGCGGGCCGGTAGAACAGGGTCACGCCGGTCACCGGGTCGGGCAGCCGCACCGCTCGGAACGTGAAGGAGGTGACCACGCCGAAGTTCCCGCCGCCCCCGCGCAGGCCCCAGAACAGGTCCGGGTGCTCGGTGGCGCTCGCCGCCAGGTGCTCGCCGTTGGCGGTGATCACCTCCGCGCGCTCCAGGCGATCCAGCGCCAGGCCGGCTCGGCGGAGCAACCAGCCCACGCCCCCGCCCAGGGTCAGGCCGGCGACCCCGGGCTTGGCCACCGTGCCCAATGGGATGGCCAGGTGATGAGGGGCGGTGGCACGGTCGACGTCGGACGACAGGGCCCCGGGAGCCACCGTGACCCGACGCGAGTCCGGATCGACCTGCACGTCTGTCAGGTCGCCGAGGTCCAGCACGATCCCGTCGTCCACGGTGCCCAGGCCGGCGATGCTGTGGCCGCCGCCGCGCACCGCCAACGGCAGCCCGGTCTCCCGGGCGGCCTCCAGCACCGGGGGGATGTCGGCGGGGGAGGCGGCGCGGACGATCGCCAGTGGGTACCGGTCGATCATCCCGTTCCAGACGGCACGAGCCTGGTCGTACGTCTCGTCCCCGGGCTCCACGAACGTGCCGTCGATCCGATCACGCAACCGGATCAGCGCCGGTCTCGCCTCGGGGACCGGGTAACCCTCCGTCGTCGCCATCTGCCAGCCCTCCCTGTGCCGGTGGGCGAGCCCCTCGCCCACGCGATGTAGCGGGTGATCCGCGGACGGCGTCGTCCCGGTCGACCATGTGCTCGTTCCCAGGCCCTCGCAGTACCCGCCGTGGACCGCGACTGCCCGGGGCCAGCGCCCTCAGCAGGCGCGTGCTCCGTGGCTCTGACGGTACTCCCGCAGGTCAAACCGAGCAACGGGCCCGCCATCCGGGAACGGGCCCGCCATCCGGGAACGGGCACGGTCACCCGGGAACAGGCCCACCATCCGGGAAGGGCCACCCGGGGCCGGACCCGCCATCCGGGTGGCCCGGCCAGGTGGTCGACGCAGGGCGGTTGTCTTTGCCCCCGCTCCCTGCGGCCCTGCGCCCGGTCCCGGCCAGAATCCGCGAGCGGCTCGCGGCAGCCTCCTCTGATCGAAGAACGCTTTACACTCGGGCTATGAGCACAGCTGCCGATACTGGCCCCTCATCGGCGCGGGCCGATGTTCTCACCCTCTCACTGGCCCCTGGGGAGCGCTGGTGGGGCGGACGCGTCACGGACGCGCTCGCCATGCCGCTGGGGCAGAGGCCCTTCGAGTGCGATCTGGCCGGGCAGGAGCCTGCGCCGGGTGAAAGGGCCCCGGGGAGCAACCAGGCCTCACCGCTGCTGCTGTCCAGTGCCGGCAGATCGGTCCACTCCGAGCGCCCGTTCCACTTCCGCTTCGGCGACGGGGTGCTGGAGGTCGAAGGCGAGGATCTGCGCGTCCAGAGCACCGGGGACAGCCTGCGGGCAGCCTTCCGCGGTGTGATCGGCGGTCCCATCCGCCCCAGCGGGAGCATCCCCCACCGGGCGCTGTTCACCGGCCCGCAGTACAACTCGTGGATCGAGCAGCCGTACCTGCCCACGCAGTCCGGGGTCCTGGACTACGTGCGAAGGCTGCTGGAGGCCGGGATGCCCCCCGGGGTCGTCATGATCGACGACATGTGGTCCGGCGACTACGGCAACTGGACGTTCGACCCCTCGCGATTCCCCGATCCCGCCGCGATGGCGAGAACGCTGCACGACTGGGGCTGTCACCTCATGCTCTGGGTGGTGCCGTACATCAGCCCGGATTCCCCCGCGTTCCGTGACCTCGAACGCGAGGGACTGCTGCTCAGGGCCGCCGACGGCCAGCCGGCGATCCGGAGGTGGTGGAACGGCTTCAGCGCGATCCTGGATCTATCGGATCCCGCAGCCGTGGCATGGTTCCATGACCGCGCCGACGCTCTGATCGACCTCGGCGTGGACGGCTTCAAGTTCGACGGCGCCGACGTCGGCGACTTCCGCTCCGACGACCTGACCGGAGGTCTGCTCCCGGTGGACATGTGCCGGGAATGGTCGCGAGCGGCCCTGCGCTACCCGCTCAACGAGCTGCGCGCCAGCTGGGACATGGGCGGCCAGGCACTGGCCCAGCGGGTTCAGGACAAGCCCCCGGCCTGGGGCGACGCAGGTATCGAGAGCCTGATCCCGCAGATGATCCTGCAGTCCCTGCTGGGCTACTCCTACTGCTGCCCGGACATGGTCGGCGGTGGCGAGATCACGGCGATGCGTGGTCAGGAGGGCATCGACCAGGAATTCTTCGTCCGCTACGCGCAGGTCGCCGCACTCTCGCCGATGATCCAGTTCTCCGTGTCCCCCGCGCGCGTGCTCGATGCCGAGCACCTGCGCGCCGTGATGCTGGCGCTGGAGCTGCGTGAGCGCCACGTCGGCCGTCTGCTGGAGCTGGCCGAGCAGGCCGCCCGGAGCGGAGAACCCATCCTGCGCCCCATGGCCTACCACCAGGCGGGCATGGAGGAGATCACCGATCAGTTCATGCTCGGCGAGGACCTCGTCGTCGCCCCGGTGGTCGAGCGCGGTGCCCGCTCGCGGACCGTGAGCCTGCCCGCGGGCGAATGGCGGGACCACCACGGTCACCGGCATCAAGGCCCGGTCTCGGTCGAGGTCGATGCGCCCCTCGAGGTGCTGCCCGTCTTCGAGCGCGTCTGAGCATGAGCCCCGGATGACGACGGACCAGGCCAGGTTGGCCAGGTTCCCCGGCGGACCGCTCGCCCCCGGCTCCGGGGCCGACCCCGTGCCGTCCGCCCCACCGACCGGATCATCGAGCGAAGGACGCAAGGAAGCAAGGACGCCATGCCCTCACCCGTATCGCCCGCCCCTTCCGATCACCACGGCGAGTTCACCCCGGATGACCTCGAGGCCGCCGGCGCCGGCGGACCGGTCAGGGATCCGGGGTATGTCGCCCCCACCGACCCTCGCACCGTCGCCGCCCTCGAGCACTGGCAGGACCTGAAGTTCGGTCTCATCGTGCACTGGGGTCTGTACACGCATCTGGGGCAGACCGGTTCGTGGTCCCTGTGCCGGGAGAACAGCGGAGCGTTCATGGAGATGAACGAGGACTTCACCGGCACCGAGGCGGAGTGGAACACGTACTACTACCAGTCGCGCCACACCTTCGCCGGCCAGGACTACGATCCGGAGGACTGGGCGAGAACCGCTCGCACGGCCGGCATGAGATACCTGGTGCTGACCACCAAGCACCATGACGGCTTCGCGATGTACGACACGAAGTACTCGGCGCTCAAATCGACCGCGGAGGACTGCGCGCTCGGCCGTGACGTCGTGCGGGAGACCTTCGACGCCTTCCGAGCCCAGGGCCTGGAGACGGGCGTCTACTTCTCCAAACCCGACTGGAGCCACCCCTGCTACTGGGACAAGGGCCGGGAGATCACGGATCGCTGGGCCAACGTCGACGCCGGCACAGAGCCCGAGCACTGGCGCCCCTTCGTCGAATACACCCACCGCCAGGTGGAAGAGCTGCTGACCGGGTACGGCGAGGTCAATGTCCTGTGGCTGGACGGCGGCTGGTGCCGCGCTCCACGCGAGCCCATCGCCATGGACGCCCTGGCCGATCGGGCACGAGAGCTGCAGCCGGACATCCTGGTCGTCGACCGCACCGTCCACGGGCGCAACGAAAACTACCGGACGCCCGAGCAGGAGCTGCCCGATGAGCGGCTGCCCTACCCGTGGGAATCCTGCATCACCTTCACCCGCAGCTGGTGCTCGTTCGCGCCGGAGGAGCCCACCAAGCCGGTCGGGGACGCGATCGCCAATCTGGTCACGATCATCGCCCGTGGCGGCAACTACCTGCTGGGTGTGGGCCCGGATGCCACCGGCGCCATGAGCTCGCACATCAAACGCGGGCTGGAGGCCATCGGCAGCTGGGTCTCGGTGCACGAGTCGGCGATCTACGGGACCCGGGCGCTGCAGGCAGAGCCGCAGCTCGAGGGGGCTGCGGCGGAAGGGGCCTGGCTGGCGACCCGTTCCGATGGGGCTTTGAACCTGTTCCATCTCCCCGAGGACATCCGACAGCTGGACCACGACCATCCCCAGCGCCTCCTGCCCGGCGGTGAGCTGCGTATCTCCAGCCCGGACCTGCCCGCCGGGGACCTCACCGCCACCGTGCTCGACGGCGGCACCAAGGTCCCGTTGACACGCGACCACGAGGGCGTCGTGCTGGAGCTGCCCACCGTGCCTCTGCGCTGGGCGGCCTGCGTGCGCATCGAGGGGGCGCAGTCATGAGCCCGCACGCCGATGCACGGGGCCCGGTGCACGCCTCCACCCAGCCGCCAGGCGCCGACGAGGGAGCCCCGATGACCGCCCGGGCCCCGGCCTCCCGGCCCCAGGCCCCGAATATTCTGTTCGTCCTGACTGATGATCAGGGGCCGTGGGCCCTCGGCCGTGAGAGCCCCGAGCTGGTCACCCCCACCCTGGACCGGCTCGCGGCGGAGGGCACCTACCTGGAGCGGTTCTTCTGCGCCTCCCCGGTGTGCTCGCCGGCACGCGCCTCCCTGCTGACCGGCCGGATGCCCTCAGCGCACGGGGTGCACGACTGGCTGCGCCTCGAAGGCGTGGACCGGCCGCATGGCACCTACCTCGATGGCATCCCCACCCTCGCCGGGGAGCTGAACGGGGCGGGCTATCGCTGCGCCATGGTGGGCAAATGGCATGTGGGCTACTCCCATGACCCCGCGCCAGGCTATGACTACTGGTACACCCATCGCCTCGGCGGAGGCAGCTATTTCGATGCGCCCATCTGGGAGTTCGATGACGAGGCCGGGCGCACCACCACGGACCCCAGGGAGACGGCCGAGCCGCGCTACTTCACCGACGCCATCGGGGACCATGCCGTGGACTTCCTGCGTCGCCACGCCGCGGACGACCAGGAGCGCCCCTTCTTCCTTCAGCTGTCCACGACCGCTCCGCACGATCCCTGGACGAACGGCAACCATCCTGAGCACCTCGTGGACCTGTACACGGAGACCGACTTCCCCTCGGTGCCGGCCCCCGAACCCCATCCCTGGTTCCGCCGCGAGGCCTTCGCGGACGCGATCGAGCACCGGCACCGCAACCTGGCCGGGTACGCCGCAGCCGTCAGCGGCATCGACCGGATGCTCTCCCGGGTGCTGGCCGAGATGGAGGCGCAGGGACTCCTGGAGAACACGATCGTGCTGTTCACCTCGGACAACGGCTTCTCCTGCGGGCATCACGGGATCTGGGGCAAGGGCAACGGCACCTTCCCGCTGAACTTCTGGGAGAACTCGATCCGGGTGCCGTTCATCGCCTGGGGCCCAGGACGCATCGCTGCCGGGCGTGTGAGCGACCAGCTGCTCAGCGCGACCAGCGTGTTCGCCACGGTCCTCGAGCTGGCCGACGTCAGCGCACCACCTGACCCGTTGCGGACGGGACGCAGCTTCGCGGGCCTCCTGACCGAGGGAGGGGATGCCGACGCTCCCGGGGCGTCCGAGGTCCTGGTCCTGGACGAGTACGGCGACAATCGCATGATCCGCACCCGGCGGTGGAAGTACGTCTCGCGCCGACGAGGGCCCGACGAGCTCTACGACCTGGACATCGACCCCCAGGAGGAGGTCGACCTCTCCGCTGATCCGGGCTTCGCTGCCGTGCGGGCAGATCTCTCCGCGCGACTGTCGACGAGCTTCGAGCTCTGCAGCGAGCCCGAGCTGGACGGATGGGAGCTGCCGGTCTCCGGCTACGGACAGCGTCGGCCGCTGGGCGACACTGATCGACAGGGCGCGTTCGAGCAGTAGAGCGATCGAGGCCCGCTGGGGCCGAGCTCCTCCACCCAGCTCACGCACGACGAGCGTCATGAGCTCACCGGCCCCGGACGCCTCACCAGCCCGGCCCGCCGCTTCGCACCCGGAGTCGGCAGCAGCGCACGTCCCGGGGCCGGCGGTTCGGCTTTCTTCCGTGACGATCCCGTTCCGGCCTCCGGGGCCGAGCAGGATGCGGGCCTCGCCGAGGACGGGCTGCCCGACTGGCCGTGGTTCCTCCCGGAGGCAGCGGACACCTCGGAGGTGCTCATCGAGGCCTTCGGGGCCCTGCAGATGATGAGCGAGCACGACGGGCCGGAGTGAGGACCGGGCCGGGGCGCTGATCCGCCCCCTATGACGCGCTATGAACAATCATTAGTTCATGTTTGGCTTGTGTGGTGGACTTCCGGTCCCGGGCATCCGCCCCGGGGCCCTGCCCACCCACCTCTGAGGAGACCCGTCATGCCCGTCCTCTCCCGTCGCTCCGCCCTCGCTCTCGGCATCGGCCTGCCCGCCACCATGACGCTGGCCGCCTGCGGTGGCGCGGACGGCGCCGGACAGGCGGCATCCGGCGAGCCCCAGCAGGGCGGGACGCTGACCTACCTCGAACCGCAGACCTGGGAGACGCTGTACCCGCCGGCCGGGGGCTTCTACCCCAACGGCGGCGTGCTGAACAACATCACCGACCGCCTGCTGTTCCAGAACCCCGAGACCTTGGAACTGGAGCCGTGGATCGCCACCGACCTGCCCGAGGTCAACGAGGACGCCACCGAATACACCTTCACTCTGCGGGAGGACGCCACCTACTCCGACGGCACCCCGATCGACGCCGAGAACGTGGTCAAGAACTTCGACCTGTACGGCGCCGGCGACCCCGACCGGGCGCTGACCGTCTCCGAGGCGATCAACAACTACGACCACGGCGAGGTCATCGACGCCACCACCGTGCGGTTCCACTTCTCCGCGCCCGCGCCGGGCTTCGCCCAGGCCGTCTCCACCATCAACTCCGGACTGCTGTCCAGTGCGACCCTGGATCGCAGCAGCGAGGAGTTCGGGCCCGGCAACGCCACCGAGATCATCGGCTCCGGGCCCTTCGTGATCGATCAGGAGGAGATCGGCACCCAGCTGACGCTGACCGTGCGCGAGGACTACGACTGGGCACCCGCATCCTTCGAGCACACCGGCCGCGCCCACCTGGATCAGATCGACATCGTCGTCGCCGCGGAGGACAGCGTGCGCGTGGGCACCGTGACCTCGCAGCAGGCGCACATCGCCCGCCAGATCGAGGCGCCCGACGAGCCCCAGTTCGAGGGAGACGGCCTGTCCCTGCATGCCGCATCCACCGGCGGCGTCACCAACTGCCTCAGCTTCCGCTTCCGCGACCCCGCCCTGGAGGACATCCGCACCCGCCAAGCGCTGATCGCCGCGATCGACCGGCAGGCGATCATCGACACCTTGTTCACCGACAGCTACCCGCTGGCCACCGGGGTGCTGGCCACCACCGCCCTCGGCTATGTCGACACCTCCGAGCACTACACCCACGACCTCGAGCAGGCGGCCACGCTGCTGGACGAGGCCGGCTGGGAGGCCGGGGCCGACGGGACCCGCTCCAAGGACGGCCAGCCGCTGCTGCTCACGTTCAACGAGGCGCTGCCCCAGCCTCGCTCCCGTGAGGTCGTCACCCTCATCCAGGAGCAGCTGGCCGAGCTCGGCGTCGACGTGCAGCTGCTGCCCGGGGACCAGGCCACCCAGGACGCCGCCCGCACCGAGCCCGGCACCCTGCAGGTCTACCACTCCATGGTCGGCCGCGCCGACTACGACGTGATCAAGTCCCAGTTCTCCTCGGACAACCGCGACGCCCTGCTCAACGGCCACCCCGATGAGTCCGTCGGCGACGAGGAGTTGGACGAGCTGCTCGCGCAGATCGCCTCCATCCCCGAGGAGGAGGGCCGCGCCGAGGCTTCCGCCGCCGCGCAGGCGCGCCTGGCTGAGCAGGCCTACGTGCTGCCGCTGTTCGAGGAGCCGCAGGTCTTCGGGTTCATCGACGCGGTGCAGGGCTTCGCCACCGAGTCCGTGGGCCGCCCCAGCTTCTACGACACCTGGCTGGCGAGCTGAGGCCGGACGATGCACTACATCCTGCGTCGCACCGGGGGCGCCCTGCTGGTGCTCGTGCTCGCCTTCACCGCCGCCTACATCCTGCTGGCGGCGCTGCCCGGCGATGCGGTCCTGGCCCGCTACGGCAACCCCGACCTGGGCCTGACCGCCGAACAGCTCGCCGAGATCCGCGCCGCCTACGGCGCCGACCGCCCCGTCGTCCTGCAGTATCTGGAGACGGCCGGCTCCTTCCTGCAGGGGGACCTGGGCTACTCCGTCCAGAGCGGCGCGGCGGTCTCCGCGCTGCTGGCCGAGGCGCTGCCCTCGACCCTGACCCTGGCGGGCCTGGCCCTGGTGGTCGCCGTGGTGCTGGCCGTGGCGATCGCCTTCACCGCCACTCACGGCAGCCTGCGCGGCACGCGCCTGACGCACTGGCTGCGCGGCACCCTGCGCGGCCTGCCGCCACTGATGGTCTCGCTGCCCGTGTTCTGGATCGGCATCGTGCTGATCCAGGTGTTCTCCTTCCAGCTGGGCCTGGTGCCCGTGCTGAACGCCAGCCCGATCCAGTCGCTGATCCTGCCGGTTTCGACGCTCGCGATCCCCATCGCCGCTCCGCTCGCCCAGGTGCTGATCCGTTCGATCGACGAGGTCTCCGCCCAGCCCTTCGTGGCCGTGTCCCGCGCCCGCGGCGCCTCCACCTGGTGGCTGCTGTGGCGCACCGTCGCCCGCAACGCCCTGCTGCCCACCCTGACCATGGCCGGGCTGCTGTTCGGCGAGCTGGTCGGTGGCGCGGTCGTGACCGAGACCGTCTTCGCCCGGATGGGCATCGGGCAGCTGACCGCCCAGGCCGTCGCCGCCCGCGACACCCCCGTCCTGATGGCCGTGGTGGTGCTGTCCACGGTCGTGTTCGTGCTGATCAACCTGATCGTGGACCTCATGTACCCGGTCCTGGACGCCAGGCTGCGGCGCACCGGCGCCACGGCCCCCACCCGCAGAGCGACGGTGACCGCCCGATGAGCACCCATTCCCAGGCTCAGACGTCTCAGCCCCAGTCCCAGGCCCAGGCCCAGACCCAGCCACCGACCCAGCCACCGACCCAGACCCAGCCGCCGACCCAGACCCAGTCGCCGGCCCAGGCCCGGCCCCTCGCCCTGCGCCCGGCGACCGGGGCCCGGCGCCTGGTCACCGCAGGCCCCACCGTGGTCCTGTCGGCCCTGGTGCTGCTGCTCGCCCTCGCCTGGGCGCTGGCCCCCGAGCTCTTCACCTCCTTCAGCCCCACCGCCTCGGCCGGCCCCTCCCTGCAGGCCCCCAGCGGCGACCACTGGTTCGGCACCGACGCGACCGGGCGCGATGTGTTCTCCCGCGTCGTCCACGGCGCCTCCCACTCGATCACCGCGGCGATCGTCGCCGTGACCGTCGGCCTGGTGGTGGGCACCACCATCGGCGTGATCGCCGGCGCCGTCGGCGGCCTGGTCGAAGAGGCCCTGATGCGCGTGGTCGACGTGCTGCTGGCCATCCCCGGCCTGCTGCTGTCGCTGTCGGTGGTGATCCTGCTGGGCTTCGGCACCACCAACGCCGCGATCGCCGTGGGCATCACCTCGATCGCCACCTTCGCGCGCCTGTCCCGCTCCCGGGTGCTCGCAGTGCGCCAGAGCGAATACGTCGAGGCGGCCTTCGGCTCCGGCGGGACCCTGCCGGCCATTCTGTGGCGCCACATCCTGCCCAACTCCGCCGCCCCTGTGATCGCGCTCGCCGCGCTGCAGCTGGGATCGGCGATCCTGCAGATCTCCACCCTCGGCTTCCTCGGCTACGGCGCCCCGCCGCCCACCCCCGAATGGGGGCTGCTGATCTCCGAGGGCCGCGACTACGTCGCCACCGCCTGGTGGCTGACCCTGCTGCCCGGCCTCGTGGTCGCTGCCGTGGTGCTGTCCACCAACCGTCTCAGCAACGCCATCGGAAAGAGGGAACAGGCATGAGTGCCCAGGCACAGCCCCAGACCCCGGAGACCGCCCCCTCCCAGGCCCAGCCGCTGCTGGAGATCAGCGACCTCAGCGTCGCCTATCGCACCCGCCGCGGAGCCGTCGAAGCGGTGCGCGGCATCGACCTCGCCGTCGCGCGCGGCTCGGTCACCGCCCTGGTGGGCGAATCCGGCTCCGGCAAGTCCACCGCCGCGCAGTCGGCGATCGGTCTGCTCGCCGACAACGGCACCGTCACCGGCGGCTCCATCACCCTCACGGGCGCCGACGGGAGGGGCGAGCAGCTCGTCGGTCTGCCCGAGCGTGCCTGGCGCGAGCTGCGCGGCACCCGCATCGGCCTGATCCCGCAGGACCCCACCAGCTCCCTGGACCCCGTGCGCACCATCGGCGCGAGCGTCGCCGAGCCGCTGCGTATCCACGGCTGGCGCGACCGCGAGCAGATCCAGGCCCGCGTGCTCGAACTGCTCGAGCAGGTCGGCCTCGACGCCCCCGCCACCCGGGCCCGCCAGTACCCCCATGAGCTCTCCGGCGGGATGCGCCAGCGCGCCCTGATCGCCGCGGCGCTGGCGCTCGAACCGGAGCTGCTGATCGCCGACGAACCCACCAGCGCCCTGGACGTGACCGTCCAGGCCACCGTGCTGGACCTGATCGACGAGCTGCGCGAGGCCACCGGCGCCGGGGTGCTGCTGATCACCCACGACCTGGCCGTGGCCGCCGACCGCGCCGACTCCCTCGTGGTCATGCGCCACGGACGCGTCGAGGAGGCCGGGCCCACCTCTCGAGTGCTGGCGAACCCGTCGGCCGCCTACACCCGCACCCTGCTGGCCGACGCCCCCTCGCTGCGCCAGGTGGTCGAGCGCAGCCCGCGCCGACCCGGCCCGGACGAAGCACCGCTGGTGCAGGTGCGCGGCCTGTGCCAGGAGTTCACCAGTCCCGGCAGCGCCGAACCCTTCCTCGCGGTCCATGACCTCTCCTTCGACATCCCCCGCGGCACCACCCATGCCCTGGTGGGGGAATCCGGCTCCGGCAAGACCACCACCGGCCGGGCGATCACCGCCTTCCGCCGCCCCACCGCCGGCAGCATCCTCGTCGGCGGTACCGAGGTCACCGAGCTCGGCACCGGCAGGAGGCTGCGTGAGTTCCGCTCCACCGTGCAGCTGGTCCACCAGAACCCCTTTGGCTCGCTGGATCCGCGCCAGACCATCGCCGCGATCCTCGAAGAACCGCTGAAGAACACCCGCCGCGGCAACCGCGCCCAGCGCCGCAGCGCCGCGCTGCACCACCTCGAGCTGGTCTCCCTGCCGCGGGAGGTCGCCACCCGCCGACCACGGGAGCTCTCCGGCGGGCAGCGCCAGCGCGTGGCGATCGCCCGCGCCCTGATCCTGCAGCCCGACGTGGTGGTCCTGGACGAGGCGGTCTCTGCGCTGGACGTGACCGTGCAGGCGCAGATCCTGCGGTTGCTGGCCCGCCTGCAGGACGAACTGGGACTGACCTACGTGTTCATCTCCCACGACCTGGCCGTGGTCCGGCAGGTCGCCGACACCGTCTCGGTGCTGCGCCGCGGCCGGCAGGTCGAGCATGGCCAGGTCACCCAGGTGCTGCAGGACCCCCAGCACGACTACACCCGGCAGCTGCTGGCCGCCATCCCCGGCACCGACCGCACCCACCCCGGCCCGGGCCGCCGCCCCGAACCGGGTGGCGACCATGAACCGCGCCACCGCGACCCGGACGCCCATCATGACCTGAGCCGCCCCGACCCGGACGGCCACCCCGCACCGAGCCGCCGCCACGATCACGAGGAGATCCCCGCATCATGACCCGCCCCCGCCTGGGACTGTTCACCCGCCTCCTGGAGGAGGCCCCGGCCGCCGAGCGCTACCGCTTCGCCCTCGAGCAGATCAGCCACGCCGAGCAGCTCGGCTTCGCCTCCGCCTGGGTGGCCCAGCACCACTTCGGCGAGCACGAGGGCGGCCTTCCCTCCCCCTTCGTGCTGCTGGCCGCTGCCGCGCAGCGCACCGAGCAGATCGGGCTGGGCACCGCCGTGGTGACCCTGCCGATCGACGACCCGCTGCGCGCCGCCGAGGACGCCGCCGTGGTCGACGCCCTGTCCGGCGGCCGGGTGCAGCTGGGCATCGCCGCCGGCGGCACCCCTTCCTCGTTCCCCGCCTTCGGCCGCGACCCCGCCGCGCGCCGCGAACTGTTCGCCGAGCATCTCGAGGTGCTGCGCGATGCGCTCGCCGGGCGCGGTGTGCGCGGTACCGAATCGCGCATCTACCCCGACGCCGGAGACCTCGGCCAGCGGGTCTGGCAGGCCACCTTCTCCGAGGGCGGCGGCCGGCGCGCAGGGGCCGACGGTGACGGCCTGCTGTTGTCCCGCACCCAGCCCCGCCCCGAGGGCGAGCACGAGGCGCCGCTGCACGAAATGCAGCTGCCCATCATCGAGGCCTACCTCGAGGAGCTGCCCGAGGGGGTGGCCCCGCGCATCCTGGCCTCCCGCACCGCCCTCGCCGTGGACCCCGAGAACCTGTCCCGCGCCCTCGAGCTGGCCGAGCCCGGCCTGCGGACACTCGCCGCGCTCCAGCCCGGCTTCGACGCCGATGGCGCGAGCATCGAGGAGCTGATCGCCGTGACCGACACCCACGTCGGCACCCCCGAGCAGGTTGCCGAGTCGCTCGCCGCGGACGCCTCCCTGCCGCGCGTGACCGACGTGTCCTTCCAGGTCCACTCGATCAACGCCGGCCACGAGCTGACCCTGCGCAGCCTCGAGCTGCTGGCCACCGAGGTCGCCCCGCGCGTCGGTTTCGCCACCGGCCCCGAGGCCGCCGAGAGCCTGCGCAGCGCCCACCGCGCCTCCGCCGAGCCCGCCCCCGTCGAGCCTGGTGCCGGCTCATCCGCCCCCGGTCAGCCCGGCACCGACGACTCATCCGCTACCGGCCGCCCGGCCCCCGCGGCGAACGGAACGCACGCATGAGCGTGCGCCGCTGGCTGGACCACGGCGCCCTCAACGGCCCTGACCCGCAGGAGGGCTAGGACTGATTCCACGAGCCGACGGGACCGCTGCCCGCTCGGCTCGATGTTGTCGACATCACAGTACGGGCCGCGTGCGCCCGGGCTCTCCGCAGCGCCCGGGGGCCCGTCAGTCGGCGCAGCCGTGCGCAGAGCATGCCAGCCAGCACCGCGGTGCCACAGGCATGGGATCGACCGGTCGAGAGAATGGTGTGCGCGGCGACGCAGCCGCTCCGGCGCTGTCAGAATGCCAGGTCATGACCTGAATCTGTCGTGCGCAGCGGTGTCGTTCTCGGGATCTTCGGCGCCTCCGGCGGCCCGGTGACTCCCCTCTGTCGCATCCGTGATGTTGCCGCGATGGCGCCTTTGTGCAGCAGCCCGCCGATGGTCGATCCGGGGATTTTGACGCCAGAGTCCCGACGGTCGTAAGGTGCTCGAACTAAAGGGCTTAAGCATTCCTCTGGGCGACCCGATGCTGTGACTGTGGGACCCCTCCCGTCCGGGTATCGGCGCCCCACCAGCAGGGAACGGCCCGGCAGCCACTTCGCGACGGAGGACCATGCACACTCACCCGCAGTTCGCGGTCGAACGGCTCGAACGCGTCGTACGTGACCGCATCGCCCCGGCGGTGCACACGCAGATCGCGCCCGTCGCCCTGACCGCTTGGCGGGTCGACGGCGACGGGGAGCCGGTCCCCGCCGCGCACGCCCTCGGCCTCGATCCGCTGCCCGGCCGTGACGCCCCGGTCTACGAGCCGTTCGAGATCGGTTCGACCTGGGGTCCGGCCTGGAGCACCACCTGGTTCCGCGTCGAAGGCTCCGTGCCCCTGGACGCGCCCGAGATCGTCGAGCTGACCATGGACCTGGGTTGGGAGGACCATTCCGTGGGAGGCCATGGCGAAGCCCTTGCTTATCGCCCCGATGGCAGCCCGATCAAAGCGCTCCACCCGCGGCACGGCTACCTGCGGCTACGGGGCCCCGGTGCGGCACCGGACCTCGTGGCAGACGACGGCTCGTTCGTGCTCTATCTCGAAGCGGCCGCCAATCCGCTGGTCCTCGGACTGCCACCGTTCGTCGTCACCGACGTCGGTGAGAAGGAGAGCGCGAAGAGCTTTCGCCACTACGAGCTGCGCTCAGCCTCTGTCTGCGCCTTCGATCAGGTGATGTGGGAGCTCGTGCGTGATCTGGAGGTCGCCGGTGGCCTCCTGGCGGAGCTCTCCGACCACAGCACCCGCTACTGGCGGCTCGTGGAAGCCATCGACCGCGCCCTCGATTCCTTCGATGATGCCGATCCGGCCTCGGCCGCCACTGCTCGACACCAGCTGAAGGACGTGCTCGATGCTCCCGCGCATGCCACGGCGCACCAGGTCAGTGCCGTCGGACATGCACACATCGACTCCGCGTGGCTGTGGCCGCTGCGGGAAACCCGCCGAAAGGTCGCCCGCACCGTCTCCAACGTCCTGGCCCTGATGGACGAGGACCCGCAGTTCGTCTATGCAATGTCGTCGGCCCAGCAGTTCGCCTGGCTCGAACAGGACCAGCCTGAGCTCTTCGCGCAGGTCAAGCAGCGGGTCGCTGAAGGCCGCTTCCTCCCGGTCGGCGGAATGTGGGTCGAATCGGATGCGGTGATGCCCACCGGTGAGTCCTTGATCCGCCAGTTCCTGCTCGGCATGACCTACTTCAGGGAACGCTTCGGCGTCGAGCCCGACGGAGTCTGGCTGCCAGACAGCTTCGGGTACTCCGGAGCTCTGCCTCAGCTCGCTCGGCGCACCGGCTTCGACTGGTTCCTGACCCAGAAGATCTCCTGGAACGACACCAACACCTTCCCCCATCACAGCTTCGACTGGGAGGGCATCGACGGCACCCGCATCTTCACGCATTTCCCGCCTGCCGAGACCTACGCGGCCGAGGTCAGCCAGGCCGAGCTGGCGCATGCCGAGCGGACCTTCCGGGACAAGATGCGTTCCTCGCACTCCTTGCTGCTGTTCGGCTACGGCGACGGCGGGGGCGGACCCACCCGCGAGATGCTCGGCCGTGCCCACCGCGCGGAGAGCCTCGAGGGCTCCCCGGCTGTGCAGCTGCGCGACCCCTCCACCTTCTTCGAGATGGCCGAGGAGGAATACCGGCACAACGGCGGGGCACCGGTGTGGGCCGGCGAGCTGTACCTCGAGCTGCACCGCGGCACCTTCACCTCGCAGCTGGCGATGAAGCAGGGCAACCGGCGCAGCGAAGCTCTGCTGCGCACGGTAGAGCACCTGTGGGCGATCGCCGCGGTCGAGACCGGGGCGGCCGTCCCGCACCACGAGCTCACCGAGATCTGGGAGGCGGTGCTGCTGCACCAGTTCCACGACATCCTGCCGGGATCCTCGATCGCCTGGGTCCACCGGGAGGCGAGTGCGACCTACCAGGACCTCGAACAGCGCCTGCGGGATCTCGCCGATCGAGCCGTCGAGCTCCTTGCCGACGATGAGCAGCCCACGGCCGCTGCCCGCTTGGCGCCGCGTGGAGACGGCACCTGGCAGCACCGAGCCGTCGCGGAGACCGCCGTTGGTGCACGGAGCGCGAGCACCGCGACGACCTCATCGCCGCTCGTGCTCACGGAAGGCACGACCCACACTCTGGACAACGGTCGGCTGCGCGCCGTCATCGACGAGTACGGCCATGTCATCTCCCTGCGTGACCTCGGCTCGGATCGCGAACTGGTGCCGGCAGGGCAGAAGCTCGGAGCGCTCGAGCTGTTCCGCGACCAGCCGGTGCGCTGGGACGCGTGGGACGTGGACCGGCACGTGCTCGGAGTGTGCGCAGATTTCGATTCGACCCGCCCTGTCGTCTCGGTCCACGCCGCAGCTCCGGGAGAGTCCGGAGGGGCGGGCAGGACCGGCGACGAGCGGGTCACGGTCGAGCACACTCGCGCAGAGTCCTCCTTCTGCGTCGAGTACCGCCTGCAGCCGGACGCCGCTGCCCTCGAGATCGTCGTCGACGTCGACTGGCACGAGCGCGAGCACCTGCTGAAGATCGCGCTGCCGCTCGACATCCACACCCGCACCGCCCGCTACGAGACCCAGTACGGGCACGTCGAGCGCTCCGTCACCGCGAACACCAGCTGGGACGAGGCACAGTACGAGGTCAGCCAGCACCGGTTCGTGCACCTGCAGGAGCCGGGGTACGGGGTGGGAGTCGTCAACGACTCCTCCTACGGTCTCGACGTCCGGGCCATCGCCGGCGGGACCGTGGTGCGCCCTTCGCTGCTGCGTGGGGCTCGCTTCCCCGACCCGGGCAGCGACCTGGGCCGGCACCGGATGGCGTACGCGGTGGTGGCAGGAGACCTCGCCGCCACGATCGACGCGGCATACGAAGTGAACGCACCTGTCCTGGAGCTCCCGGAGATCGAGCCGCTGCTGGAGCTCGACCTCACCGAGGGCACCGCTGCCGTTGATTGGATCAAGCTCGCCGAGGACGGCTCCGGTGACGTGATCGTGCGGATCGCCGAGCTCGCCGGCGGAAGGGCGCAGGGCCGTGTGCGCCCGGCCGCCGTGCTCGCTGGCCGCGAGGTCGTCGAGACCGACCTGCTGGAGCGGCCGGTCGGCGCACGGGGAGACAGGCCCGCCGAGGCGCTGCCGCGAGGACTCGAGCAGGACGGTCCCCTGCAGTCGGCACGAATCGTCCTGCGCCCCTTCCAGCTGCTGACCATGCGCATCCAGCGCCCGTCTGACGACAGCTGACCACCACCGAACAAGGAGTTCGACCTTGACCCAGAAGATCACTCGCCGCACGGCGCTCACCGGAACCGCTGCGACTGTCACCGCCCTCGGCGTCTCCTCCTGCGGGATCGGCGGGGGCTCCTCCGAGTCCGATCCCGGCTCCGGCGAGATCACCGGCTCGATCAGGTTCCAGACCTGGAACCTCAAGGGTGAGTACGAGGAGTACTTCACCGCGCTCATCGACGCCTTCACCGAGGAGAACCCGGGCACCGAGGTCGAATGGATCGACCAGCCGGCCGAGGGCTACCAGGACAGCCTGTCCGCCGACGCCGCTGCCGGGAACCTCCCCGATGTCGTCGACATGGGGCCCGAAGCCGCCTACAGCCTCGCCTCCGCCGGGATGCTGCTGGACCTCGCCGAGGCCGATCCCGCTCTGGCGGACCAGTTCATGCCCTCCGCCTGGGACGCCATGACGTTCAGCGGCCTGGGTGGGGGCACCTATGGCTTCCCCTGGTACCTGAACACCGGTCCCTCCTTCTTCAACACCGCGCTTTTCGAGGAGGCGGGGCTGGACCCGCAGGCGCTGCCCGAGACCTACGAGGAGCTGTTCGAGCAGGCAGCGGCCATGGCCGAGATCTCCGATGCCTCGATGATCGGGCGCCTGCCCGCGATCGAGACCTTCGGCACCTACGGCGTCCAGCTCATGAACGAGGACGAGACCGCCTTCACCTTCAACGAGCCCCGCGGTGTGGAGCTGCTGGAGCACTACGTGGATCTCTACCAGGGACAGGGCTTCACCGAGGAGTCCCTGAACGCCCTGCAGACCGGAGAGCTGGACTCCTTCAAGGCAGGGGAGCTCGGTTGGCTGCCGGGCAGCTCCTACACCATGCAGGAGCTGCGCGATACTGCCCCGGACGTCTACGAGTCGGTGGCCGTCGCCCCCGCCATCACCGATGTCGCCCCGAACATGTACATCGAGTCGCTCACCGTCAGCGCCCAGTCGGAGAACCAGTCCACCGCGCTCGCCTTCGCCGCCTTCGTGAGCAACCCCGAGAACCAGATGGAGTTCGCCAAGCAGGCCGCGGTGTTCCCCTCCACCGCCGGCGCCCTCGAGGACGAATACTTCACCGAGGACGACGGCACCGACGACGGCGCCATCCGCGTGCAGTCCGCCGCCCAGGTCAAGGAAGCCGTGGCCTGGTGGCCGCCGGCGTTCTCCGGGGAGAGCTCGGCAGAGTTCCTGCGCGAGCAGATCGCCCAGGCCGTCCTGGGTCAGACCACGCCCCAGGAGGCGCTCGACGCCGCGGTCGACTACGCGGATCAGAGGATCGAGACCCGCAGCTGATCCAGCCCTGCATCATCGAGAGAGGTCATAGTGACTCACGCACCCTCGACAGCCGGGCAGTCCGGGACGACCACCGCCCCAGGCATGCCCCGGCGCGCCGCCGACCGGCGCCGGAGATCACGTCACTGGGCACGCTCGCCCTGGTTCGTGCCGCTGCTGTTCAGCGGCGGAGCACTGGCGGTCGTGCTGGTGATGACGATCTTCCCCTTCTTCAACACCCTGGCGCTGTCCTTCACGGACGCGACCATGCTGCGCGACGGCCGCTTCATCGGCCTGGACAACTTCCGCGAGCTGCTGTCCGACGCACGATTCGGCACCGCTCTGCTGAACTCCACGCTCTACGTGGTGGTCGTGGTGCCGCTGATCGTCCTGCTGCCGCTGATCCTGGCCACCCTGGTCGCCGGTGACGGGAAGCTGCTGGGCTTCTTCCGCACGGCCTACTACGTGCCGGTGGTGATGTCGGCCGTGGTGGTGGGGCTGATCTGGACGAACCTGCTGGAGCGCCGTGGTCTGATCAACGAGACCCTGCAGTGGCTTCAGGTGCTCACCGAGCCGATCCCCTTCCTCACCGACCGGTGGTTGCTGCTGTTCGCAGCGATGTTCGTGACGGTGTGGATGGGCCTGGGCTACTACATGGTCATCTACTTGGCGGCGCTCGCGAGCATCGACCCTTCGCTGTACGACGCGGCCGCCATGGACGGCGCCGGGGTGGTGCGCACCTTCATGGCGGTGACCATGCCCGGTGTCCGCAACACCATGATGCTGGTGGCGATGTTCTCCTCCGTGGCCGCCTTCCGGGTCTTCGGCGAGGTCTACGTCCTGACCGACGGCACGGGAGGCCCCGGCGGCGGAGTCGTCACGATGACGATGCTGATCCAGCGCGAAGGCACTGGCCTGCAGGCCCGTACCGGCTACGCCGGGGCGATCAGCCTGGTGATGTTCGTGGTCCTCGCGGTGCTGCTCATGCTCCAGATCATCGTGCAGAACCGAGAGGGGAGGAAGGCATGACGACCACGCACCACCCCGACGCCGGGACGGATCCGCGCGCGACCGCCACCACCGACAGCACCCGCACTCCGGGCGGCGCCCCCCAGGTGCGTCCGTCGTCCCACCCCCGGCGCCCGCGACCGGGCACCATAGCCCGCTACATCGCGCTCGTGGTGATGCTGATCGTGCTCGCGGGCCCGCTGCTGTGGCAGCTGTCGCTGTCCCTCAAGGGACCCGATGACGATCTCTACCGGCGCCCGCCCCAGCTGATCCCCAGCGATCCGACCCTGGGCAACTTCGCCGACGTGATCGACCGGATCCCGGTGCTCGCCTTCGTGGCCAACTCCTTCATCGTCGCGGCCATCGTGATCGGCGGCAATATCGTGCTGGCGACAGCCGCGGGCTTCGCCCTGGCACGCCTGCGCTGGAAGCTGCGCCCGGTGGCCACCGCCGTGTTCGTCGCGGCGATGCTGGTGCCGCTGGAGGCGATCATCATCGCCCAGTTCCTGTTGGTGCGCTCGATGGGGCTGACGGACACTCTGCTGGGGGTGGCCCTACCGATGCTGGTCACGCCGTTGAACGTGCTGCTGATGCGCAACGCCTTCCTCGGGATCCCCGACGAGATGGAGGAGGCGGCGGTGGTCGACGGCGCGAACGCCTGGCAGCGCTTCTGGCGGATCTGCGTGCCTCAGGTCAAGGGGGTCATCTCGGTGGTGGCGATCTTCGCCTTCGTCGGTTCCTGGAACGACTTCCTGTGGCCGCTGATCATCCTCACCAGCGAACAGAACTACACCCTGACGGTGGGCCTGAACTATCTGCGCGGCACGTTCTACGACGACCCCCGTCTGATCGCCGCCGGAACCATCATCGCGCTGATCCCGATCCTCGCCCTGTTCGTGGCGATGCAGCGGTACTTCATGCGCGGACTCGAACAAGGAGGGATCAAGGGATGAACAACCCTTCCTCGCCCCTGCGCTTCGGCGTGAACTACGTGCCCCGGGACGGCTGGTTCCACTCCTGGCTCAGCCCGGACTGGGACGAGGTGCGCCGCGACCTCGAGGCCCTCGCCGGTCTGGGCCTGGACCACGTGCGCATCTTCCCGTTCTGGCCGGTCCTCCAGCCCAACCGCACCCTGGTGCGCGAGCAGGCCCTGGCCGATGTGCGGCGCATGGCCGAGATCGCCGCCCAGTCAGGCCTGGATGTCGCTGTGGACGTCATCCAGGGGCACATGTCCAGCTACGACTTCCTGCCCGCCTGGCTGACCTCATGGCACCGACGCAACATGTTCACCGATCCCGAGGTGGTCCAGGCGCAGGTCGAGCTGACCCGGCGTCTGCACGAATCCCTCGCGGATCTGCCCTCCTACATCGCGCTCACGCTCGGCAACGAGGTCAACCAGTTCTCCGGCGACCCCCACCCGGCCCCCATGCGCGCCACCCCCCAGCAGGCCGGGGACTGGCTCGACTCTCTGCTCGGCGCGATCCCCGAACACGACCAGCGGCTGGCCCTGCACGCGGAATACGACGCCATCTGGTACCTCGACGAGCATCCCTTCGAGCCCGCCCACGCCTCCCGTCTGGGCGATGTCACCGCGATCCACTCCTGGATCTTCAACGGCACCGCCCAGAAGTACGGAGCCATGTCCCCGCAGAGCCTGCGGCACGCCGAATACCTCACCGAGCTGTCCGGAGCATTCGCGACGGAGCCGGACCGCAGCGTGTGGCTGCAGGAGATCGGGGCCCCGCTCAACGTGCTGGAGGCGGCCGAGGCGCCCGACTTCTGCACCCGCGCCGTGCGACATGCCGCCGACTGCACGAATCTGTGGGGAGTGACCTGGTGGTGCTCCCACGATGTCGACCGCTCCCTCGCGGACTTCCCCCCGCTGGAGTACTCGCTCGGCCTGATCGACGCCGAAGGCCGGGTCAAGCCGATCGGCCGTGCCTTCGCCGAGGTCGCCGCCGAGCTGCGGGCCCGCCCCGTCCCGCCCTCCGTCCGCCAGGAGGCCGTCGTGGTCGACGTCGACGAACGCGACGTCCCCCTCAGCCGGGCCGACTGCGCCCCGGGAGGAGCCGTGTTCACGGCGTGGAACGACCTGGCGCAGCAGGACCGGCGACCCACCGTGGTCACCTCTCGCCTCGCCGAGGACCCGGCCGCGCTGGCCGCCCGCGGTATCGAGCGCCTGCACCGTGTCGAGCCCGGCCAGCCCGGAGGATACTCCGCCGTCTCCGATCCCGACTCCCTGGGAGTGAATGCGTGACCAGCCACGAAACCGTCGATGCCCTGCTGAGCTCGATGACCATGAGGCAGAAGGTGGGGCAGCTGAACCAGAGGCTGCTGGGATGGGATGCGCTGCGCCGCACCCCGGGAGGCTTCGCCGTCACCGACGAAGCGCTCGCCGAGATCGAGCACTGGCAGGGGATGGGAGGCCTGTACGCGCCGATGCGGGCCGACGCCTGGTCCGGCCGCTCCTGGACCAACGGAGGGATCCGCCCCGAGGAGAGGGCCGAGGCCATGGCCACCCTCCAGGCAGCCGTCACCGGTGCGAATCCCCACGGGATCGGGGTGCTGATCTGTGAAGAAGCCCCCCACGGCCATCAGGCTCTGGGCGGCACGACCATGCCCGTGAACCTCGCCGCCGGCGCCGCCTGGGATCCCGCGGCGTTCGAGGAGGCCTCGCGCACGGTGGCCGCCGAGCTCGCCGCCAGCGGGGTCCATCTCGCGCTGGTCTCGGCCCTGGACGTGCTGCGCGACGGCCGTTGGGGCCGCTCCGAGGAGACCTTCGGGGAGGACCCGATGCTGGCGTCCGAGCTCACCCGGGCGATCGTCGTCGGGATGCAGGGTGCCGGCGGCGCGGCGCTCGGTGGCGAGGGCGTCGGCGTCGTCCTCAAGCACCTCGCGGCCCAGGGTGAGGCGATCGGTGGTCGTAACGGCCAGTCCGCGCATCTGGGCCCCCACGACCTCGCCGAGATCCATCTGCCGCCGGTGCTCACCGGCATCGGCGCGGGCGCGGTCGCCTTCATGGCCGCCTACAACGACATCGACGGGGTGCCGTGCTGCGCCAACCCGGACCTCTTGACGCGTCTCCTGCGTGACCAGCATGGCTTCGAGGGCGTCGTCATGGCCGACATGTTCGCCGTGGACCGGCTTGCCGACATGACCGGCGACCTGCCCTCCGCCGGCCGTGCCGCCCTGCTGGCCGGCCTCGACATCTCGCTGTGCGACGAGGCCTTCACCACTCTCGATGCTCTCGCCGAGAGCGACGCTCAGGTCGCTGCGCAGATCGATGTGGCGACCCGTCGTGTCCTCGCCCTGAAGGCTCGGTTCGGCCTGCTGGACCCGCCCCAGGAGACGGACCGGCATGCCGAGGGCATCCGTCTCGAGGCGGCACGGGAGAATGCCCGGATCGCCTCGCGCGACCTGGCGGCCAAGTCGCTCGTGCTGCTCGCAGATGACGACCTGACGTTACCCCTCGACCCTCAGACGCTCCGCCGCATCGCCGTGGTCGGTCCCTACGCCAACGACGTGCCGTGCATGCTCGGTGACTACGTGGCTCCCCAGCCCGAAGGGTCTGCGCTGTCCATCGCGGAGGCTCTGCGCACGGCGCTCCCGCAGACCACGGTCGAGGTCGCGGAGTGGGCCGGGCCGGACGACCTCCTGGCCAAGGATGCCCCCGGCCAGCCCGGCAGCGGGCAGGCCGCCCTTGCGGACAGCGACGCAGTCATCGTCGTGGTGGGCGGCACGAGCCACCGCTCCTACGACGACGAGTTCGCCGAGAACGGCGCTATCGCGGGACGCGCCGGCAGCGCTACCGGCGGGGAGGGGGTGGACCGCGCGGACATCTCCCTCCCAGGGGAGCAGGACGCCCTCGTGCGCGCCGTCCGAGAGGCCACTCCCGGCCCCGTGCCGGTGATCGCGGTCGTGGTCGCCGGCCGACCGCACGTGCTCACTGACGTCGTCTCCCACAGCGAGGCGACGATCTGGGCCGGATATCCCGGCCCGTTCGGCGGCGAGGCGATCGCGGAGCTGGTGCTGGGAGCCGCCGAACCCACCGGGCGGCTGCCGATGACGCTGCCCAGCCACCCGGCAGCGCTGCCGTTGCGCTACAACGATCGCCAGAGCCCCACGGGTGTTTACCAGGACGTCCCGGAGCCGGTCCTGTTCCCCTTCGGGCATGGCCTGCGCTACCGCCACTGGGACGTGAGCGCAGTGGACACCGTCGTCGACGCCGATCAGGTGCGCATCCTCGTCACGCTCGTCAGCCACAGCGACGCGCCCACCCACGGCACCGTCGCCGCTTTCGGTCACCGCCGAGGCGGTACCCGAGCCCCACGCAGCCGCGAGCTGCTCGCGTTCGCCCGGGTTCATCTGCGGCCCGGAGAGCAGCAGCGGCTGGAGCTGCTGTGCCCCGCAGGTCGCTTCTTCGCTGACCCCGCGGATCCCGCCTCCCGCACCGACCTCGACGTCGAAGGTCGCCTGTGCGTCGTCGCACCGTCACCCACCTCGTCAGGAGAGTGATCAGCATGGCCCGCTCCGTCTGCCCGTCGCGCCGCACCGTCCTTGTCGGTGCCTCGGCCGTGAGCACAGCCCTCATCACCGGAGGGATCACGGCCCCCTCCGCGGAGGCGAGCGATACGCTCCCGTGGCCAGGAGACCGTGCCGCGGGAACCAACCAGCCCTCACAACGTGGATACACCCCGGACCAGGTGCTCGCCTGGGACCCGTCCACGGACCCCGACGCCGAGCTGCTGCGTGCCCGGGTACCGCTCCAGGAGCGTGCGACCCCGGCCTCTGGCGCCCGACGGGATCCGGCCCTGCCGGATGACACCCAGTCACTGATGTTGTCAGGGGACTACGGCAATGCCTTCTTCGAGAGCCATCCGTACACCGACGTGTTCGCCCAGCATCTGTTCGAATACTGGCAATACATCGACGTCTACGCCTCCTGGCACGGGATGGCCTCCGTGGGCACCCCACCCGAGCTCTACGACCCGGACGCGGAGTGGACCCAACGATGGTTCGAGTTCGGTGCGATCAATCTCCCGAACCCCGGCTACACGGACGCGGCGCACCGCAACGGCGTGCTCTCGCTCGCCACGATCTTCTTCTCCGATGACGACCGCGGCTCCCAGCACTTCGCGGAGCTGCTGGTGCGCGACGACAGCGCCACGTTCCCCGCCGTGACGAAGCTTGTGGAGATGGCGGACTATTTCGGTGTCGACGGCTACTTCGTCAATCAGGAGCAGGAAAGCGTCACGATGACGCCGTCACAGCGCACCGACTACCGGGACTTCCTGCAGCAGCTGCGCACCAGCGGCCTGTACGTCCAGTGGTACGACTCGGTCACGGACAGCGGGGAGCTGTCCTACCAGAACGAGTTCAATGCGGCGAACAGCCCCTGGGTGACGAACCCTGAGCAGGGCAGAGTGACCGACTCGATCTTCCTGAACTACTGGTGGGACCAGCAGAAGCTGGAGAACTCCGCGCAGCATGCACAGGAGCTCGGTCTGGATCCGCGCGCTGCCGTCTTCACCGGTGTCGAGGCTGGCAAGTACCAGTTCGAGCAGCCCTACGACCTGGCCGACAACCTCGACGCCGACGGCGCCCCGCTGACCGCGATCGCCACCCTCGGCGCCGATTTCACCCACGCCGACCTCGAGGGCAAGACGGACAACGCCCGTCAGCACGAGGCGTTCGACCGTGCACGCAGGTGGTGGACCGGAACGCCCGACGGCGAGGGCTCACCGGCTGAAGACGCCTGGCAGGGCATCTCCGCCTACATCAGCGAGCGCACCGCGATCACCGGGACCACCTTCCACACCGGTTTCTCCACCGGTCACGGCCTGGGCTATTGGCGAGGGGGCGAGCAGGTGGGCACGACCGAGTGGGGGAACATCGGCGTGCAGGACCGCCCGGTGACCTGGCAGTGGTGGTTCGATGGGGACGGGCAGCTCCAGGCGGACTACGACTACGGTCCCGGACACGTCCCCGCTGAGCGCTTCGCCTACACGCCGGTGGACCCGTATGAAGGCGGCAGCTCGCTGGTCGTCGAGGGAGAGCTGGACGGCGACGCGATGCTGCGACTGTTCCTCACCGCGCTGGAGGTCACCGAGACCACTCGGCTGTCACTGACCGTGCAGATGCCGGTCGGGACCGCCGATCTGACCGCCGCCTTCGCGCTCGCGGACGATCCCGGCACGTTGATCGAGCTCCCGCTCGAGTACGAGCCCGGCCGGGGTGAGTGGGCGACCGCCCACGTGGATCTTGCCGAGCACGCCGGGCGGACCATCACGACCCTCGGTCTCGGTCTGCACACGGATGAGGCACGGGAGCTGCAGGTCAATCTCGGTGGCCTCACCGTTGCACCCACCGATTTGGAGGCGCCGGCACGACCTCGCGGCCTCGAGATCGATCGAGCGTTGACCAGCTCGGAGGAGCTGGTCCTGAGGTGGACTATGGGCGAGTTCGCGGAGGTCTCCCGCTATGAGGCCTATGCCGACGACGCCTTCCTCGGCGCCGTCTACGCAGACGCTCTGTATGTGAAGGGGTTCGGCGGGATCGAGGGCAGGCTGGAGCTGGTGGCCGTCGGGCACGACGGGCAGCGCAGCGAGCCGGCCGTCCTGGACTACGACCTCTCCTTGGGGCGGGTGGAGGCCGAAGCGTCGGAGAACGGCGCGGTCACGGTCTCCTGGGAGTCGCCGTGCCGACCGGGCACGCGTGTGCGGATCGAATCGCTCGACTCCGGGGAGCGGCCGTTCCGGGCCCAGGTCGGTGTGCGGAAGGGTTCCACGTCCGCCAGCATCGATGACGTGCCCACGAACGGTTCTCGATTCCTGGCGACCGTGGATGATCGTCGCTCCACGCCTGTCTCGACGATCTCGACCTTCGCGGACATCGAGCTGACCGCGTATCCGAAGGACTTCGCGTCGATCCAGGGCACTTCGCTGCAGCTGCGACGCCCAGCGCTGGACGACTGGAGCACGCTCACTGTGCTCGAGGACGATGAGCCCCTGCTGTTCGATACGACCTACGACCAGGGCGAACGGGAGCAATGGATCCGCGGCCGGACGACGCGGAGCTCGCTCGAGCAGACGTTGTCGTCGTCCAGCAGCCGTGTGGTCGCCGTGCTCGCGGACTACGCAGGTAACAAGGCAGAGACTGTGCTGCGGGAGGGGACGGGGGACTGAAAGCGGGGACGGCCCCATCCGCCGGCGGTGAGCACGCAGACGCACAGCTGAGCGAGTAGGCGGGTCGCTCCCGTGGCCCCCGGCCGGGGCGCGTCCAGGCCTCCGGCTCGGGCGCGTCCAGCGCCGGAGCGCCCGGTTGCGTCCCGCCGGCACCACGCACACCGGTGGCCCCGAGAGGATCCGGGGATCCCGTGCGCCCCGGCTTGTCCTGGGCCACACTAGAGCTATGAACAGCACATTTCCTCATCTCACAGGCGACCTCGCTCGGGCGGGACGCGCCCTGGCCCAGATCTCACACTTCGTCGTGGCCCGGCAGGCCGGCCTCGACCCCGACCGGTTCCGCAGCTTCGAACGCGGCGCCACCCACCTCACGGAGGACGAGCTCGAGGCCGCACGGCAGGCCCTGGAGTACTACGGCGTCGAGTTCCTGCCCGAAGACGTGGACGAGGGCATCGGATACGGCGTGCGCAGGAAGTTCAACCAGCGCACGGCCAAGCGGATCGCGAACTGGGAGAACGAGGGCGGCCCCGCCTATGAGGACGACATCTGAGAAGCCGCGCCACGCGCTGCAGTCCTCGCCTCGACGTCACCCCGAGCGTGCGCACCCGCGGCCCGGCGCAGCTCGCGGATCGGCTCGATCTCGTGACGCAGCGGACGTGTGACGCTTGCCATCGCCGGCTTCGCTGCTGGTCACCGCGGTTTTTCGTGCGCTCCCAGGCAACTGTGAGCGTCGTCGTGGCGAATTCTCATCGGCGGGCAGATGATCAGCCCCATGACCCCTTCAGTTCGTCACCGCGCCCGCCCGCCCCTCGGGGATGACGAGCCGCAGGATATGCCTCCACAGGGCCCGGCCGGCCCCGGCTCCGGCGGCTCCGGTCCGGACGGCCCCAGCCGGCCTCCGCAGGGAGGGGCGGGGCGCGGTGGGCCCACCGATGACGAACCCGAGCTGCAGCTCAAGAAGCTCTCGCCCACGGGCCTGGGGGCCAGTGGCGCAGCGGCCGCCACCGCCTCGGTGATCGGCGGGCAGCTGGGCATCGCCGGGACCGTGATCGGGGCGGCCCTGACCTCGATCGTCTCCGCCACCGCCCTGGCCGTCTACACCGACTCCGTCAACCGCAGCAAGGCGAAGCTGAAGTCGGTCGCCGAGAAGACGCAGAGGGCGCAGCCCACCCGTCGGACGCCCGGGGCGTCGCACGCGAAATCGACCTCGCGCACCACCGCCCGGGCGCAGAAGCCCGCAGAGCCCGGGGGCCGCGAGATCCGGAACGGGACCGAGGACCATGCAGACGCTCAACCGTCCGGTCGGCGCCGGATCCTGCGCACTGTGCTCCTCGCGGTCGTGATCGCCCTGATCGGGATCGTCGCAGTCTTCGGTATCCAACGGGTCACCGGTGTCGAGCTCTCCCCGGGCACCGGCGAGATCCACCGGTCGGTGACCGGCAACGAGTCCATCGCGCCGCGCGGGGACTCCTCGCCGACCGAGCAGGAGCAGCAAGAGCAGCAGGACGGTGTGGATCTGCAGGAGCGGGACGGCTCCGAGGGTGACTCCGACGCTCCGCAGCAGGAGGAGGGCCCCGCAGACGATCAGGGGGATGCGCCCGCGAGCGAAGCACCCGCCCCGGCCGAGCAGGATTCCGGCACAGGTGGTGGAGAGGGCGGGAGCACCGGTGAGCAGGGGAGCGGCACCTCCGGGGAGTGAAGCTGCTCGCGGGCTCGTGCGAGGTCACGACCAGGGTCCGTGGCGGCGTGCCGCCATGGACCGAACGGGCGTTGCCCAGCGGGCGGTCGCAGGGGGACGATGGTCATCGCTCGTGTTATCGACCAGGATGGAGTCATGTCCACCATCGACGATGCCCCTCCACTGCCTGACCTGCCCCCGCTCGCGGAACAGGCCGAACGGCTGATCTCCCTTGACGTGCCGCAGCTCGCGGGCCTCGAGGAGGACTCGCTGCGCCGAGCGGCCGAGCAGTGGGGCGGTGACCGCAATGACGTGCTGATGGCACTGTCCCCGCAGAGTGCGCCCGCCTCGACCCTGACCGCGGTGCTCGGCTGGAACGGTTCACGCGGCGCCGCGGCGGACGGTCCCGCTGCGTCCACGACGCTGGACATGGTCGACGTCGACGAGGCCGGACCGGCCGAGATCGACATCCCTGCCGGCGCCATCTACCTGGTGCACGATCCCGACCATGGCGAGGACCTCAAGAACCTCTCGCCCCAGGAGGCGCTGACGGATATCGCCGCCCGGGACCGCAGCCCGATGCTGCTGACCGAGGCCCTCCACTGGGTGCTGCAGCAGCCCGAGGTCCTCGAGCAGGGGCACTCCTCGATGATGCTCGGCTCGCTGCTCAGGCGACCCGGCGGCTTCTACAACCAGCGTGTGCCCGCCCTGTGGAGCGGACACGGCACCCACGACGAGCGACCGCCTCACGACGAACGGTCAGCTCACGACGAACGACCAGCTCATGAGGAGGCGGCCCGGGGTGAGGCCCTGGCGGAGCCCCCCGGTCAGCAGGACCGGGAGGAGGCCGAGGACCTCGCAGCCGGGTTCCTCGGCTGGCGCTGGTGGGGCAGCCGGCATCGCAGCCTGGGGGCCGCGACCACGGCGGCCCGCACTCCTGTGCCGTCGGCCTGAGGTCCTCGCGACGCCCTTGCTGAACATCCTGGGTGCCTTCGCTGAAGGCTCCCGGGCACCGTCGGCGACCGGGCGAGCCTGCCGAGGGATGGTCGCGGGGCGTTCATGGGAGCGTTGCCGCAGCCGCATGGCCCGGGCGCGCTCATGCCATCGATCCCTGAGCTCCCACGCTGATCCCTGCCGCGCCCGCCTCTGTCAGCCGCTGCCCCGGATCAGACCGGGGCCACTGGCTGCTGCAGCTCGGTGACCCAGTCGGATTGGGGCGCCGGCTCGGACCGCAGATAAAGCTCGCGGATCGGGCCGTTCGGCGTGTACCCGCGGGCCACGATCTCGCCGTGCAGGGACTGCCAGCTCTCGAAGATGGTGTCCATGGCGCCGAGGTGGACCCCGCAGAAGGCGGTGGCGACCTCGGGCAGGACGACGTCCTCGAGCCCGCTGGGGACGTCACCGGCGTATTCGAATCCGGCGATGAGGCGCATGCCGTCTTCGCTCATGTCGTACTGAGCGATCGCCGGACCGAGGGTGGCGCCCGCGTCGATGAGCACGGGGACGATCCGGCCGTACATGGGGCCGATCACGGCCGGGATCTCGTCCTGCTCGGTGAGCACCGTGGTCAGGGCAGCGAGCCGGAGGGTGGGGAGGGACTTCTGGACGATCTCGAGTGTGGACACGGTGTTCTCCTGGTCGATGAGGCGGAGGCGACGCTCGACATCGCGCAGTCGAGCCTCGGCGAGACGATGCTTGTCGGTGACCTCGGCGCGGCGAGCGCGCAGCAGACCGGCGAGACGCTCTGCGTCGATCCCCCGGTTGAGGATCAGCGCGATGTCATCCAGCCCGAACCCCAGTTGCCGCAGCGCTACGATCCGGTGCAGACGCTCGAGCTGCGAGGGATCGTAGGACCGGTAGCCGGTGAACGGGTCCACTTGGGCGGGCACCAGCAGACCGGCGGAGTCCCAGTGCCGCAACATGCGGTGGGTCACCTGACCGATCTGCGCCAGAGCTCCGATGGACAACATGGACCGATCACACTCCCTGCCACGGTGTGAGGGTCAAGCATCGGCGCGGTACACCTTCGGGACCGGTGACGGTGCCGGCGGTGCGCGAGGCGCCCTCCCGCGTCAGCCCCGCTGTCCAGCGGCACATCGGGCATCAGCGGTCTTGCATCACCACAGGTCGCCTGCGCATTGGCATCACCACAGGTCGCCCGCGTAGGGGCGGGACCAGAGCACGAGCGTGACGGTCACGGCCTTGAACCAGGCCTGATGCATCGCATCCAGCTGGGAGGGGTCCGATTCACCCTTGGCGAGGAAATCCCTGACGGTCAGGGTCACGGGGACCGCCAGCGCCATCATGTGACTCATCGGCACGTGCGACCAGGGAGAATCCACGCCATCGGTCTGGTTCTTCTTGGTCGGGTGGTGACGGAGTGCGATCTCCTCCTGGTAAGCCAGCCACTGTCCGTCGAACTCACGGGTGCACAGGTCCACCACCCACTGCTCGAACCGGCCCCGGACCCGGTCGAGGTACTCGGCATCGGGCTCTCCGTCGGTGCCGTGGAAGACGGCCACCAGGTGGGGCGTGGAGCCGATGAAGTCGTACCAAACGTCCAGCAGGTCGGAGACCTGGGGCCGGAGGATCTCACCGGCGCGCCGCAGCGCTGCGGCGTCGTCGTCGGTCCACATGACGTCCGTGAGCAGCTGGGACAGCTGTTCGCGGGTCACGGGCGAGGTCGCGGACTGCTCATCGTAGGTGTAGCCGGCTGGAGTGGTCGTCATGTCGGAACCTCGCTCTGGGAGAGAATCATGGTTCCTCGCTCACCATAGGCCTCTTCCAGGGGCCCGCCAAGGGCTCGGCCTGGGAGGGTCGGCCGGGGATGGTGGGTCAGCACGAACACCGGAGTGCTCATCTTGCGCCCTCGTCGGCGGGACCGTCACGCCCCGCGACTCGTCACGCGAACAACTCGCCCTCCGTACAACACGCAGAAGCCGACGAATGCGCCGATGGCAGAGACGGTGTTCAGGCCCATGCGTGACATCCAGTGGAACGTCGCGAACTCGGCCGCCACCTGCCGCAGGTGCTCTGCGGAATGCACGGTCAGGCCCTCGACGAACATGATCTCGTTGCGTGGCCAGAAGTACAGCATCGAGATCACTCCTTCGGCGATGATGGCGAGCACGCTGACCAGCAGCCACACTCGAGCGCCGCGGACCTTCGCACTCAGCAGGAGCGAGGCGGTGCCGAGGACCCAGGAGAGCAGTCCCAGTGGTGGGAAGAAATCGCTGGGGCCGCGTACGGAGAGGAACTCCATCGACAGGTCCAGCGACTGGGGCGGGTCGCTGAAGATGTTCGGGTAGATCATGAAGGTCTCCAGCACGATCGCACCGAGAAGAATCATCATCACCCAGAGGTAGCCGGTGGTGACAGGCAGGGCGAGGCGTTCGAGGCGCGGCCGAGGGGAGTGGAGTTCCCGGGCCTGCGCCATGGATGCGCTCTTGGGCGCGTCATGGGTTTTCATCGCGATCCGATCTGTGAGGTGACGATGCCCGGCACGCTACGAGAGGGTGCACCCCCCTCACAGCCGCGCCAGAGCGTCACCTCAGGTCGCATCCCGGCGACGTCGCGGTCCACGTGCAGGCGACGTTCCCGCACGACGTCCCGGCATCCAGCCCCCGCACGACGTCCCAGCCTTCACAGGTGGCGGAGTCCCGCCGACTTCGCAGGCCTGACCGCACTCACCGCCAGTCCGCTATCCCTTCACGCACAGCACCGTCTGCAGGTGGGCGACCGGTTCGACCAGATCGGACTGGTAGCGCATCACGGCGTGCAGGTCCTTGTAGGCGCCCGGAGCCTCGTCGAGCACGCCCTTGTCCTTCCGGGACTCCACGCCGCGGGTCTGCTTCTGGAGATCCTTGACGGTGAAGGTCTTGCGGGCGGCGTTGCGGCTCATGGTGCGGCCGGCGCCGTGGGCGGCGGAGTAGAACGAGTCGGGATTGGCCAGGCCGCGCACGATGTAGGAGCCCACTCCCATCGAGCCGGGGATCAGAGCCAGGTCGCTGTCGCGGGTGGAGATCGCGCCCTTGCGGGTGATCACCATGTCCTCCCCGTCGATCTGCTCGATCGAGAGGTAGTTGTGGTGGCAGTTGATCGGCATGTCGAAGGTGACCTGTCGGCCGCGAGAACCCCAGTGCCGGGCGATCTGCTGGCGCAGCAGCCCGACCATCACCTCCCGTGATCGGGCGGCGTACTCCTGCGCCCAGTGGACATCGCGCACGTAGGCCTCCATGCCGGGGGAGTCGGCCAGGAACACCGCGAGATCCCGGTCGACGATGTCCGCGTTGTGCTCCAGGCCCTTCGCGCGGTGGATGTGGACATCGGCGATCTCCTTGCCGATGTTGCGTGATCCGGAGTGCAGGGTGATCCACACGCGCCCGTCCCGCGAGTCCACGCACAGCTCGGCGAAGTGATTGCCGCCGCCCATCGTGCCCAGCTGCCTGCGGGCCTTGGCCTCCCGCTGCTGCACCTCCTCGGGCAGCGCCTCGAAGCCCTCCCAGAACCGGTCCAGGTCGCCCCGGGCGCCGAGCCCGGCGAGGGTCGCCGGCGACAGCGGCTGGGGATGCTCATGGAAGCCGACCGGCACGACCGCCTCGATCGCCGAGCGCAGCGTGCCCAGGTCCTCGAGGTCCGCTTCGACCAGATCGGTGCGCAGCGCGGCGACCCCGCAGCCGATGTCGACCCCGACGGCAGCGGGGGAGACCGCTCCGCGCATCGCGATCACGCTGCCGACCGTCGCACCGATCCCGAGATGGACATCCGGCATCACCCGCACCCCATGCACCCAGGGCAGGGAGGCGATGGTGCGCAGCTGCTTCAGCGCCGCGGCGTCGGCCTCCGCCTCGGGCAACCACATCCGAACAGGTGCTTCGGTATCAGGCAAGCTGACCGGCAGGTCGGTCTGGGGCGTCATGAAGATCCCTCCGTCCTCATGATGGCACACGCGATGACCGGCGCAGTGGCCACCTCCGCTCCGCACCCCCACACCCCGGAACCTGTCGTCTGACCTGTGAGGCGACCCGAACACACCGGTGGCGGCCCCACCACGTGGAGCCGCCACCGCGGATGCACGGGAGCTCACCGTCAGGCGGCGGCGCCGGCGCGGATCAGTCCTTCTTGTCTCAGTCCTTCCTGTCCTGGTCGCCGCGCAGGCCGTCGATCGCGCCCTTCACCGAGTCGCGGGCTTCCTGGAGTTTGTCCTTGGCGCCGGCCTTGGCCTGCTCGGCCTTGCCCTTCGATTCGGTCTCCTTGTCGCCGGTGACCTTGCCCAGGCCTTCCTGGGCCTGCCCGCCCAGCTTGTCCTTCGCGTTCTCGAACTTCTCGTCTGCACTCATCGGTGCCTCCTGATGTCGACACGAGATCGACTGTGTGGGGAGGGCCGAGTATACGGAGACGCCGGCCGACGTCCCAGGGCGCTGACCGTCCGGCAGATCCTCTCCCCGAGGGAGCCGTGGAGGTCGGATGAGATGATGGATCCGGACGAGAGGGCCTCGTCGCGATGAGCAGACCGCCCAGTCCCGGTGCCAGGGCGCTGATGCTCGGCACGGCAGTTGTCCTGGGAGCACACGATGTCCACCATCAGCTGGATCGAGAACGGCATGGCGCAGAGCGCGCGCTGGCGCTCCGAGAACGGCGCGCCGCCTCCGGAGCGGATCGAGATCGCCGGCGACGCGCTCACCGCCAACTCCGCTCTGCGGCGCATCCGCGGCGGGGCGGGTCTGCTGTGGCGCGGTGACTTTCCAGGGGCCCGGCAGCTGCTGACGGCCATCGGGCGGCGGGCGGACCGCCGGCCCCTCCCGAAGAGCCTGGACCTGCCGGGCCGGTTCCGGGCGCACCGGGCGGCGCGTGCCGAGCGCGCCGAGCTGCTCGGCGGGATCGTGGTCGTCATCGAGCCGGACCTGCGGCTCGCTCTGCGCCGCGCCCCGGACCTGGCCGGCGCCTGCCGCGAGGCGTACGGGGAGCTGAGCGAGCCCGCCATGGTCTCCCTCAACGAACTGCTCGGAGTGCTCAGCGCCTGGCAATGGCAGCAGAGGGGTGTTCCGGTCCCGGCACTCGGCGACCTCATCCACCCCCGGTACGGCGTGTTCTCCCCGGTCCGTTCGGAGTACGTCGATCTGGTCGCCGAGGCACCGCTGCCGGCCATCCGCGGAGACCTGGAGGCATTCGATCTCGGCACCGGGACCGGCGTCCTTGCCGCGGTGCTCGCCCGTCGGGGTGCGGCACGGGTGACGGCGACCGACCTCAACCCCCGCGCCGTGGCCTGCGCGCGGGAGAACATGCGGCGTCTGGGCCTCGAGCAGCGGGTGAGCGTCATGGAGGCCGACCTGTTCCCGCCCGGCCGGGCGGATCTGATCGTCTGCAATCCGCCCTGGCTGCCGGGCGCACCCACCTCTGCTCTCGAACTGGGCATCTACGACGAGGGATCGGGCATGCTCCGAGGCTTCCTCGCCGGGCTCGGTGATCATCTCGCGCCTGACGGCGAGGCCTGGCTGGTCCTCTCCGATCTCGCCGAGCACCTCGGTCTACGCCCCCGCGGGAAGCTCCTGCAGCTGATCGATCGCGCCGGACTCGAGGTCGTGGGCAAGCTTGCCACGGCTGCTCGCCATCCTCGGGCGAAGGACGACCGTGATCCGCTGCACGCCGCGCGCAGCCAGGAGGTCACGACCCTGTGGCGGCTGCGCCCGGCGGCATGAGGCCGGCGCCCGGCGGCATGGGGCCGGCGGCCTGCGGCCGGCGCGCGGCGGCGTGAGGCCGGCGGCCTGCGGCGCGGGGCCTGTGCGCGGCGGCGTGTGGCCTGCGGCCCGCTCCCTCATACCTCCTGCGCCGTCAGCGGGATCCGCCCGCCGGCCAGCACCATGTCCACCTGGCGGTCCGAGAGCCGGTGGGTCAGCGCCACCTCGCGGCCCCCGATCGTGGCCGGGACCGATGTGCCGCCCCGCAGCGCCTGGTGCACGCCCTCCAGCACCACCTCGTCGCCGACCCCGATCTGCTCGAGATCGGCGGGGTCGTCGAACTCGAGCGGCACGATCCCGAAGTTGGCCAGGTTCTGCCAGTGGATCCGTGCGAAGGACACCGCGATCACTGCCTTCAGCCCCAGGTAGCGGGGTGCGATCACCGCGTGCTCCCGCGAGGAGCCCTGACCGTAGTTCCTGCCCGCGATCACCACGTGCCCGCCCTCGGCGGCCCGGGCATTGGCCGGGTAGTCGGGGTCGATCCGGGTGAACGCGAACTCGGAGATCCGCGGGATGTTGGAACGGAAGGGCAGCACCTGGGAGCCGGCCGGCAGGATCTCATCGGTGGAGACGTCATCGCCCATCACCAGGATGGCCGGGGCCGACACCGAGTCCTCGATCGGCTCGAAGTCCGGCAGCGAGGAGATGTTGGGCCCCTTCACCAGCTCCACCTTCGCGGCCTCCTCGGCAGGCAACGGCGCGACCAGCATGTCCTGGATGTTCGCGTAGCGGGTGGGCATCACCGGCCGCGGGTAGACGATCCGGTGGGAATCGGTCAGCGTGCGCGGGTCGGTGATCTGCCCGGTCAGGCCGGCCGCCGCTGCCGTCTCCGGCGAGCATAGCCACACCGCGTCCTCCTCGGTCCCGGAGCGGCCGGGGAAGTTGCGCGGCATGGTGCGCAGCGAGTTGCGGCCGCTGGCCGGGGCCTGCCCCATGCCGATGCAGCCCATGCAGCCCGACTGGTGGATCCGCGCACCGGAGCCGACCAGTGCACCAAGCCAGCCGCCGCTGATCAGATCCGCGAGCACCTCCCGGGAGGTGGGGTTGATGTCGACGGAGACCTGCGAGTGGGCCTGCTGGCCGTCGAGGATCTCGGCGACCACCGCGAAGTCCCGCAGCCCCGGGTTCGCCGAGGAGCCCACCACGACCTGCGAGACCTCCTCGCCGGCGACCTCGGCGACCGGCACCACATTGCCGGGGGAGGAGGGTTTGGCGATCAGCGGCTCCAGCTCCGACAGCTCGATGTGCTCGGTCAGGTCGTAGCTCGCGCCCTCGTCGGCCTCCCAGGACTCGAACTCGTCCCCGCGGCCGACGGCCTCGAGATAGTCGCGCACGGCGTCGTCGGCCGGGAATACCGTCGCGGTGGCCCCCAGCTCCGCGCCCATGTTGGCGATCACGTGCCGGTCCATCGCGTCCAGCTGCGCCAGCCCCGGCCCGTGGTACTCGATGATGCGGCCCACGCCGCCGCTGACGCCGTGGCGGCGCAGCATCTCCAGCACCACGTCCTTGGCCGAGACCCAGTCCGGCAGGTCACCGGTCAGCTCCACACCCCAGATCTCGGGAAGTGCCACGTACAGCGGCTGGCCCGCCATCGCCATCGCCACCTCGAGGCCGCCCACCCCGATCGCCAGCATCCCCAGCGCCCCGGCGGCGCAGGTGTGGGAGTCCGAGCCGATCAGGGTGGCCCCGGGGCGACCGAAGTGGGCTTGGTGGACGGGATGGGAGACGCCGTTGCCGGCCTTGGAGAACCACAGCCCGAAGCGCTCGGAGGCCGACTGCAGGAACAGGTGGTCGTCGGGGTTCTTCTCGTCGGTCTGCAGCAGGTTGTGGTCGACGTACTGCACCGACAGCTCGGTGCGGACCCGGTCCAGCCCCATTGCCTCCAGCTCCAGCATCACCATGGTGCCGGTGGCGTCCTGTGTGAGGGTCTGATCCACCCGCAGCCCGACCTCGGAGCCGGGGGTGAGATCACCTTCGACCAAGTGTGAGGCGATGAGCTTCTGTGCGACGTTCCGTGCCATAGCGGTGCCCTCCCAAGTGTTGCGGGCCGCCGACGGTCCGACGGCGGACCCTGCTCCCCAGGGTAGGGCGTATCCCGGCCGGTGCCCAGGCGAGGGCGGAGGTGGCCCGGGCCGGCGGCGGGCTCTCGCGCCGGCCCGGGCGGCCTTTCGGGGCGGCCCCTACTCGCCGTGGCCCTGGTCCGAACTCATCTGATCCTCGATCGGTGGGGTCTCTCCGGGAGGCACTCCGCCGCCCTGCTCGAGGCCGGCGATCTCCTGTTCCGCGGGGTCCGGGTTCGCCGAAGCCCCGGGGTCATCCTGTGCATCCTCCCGGTCCTCGGATGGTGACCCGCGCTCGTTCTCGGGCGGTGACTGCTCGCGCGGGCCGGGGGAGCGCTCGGGGCGCTCCGGAGAAGGAGTGCGGTGATCGGGGGTATCCGGGGCTGTGGGGGCCATGCTTCAGGCTGGCACCGATGGATCGTGCGGGGAATCCTCCGGACCGCTCGGAAGGTCGCCCCGACGTGCGCCGTTCCTGGCGGGCGCCACGCGGACCCGGCGGGCGCCACGCGGGCCTAGCGCGGACATCGCGGACCCGGCGCGCGCTTCGCGGACCCGGCGCGCGCCCCACGGGCCCGGCGCGCACCTCTCAGCCCCGGCGTGCATCTCTCCGCCCCGATGCCCGCTTCGATGTGATGTGCACTTCGATGTACAGTGCCCGCATGAGGAACCGTTGGTTTACCTATGCGAAGTCGGCCCTGGAGGGGCCGGCGGCGGCATAGCGTCACCAACCCTTCAGAGCCGACGGGCAGAGCACATGCTCTGCCCTTTGCCATTCCAGGCGGGCTCTGCAGCGGGTCCGCCCCTACTCCAGGGAAGGACCCATGACAGTTCTCGACCACGCCCCCGCCGCGGCTCCCGATCGCCATATCGCGAGCTACACCTCGCTGCCCACCCCAGCCGAGCTCTGCGAGGAGCTCCCGCTGGAGCCGGCCCGGGCCGAGCAGATCGCCAGCAGCCGGGAGGCGGTGCGCGCCGTGCTCGACGGCTCCGACGACCGCCTGCTGGTGATCGTCGGCCCCTGCTCGATCCACGATCCCGAGGCCGGACTCGACTACGCGCGCCTGCTGGCCGGCGCGCAGGACGAGCTCGGGCCGGACCTGCTGCTGGTGATGCGCACCTACTTCGAGAAGCCCCGCACCACCGTCGGCTGGAAGGGCCTGATCAATGATCCGCACCTGAACGGATCTCATGACATCGCCACCGGTCTGCGCCGCGCCCGCGGTTTCCTGCGCGAGGTCACCACGCTGGGCCTGGCGTGCGCCACCGAGTTCCTGGAGCCGATCAGCCCGCAGTACATCGCCGACCTGATCAGCTGGGGAGCGATCGGGGCCCGCACCACGGAGAGCCAGATCCACCGCCAGCTCGCCTCCGGCCTGTCCATGCCGATCGGCTTCAAGAACGGCACCGATGGCGGCGTCCAGATCGCGCTCGATGCGGTCGCCGCGGCCTCGGCCCCGCAGTCCTTCCTCGGGATCGGGGCCGACGGACGGGCGAGCCTCGTCTCCACCCTCGGCAACCCGGACGTGTCCCTGATCCTGCGCGGCGGCGCCGACGGTCCCAACTGGGAGACCCCCCACGTCCGGGCCGCGGCGCAGGCCCTCGAGGATAGGGGGCTCGTCCCGCGTCTGATCGTCGATGCGAGCCACGGCAACAGCGGTAAGGACCACCGACGCCAAGCGGAGGTCGCCGCTCAGCTCGCCGAGCAGGTGGCCGGCGAGGGCGAGGCGATCGCCGGGATCATGCTCGAGAGCAACCTGCAGGCCGGCGCCCAGACCCTCGATGTGCACGCCGGGCCCGAGGGCCTGGTGCACGGGCAGTCGGTCACCGATAAGTGCATGGATTGGGAGACCACCGCTGAGCAGCTGTCGGCGCTCGCCCGGGGAGTGCGCCGGCGCCGGACGGCCCTGGCGGGGGACCGCGGCGCCTGAAGCGCATGAGGCGAGGAGTCTGCCGCGGTGTCGCGGCTGCGGCCGGTCCCCGGTGTTGCGCCGGCTGCTGCCGGGCCCGGGTCGCTGCGGCGGCTGCGGGGCCTGGAAGCGCCGCGTTCAGCGCCGCACCGAAGGTCACAATGTGGATACAGGGGCCCTTCGTGCCGCGCTGAGCTATGGACGCGCTTGGTTGCGTCACCGCTGGTGAGCCGCGCGGTCTTCGGGGGCTCAGGGGCCCCGATCGCGCTGTCGCCGTGCACTACCTATGTTTCCGATCGGTTGTCAATCAGTCCGTGCCAAACTGTGAGTGACACCTCGGGAAAGAGTGGCCGAGGCGATTGTCTTGTCTCGTGTGGGGGAGATCCGCGAGGAAGGGGTATGCGTGTCAGGTGAGGATGAGTTCTCCAGCGCTTTGCGCTCTGCGATAGATCGCCGCGGACTGTCGCTGGGCCAGATCAGTCATCAGCTGCGCAGCCGGGGCCGCCCCGTCAGCATCTCCTCGATCAGCCACTGGCAGTCCGGCCGCAGCCGCCCGGTCGGGCCCCAGTCCCTCGGAGCCCTGGCCGCGATGGAGGAGATCCTGGGGGCGGACCCGGGCACCCTGATGAACCGGGTGGGGCCGCCGCGTCAGCGGGGACGGGCCGCCCAGCACTCGGAGATCTCCGATTTCGTGCCCGCCTCCGACGAAGTCCGCGATGCGCTCGCGGCCCTGGGGTTCATCGCCCCGGAAGACTACCCGCATGAACGATTCGTGCATCAGCTGTCCGTGATCGACGGCAGCAATTCCGTGCAGACGACCACATCGCGGATCATGGTGCGCGCCTTTTGGGAGGGCAAGGGCCGACTGCCCGCCGTACAGGTGCTCGACGAGGACGAGCCCAACGTCCCACCTAGCGTGATCGCCCTCGAGGGCTGCAGCATCGGACGCACCCTGACCTGGCCCGAGCGCCGCACCTACGGCAGTGAGATCCTCATCGACGGTCATCTCGAAGTGGGGCAGCAGGCCGTGCTCGCCTACCGGATGGAGATGTCGGCAAAGGAGAGGAACGTGCGCGGGATGTTCTACACGGTTCCGCGCCGGGCCCACGACATCATGATCGAGATCGAATTCCGCGGTCCGAGCACCCCGGTGGACTGCGAGCGCTACCGCCGCAACTCCGACGGTGAGAGCGTGATGCCGGTGCGCCTGGATGCCAACGACCGCATCCAGGTCGCCGAATCCTCCTTCGGCCCAGGGTTGCTCGGGCTGCGCTGGGGATGGGACGGTGAGGGCGGATGAACGATCCGCAGCACACCCCGCCCCCGACCGGCGAGCCGCTGACCGGTGACGCCCTACCCGGTGGCCCTGTGCCTGGTGACCCCCTGACCGGTGACCGTCTTCCTGCTCTCGTGGACCAGGCCGAGGCCCTCATCGAGTACGGGATCCACGATCTCGCCCAGATCACCCCCGAGCAGGTGCGCTCCTTCGCCGCCGATCACCACCCAGCAGGCCAGGGCTCGCTGCTGGCCGTCCACCCCGCCCAGGTGCCCGCCTCCCGCCTCGCGCCACTGATGCACCGCGAGGGGAAGCCCGGTTTCATCGTCGGGGACATGACCGATGTGGACTCCTTCGAGCCCGTGGACATCGAGCTGCCGGATACCGTGCTGTACCTGGTACGCGATCCCCAGCGCGGCGAGGACATGGTCAACTGGAGCCCCGAGGAGGCGCTGCCTGCCATCGCATCGCGGGAGCGAACCCCGCTTTTGCTGAGCGAAGGTCTCCACTGGGTCCTGCAGCAACCCGGCATCCTCGAGCGCAACCTGTGCTTCATGACCATCGGATCCCGGCTGAAGAAGCCCAGCGGAGCCTACGATTCACGCACCCCCGCGCTGTGGATCAGCAATGGCACCGGTCGCGACGGGCGGGAGCGCAAGAATGCTCCGAAGGTCGGCTGGTGCTGGTGGCGAAACCGCCACACCTGGCTCGGGATCGCTTCCGCCGCCGGGCGCACGCCCCGCGCCACGCCCTGAGGGGGAGCCCCGTGCCACGCCCTGAGGGGGGAGCCCCGCGCCGCGCCACGCCCTGAGCGCCGCCCGAGCCTCGTCGGCGCCTCGACCGTTGCGTTATCGGGGTTCTCAGCTCTGAGAACCCCGATAACGCAACGGTCGAGGGCATGAAGGGGCGCCCGAGGGCGTGGTCGATGGCATGAGGGGGCGCCCGAGGGCACGATCGTGGGCATGATGGGGCGTTCGAGGGCGCCCGCGAAACCTCAGCCGGTCGTGGCGGCCGGCTCGGTCACCGAGGTCGGCTCCTCCTCGGGCAGGCGCTTCAGCGTGAATCCGAGGACCATCGACAGCGTCGCCCAGATGCCGCCGAAGGCGAAGGCCAGCACGATGCCGTCGGCCTGCGCGGGGCCCGGGTCGATCCCGCGCTCGATCGCCAGGCCGGCGCCGATGCTCAGCAGCGCGATGAACACCGCGGTGCCCAGGGCGCCCGCCAGCTGCTGGAGGGTGTTGAGGATCGCCGAGCCGTGCCCGTACAGCTCTCGCGGCAGCGAGGACAGCGAGTGCGTCATCAGCGGGGTCATCACCATCGCCATGCCGATCCCGAACACCACGTTCAAGGCGATGACCAGGCCGCGCGTGGAGTCGGCGTCCAGCAGCGCGAACTGCAGCCACAGCACGGCCGCCATGAAGCCTGCTCCGGGTACCACCAGCGGGCGCGGCCCGATCTGGTCGTACAGGCGGCCGACGAACGGTCCCAGCGCGCCCGAGGCGACCGCGCCGGGCAGCAGGGTCAGCCCCACGTTCAGCGAGGAGACCCCCAGCGCACCGGTGAGGTAGATCGGCAGCACGATCACGGTGCCCAGCATATTGGCCATCGCGATGAAGATGATCGCCAGCGACACGGTGTAAGTGCGTACCGTCAACGGTCGCAGATCCAGCAGCGGCTCCTTGCCGCGTGATGCGCGGCGGATCTGCCGGACCGTGAACACCGCCAGGGCGAGCACCCCGATCCCGAAGGACACCAGGGGAGCCGTGCGCGAGGTGCCGTCGACGATCGAGCTGATCGAGGCCAGTCCGTAGACCGTGCCGCCGAAGCCGATCGCTGCGAGCACGACCGAGACCGCGTCCAGGCTCACCTGCTGCGGCTCTGTGTAGTTGCGCATGAATGCCAGGCCGATGCCGAGCGAGATCACGACGATCGGCAGCATCATCACGAACAGGTAGTGCCAGGACCAGTGTTCGAGGATGAAGCCGGAGATCGTCGGCCCGAGGGCCGGGGCCGCCGAGATCACCACCCCCACCAGGCCCATCACCGTGCCGCGGCTGCGCAGCGGCACCAGGGCCAGGGTGGTCGTCATCAGCAGCGGCAGCACCATCGCGGTGCCGGCCGCCTGCACCACGCGAGCGATCAACAGCACGCCGAAGGTCGGGGCGAACGTGGCGACCAGCGTGCCCGCCAGGAACAGCGACATGGCGGTGGTGAACATGGCGCGCACGCTCAGGCGCTTCATGAGGAACCCGGTGGTGGGGATGACCACGGCCATCGTGAGCATGAAGGCGGTCGACAGCCACTGGCCGACGACCGCGCTGATCGACATCTCGGTCATCAGCACCGGCAGCGCGACCGACAGCAGGGTCTCGTTGAGGATCATCACGAAGGCGGAGACCACCAGCACCGCGATGATCGGGGCGACCTTGTAGGAGACGGGGGCCTTGCCGTCGGCCACCGAGGTGGCGGGGTTGTCGGCGCCGTCGCGGGTGGCCTGCTCGGCCTCGGCGGATGCGGAGCCGCCGGCGACGATGCCCGAGGCCTCGAGAGCGGGGAACTCGCCGGTGGGTACACGGGATGACGACATGGCTGTACCGCACTTTCTTCATCAAGGGGACCGGAGAGCCGGGGATCGGCCGACGTCCGTGAGCCCATGGGCTCACGGCAGACGGAGAGGATCGCTCTCCGGCAGGTCAAGGGGCCGTGGCCCGGGACCGGAGTCATCCTGTCACGGGAGCACGTGTGCGCGTCAAGGTGATATGCGGCGCTGTCCAGCTGGTTCGCGAGCATCGGGCGTGGCTCTGGAGCATTGGGCGGCCGAGCCCGCACCGACTACTTGACCTCGCTCGTCAAGTAGCGGAGGATCTGACCATGTCGACGACGAGAACAGAGCATGACGTGCACGCAGCGGCGCTGGCCGCTGATCTCGCCTCGACGGTCCGCCGCCGCGTGCTCGACCCGCTCGAGATCCTCCTCGCGCCGAGTGCTGCCGATGCGCGTCGTCTGGACGCCCGGCTGAACGAGGCCGTCGACGACTGGGTGGCGAGCCTGCTCGGCGACAACACCGCGGAGGCGGTGGCGACGGCGAGTCGGCTGCTGGCCGCCCTCTTCGGTGATGTCGACGAGCAATCGATGCCGCGAGCGTGGTGGGCGACCCCATTCGGACGGGTCGTGGCCCATCGGATGGGATACCCCGGGCGGACGGAGCTCACCAGAGCTGAAGCCGCTGCCCTGCTCGGAATCACGCGCCAGGGGGTTCATGACCTGGTGGGCAGGGGAAAGCTCGACCGCACGACCGCTGGGGGAGTGACCAACGAGTCGGTGCGTGCGCGGCTGGGCGGGCTTTCATGATCGCCCTGACCGAGTTCGGCGGTTCCGGCCCTGAGCTGCTCATGCTCCATGGGAGCGGCGGTGGGGCCGGCGATTGGAACGACGTCGCTGAACCGCTCACCGATGATTTCACGGTGATCGCCGCTGACCTGCCAGGACACGGCCGTAGCGGAGGTTTGACGCCGTGGACCTTCTCGGGGGCCGTCGCTGCCCTGGACACGCTCGGTCTCGACAATCCGTTCGTCGTCGGCATGTCGCTCGGTGGCATGCTCGCCGTGCATTGGGCGGCGGCACATCCGGAATGCCCGGCGGTGGTGAGCATCGACGGGCACCGTGCACCGGTCACGGATCCGCGAAACTACGAAGGCATGAACGAAGCGCAAGTCATGGCGGAGCGTGCTCGCCTGCAGTCCTCCTTCGATGCGATGCTCTCGATGTTCCCCGAGCAGGACGAACTGTTCCGCGACATCGCCGACGCGATGGCGACTGACGACGTGCTCCCATTGCTCAGCCGGCTGCAGACGCCTGCAACCGTGGTGGTGTCCACCGATGACATGCCGGGCACCGCAGACTTCCAGGACCTGTTGGCGGCCTTCCGACGAGGCCTGCTGCGCGACCTCCGACGAGCGGCGCGGGACAATCCCCGGCTCGCCATCCAGCCCGTGCCCCTGACACACGCCATGCATCTCGAGTCACCCGGCACGGTGGCCTCTCTGATCACGACGGCGACCGCGCGCGCGACACCATGATCGATGCGGCGGAACGCCGGCTCCATCGCAGGATCGCTGCCTGACGGAGGCGACCTCACGCCGCAGCAGGTGTGATCACGGGTCGCCCGGTGTCACCAGCCCGGACTCGTAGGCCAGCATCACCAGGCGCGAACGGTCGCGGGCCTGCAGCTTGGCCAGCAGGCGGCTGACGTAGGTGCGGGCCGTGGCGGGGGAGATGAACAGGCTGGAGCCGATCTCGTCGTTGGACTCACCGCGTCCCACCCGTTCCAGCACTTCCCGCTCCCGCGCGGTCAGCCCCTCCAGCAGCTCCGGCCGGGTCCGTGTGGCCAGGCGGGCGCCGAGCTGATCGAGCACGGTGGTGGTCACCGAGGGCGACAGCAGGGAATCGCCGCCGGCCACCGTGCGGATCGCCTCGCGCAGGTCCTGCGGGGCCACGTCCTTGAGCAGATAGCCGGCCGCTCCCGCGCGGATCGCGGCCAGAATGTCGGCGTCCTCATCGAAGGTGGTCAGCACGACCACCCGCACCTCGGCCAGATCCGGGTCCGCCACGAGCTGCTCAGTGGCGGCGATGCCGTCCAGCTGCGGCATGCGGATGTCCATCAGCACCACATCCGGTCGCAGCTCGCGCACCCGGCGCAGCCCCGCCCGGCCGTCGCCCGCCTCACCCACCACCTCGATGTCGCCATCGCGCTGGGCGAGGCTGCGCAGGCCGGTGCGCACCAGCTCCTGGTCGTCGACCAGCACGATGCGGATCGTGGGGCCGACGGGATCATCGCTCATGGGTCCAGCCTCGCAGGCATCCTCGCCGCCACGGTGAAACCGCTCGCGCCGGAGCGGGTGGTGAGCTCCCCGCCCAGCAGGCGGACCCGTTCGCTCATGCCGATGATCCCGTGGCCCGGCAGGCTGTCCGCGGGGGCGCCCCGGCCGTCGTCGGCCACCTCGAGCTGCAGCTGGTCCGCGTCGAGACGTACTGTGACTCGCACCGCCGTCGCCTCCGCATGGCGCAGGATGTTGGTGACCGCTTCCTGGATCACCCGATAGGCGGCGGCGTCCACGGGCGTCGACAGCGCCTCGGGGTCGAGATCGAGGTCCTGGCGGACCTGAAGTCCGGCCGCGCGGGCACTGTCGAGGATCCCTGGCAGGTCGGCCAGGGAGCGGACATGACGGGTGCCGGGAGCGGCCCGGGCCTCCGGGGCGTGCGGCTGGGACTCATGGATGGGATGCAGCAGCCGCACCATCGAGCGCAGCTCGCCCAGTGACTTGGCGGTCTGCGCGCGCACCTGCCCGAGCGCCTGCATCACCGCCGCCTCGTCGTGCCCCACCGAGTCGCTCGCCACCCCTGCATGGAGGGAGATCACCGACAGGGAATGGCCGACCGTGTCGTGCAGCTCGCGGGAGATGCGTTCCCGCTCGGTCTGGATCCGCAGCTCGGCCTCGCGGTGGGTCTGCTCGGCGGTCAGGCGGGCGATCTGCTCCTGCTGGACGCTGCGCAGCCGATGCGAGCGCACCCCGTAGCCCAGGGCGATCGCCGCCGCGATCAGCGCGATGTCGGCGGCGGCGTCGGTTCCCAGCAGGTGGCCCAGCGGCTGCGGATCATCGCGCAGCCGGAACAGCAGGGAGACGGCGAACATGACCGCACCCGACCCGATCGCCCAGCGCAGCAGCCCGCGCTCGGCGGCGGAGAACAGCGCGGCCACCACCGGCACGGCGACCCCGATCGTGGGCAGGTCCAGCGTGTAGTAGGCGAAGGTGCCCAGCACGCTGAGGACCAGCACCGGAACGGGAAGGGTGCGGCGCAGCAGCAGGATCGCCCCGAACCCGACGGCGAAGACATAGGCGAGGGGCTGCGGGCCCTGATCGGTTCCGGTCTGGGCGACGGTGATGATCGCCGAGAGCACCACGGCGACGGCCAGCGCCAGCACCCCGTCGTGGACCCGGGGCGCGGCGCCTGCGGAGCGGTCTGACTCGGGCGCGGTCACGCCCTCAGCGTAGAAGGCGAGTCATCACGGCACATGCGACCGGGGTCGCAGCGGGCGTCGCTTCCGGACGTACTCGCTCATCGCCCGACGGCGCCCCCGGGCGCGCCCGAGGGCCAATGTGCGCGAGCCGGCCGGAAACCTACTGTCGAGGCCATGACCAGCGATGAGAAGCCCTCACCCCACCACCATCCCGCCCCTACGAGGCACGGGACGCCCAGGCAGCCTGATCCACCGTCCGCGGCCGGGTCTCGGCTGAACTGGCTGCTGATCCTGGGACTGGGCCTGCTGGCACTGGCCCGACCGCTCACCAACATCGTGCTCGACCAGCTGGAGATCGACCTCGGGCCCGTCGTGCCGTTGGGCTGGACCGTGATCATCTCCGTGATCTGGATCTGCGCAGTGGGCCTGACCCGCACCGTCGCACCCGTGGCGACGCTGCTGCTGACCGGACTCGCCTACGGTGTTTTCGCGATCGCGCTCAGCGGTATCCTCTCGCCGCTGCTGCTGGGCGAGCTGCGCGGCCCGCTGACCACCCCCATCGGGGCCGTCGCGGTCCTGGCCACCAATGCTGTCTGGGGCGTGATCACCGGTGCGACCGCACTGGCCCTGCAGCGGGCTCGCGGGATCCGCCCCGGCTCGGCCGTCGCGCAGTGATGAGCGATCATCCCCGGGACGGACACGGCGGCCCAGGCCACCCCGGCCGCTCAGGCCACCCGGGACGCCCGGGCCACCCCGGCCGCCCGGGCCGTCCCGGCGACCCAGGCCGCCCGGGCCGCTCAGACCACCCCGGCCGCCCGGGCCGCCCGGGCCGCTCAGATCACCTGGGCCACCCGGGGCCAGCCCGTCGCGGACACACCATGCTGCGCCGAATCGGCCTGGCGATGCTCGGGCTGATCGGCGGACTGCTCGGCGGCATCGTCGTCCAGGACCTGATCGCCCCGCTGCTGCTCACCGGCGGCGGGGAGGTCTCGCTGGTCGGGCGGATCCTGCTGCCGCTGCTGATCCCGATGTGCGCGGTGGCCGGTGCAGTGATCGCCGTGCTGGTCGATGCCCGTGGCACGAGCAGGCACCGCGACTGAGCCGGATCTAGTCCCGATTCTGCTGCCACCACAGCGCGGCCTGCACGCGAGAATCCAGCCCCAGCTTGTTCAGCACGTGGGAGATGTGCGACTTCACGGTCGAGATCTCCACAAACATCTTCGAGGCGATCTGCTGGTTCGACAGCCCCTGCGCCAGAAACGCCAGCACCTCCTCCTCCCGACGGGTGAAGGCCGGGATCATGGCGGGGCCGGAACCGGGACCTGACGCGGAACCTGACCCCGGGCCGGAACCGGAGTTGCCACGGGGCCCGGAGGCAGGATCCGCCTCGCCCGGTGCACGCCCCGACGTCCGCGCTGGCGAGCTCCCCGGCGCCTCGGCCTCGTGCAGGGCACTGACCACGGCACGGGTCGCGGCCGGCGAGAGCACCGCGTCGCCGCGGTGGACATCACGCACCGCCGCCAGGATGCGGGCCGGATCCTCGGACTTCACGAGATACCCGTCGGCCCCCGCGGCGAGCGCTCCCAGCACGTACTCGTCCAGGTCGAAACCCGAGATGACCAGGACGCTCGCTCCGGTCCCGCGCAGGCGCGGGGTGATGTCGATGCCGGTGGCCCCGGGCATGCGCACATCGGTGAGCACCACGTCGGGCCGATGCTGCTGGGCGGCGCGCAGCGCAGAGGTGCCGTCGACCGCTTGGGCGACCACGGTGATGTCCGGGGCGGAGTCGAGCAGGGTCACCAGACCGGACAGGACCGCGGGGTGGTCGTCGGCGACGAGCACTCGGATCGGATCGCTCATGCGTGAGCCTCCTTCGATGTGGTGGGGGAGAGGGGGTGGGCGGGAAGACGCGCCTGGACCCGCCAGCGATCGGCGTCGATCGCACCCGATTCGGCCTGGCCGCCCACCGCCTGTGCGCGGTGCGCGATCGCGCCGCGGCCCAGACCCGTGCCCGGCCGGGCGGCCTCGGCCCGACGGTTCTCGAGCACCAGGGAGACCTCCTCCTCGGTCACGTCCACGACCAGGAGGATCGGCGCGGCGCCGTGACGGACGGCGTTGGTGACCGCCTCGGAGGCGATCCGCAGCAGCGCCGCCTGCGCCGAGGGCTCGACCTGCGCAGGGTCGGTGGCCGCCTCGGTCACCTCGATGTGGGCCTCGGGGTCGCGGCCGCGCAGACGCTGGGCCAGGGAGCCCCAGTCCAGGGTCGCCACCGGCAGCTGGCCACCGTCCTCGGTCGAGAGCACCCCGATCATCGACTGCAGGTCCCGCAGAGCGGCCCGGGCCGACTCCCGCGCCGTCGACAGCGAGCGGTCCCGGGCCTCCCGCTCCTCGAGCGAGGCCGCCAGCCCCGTGTGAAGGGTGACGGCGCTCAGGTGCCCGGCGATCACATCGTGCAGGTCATGGGCGATACGCCGACGCTCATGCTCGACAGCGCGGGTCGAACGGGCCGAGGCCAGCTCGTGTTCGGCGGCGGCCAGCGTCTCGGCGGCTCGACGGGCATCGCGGTGGTGGCGCACCTCCCAGCCCCACATCAACGGCACCAGCACCACCAGGGACGCCACCATCACCACGAGCAGCACGTTCTCGGGTGAGGCGGTGAGCGTGGCGGTCAGCAATAGGGCCAGCGCCGTCAGCATCGCGGCGATGGCGGTGGTGGTGCGTGCCAGGCGTCGGCTGCCGTGCAGGACGGGCACGAAGAAGACGTCGGCCAGCAGGATGTAGGCTGTGATCTGGCCGCCCAGCAGGAGCTCCGCGAGCGAGAGCGTGCCGGTGACCAGCAGCGTGACCACCGGGGCGCGGCGCCGCCACAGGGTGCCCAGGCTCGCCACCAGCAGCACCGCGATCGATACCGCCAGCGGCCAGGACGCCAGCTGGTACAGCAGGCCGCGGTTGGTCAGACCCGTGCTCGCCAGCAGCAGCACCAGCGCCGCATACCCGAGTGCCGCCCACACGTCACGTCGGGCGATGCGGGGCCGCTCCGGACTGGGGGGAGTGGCTGCGGTGCGGGGCATGATCAGAGACTACGACGCCTCCGGGTGCGCCTTGCCTGCGCGGGCAGAGTTCCACCCTTCGGAGGACGACCCCGCATCGCCCGCTCACGAGGATGGATCCCATGGAATCTGTCCTCGAGGCCACCGGGCCACTCGCCCTGCTGGTCCTGGCCCTGATCGACGCGACCTCCATGGGCACCCTGGTGATCCCCGTGATCCTGTTGGTCACCGGTGAGGGCGGCGCGCTGCGCGTGGCCGGCCGCACCCTGCTCTACCTCGGGGTGATCGGCCTCTTCTACCTGGCGCTGGGGATCGGACTGCTGACCGGACTGCTGCCCCTGCTCGATGTGATCAGCCCCTGGCTGGGCTCCGCGCCGGTGATGTTCCTGCTGGCCCTGGCCGGCCTGGGCCTGGTCATCTGGTCCTTCCACATCGACCCCGCCGCCATCCGCAAGCGCGGTGGCGACCCCGAGGCCTCCGCCCGACGGTGGACCGACCGCGCCCGCCGTGCCTCCGGCCGGCCGACGCTGCTGATCGGTCTGGCGCTGCTGGCGGGCGTCGTCGAGGCGGCATCGATGATCCCGTACCTCGCCGCGATGGGCATCATCGCCGAGATGGGCATCGGACTCGGGCAGGGGTCGCTGGTGCTGGTGGCCTACTGCGCGGTGATGATCGTCCCGGCGGCGCTGCTGTGCGCGGTGCGGGCAGCTCTGGGGACCCGGGCCGACCGCGCCCTGGACCGGGCCCACGAATGGGCGGTCAAGCACACGACCAGCGCCTTCTCCTGGGCAGTGGGGATCATCGGCGCGATCCTGCTGCTCAACACCGCTGACCCGGCGCTCGCCTGGCTCGGAGTGAGCTGAGCGGCGCACCCTCGCACCCCCGCTTCCGGGCCCCGTGAGGAATGGCCGTTTCTCGTCTGGGCCTTTTCGGCGTTGCCTCTCGCCTGGGCCCGGTCTGGCCTCGAGGGCGCTGGCCTTCGCCTGGGTCCGGTCTGGCCTCGTGGGCGCTGGCCTTCGCCTGGTCCGGTCTGGGCTCGTGGGCGCTGGCCCTCCTCGAGTGTGGAGTTTGAGTGGTTTTGAGCGCGGGATACCCCCTCGAAAGCCACACTCGACGGGCCAGCCGAGGCCGGGGGGGCGGGCCCTAGCCGAGGCCGGGG
>DWZH01000137.1 GCA_019118275.1 Candidatus Brachybacterium merdavium | reverse complement strand
GCCCTCACCAGGCAGCCCTGGGATCAGCTGCTGGCCGAGGCCCGCTTCTTGTTGTAGACGTCGAAGGCGACGGCCAGGATCAGCACGGTGCCGCGCACGACGGACTGCGTGGACTGGCTGATGCCCATGATCTGCATCCCGTTGGCCATCACCGCCATGATCAAGCCACCGATGATGGCGCCCTGGACCTTGCCCACGCCACCGGTGACGGCGGCGCCGCCGATGAAGGCCGCAGCGATCGCATCCAGCTCGAACATGTTGCCCGCGCCCGGCTGGGCGGAGTTGGAGCGCGCCGAGTAGACGATGCCGGCGATCGCCGAGAGGAAGCCCATGTTGATGAACAGCAGCATGTTCACCCAACGGGTCTTGACGCCCGAGAGCTTGGCGGCCTGGAGGTTGCCGCCCATCGCGTAGATGTGGCGGCCGAAGATGGTGCGCTGGCTGATGAAGCCGTAGATCAGGATCAGAGCGGCCAGGAGGATCAGCACCACCGGCAGGCCGCGGGAGTTCGCCAGCTGCCAGGCGAAGGCCAGCACCACGAGGGCGACCAGGAGGTTCTTCAGCCAGAACAGCGGGAAGGACTCGACCGGCTGCTTGTACTTCAGCTTCGCCAGCCGGCCGCGGTACTGCTGGATCGCGAAGATGATCACCAGTGCGCCGGCCAGGAACAGGGTGAAGGCGTCGTACCCGTCCCCACCGAGCAGGCCGTTGAGGAAGCCGTTGGCGATGTACTGGTATTCGGCGGGGAACGGCGACAGGGACACGTTGCCCAGCACCTGCATGGTCAGGCCGCGGAAGATCAGCATGCCCGCCAGGGTCACGATGAAGGCGGGAATCCCGACGAAGGCCACCCAGAAGCCCTGCCACAGGCCGACCAGGATGCCGGTACCCAGCGCCGCGAGGACGCCCAACCACCAGGGCATGCCGTTGCTGATCACCACCACCGCGGCGACCGCGCCGGTCAGCGCGACCACCGATCCCACCGACAGGTCGATGTGCCCGGCCACGATGATCAGCACCATGCCGATCGCGAGGATGAGGATGTAGGAGTACTGCAGCACCAGGTTGGTGAGGTTGCCCGGGCTCAGCAGTGTGCCCCCGGTCAGCGCGGTGAACAGCACCACGATGAGCACGAATGCGATGTAGATGCCGCTCTGGCGCATGTTGCGCGTCAGCAGGTCCTTGATATTGGCGGTTCCGGCCATGGGGCCGCTCACTCCCTCTCCATGGTCATGAGCTCCATGAGGCGCTCCTGCGTGGCGTCCGCCGCGGCGACCTCACCGGTGATGCGGCCGGCGGACAGTGTGTAGATGCGGTCGGACAGACCCATCACCTCAGGCAGCTCCGAGGAGATGACGATGATGGCTTTGCCCGCCTCCGCGAGCTCGTTGACGATCGTGTAGATCTCGTACTTGGCGCCGACGTCGACGCCGCGGGTGGGTTCGTCCAGGATCAGCACTTCAGGTTCGGTGAACAGCCATTTGGACAGCACCACCTTCTGCTGGTTGCCGCCGGACAGCTGTCCCACCGTCGACAGCACGGTGGGGGTCTTGATGTTCAGCGAGGAGCGGTAGCGCTCGGCGACCGCGATCTCCTCGTTGGTGTTGATCCATCCGCCGCTGGCGACCTTCTTCAGGGCGGCGGAGGTGACGTTGGTGCGGATGTCCTGGATCAGGTTCAGTCCGTAGCGTTTGCGGTCCTCGCTGACGTAGGCGATGCCGTGGTCGATCGCGTCAGCGACCGTGCGCATCCGCACGGGCTTGCCGTGCATTGACACGGTCCCGGAGATCTCGCGCCCGTAGGACTGGCCGAACACGCTCATGGCCAGCTCGGTGCGGCCGGCTCCCATCAGCCCGGCGATACCGACGACCTCCCCGGCGCGCACGTGCAGCGAGGCGCCGTCGACGACGATCCGGTCCGGCTGGGTGGGGTGGGTGACGTTCCAGTCCTCGATCCGCAGGATCTCCTCGCCGATCTCGGCGTGGCGCTCCGGGAACAGGTTGTCGATGTCCCGCCCGACCATGCCCTTGATGATCCGGGGGATCAGCGAGGGCCGACGGGCGCGGCTGGCAGCGCGGCTGCCCGGCCCACCCGCGCTGATCAGGCTGGGGGTGGTGTCGGCGGCTGCGGGTTCGTCGGCCGGGGCGTCGGTGGCCGAGGTTCCGTCGGTGGTCGGCTCGGTGGTCGCCTCGGCAGTCGGCTCCGGGGCCGTGCGGTCTGTCGACGTCCCGGCGTCCGCCGCCGGCCGGGGCGTCGGGTCCTCCGTCGTCGGCTCGTCGGCGTCGATCGCACCGGTGGTGTAGCCGGCGGCCTCTGCGGTGGCCTCGTCCTCAGCGCTGGTCACGGGCTCCTCGGCGGCCGACGGTCCGGCCTCCCCGCCCACGACCGTGCCGCTCAGCATGTCGATGGTCTCGATGGTCCGTCCGTCGCGGATGATCGTGGTGGCATCGGCGATCGAGGCGATCTCCCCCAGCTTGTGGGAGATGATGATGGAGGTCACGCCCTCGTCGCGCAGGCCGCGGATCAGCCCCAGCAGGTGCTCGGAGTCGTCGTCGTTCAGCGCGGCGGTGGGCTCGTCCAGGATCAGCAGGCGCACGTTCTTCGACAGCGCCTTGGCGATCTCGACCAGCTGCTGCTTGCCGACCCCGAGGAAACCCACCGGAGTCACCGGGTTCTCGTCCAGCCCGACCCGCGCCATCAGCTCGGAGGCACGGGCGTTGGTCTCGTGCCAGCTGATGATGCCGCCGCGCGACTGCTCATTGCCCAGGAAGATGTTCTCGGCCACCGACAGGTGCGGGATCAGCGCGAGCTCCTGGTGGATGATCACGATCCCCTCGGCCTCGGAGTCGTTGATCGAGGCGAAGTCGACGGGCTGGTCACGGAAGACGATCTGCCCCTCATAGGTCCCGGACGGTTCCACGCCGGACAGCACCTTCATCAGCGTCGACTTGCCCGCGCCGTTCTCGCCGCAGATGGCATGGATCTGGCCCTCGCGCACGGTCAGGGACACGTCCTGGAGCGCGACGACGCCCGGATATCTCTTGGTGATGGACCGCATCTCGAGGATGTGATCGTTCATAGCGCCCTCCTTCGGGCGGGTTGCGGCGGGTCCGCTCATCACGGCCCGCTCACCCCTTCGGTCCGGGGGCGGGGCCGGCATCGGCCCTGCCCCCGGATGTCGCTGATTCAGCGTGGCCGGAGCGGGGTCCTCCGCTCCGGCCGTCCGCCGCTGGTTCCTGGCAGCACCCGATCGGTCCGGCTCGACGCCGTCCTGTCCCCGGGTGCTCGTGGTCGGCGGCGGGTCACTCGGTCTGGCCGGACTCGACCTCTTCCTCGGTGTAGTAGCCGGAGTCGATCATGATCTCCTCGTAGTTCTCCTCGAGCACCATCTGCACCTCGAGCAGGTACGACGGCACGACCTTCATGCCGTTGTCGTAGGTCTCGGTGTCGTTGGCCTCGGGCTCCCCGCCCTCGAGGAAGGACTCCGCGGCCACGATCGCCTGCTCGGCCAGGTCGCGGGTGTCCTTGAAGATCGTCGAGTGCTGGATGCCGTCGGCGATCAGCTTGATCGAGGCGATCTCCGAGTCCTGTCCGGTGACCACCGGCAGGCCCTCCTCGATGGATGGGCCGCGGCCGTCGTTCTGCAGGGCGTTGATGATGCCCCGCGAGAGCGGATCGGCCGGGGCGAGCACGCCGTGGAGCTCCTTGCCGCCCGTGTAGTGGGTGGTCAGCAGGTTCTCCATGCGGGTCTGGGCGGTCTCCTGCTCCCAGCGCTGGGTGGCGGCCTGATCGATGTCCATCTGCCCGGAGGGGACCTCGAGGGTCCCGTCGTCGAGGTAGGGCTGCAGGGTGTCGATCGCGCCCTCCCAGAACAGGTGGGCGTTGTTGTCGTCGAGCGAGCCGGCGAACAGCTCGATCGACAGCGGCCCCTCCGGGGCGTCATCGGCGGGCTCGAAGTTCTCGTCCAGCAGGCCCAGGCCGTACAGCAGGGAGTTGGCCTGGTTCACGCCGACCTCGTAGTTGTCGAAGGTGACGTAGAAGTCGACGTTCTCGCTGTCGGTCAGCAGACGGTCGTAGGCGATGGTGGGGATGCCCGCCGCGGCGGCCGCGTCCAGCTGGGCCGACAGGGCCGAGCCGTCGATCGAGGCGATGATCAGGACATCGACCTCCTGGGTGATCATCTGGTCGAGCTGCTGCTGCTGGGTGGGGATGTCATCGTCGGCATACTGCATGTCGACGGTGTAGCCCTTCTCCTCCAGACCCTCCTTGATGTTGTTGCCATCGGAGACCCAGCGCTCATAGGTCTGGGTGGGCATGACCACGCCGACGGTCAGGTCGCTGGGCTCCGCGTCGGGATCGGGCCCGCCCGAGCCGGCGCCCTCGCCACCGCAGGCCGCCAGGGTCACCGCGGCGGCGGTGCCGGCCGCTCCGAGCAGGAACATTCTCCGGTTGTGCATGGGTTTCCTCCTTGAAATCGCCGTCTGGGGCTTCGCAGACGGGACAACGCACTGTGGCTCAGCGCTGCACCGACGACCCGGAGCGCTTCGGATGCGGTCCGGGGCCGCAGTCTCGTGGCACTGTCCGCGCAGGCCCGAGGCGGACCGACACCGACGCTGCTACTCCACTCGCCGCGGTGTGGCGTGAATCAACTCGAATGCTAACGTTCACATCGGACCAGGTGCCAACTCGGCGGTCACAAGTCGGCAACGGCTTGCCCAGCCTCCGGGGCGCGCTCCGTGGATCCCGCCGGGACGAGGCGATTCGTCACGGGATGCGCGGCCGCCACCCGAGGCTGGCCTGCATGGGCGCCAGGCGAGCCCGGCTGGCGTAGCGGCCAGGCGAGCCCGGCCTGCGTGGGGGCCAGGCGAGCACGGCCTGCGTGGGGGCCAGGCGAGCACGGCCTGCGTGGGGGCCGCTGTTCGACCCGGGACTACGTGGAGGCCGCAGTTCGACACGGGTCGGCACGGCCGCCACGAGCGACACCAGGAATCCTGGGAAGGAGTGACCAGCGATGGACCGGATCCCTCGACGCCCCTCGATGGCCGACGTCGCCGCCCGCGCCGGGGTCTCCTACCAGACCGTCTCGCGAGTGCTGAACGAGCCCCAGATCGTCCGCCCCGATACCCGCGCCCGGGTGGAGGAGTCGATCGCCGCGCTGGGATACACCCGCAACCGGGCCGCCCGGACCCTGAAGACCACTCGCTCCTCGCTGATCGGGGTGCTGACCGACGGCTCCTCGCTGTTCGGCCCCGCCGAGACCACCACTGCGATCGAGACCGCGGCGCGGGAGGCGGGCTACGCCGTGCTGCTGACCACCGTCGCCCCGGGCAGTGTCCGCGAGGAGGAGATCGGTGGGCAGCTGCTGGGCTCGGGGGCCGACGGGATCCTGGTGATCGCCGCGCACGAGGCGATGATCCCGGTGGTCGAGGCGGTCTCCCGCTCCACCCCGGTGCTGGCCGTCGCCGCCGAACCACCCCCGATGGCGGGGGTGCAGGTGGTGGGTGTGGACCAGCGGCTCGGCGCCCACCAGGTCGTCGAGCACCTCGCCCGCACCGGCTGTCGCAGCGTGGTCCACACCGCCGGCCCCTCCGACTGGTTCGACGCCGTGGCGCGCCGCCGCGGATTCGAGGCCGCACTGGAGGAGCTCGGGCTGGACGGCACGGTCGTCGGGCCCGGCGACTGGACGCCTCGTGCCGGGTACGAGCTGTGCCAACGCCTGATCCGGGAGGGCCTGCCGGAGGCGATCTTCGCCGCCAACGACATGATGGCGATCGGGGTGATCCACGCACTGCACGAGCACGACCTGCGAGTCCCCGAGGACGTCGCCGTGGTCGGCTTCGACAACTTCCTGGGCTCGGAGTTCCTGATCCCGCCGCTGACCACGGTGTCCCAGCCCTTCGCGGAGCTGGGCCGGGCGGCTCTGCAGCGCCTGGTGCGGGGCGTGGAGCAGCAGGACGAGCCGGAGCAGGGCGCCCCCAGCACCCTGGCCCCGCGCCTGGTCGTGCGCCGCTCCACCCGACCCGAGCGCACCCATTGAGCCGGTCGGGCCCGCTGACCCCACCCTCACGTGACGCTCATGTGAACGTTGACATTTCCCAGCCGGGCCTGATTGGCTGGACCCATGTCACACGAAGCCGTGAGTCCTGGCCCCTCCGCACCGTCCTCCGCCGCCGGCCCGGCTGCCCCCGCGGATCTGATCGCCTCGGGCGGCGCGCACGTCGGCCTCGAACTGGGGTCCACCCGCATCAAGGCCGCCCTGATCGATGAGCACGGCACGGTGCTCGCCACCGGTGCGCATCCATGGGAGAACTCCTACATCGACGGCAACTGGACCTACGCGCTGGACGAGGTGTGGCAGGGCGTGCAGGCCTGCTTCACCGACCTCGCCGCCGACGTCCGCACCACCCACGGCGTCGAGCTGACCTCCCTCGCCGGCCTCGGCGTCTCGGCGATGATGCACGGCTACTTGGCCCTGGACGCCGACGGCACGCAGCTGGCGCCGTTCCGCACCTGGCGCAACACCTACACCACCCGCGCGAGCGAGCTGCTGAGCTCCTGGTTCGATCTGAACATCCCGCTGCGCTGGTCGATCTCCCATCTGCTGCACGCCATCCTCGAGGGCGAGCAGCACGTGGGGGACATCGACATGATGACCACCTTGGCCGGCTACGTGCACTGGCGCCTGTCCGGGCAGCACGTACTCGGGGTCGGCGATGCCAGCGGCATGTTCCCCATTGCCGCGGACGGCCGCGACTACGACCAGCGCCTGCTGGACATCTTCGCCGCCAAGGACGAGGCCCGTGCCCTGGGCCGGGACCTGCGCGAGATCCTGCCCGCGGTGCGCCAGGCCGGGCAGGACGCCGGCTCCCTCACCGCCGATGGCGCCGCCCTGCTGGATCCCACCGGGAAGCTGCAGCCGGGTGCGGCGATGGCCGCCCCCGAGGGGGATGCCGGCACCGGCATGGTCGCCACCGGGTCGGTCTCTCCCCGTACCGGCAACGTCAGCGCCGGCACCTCCGCCTTCGCGATGGTGGTGCTCGAGGGGGAGCTGTCCGGGCCGCGCGAGGAGATCGACATGGTCACCACGCCCGCGGGAGATCCGGTGGCGATGATCCACACCAACAACTGCACCGGAGACCTCGACGCCTGGCTGGGCCTGTTCGGCGAGTTCGCCGCCCTCAGCGGCAGCGAGATGGATGAAGGCGAGCTGTACCGGCTGCTGTTCACCGCGGGAGGCGAGGGCGACCCGGACGCCGGCGGACTGCTGAACTACAACTACCTCTCCGGGGAGCACCAGACCGGCGTCGACTCCGGCCGGCCCCTGTTCGTGCGCTCCCAGCAGGCACGCTTCACCCTCGCGAACTTCATGCGCTCCCAGCTCTACGGCGCCTTCGGGGCGCTCGCGGCCGGGATGGAGGTGCTGCTGAAGGAGGAGGGCGTGCGGTTGGAGACGATGTTCGCCCACGGCGGCATCTTCCGTACCCGCGGCATCGCCCAGCAGGTCCTGGCCGATTCGCTCGACACCCCGGTCGCCGTCGGCGAATCCGCCGGTGAGGGCGGCGCCTGGGGCATGGCCCTGCTGGCCGCCTA
>DWZH01000136.1 GCA_019118275.1 Candidatus Brachybacterium merdavium | reverse complement strand
TGAGTACTCGCAAATGAGCACCTTCAGGAACTAATGGTCCGCGCCCTCTTGTCGGCCGGACCGAGACAGGAGAAATGTGGCTAAGGTCCGCGTCCACGAGCTCGCCAAGGAGCTCGGACACCCGAGCAAGGCAGTGCTGCAGAAGCTGCAGGACATGGGCGAATTCGTTCGCTCCGCCTCCTCGACCATCGAAGCCCCGGTAGCGCGCCGTCTGCGCGAGGAGCTGCCCGCCAAGAAGGCGGATGACGCTCCCGCGGCGAAGAGCGCCTCCGGCGGCACCCCCGCGAAGTCCGGTGCCCCCAAGCCCGGCGGCGCCGCGCCCAAGCCCGGCGCGTCCGCCCCGAAGCCGGGCGCCAAGCCCGCCGCCGAGATGCCCGCCGAGCCCGAAGCCCCCGCCCCGGCGCCGAAGGCTCCCGCGGAGGCGGCTGACGAGTCGGCGTCCAAGCCGGCCGCTCCGGCTCCGGCCCCCGGCCCGAAGCCCGGCGGCCAGAAGCCCACCCCGGGCACCGCCCCCAAGCCCGGCGGCGCACGCCCCGGCAACAACCCCTTCGCCAGCTCGCAGGGCATGCCCCGTCCCGGCGCGCGCAAGCCCGCGCCCGGCGGCGGTCGTCCGCCGCGCGGCGAGGGCGGTCCCCGTGGCGGCGGCCCCCGTCCCGGCAACAACCCCTTCGCCAGCTCGCAGGGCATGCCCCGTCCGGGCCAGCGTCCCCGCCCCGGCGGTCAGGACCAGTCCGGTTCGCGCCCGCCCCGCGAGGGCGGCGCGCCCCGTCCCGGAGGCTCCGCTCCGCGTCCGGCCGGTCGTCCCGGCATGCCCACCCCGGGCATCATGCGCCAGCACTCCTCCGGCGGCCTCGCCGACGCCAACCAGGGCGGCGGCCCCGGCCGTGGCCGTGGCGGTCGCCCCGGCCCCGGTGGTCCCGGCGGCCCCGGCGGCGGTCCCGCACGTCCCGGCGGCGGTCCCCGCGGCCGCGGCGGTCGTGGCAGCACCCAGGGCGCCTTCGGTCGTGGCGGCAAGCCCGCTCGCTCGCGCAAGTCGAAGCGTGCGAAGCGCGCAGAGTTCGAGCAGATGTCCGCGCCCGCACCGGGCGGCGTCTCGATCCCGCGCGGTGACGGCAACACGACGATCCGCCTGCGCCGCGGCGCATCCCTGACCGACTTCGCCGACCGCATCGACGTCAACCCGGCGTCGCTGATCACGGTGCTGTTCGCGATGGGCGAGATGGCCACCGCCACCCAGTCCCTGGACGAGGTCACCTTCGAGCTGCTCGGCACCGAGCTGGGCTACAAGATCGAGATCGTCTCCCCGGAGGACGAGGAGCGCGAGCTGCTCGAGCAGTTCGACATCGACCTCGATGCCGAGCTCGCCGAGGAGGACGCCGAGGACCGCGCCCCGCGTCCCCCGGTGGTCACCGTCATGGGCCACGTCGACCACGGCAAGACCCGACTGCTGGACACGATCCGGAAGTCGACCGTCGGCGCCGGCGAGGCCGGTGGCATCACCCAGCACATCGGTGCGTACCAGGTCGAGGTCGAGCACGATGGCGCCGATCGCGCGATCACCTTCATCGACACCCCGGGCCATGAGGCGTTCACCGCCATGCGTGCCCGCGGTGCCAAGGTCACCGACATCGCGATCCTCGTGGTCGCGGCGGATGACGGCGTGATGCCGCAGACCATCGAGGCGCTCAACCACGCCCAGGCGGCCGACGTGCCGATTGTGGTCGCGGTCAACAAGGTCGACAAGCCCGAGGCGAATCCCGAGAAGATCCGCCAGCAGCTGACCGAGTACAACCTGATCGCCGAGGAGTACGGCGGCGAGACCATGTTCGTCGACGTCTCCGCCCGGGAGAACCAGAACATCGACGCGCTGCTGGAGGCCGTCCTGCTGACGGCCGATGCGGCGCTCGAGCTCAACGCGAACGCCGACAAGGACGCTCGCGGTGTGGCCATCGAGGCGAACCTGGACCGCGGTCGCGGGCCGGTCGCCACGGTGCTGGTCCAGCAGGGCACCCTGCGGGTCGGGGATGCGATCGTGTGCGGCACCGGTCACGGCCGGGTGCGCGCGATGCTCGATGAGAACGGCGAGGTCGTCGAGGAGGCGGGTCCGTCCCGTCCGGTGCAGGTGCTCGGTCTGACCTCGGTGCCCGGCGCCGGTGACTCGTTCCTGGTCGCCCAGGACGAGCGCACCGCCCGCCAGATCGCCGAGAAGCGCGAGGCCGCCCAGCGTGCCGCGGCGCTGTCCAAGGCCCGCAAGCGCATCAGCCTCGAGGACATCAACAAGCACATGGCCGAGGGCAAGATCGAGACCCTCAACCTCATCCTCAAGGGTGACGCTGCCGGTGCGGTCGAGGCCCTGGAGGAGTCCCTGCTGGGCATCGACGTCGGTGAGGGCGTGGACCTGCGGATCATCGACCGCGGTGTCGGCGCGATCACGATGAACAACATCAACCTCGCCGTCGCCTCGGACGCGATCATCATCGGCTACAACGTGCGGGCCGAGGGCCTGAACGCGGATTACGCCGACCGCGAGGGCGTGGAGATCAAGTACTACAGCGTGATCTACAACGCCATCGACGAGGTCGAGCAGGCGCTCAAGGGCCTGCTCAAGCCGGAGTACGAGGAAGTCGAGCTCGGCACGGCCGAGGTCCGCGAGATCTTCCGCTCCTCGAAGTTCGGCAACATCGCCGGCTCCATCGTGCGCAGCGGCCTGATCAGGCGTGGCGCGAAGGCTCGCATCACCCGCGACGGCGTGGTGGTCACCGAGAACCTCGATATCTCCGGTCTGCGTCGTTACAAGGACGACGTGACCGAGGTCCGAGAGGGGTACGAGTGCGGTATCAATCTCGGCTCCTTCAACGACCTGCAGGTCGGTGACACCATCTCGACCTACGAGATGCAGGAGAAGGCCCGTAGCTGATCCGGCCGGAGCCGGGCGCCCCGCACGGGGTGCCCGGCTCCTTCCGTGAGCGGCTGCGGACGTGGTCGACCGCACCGAGGCGACCTCGCCCTCCGAGCAGCGCGGCGAGCACCCGCTGCGGCGCCGCAGGCACCGTCGCGAACAGTCCGAGCGCTCCTCTGCGGGGTCCCGACGGGGGCCCGCCGACGCCGGGTCCACCCGTGCGCCGACCGCGATATCCTGCTCGCGGTCCCGACCGACCACCCCCGCGCCGAGCAACCCGCAGCACCCGGCGCCGACCAGTTAAGGACCTGCCATGAGTGACAACCCCCGTCCGCGTCGGCTCGCCGATCGCATCAAGACCATCGTCGCGACGATGCTGGACACCCGTATCAAGGACCCGCGCCTGGGTTTCGTGACCGTCACCGACGTGCGCGTCACCGGTGACCTGCAGCATGCGACCGTCTTCTACACGGTGATGGGCACCGAGGAGGAACGCGAGGGCACCGCAGCAGCGCTGGCCAGCGCCACCGGCATCCTCCGCCGCGAGGTCGGCCGGCAGACCGGGGTGCGGCTGACGCCCACCCTGGAGTTCATCCTCGACGCGATCCCGGAGAACGCCCGAGCGATCGAGGACCTGCTCTCCGAGGCCCGGGAGCGCGACGCCGAGCTGGCCCGCTCCAAGCAGGGCGCGCAGTACGCCGGTGACGCCGACCCGTACCGCACCACCCCCGAGGACGACGAGGACAGCGAGGGCCCCGAAGGTGAGGCGGCTGACGCGCCGGCGGACGCGCCCGGTACGCAGGGGGCCCCTCGCACCCCCGGGAACTCGTGAGCAGCCCCCACGGGATCCAGTTCGTCGACAAGGCCGAGGGCCGCACCAGCCACGATGTGGTCGCCCGGGTGCGGTGGTTGCTGGGCACCAAGAAGGTCGGCCATGCCGGCACCCTGGATCCGATGGCCACCGGCCTGCTGATTCTGGGAGTCGGCCAGGGCACCCGGGTGCTGACCCATCTGGTGGGTCTGGACAAGACCTACACGGCCACGATCCGTCTGGGGCTGGCCACGACCACCGACGACCGCGAGGGCGAGCCCCTCGGCGAAGTGCAGGAGGCGTCCGGCACGGCCCTGGCCGACCTCGAGGGCCCCCTGGCCGGCCTGCGCGGGGACATCCAGCAGGTGCCCTCCACGGTCAGCGCCATCAAGGTCGACGGCAAGCGGGCCTATGCCCGTGCCCGCGCGGGCGAAGCCGTCGAGCTGGCAGCTCGTCCGGTGCGGATCTCCCGCCTCGAGGTGACCGGCCACCGCACCGAGGGCCCGTTCCTGGACGTCGACGTCACCGTCACCTGCTCCTCGGGCACCTATGTCCGTGCCCTGGCCCGCGATCTCGGGACCGCGCTCGGAACGGGCGGTCACCTGACCGCGCTGCGCCGCACAGAGGTCGGCCCGTTCCCGGTCGAGCAGGCCGTGCCGGTGCCCGCGCGCGGCGAGGGCGATGACGTGGACCTGCCCCTGCTGGGGCTGGGGGACATCGCCCGCCAGGTCATGGCGTCGGTCGAGGTGGACAGCGCCGCTGCCGCCGACCTCGGCCACGGCAAGCAGGTCCCCCGCAGCAGCGAGGCCCGCCTCCCGGCGGCGGCGACCGAGCAGGCCGCACCCCGCCCGGACGGTCAGGCCGGGGCCGAGCAGCTGGTCGCCGCGCTCGATGGTGACGGCAGGCTGTGCGCGATGGTGCGGGCCGCAGGGGAGCGCTGGCGCCCGCAGCTGGTGATCCCCCCGGACGCCCGCTGCTGAACCGTCCTGAGCGAGCGGCGGCCAGGCGGCCACGGGTGCTCGGGCGACCCGGTGGCGGATGGACGAGGGCCCCGTCCGGAACACTCCGGACGGGGCCTTCGTCTGTTCTGCGGGTCAGAGGTCAGTGGTGGACCTCGACACGGGTGCCCATCGAGGCCCAGTCATAGAGCCACTTGGCCTCGTGCACTGGCATGTTGATGCACCCGTGCGAGCCCGAATAGCCGAACGACGAGCGCCAGGGGGCGCCGTGGAAGCCGTAGCCGCGATGGAAGTACTGCACCCACGGCACATCCGGGTTGTAGTAATGCTTCTCGTGCCCTTCGGGGTACGTGGCCTCATTGGTCATGTCCTGCTTCTCGTACCGCAGGTAGATCTCGTAGGTGCCGGTGACCGTCTCGTTGCCGGGCTTGCCGTCGACCATCGGCCGCGGGCCCCACACCGGGGTGTCACCGACGTAGGCGGTGACCGTCTTGGCGCTGAGGTCCACGTCGATCCACTTCTCGCCCGTGGGCTCGGCCGGCGGGGCCTCGTCCTCCCCGTCGGCGTCCTCCTCGCTGTCGGCATCCTCGCCATCAGCGTCCTCGCCGTCGGCGTCCTCTCCGTCCTCGGCGTCGTCGGCATCCTCCTCCTCGGGAGCCTCGACCTGTTCCGTCGTGGACTCGACCGTGCGGCTCTCGAAGGCGGCCTCGAGGGGACTGGTGCCCTTCAGGGAGTCGATCAGCTCATCGGCGACCGCATCGGCATTGGTGATCTCCACGCCGTCGCGCTTCTCGGACACGACCTTGACGACCTCGCCCTCGTCATCGATCTGCTCGATGCCGTCCTTGGGCTCGACGGTGTCCTGCTCGGCACGGGTGGCGACCCACTCGCGCACACCCTCCTCATCGACCGTGATCGTCAGGGACTGGCCGCTCTCGTCCGGGCCGACCGACAGCCAGCCGCTGCGGCGCTCGGCAGACACGTCGTGGACCTCGCCGTCGGCGCTGGTGATCGACATGGGCTGTTCGAGGAGGGACGTGATGGAGTCGACGACCTCCTCGGCCTCCTCGGTGGTGATGGCGGGAGCGATCTCCTCGACCGGCTGTTCGACCTCGAAGCTCTCGAGCGCCGGGGCATGCTCGGTGACCTGGTCGACCAGCGTGGTCGGGTCCACGCCCTGGCCGTTGCGCGCCTCGACCGCGGTCCAGCTCTGCTCCTCCTCGTCGAAGACGACCTCGGCATCGACGGGATCGGTGCGGTCCTCGGGGACCAGCGAGGTGGCATAGTCGGAGACGGCCTGCTCATCGACCTCGACCACCGGGTCCACGGGATGCTCCCCGGACCAGGTGGAGGAGATCACGGAGCCGAGGGAGTCGTCCCGCGCGACCGCGGCCTGGCCGCTGGCGGCCGCGTCGACGGTCACGCCGAGATCCGCGAGGGAGACCTCGTGCTCCTCGTCCCCGGCGGTCACGCTCACGGTGACGGACTCCGCACGGTCGGAGACCAGGGCGGCGATCTCCTCGGGAGTCTGGCCCGCCACATCCTGTCCCAGGATCGTCGTGCCCGGCAGGGCGCGCCCCTCGAACTGCTTCGCATACGCCAGGGCGCCGCCGCCCAGGACGACGGCGATCACGGCGATGATCGCCAGCAGGATGAAGACGAGTCGCCTGCGCCCGCCACGGCGGGCGGACGGGCCGCCCAGCGCGGCCGGTTCGCTCACGTTCGTCATGATCTTGGTTCCGTTCTCGACGGCCGTCGTGTCATCCCTCGCATGGAGCGCGAGAGGGCACAGGGGTCCCTCCCCGGCGCCGCCTTGACGATCACGATACCGGAGGAGGCGTTCCGGGTGAGGGTGGCTGAGCCCGAGCTTCGTCACAGCTCGGCATCTTCCCTGACGGTAACCGCCCAGCTCGCAGCGTTTCCTGACAGCCGTCGACCACCCCGACAGGAAACCGGCGCGGTGGGCCGGGTCCACCGGGGGTGAGCGGTCCGGACGGGGCCGGGGGGCGTTACAGTGTTCTCCGTTCTCCGTCGCCCACCCGTTCACTTCCCGGAGAGGACCAGGCTCTGCTGTGACCACCGCACCCATCTGGCGCTCCGTGCAGGAGGTGCCCTCGGACCTCGGTGCGACGGCGGTCTCGATCGGCAACTACGACGGTGTGCATCGCGGACACCGCTACGTGCTGTCGCAGCTGGTGGGGCATGCCGAAGCGCGCTCGCTGAAGCCGGTGGCGCTGACCTTCTGGCCCCACCCCCGTCACGTCATGGGCATTCCCGGTGAGCCGCCCTTGCTGACCGGCCAGGCCGATCGTGACCGGCTGCTCCTGCTGGCCGGCATGCATGGGGTGCTGGACCTGGAGTTCACCCGCGAGTTCGCGATGCATTCGCCCGAGGACTTCGTGCGGATCTTCATGGTCGAAGGGCTGGGTGTGCGGACCGTCGTGCTCGGAGAGGACGCCCTGTTCGGACGCGCCAATGCCGGCACGATCGACACCATGCGCGAGCTCGGCCGGCGCTACGACTTCGAGGTGATCACCGTCGCCGACCTCGGTCCGGAGGGGACCGACGGCGGGCGCATCTCCTCCTCCGCCATCCGTGAGGCCCTGCTGCAGGGTGAGGTGCGCGAGGCCGCCGGGATGCTGGGCCGGTTCCACACCGTCACCGAGGTCGTCCACCGAGGGCACCAGCGTGGTCGTGAGCTCGGCTTCCCCACCGCGAACCTCGGTCCGGAGCCCGCTGGGCTGGTCCCGGCCGACGGCGTCTACGCCGGTCACCTCACCGTCGTCGAGCAGCACCCCGACCATGCCGACGTCCCCCCGCTGACCGGGGCCCCCGCGACCATCTCCATCGGGACCAACCCCACCTTCACCATCGCCGGACGCCCCCGGCGCACGGTCGAGGCGTACGTCCATGACGACCACGACCTGGAGCTGTACGGTGACACCGTGCGTCTGGAGTTCGTCGACTTCCAGCGGCCCACCCTGAAGTTCGACTCGGCCGAGGCCCTGGTCGAGCAGATGCACCTCGATGTCGAGGTGACCCGGCGCACTCTCGGGGCGGGGACCGTCGGCGCGCCGCCGACCGGCTGATACCCTGAGCGAGCCGTTATAACGGCCGCGGAGAGCGACTCCGCACCCCCTGCAGCAGCCTCCGCTCCGGCGCGAGCGAGCCGCGGGGTGCCCGCTCGTCCAGAGAGCCCGGGTCAGAAGGACCCGGAGCGCCGCGCAACGACCCAGGAGAGCCATGGCCTTCGACACCGCCACCAAGCAGGAGATCATCAAGGAGTACGCGACCACCGAGGGCGACACCGGCTCGCCCGAGGTCCAGGTCGCGCTCCTGACCCACCGCATCAAGTACCTGACCGAGCACCTGAAGACCCACAAGCACGACCACCACACTCGTCGTGGTCTGATGCTGCTGGTCGGTCAGCGCAAGCGGCTCCTGCAGTACCTGCGCGATGACGACATCGAGCGCTACCGGTCGCTGATCCAGCGCGTCGGCATCCGCCGCTGACACCGTCCGCCGCTCGTCCCCCGGGACGGGCGGCGGTTTCGTGCGCCCGCCCCGGCGGGCCCACATCTGACCCCCGCCCCCGCCCAGGTTCGGTCCTCGGCAGTGGCTTGCGGAACCGGGCCCCTCCACCGATGGAGCGCCCCGTGACCGCGGGTGACTGACGATGGCCGCACCGGTTGGGGCACCCCTGACAGCTAGGAGAACCCCATGGCCATGGAAGGCCCTGACATCACCGCTACCACCGCAGTCATCGACAACGGCTCCTTCGGGCGCCGTGAGATCCGCTTCGAGACCGGGCGCCTGGCCCAGCAGGCCGCCGGCGCCGTCGCCGTCTACCTCGACGACGACACGATGGTGCTCTCGGCGACCGCCGTCTCCAACCGCCCCAAGGACCAGTTCGACTTCTTCCCGCTGACGGTGGACGTCGAGGAGCGGATGTACGCCGCCGGCCGCATCCCCGGCTCCTTCTTCCGCCGCGAGGGCCGCCCGGGCACCGATGCGATCCTCGCCGCACGCCTGACCGACCGCCCGCTGCGCCCCGCCTTCGTCAAGGGCCTGCGCAACGAGGTCCAGGTCGTCCTGACGGTCCTCGCCAACGGACCCGACGACGCCTACGACGTGGTCGGCATCAACGGCGCCTCCGCCTCCACCCAGATCTCCGGCCTGCCCTTCTCGGGCCCCATCGGCGCGGTGCGCATCGCCCTGATGCCCACCCCCCAGGGCGGCCAGTGGGTCGCCTTCCCGACTTTCTCACAGCTGGACGAGGCCGTGTTCTCCATGGTCGTGGCCGGCCGCATGATCGAGGACGACGTCGCGATCATGATGGTCGAGGCCGAGTCCACCGACAACTCCTGGAACCTCATCAAGGAGCAGGGCGTCATCGCCCCCACCGAGGAGGTCGTGGCCGAAGGTCTGGAGGCCGCCAAGGTCTTCGTGCGCACCCTGTGCGTGGCCCAGCAGGAGCTGGCCGACACCGCCGCCAAGCCCGTGCGCGAGTTCCCGCTGTTCCTCGATCACCAGCCCGACGCCTACGAGATCGTCGAGACCGCGGCGGCCGAGCGCCTCCGCGAGGTGATGTCGATCGCCGGCAAGACCGAGCGCGAGGAGCGTACCGAGGTCCTGCTGGGCGAGATCACCGAGGAGCTCGGCGGTGAAGGCAAGCAGCTCGAGGGCCGCGAGAAGGAGATCACCGGCGCCTACCGGGCGCTGACCAAGCAGCTCGTGCGCGAGAAGGTCCTCACCGACGGCACCCGCATCGACGGCCGCGGACTGCGCGATCTGCGTGCCCTCTCGGCCGAGGTCGAGGTGCTGCCCCGGGTGCACGGATCAGCCCTGTTCCAGCGTGGAGAGACCCAGATCATGGGTGTGACCACGCTGAACATGCTCAAGATGGAGCAGCAGATCGATGCACTGTCCCCGGTGAACCACAAGCGCTACATCCACCACTACAACTTCCCGCCCTACTCGACCGGTGAGACCGGTCGCGTGGGGTCCCCGAAGCGCCGCGAGGTCGGCCACGGCATGCTCGCCGAGCGCGCCTTGATCCCGGTCCTGCCCAGCCGCGAGGAGTTCCCCTACGCGATCCGGCAGGTCTCCGAGGCGCTGGGCTCCAACGGCTCGACCTCGATGGGCTCGGTCTGTGCCTCCACCCTGTCGCTGATGAACGCCGGTGTGCCGTTGCGCGCCCCGGTCGCGGGCATCGCCATGGGCCTGATCTCCGACCAGGTCGACGGTGAGACCAAGTACGCGGCGCTGACCGACATCCTCGGCGCCGAGGACGCCTTCGGCGACATGGACTTCAAGGTCGCCGGCACCTCCGAGTTCATCACCGCCATCCAGCTGGACACCAAGCTCGAGGGCATCCCCGCCTCCGTGCTGATCTCCGCACTGGCACAGGCTCGTGAGGCACGCCTGGCGATCCTGTCGGTGATGCACGAGGCGATCGACGCGCCCGACGAGATGAGCCCGCACGCGCCCCGCGTACTCGCCGTCACCGTCCCCGTCGACAAGATCGGTGCGGTCATCGGCCCCAAGGGCCAGATGATCAACCAGATCCAGGACGACACCGGCGCCGACATCACCATCGAGGACGACGGCACCGTCTACATCGGTGCGACCGACGGCCCCTCGGCCGAGGCCGCCCGTTCGGCGGTCAACGCCATCGCCAACCCGATGGTCCCCGAGACCGGTGAGCGCTACCTCGGCACCGTGGTGCGCGCGGTGGACTTCGGTGCCTTCGTCTCGCTGACCCCTGGCAAGGACGGCCTGCTGCACGTGACCCAGCTGCGCAAGCTGAACGACGGCAAGCGCGTGGACGATGTCGGGGACGTCGTCACGGTCGGTCAGAAGATCGAGGTGGAGATCCGCGAGATCGACGCCCGCGGGAAGATCAGCCTCGCCGTCATCGACGAGGACGAGGCTCCCCAGGCGGCGGAGTCCGCCGCCTCCGAGGAGAAGACCGCGGAGTGACCCCGGGAGGCTGAGCACGGCGACTCGTCGCGCCCGGTCACGAGGGCGGCATCCCCACCCGGGGTGCCGCCCTCGTCCTGTCCGCGGTCCGCGTGCGCGGCGGGTGCCTCGCCCCGGCCCCGAGCGCGGGTCGGGTGACGGACCCCTTGCTCCGGTTCCGGCTGGGTCGTGGAACAATCGATCGATGCCTTCCGACCTGACCTTCGACGACCCCGCGTCCGATGTGATGCTCGACGAGGCGGCGCAGGTGCGCCGCAGCATCCTCCCGGGCGGGATCCGACTGGTGACCCAGACCGACCGCAGCGTCCGCAGCGCCACGCTCGGGCTGTGGCTGCCGGTGGGCTCGCGCGATGAGCGGCCCGAGCACGCCGGTTCCACGCACGTCCTTGAGCATCTGCTGTTCAAGGGCACCGCTCGTCGCTCCGCGATGGACATCGCCACCGCCTTCGACGAGGTGGGCGGGGACTCCAATGCGCTCACCGCCAAGGAGCACACCCTGTACTACGGCCGGGTCCGCTCGGCCGATGTGCCGATGGCGGTCGACGTGCTGAGCGACATGATCACCGCCAGCCGCCTCGAGGAGCAGGACCTGGCCACCGAGCGGGAGGTGATCCTCGAAGAGCTGGCGATGGCCGAGGACGATCCCTATGACGTGGGTTACGAGACCTTCCTGGCCGATGTGCTGGGCCCGCACACACCGATCGGCCGCCCCGTCGGCGGCCGCCCCGAGACCGTGCGGACACTGGACATCGACCAGGTGCGAGCCCACTGGCGCGAGCACTACCGGCCCGACAACCTGCTGGTCACCGCCGTCGGCGACATCGATCACGAGCAGCTCGCCGAGCTGGTGCAGGCCGGACTGCGCCGCGGCGGCTGGACGCTGGAGGACGGCGTGCTGCCCTCTCGCCGAGTGCGCGCCCAGCACGAGTGCGCACCGAGCGCATCGGGAGGCAGCGGGCCGATGGAGGCCGTCTCGATCTCGCCGCACCGCCTGGCCCGCCCCTCCGAGCAGAACCACATCTACCTCGGGGGCACCGGGGTCACCGCCGTCAGCGAAGAGCGCCACACCCTGTCGGTGCTGATGTCGATCCTGGGTGGGGGCATGTCCTCGCGGCTGTTCCAGAACGTGCGCGAGCAGCGCGGCCTGGCCTATTCCGTCTACTCCTTCAGCGCCGCCTACCGCGACGCCGGACTGTTCGGGCTCTACGCCGCCTGCCGTCCCTCCCGCACCGCCCAGGTGGTCGAGCTGATGGCCGCCGAACTGACCGAGATGGGACGCCAGGGCATCACCGAGCAGGAGCTGCAGCGCGCCAAGGGGCAGATCACCGGGTCCTTCGCCCTCGGCCTGGAGGACACCTCCAGCCGCATGGGCAGGCTCGGCACCATCGAGCTCGTCCACGGCGAGTACTCGAGCGTGGATGAGACCCTGGACAAGATCTCCCGCGTCGGCCTCGAGGACGTGCGCGCACTGGCGCGGCGGCTGTCCGCCTCGTTCTCCACCCGCGTCGACGTCGGCCCGGACCAGTGACCAGGTCACCGCGTCTCTCGACCCCGCGTCGGACCACCCACACCCGCCCCAGCCCGAGGAGCTGCCATGACCCACGACGATGACCGCACGATCCCGGTGGCCGTGATCGGCGCCGGAGGCCGCATGGGCTCCGAGGCCTGCCGCGCCATCGAGGCCGCCACCGATCTCGAGCTGGTCGCACGCCTGGGACGCGAGGACTCCCTGCAGGCCGTGGTGGACGCCGGAGCCGCGGTCGCGGTGGACCTCACCGTGCCCTCGGCGACGCGGGACAACGTCCGCTTCCTGGTCGACCACGGCATCCACGCCGTGGTGGGCACCACGGGCTGGGACGAGGAGTCGCTCGATGCGGTCCGCACCCGGCTCGCGGACGCCGAAGGGGTCGGCGTCCTGATCGCGCCGAACTTCGCGATCGGCGCGGTGCTCGCGATGCGCTTCGCGGAGATCGCCGCCCGCTACTACGACAGCGCCGAGATCATCGAGATGCATCACCCGGACAAACTCGACGCACCCTCGGGCACCGCCACCCACACGGCCGCCGCCATCGCCCGCGGTCGAGAGGCCGGGGGACTGGGGCCGGTGCCGGATGCCACCGAGAAGGATCCGCTGGGCGCCCGTGGCGCCCTCGTCGACGGGATCCATGTCCACGCGGTGCGGCAGCGTGGCCTGGTCGCCCACGAGGTGATCCAGTTCGGGGGAGCGGGGGAGCAGTTCACGCTGCGCCACGACTCCTTCGATCGCGCCAGCTTCATGCCCGGGGTCCTGCTGGGCATCCGCGAGGTCGCCTCGCGCCCAGGACTGACGGTGGGCCTGGACGGGTACCTGGACCTCGGCTGAACCGCACGAGACGGAGGAGACGGTCACGCGATGCGCCAGAAGCTGATGGTCGCCGCCCTGGTGCTGATCACCGCCGCCTACTGCTGGGGTCTGGGCTGGATCGCCTGGGGCTTCTCCCGCGCCGGCGGCACGATCGGCTGGGGGCTCGCGCTGGGGGTGGGGATCCTGCTGGCGCTGACGGTGTGGGTCACCTGGCGCGAGGTGCTGTTCGGGCTGGCGGCAGGCCGCCTGGCCCACGAATACCGGCCGGAACCGGGCGACCAGGAGCAGATCGAGGCCGAGCCGTCGGCTGCCGAGGAGCAGCAGCGGGCCAAGGAGCCCGTCGCTGCGGATCAGGCCGAGTTCGAGGCGGCTCGCACCGCCATCGAGCAGGAGGGCCGCCAGGACTGGCAGGCCTGGTTCCGCCTGGCGCTGGCCTACGACGCCCTGCGTGACCGGCGCAGCGCCCGTGCCGCGACCCGCCGCGCGATCGAGGTGCGACGGCAGGGCCCCGACCCGCGGTAGGTCGCCGCGTAGGCCCTTCCCGCCCCGGCCTGCTCGGAGCCGCGACGGGCCCGCTCACGCCCCCGCCGCTCAGCCCCAGCCGAGCGCCCGCAGGCCCGCCGCCACCGCCGCAGCACCGATCACCACCACCAGGAAGGGCGCCCGCAGCACCAGCAGCACCGCCGCGACCGCCAGGGCCGGCAGTCGCGCATCGGCCGCCAGCTCGCTCCCGCTGGTCGCGGACTGCACGGCGACCAGAGCACCCAGCAGGGCGATCGGCAGCATCGTGGTGATGCGGGCGATGCGCGGCCGTTCGAGCACATCGGGCGGAGCCTGGTAGCCGATCCACTTCTGCGCGAAGGACAGCACCGAGGCGGCGATCACCGCGACCCACAGCAGGCTCATCGCACCTCCTCGGCGGCCCCGGCGCCGGTGCCGGACGGAGCGGACGGACCGGGGGGCCCGTCCGGGCCCGCCCCCGGGCGCCGCGGCAGCAGACCCGCGACCGCGGCGACCAGGGCGGCGGCCAGCACCGGCAGGCCCGAGGGCAGCACCGGGGTGGTCAGCAGCGCCACGAAGGCCGCGGCCACCGCGATCGCCACCGCGTCGGCGCGGCGCAACCGCGGCCACAGCAGCGCCAGGAACGCCGCCGCCGCGGCGGCATCCAGACCCCACGCGCCGGGATCGGCGATGTACTGGCCGGCCAGCGCCCCGAGCAGGGAGAACAGGTTCCAGAAGACGTACACCCACACACCTGCCGCCCAGAAACCGGTGCGCTTGGCCTCAGCAGAGGTGCCGGAGGCCGCCAACGCGGCCGACTCGTCGATGGTCAGCTGGGCCCGCAGCGCTCCCCGCCACCCGCCCCGGGGGAGCACGGGGGCAAGGGTGAGCCCGTACAGCGTGTTGCGCACTCCCAGCAGCAGTGCCGCCAGCGCCGCCCCGATCGCGGAGCCGCCACCGCTGATGACCCCCACAAAGGCGAACTGGCTGCCACCGGTGAACATCACCGCCGAGAGCACCATGGCCTGCCACACGTCCAGTCCCGCGGCCGTCGCCAGCGCGCCGTAGGAGATCCCGTACAGACCGGTGGCCACCCCGATCGACAGCCCGGTGCGGCGGATCGAGCGCAGAGGGGCCGGATCGACGTCCGCAGGGGACAGGTCGCGGTCCCCGGAGGCGCTCGACGAAGCTGTGGCCATGATGGGTCCTACTGTACGTTCACCAGCGTGGACACGGCGCGGTCGACTCTCACCGGATATGAGAGTCTGCAGCTATGACCACCACTGCGGACCCCACCGTCCATGACGTCCCCGAGGACGCCTTCCCGCTCGAGACCCAGGCGCTGCTGCTGGACATGGACGGCACCTTGATCGACTCGGGCCCCTCGGTCGAGCGCGCCTGGTCGACGATGCTGCGGGAGTTCGGGTCCACGGCGGACTTCGGGCACGCGATGCACGGCCGGCCCGCCCGGCAGGTCCTCGGCGAGCTGCTTCCCGAGCTGGACGAGGAGCAGGTGGTCGCCGCCCATGCCCGCATCGAGGAGCTGGAGATCGCCGATGCCGAGACGATCCGGATGCTGCCGGGCACGGAGCGGCTGCTGGCCGAGCTCGACGCCGCCGCCCAGCAGCTGGGCCGCTCGACCTGGACCATCGTCACCTCCTGCACCCGGCCGCTGTTCGAGGCCCGCTGGGCCACCACGGGGCTGCCCCTCCCGGACGGGCTGGTCACCGCCGACCAGGTCACGGACGGCAAGCCCGATCCCGAGCCCTACCTGCTCGGGGCCCGCCGGCTGGGCGTCCACCCCATCGGGGCGCTGGTGATCGAGGACTCCGTGGGCGGTCTGCGCTCCGGCACGGACGCCGGATCCCGCACGCTCGCGGTGACCAGCACGACCCCCGCCTCGGTCCTGCGGCCCCTCGCCGATGCCCTGATCACCTCCTTGGACGACCTCGAAGCCCGCGCGGAGGGCGACATGCTGCGGATCGCGCGCCGGGGTAGCTGAACGTCACGTCCCGAGCTGCCGGGCCCGGGGCCCCGGCGTTGATAAGCTCAGGCGGCCAGTCAGGCCCCTCGAAAGGACACGCCCATGTGCGGAATCTCCGGCAGCTACGGATTCGGCGCCGCTACCGAGGACATCACTCGTCGGATGAACGCCGCCCTGGCCCATCGCGGCCCCGACGGCGAGGGCGTGTTCCACTCCGGCCAGTCGGGCTTGGCGCACCGACGGCTGTCGATCCTGGACATCGAGCACGGCGCCCAGCCCATGACCACACAGGACGGCCGTTTCACGATCGTCTACAACGGCGAGGTCTACAACTACCTCGAGCTGCGCGCTGAGCTGGAGGCGCGGGGACGCAGCTTCCGCACCGACTCGGACACCGAGGTGCTGCTGCAGGCCCACGCCGAGTGGGGCCCCGCCGCCTACGACCGCTTCAACGGCATGTTCGCTTTCGCGATCCACGACGCCGAGAACGACTCACTCACCCTGGCCCGTGACCATTTCGGCATCAAGCCCCTGTATTACTGGACCGGGGAGGCAGCGCAGGAGGGCACGGCCCCGCAGGTGCTGTTCGGCTCCGAGATCCGTGGTCTGCTGGCCGCGGAGGTCTTCGAACCCGCCGCCGACGACCGCGCCGTCTACCGCTACCTGAAGTTCCGCATCCAGGACGATGACGAGCAGACCTTCTTCGCCGGCGTCCGGCGCCTGATGCCCGGCCAGGTGCTGACCATCGATGCCTCCGGCACGACGATCACTCCCTTCACCAGGCTCCAGGAGGAGCTGCGCGAGATCGCCGCCCGGCCCTCGCGCTCCTACAGTCCGGCCGTGGTCGACGAGTACCGCGAGCGCTTCCACGAGTCGGTGCGGCTGCGCCTGCAGTCCGAGGTGCGGGTCGGCACCTCTCTCTCGGGCGGTCTGGACTCCTCGGCCGTGGCCGCGGTGATCGCCCGCCAGCTGCGCGAACAGCCCCAGGACGGGGACTTCAGCGCCATCGGCAGCCGCCAGAACACCTTTTCGGCGATCTTCCCGAACTCCACCAATGATGAGGAGCGCTACGTCGACGCGCTGCTCGAGGAGAACCGCGGCCAGATCACCGCCCACAAGATCCAGCCCGACTCCCAGAGCTTCCTCGAGGACCTGCGCGACTTCGTGCGCACCCAGGAGGAGCCGATCATCTCCACCGGCCCCTACGCCCAGTACGCGGTGATGCGCGAGGCCAGCCAGCACGTGACGGTGCTCCTGGACGGGCAGGGCGCCGACGAGATGATGGCCGGCTACAACCCCTACTTCTACGTCTACCTGCGCCAGCTGCGTCGCCAGAAGCGCTTCAAGGACCTGGCGAGCGAGATCGTCGGCTCCCGCGACATCCTGCGCAAGCTCGCCCGCTCCAAGTACTCCGGGCGTACCTCGGTGCCGATCGAGGCACTGCTGAACTCCGGTTTCGTCGCCGACCACGGCCACGAGCAGGTCGCCACCGTCCAGGACGACCTCAAGGAGCGGCTGCTGCAGGACACCTTCCGCTCCTCCCTGCCCTCCCTGCTGCGCTACGAGGACAAGAACACGATGCGCTTCGGCATCGAGGGCCGTGTGCCCTTCGTCGACAAGGAGCTGCTGAAGTTCCTGTTCTCCCTCGACGAGTCGGCCATCATCGCGGACGGCTGGAACAAGCGAATCCTCCGCGAGGCGATGGACGGGATCCTCCCGGACATGATCTCCAAGCGCCGCAACAAGATCGGCTTCACGACCCCCGAATCGGAATGGTTCCGCAGGATCGCCCCCACCCTGCGGGAGATCTTCTCCTCGGACTCCTTCGCCTCCCGGCCCTACTTCGACGCCCCCAGCGTCAACGCCCTGTTCGACGACTACATCGCCAACCCCGGCAACCACGGCACCATGATGTTCTGGCGGCTGCTGAACGTGGAGCTGTGGATGCGGGAGTTCATCGATACCGATGAGGCTCCGGCCCCGCAGCCCGCCGCCCACGGGGAGCCGGCCGCCGTCTCCGAGGATCCTGCCCAGACCGGTGAGCCGGCCGAGGTGGAGGAAGCTCCCAAGAGCGACTACGCCCCCAACCCGGGCAAGCAGCTCGACCTGCGCTCCGAGGTCGATGCGCATACCTGGCGGCGCTACCCGCTGCAGACCGGGCTGATCGCCCGCGATGACGATCTGGAGGCGCTGGTGCGCGAGCGCGTCGAGCGCTTCGCCGCAGACCTGCCCGCCGAGTCGATCCCGACGTCCGCCCCCTGGTACTTCGTGATCAGCGAGAAGATCGTCGCGATCAGCCAGGGGCGCTCCTGGTTCACCTGGGAGGTCGCCCCTCGCCGCTCGGCCAAGCTGCTCTCGCGCTTCGTCACCCGCACCCCGGCCGGGATCGGGCTGGGTGATCCCACCACCATGGAGCTGGCCATCCGTGAGGTCGGGCTGCCCCGCATCGTCGCGGCCTCGGCCGCCGGCGCCGCGGGGAAGGTGATCGGCCGGCGCGGACTGTTCTACGAGGTCGCCGGCGCGAACGTCCGCGCCATCGATGGCCCCACCGTGTACTCGGCCTTCCCCTCCAACGTGTCCGCGAAGCTGCCGCCGAAGGACCCCGATGCCGTCTCGGCGCGCCTGTCGGCCGCGATCCGAGCCGCCGACATCCCGGCCGGGCTGCGCGAGAGCTTCGTGGGCACGGTGGTGATGGACGCCAACGACATCGGCCGCAACGTGCTGGGCTCGGACGTGCCCACCCCTCACCCTCGGCTGGAGGCGACGTTCGCTGACAATCCGCTCGGTCAGGGCCGCCAGCGCACCCCGCTGGCGATCCTGGTCGATCTCGGCGCCGTGCCGCAGGCATGAGCGGCACCGTCGCTGGTCTAGGCTCGGACCATGAATGAGAACGCGCCCCGGACGGATCCGACCGTCCAGCCGGTGAGGGTCGGGCTGCGATGAACGTCCCGAGCCCGCGCACCACGAAGGCCGACCCAGCCTTCCCCTCCGTCCCCCGGCGAGCGATCGAGATGGTCGCCGAGCAGATGGAGGACCCCTTCCGCGGGGCGATGCCCATGTCCGACGCCGCTGTCGAGGGCGGCGGCCGCATCGCCCCGTGAGCCAGAACATCCCCGGGAGGACACCATGATGAGCACCGATACGCGCCCCGCGCGTCCCTTCGGCGCGGTCGGCACCGCGATGGTCACGCCGTTCACGCCGGACGCCTCCGTGATCGACCATGACGCCGCGCAGCGACTGGCCGTCCACCTCGCCGACACCGGCAACGACATGATCGTCGTCTCCGGAACCACGGGCGAGGCCCCGGTGCTCGCCGACCGCGAGAAGCTCGACCTCGCCCGCAGCGTGCAGGAGGCGGTCGGGCACCGCACGCGGATCGTGGCCGGCGTGGGCACCTACGACACCGCGCACTCCATCGAGCTCGCGCGCGCCCATGCCGCGCTCGGCGTGGACGGCCTGCTGGTCGTCGTCCCGTACTACTCGAAGCCCACCCAGGACGGCATCATTTCGCACTGCACCGCGATCGCCGACTCCACCGATCTGCCGGTGATGCTCTACGACATCCCCGGGCGCACCGGGGTCTCGCTGTCCTACGAGACCCTGCTGCGTCTGGGGGAGCACGAGAACATCGCCGCGGTGAAGGACGCCAAGAGCGATATGCAGCAGGCGACCATGGTGATGGCTCGGACCGATCTGGCCTACTACTCGGGCGAGGACGGGCTGAACCTGCCGTGGCTGACCATCGGCGGCTCCGGGATCGTCTCGGTCGTCTCCCAGGTCGCCGGGGCCATCGAGAAGGAGATGATCGACGCCGTCGACCGCTCCGATCTGCCCACCGCGATCGCCGCCCACCGTCGCCTGGCCCCACTGGTCGAGGCGATCATGACCCGCATGCCGGGCGCGGTGTCCGCGAAGGCCGCGCTGTACCTGCAAGGGGTGCTGCCCCACTACGCCATGCGCGGTCCCCATGTCGCCGCCGTCGCCCAGCAGCTGCGGGACCTCGCGGCCGCGATCTCGGAGGCAGACGGCATCCCGCCCGTGGATCCCGCCAGGAGGCCATGATGACCAGCACCCTGTCCCATCGGCTCAACCAGCCGCCGAAGCTGCGGCGCGACACCCTGCGCGTGACGCCGCTGGGCGGTCTCGGGGACGTCGGCCGCAACATGGCGGTCCTCGAGTTCGAGGGGCGACTGCTGGTCATCGACTGCGGCGTACTGTTCCCCGAGGATGCGCAGCCCGGCGTCGACCTGATCCTGCCGGACTTCGAGCAGATCAGCGATCGCCTCGACGACATCGCCGCGATCGTCCTGACCCACGGCCACGAGGACCACATCGGCGCCGTCCCCTACCTGCTGCGGATGAAGCCCGACATCCCCCTGATCGGTAGCCAGCTGACGCTCGCGTTCATCGAGGCGAAGCTCAAGGAGCACCGCATCAAGCCCTACACCCTGGCGGTGAAGGAGGGGCAGACCGAGTCCTTCGGTCCCTTCGAGTGCGAGTTCATCGCGGTGAACCACTCCATCCCCGACGCGCTGGCCGTGCATGTCAGCACCCCGGCCGGCACCGTGCTGCACACCGGTGACTTCAAGATGGACCAGCTGCCGCTGGATGGCCGCATCACCGATCTGCGTGCCTTCGCCCGGCTGGGGGAGAAGGGCGTGGACCTGTTCATGACCGACTCCACCAATGCCGAGGTCCCGGGCTTCACCGTCGGCGAACGGGAGATCGGGCCGGTGCTGCACTCGATCTTCGCGCGCGCCGAGCAGAAGATCGTGGTGGCATCCTTCGCCAGCCACGTCCACCGGGTCCAGCAGGTGCTCGACGCGGCGGCGGCCCACCACCGCAAGGTCGCCTTCGTGGGGCGCTCCATGGTGCGCAACATGACCATCGCCGCGGAGATGGGGTACCTGGAGGTGCCGCCCGACACCCTGGTCGACGTCCGCAAGATCGACGACCTCCCCGATGACCGCATGGTGCTGATGTGCACCGGCAGCCAGGGCGAGCCGATGGCCGCCCTCAGCCGCATCGCCAACCGCGACCACCGGGTCAGCGTGGGCGAGGGCGACGTGGTGATCATGGCCTCCTCCCTCATCCCCGGCAACGAGCACGCCGTCTTCCGCGTGGTCAACGGGCTGATGGCGCTCGGCGCCGAGGTGGTCCACAAGGGCAACGCCAAGGTCCACACCTCCGGCCACGCGAGCGCAGGCGAGTTGCTGTACTGCTACAACATCGTGCAACCCAAGAATGTGATGCCGGTGCACGGTGAGGTCCGGCACCTGATCGCCAACGGCAGGATCGCCGAGGACACCGGCGTGCCGCGCGAGCGCGTGATCCTGGCGAAGGACGGCCATGTGGTCGACCTCAAGGACGGGGTCGCCGAGGTGGTCGGCGAGGTGCCCAACGGCTACGTCTACGTCGACGGCTCGAGCGTGGGGGAGATCTCCGAGGCGGACCTCAAGGATCGCCGCATCCTCGGCGACGAGGGCTTCATCTCCGTGTTCGCCGTGGTCAACTCGGAATCGGGCGCGCTGATCGCAGGCCCGGAGATCCACGCGCGCGGTGTGGCCGAGGATGACGTGGTCTTCGACAAGATCCGTCCCGACATCGTCAAGGCCCTGGAGCACGCGGTGGCCGACCAGACCGACCGCCGCGACACCCACCAGCTGCAGCAGGTGATGCGGCGGGTCATCGGCCGCTACGTGTCCCAACGTCTGCGCCGCCGCCCCATGATCATCCCGGTCGTGGTCGAGTCCTGATCGACGTGCTGCGAGCCCGCGAGCGGTGGGAGACGGGCAGCGGGACGCCGCCGGATGGCGCCCTTCCCGGCCCGTCGTCCTCGGCTTCGGGGAGCGCGGACTGTACCCTGGCACGCATGGCGACACGTACGTCTTCCCCCGCACGTGCGTCGAAAGGCTCGTCACGGACCTCGTCCGCCGGCACCTCGCGGACCACCGGCGCGGCCCATGACCCCTCGACGCTCCCGCTGCCGGTGCGCGCTCTGCGCACCGGCTATCTGGCGATCGCCCGTATGGTCGGCGGATTCGTCCGCTCCATCGGAGTCGCGCGCTGGGAGGTCGCACCGGATCAGAGGCGCGACGGTTACGCCCTGTTCCTGATGCTGCTGGCGGTCCTGGTGGCGGTGGTGGAGTGGTGGCAGTCCTCGGGCCCGGTCCTCGGAGCCGTGCACACGGTGGTCGCCGGCACCTTCGGCATCTCCTCGATGGTGATCCCGCTGCTGGCGGCCGGCTGGTCGATGCGCATGTTCCGCCGTCCCGACCAGGTGCGGGCCAACACGCGCATCGCGATCGGCATCGGCATCCTTTTGATGGCGATCTCCGCGATCGCCTCGGTCTCGGCCCGCCTGCCGGCCCCGGCCGACGGGATCGACTCCCTGGCCCGCGGTGGAGGCGTGCTCGGCTACCTCGCCGCCGCGCCCCTGGAGGCGCTGCTGCCGCCGGTCGCCGTGATCCTCATCCACTCCGTCCTGATCGCCTTCGGGGTGCTGGTGCTGACCGCGACCCCCGTCGAGTCGATCCCCTCGCGGCTGCGCGGCGTCTACGAGGTGATGGTCGGCAGCAGCGAGGAGGAGGACGCCGAACGCGTCGCCTTCGGTCTGCGGCCCCGCCGCGTGGACCCCGCGATCCACGAGCAGGAGACGAAGGCGCAGCGCGCCGGCCGGCCGCGCCGCCGCAGCCGCAGGGAGAAGGCGGCCGAGTCCGAGCGCGACCACGACAGCTTCGGCTATGTCGGTGACGAGGCCTTCGAGCAGGGCGTCAGCGGGGAGGACGCCGCGGCGGGCGGCAAGTCGGCCCGCGGCGGCAAGCGCGGCGGCCGCCGGCCGAAGTCCACGGACTCGACCGAGGTCTTCGACATCGCGCGGGAGGAGAACGACCGCGCCAAGACCTTCCCCGAGCGGGACGGCGCCGCATCGGCCCCGCCGGCCACCAAGCCGCTGCCCGCCAAGACCGGCGCCGCTGCCGCAGCCGCACAGCCCGCCCGTCCGCCGGTGCGCTCCGGCTCGGCCGCCGAGCCCGAGAAGCAGGAGCACGAGCTGACCGAGCCGCCGATGGGCGATCTCCCCCGCGCCGGGGAGCAGCTCGAACTGGCCGGCGACATCGTCTACACGCTGCCCGAGTCCTCGTACCTGGACGAGGGCCCGCCCCACAAGACCCGCTCCGAGGTCAACGACCAGGTCGTCGCGGCGCTCGGCGAGGTGTTCGAGCAGTTCAACGTCAACGCCGAGGTCTCCGGATTCTCCCGCGGCCCGACCGTGACCCGGTACGAGATCGAGCTCGCCCCGGGCACCAAGGTCGAGAAGGTCACCGCGCTGGACAAGAACATCTCCTACGCCGTGGCCAGTGCGGACGTGCGCATCCTCTCGCCGATCCCCGGCAAGAAGGCGATCGGCATCGAGATCCCCAACACCGACCGCGAGACCGTCGTGCTCGGCGATGTGCTGCGCAGCGCCGTGGCGCGTCGCAATGATCACCCCCTGGTGATGGGTGTGGGCAAGGATGTCGAGGGCGGCTACGTGGTCGCCAACCTCTCCAAGATGCCCCACCTGCTGGTCGCCGGTGCCACCGGTGCCGGCAAGTCCAGCTTCGTCAACTCCATGATCACCTCGATCCTGATGCGTGCCACCCCCGAGGAGGTGCGCATGGTGCTGGTCGACCCCAAGCGCGTCGAGCTCACCATCTACGAGGGCATCCCCCATCTGATCACCCCGATCATCACCAACCCCAAGAAGGCCGCCGAGGCCCTCGAGTGGGTGGTCAAGGAGATGGACGCCCGCTACGACGACCTCTCGGCGTTCGGGTTCAAGCACATCGACGACTTCAACAAGGCGGTGCGGGCCGGTGACATCACCCCGCCGCCCGGCAGCGAGCGCCGTCTGGCGCCCTACCCCTACCTGCTGGTCGTGGTCGATGAGCTGGCGGACCTGATGATGGTCTCCCCCCGCGACGTGGAAGCCTCGATCCAGCGCATCACGCAGCTGGCGCGAGCGGCCGGCATCCACCTGATCCTGGCCACCCAGCGACCCTCGGTCGACGTGGTCACCGGCATCATCAAGGCCAATGTGCCCAGCCGTCTGGCCTTCTCCACCTCGTCCCTGCAGGACTCGCGAGTCATTCTCGATGCCGTCGGCGCGGAGAAGCTGATCGGTCAGGGCGACGCCCTGTTCCACCCGATGGGCAAGGCCAAGCCGATGCGCGTGCAGGGCGCCTGGGTCAACGAATCGGAGATCCACAAGGTCGTCGATCACGTCAAGACCCAGATGAAACCCAACTACCGTGAGGACGTCACGGTCGCCGCCCCCACCAAGCAGATCGACGAGGACATCGGCGACGACCTCGAGGTGCTGCTGCAGGCGGCCGAGCTCGTGGTCACCACCCAGTTCGGCTCCACCTCCATGCTGCAGCGCAAGCTGCGGGTCGGCTTCGCCAAGGCGGGCCGGTTGATGGACCTGCTGGAGTCGCGCGAGATCGTCGGCCCCTCGGAGGGATCCAAGGCCCGCGACGTGCTGGTCCACCCCGACGACCTGGCCGGCGCGATCGCACGGATCAAGGGCGAGGACTCGCCGCAGCCCTCTGCTGAACCGGCGCAGGCCTACGACGACTCGGCCGTCGAGGTCGCCGAGCAGAGCGCCCCCGCCGGTGACGGCGGCGGCGATCGCTACGGCGAGGACCCGCTGGCGGACGACGGGACCGAGCCGGCCATCGACTACTACGACGACGGCGATGAGCAGGACGGGGAGGACGCATGGGCACTCACCGGTCGATGACCGCCCCGACCACCGATCCATCCCCAGCACAGGAGCCGCGATGACCACGCCAGACGCCGACGAGGTCCCGCTGTGGAACATCGCCAACATCCTGACCGTCGTGCGCTGCGTGATGGTCCCGCTGCTGGTGGTGCTCGCCGCGCTGTACGCGGAGTCGGCGCCCGGCCGACTCGCGGTCACCGTGGTGTTCCTCCTGGCCATGCTCACGGACCTGCTGGACGGTCATCTGGCCCGCTCCCGGAACCTGATCACCGACTTCGGCAAGATCATGGACCCCATCGCCGACAAGGCCATGACCGGGGCCGCCCTGATCATGCTGTCGGTGTGGGAATACGTGCCGTGGTGGATGACGATCCTGATCCTGGTGCGGGAATTCGGGATCACCCTGATGCGGTTCACGATCCTGAAGTACGGGGCGTTGCCCGCGAACCTCGCCGGCAAGGCCAAGACCATGGTCCAGACCATCGCCATCACCTTCTGCCTCCTGCCCTTCGAGCTGTGGTGGGAGCCGGCCCGCTGGATCGGGCTCGCCCTGGTGCTGCTGGCCGTGGTGCTCACCGTGTGGTCCGGGCTGGTCAACCTCAAGGACGGTCTGCGTCTGCGTCGTGAGGCCCTGAGCGGCCAGGGCCGGTGACGGCAGGGTCGTGGTGAACGTGGAACCAGCCCAGGTCATCGACCTGGCCCGGGATCGTGGCTGGATGCTGGCCACGGCCGAGTCGCTGACCGCCGGCGCCGTGGTGGCCAGGCTGGTCGACGTCCCGGGGGCCTCCGAGGTGGTCGCCGGGGGAGCGGCCTGCTACTCCCTCGCCGCCAAGACCCGTGTGCTGGGGGTCGACGCCGAGCTGCTCGAACGCCGCGGAGCGGTGACCGCCGAGGTCGCAGCGGCGATGGCCGATGGTGCCCGGGACCTCTACGATGCGGACCTGGCCGTCTCCACCACGGGGACCGCCGGCCCCGGTCCGGACGCACGCGGCGTCCCGGCCGGGACCGTCTGGTTGGGTCTGGCCCGCCGTGGCGCACGGACCACCACCCACCGGCTGCAGCTGGAGGGCGAGCGCGCACAGGTGCGAGCCCAGGTGGTGGACGCCGCCCTGGCCGAGCTCGCTCGGGCCCTGGGCTGAGCCGATCCCTCCTCGACATCGTGTCGTTCACATTCCCAGCGATCGTGCGAGCGGGACCACTAGACTCTGGGGAACACTTCCGGAGTGATGGGCGTTGTGACCATCGTGATGACTTCCATGAAGAGCCCCTACGGCGTCTACGCCGTCAACGACCAGAGGAAGGGAGGCAAGGCCATGGTGCTGTTCCGCCAGGAGCTGGGGGACGTGCTGCGCGATGCGCGTCGTTCCCAGAGTCGCACTCTGCGGCAGGTGTCCTCCGACGCACGAGTGTCCCTGGGTTATCTCAGCGAGATCGAACGCGGCCAGAAGGAGGCCTCCAGCGAACTGCTGCTGTCGGTCACCGGTGCTCTGGGCCTGCCTCTGTCCTTCGTCCTGCGGGAGGTCTCCGACCGCATCGCCGTCTCCGAGGGCGTCCTGGTGCCCGACACCGTGCCGGACGGTCTGGCTGACGACACCGGTCCGCTGGTCGGCGCCCGCTGAGGTGCGACGCAGCGAATTCACCGAACTCGCCGACCACGTGTTCGGCCCGGCGCTCGCTCGGGCATACGCCCGTGACCTCGTGCTCGAGGACCTCGGCGGGATGACCGCCGAACAGGCCCTCGAGCACGGGCGTCCGGTGCGCTCCGTGTGGACGGCCCTGTGCGATGCGATGGAGGTCCCCGAGAGCGATCGCTGGGAGATCCCGCCCGCGCAGCGCGCGCACTGACGCGCACTGACAGACGTCCGCACAGACGCTCCCTGACACCGGGCGACACGCCGTGCGGCACGCCGACCCCGCTTGCGGGTTCGAACGCCTGTTCGGGTATCGTGGCGTGTGACGGTCAAGCCTGCTCGTCTCTCCTCCCCAGTCCTCGTTCGTGCACCGTCGGTGCAGGCGTCGTCGATTGTCGGAGAGCCCGCCTAGTGTGGCCGCACGATCTACAACGTCGCCGTCCACGGCCCCCTGGAAGGAACGAAGCTCATGTCTTCACCGAAAACCTCCGCCAAGAACCGCGGTTCCTCGCTCGATGCCGCGCTCGCGCAGATCGACCGCCAGTTCGGCAAGGGATCGGTCATGCGGCTGGGTGACGACACCCGCCCTCCGGTCGAGGTGATCCCGACCGGCTCGGTCGCCCTGGATGCCGCGCTCGGGATCGGCGGTCTGCCGCGCGGGCGCATCGTCGAGATCTACGGCCCCGAGTCCTCCGGCAAGACGACCCTGGCCCTGCACGCCGTGGCCAATGCTCAGCGCAACGGCGGCATCGCCGCCTTCATCGACGCCGAGCACGCGATGGACCCGGAGTACGCCAAGAAGCTCGGGGTGGACACCGACGCCCTCCTGGTCTCCCAGCCGGACACGGGTGAACAGGCCCTGGAGATCACCGACATGCTGATCCGCTCCGGTGCCCTCGACATCGTGGTGATCGACTCGGTCGCCGCGCTGGTCCCCAAGGCCGAGATCGAGGGCGAGATGGGCGACTCCCACGTCGGCCTCCAGGCCCGCCTGATGTCCCAGGCCCTGCGCAAGCTCGCCGGGGCGCTGTCCAGCTCCGGCACCACCGCGATCTTCATCAACCAGCTGCGCGAGAAGATCGGCGTGTTCTTCGGCAGCCCCGAGACCACCACCGGCGGCAAGGCTCTGAAGTTCTACGCCTCCGTGCGCATGGACATCCGCCGCATCGAGACTCTGAAGGCCGGCACCGACTCGGTGGGCAACCGGGCCCGTGTCAAGGTCGTCAAGAACAAGATGGCCCCGCCCTTCAAGCAGGCCGAATTCGACATCCTCTACGGCGAGGGCATCTCCCGTGAGGGCGGGCTGATCGACCTCGGCGTCGAGCACGGCGCGGTCCGCAAGTCCGGAGCCTGGTTCACCTACGAGGGGGATCAGCTCGGACAGGGCAAGGAGAACGCCCGCCAGTTCCTCAAGGACAACCCGGATCTCGCGGCCGAGATCGAGGAGAAGATCCTGCGCACCCTCGGTGTGGGCAAGTACGCCGAGGCACCCGAGCCCGCCGAGGACAGCGCAGACGATGCCCTCGGGGAGGGCGAGTTCCTCGACGAGGACGTCCCCGCCACCATCTGATCGGTGAGCTCCTCCCAGCCTCTCCGCCTCGGCCCCGATGACCAGCAGGTCGCCGGGACCGAGGCGGTGCGCGACCGCCTGTCCCGTCGCACCCAGCAGATCCTGGATCGCTCCCCGGCCCCCGCAGACCCCGCGGCTGCCGAGCGCGAGAAACTCGTGGTGGGCGAGTGCCGCTACCTGATGAGACTGCTGTCCACACGGCGCCGCTCGGCCGGGGAGATGCGTGATCGTCTGGTCCAGCGGGAGGTTCCCGCCGCGATCATCCACGAGGTCATGGCGCGGATGGACCGCGCCGAGCTGATCGACGACGAGACCTTCGCCCACGACTGGGTCCAGCAGCGCCGAGAGCTGCGAGCGCTGTCGGACCTCGCCCTGCGCCGGGAGCTGGAGAAGCGCTCGGTGGACGCAGGCATCATCGACGCCGCCCTGGCATGCACCGAGGGCGACGAGGAACAACGCTGCCGGGACCTGGTGCGCTCACGGATCGACGGCGCCGACCGGGAGCGCCTCCGCGAGGAGCGGGACGGCAGCCATCGCCGCCGCCTTGCCCGGCGGCTGGATGCCCTGCTCACCCGCAAGGGCTACCCCGGCGACCTCGCCGTCCGGGTCATCTCCGCCGAGCTGCGCGAAGCCGGCGCCGGGCACTGAGCCCCGGTCGCCCCCAGGGCCGCCGGAGCCGTATTCTGGACGCACTATGTCGACCGCAGCCACCGCACAGCTCGCCGATGCCGCTCCTCCCGCCGCGACCGGGCCCTCGACCCCGCGCGGCACCTACCAGGTGCGCACCTTCGGCTGCCAGATGAACGTCCACGACTCCGAGCGCCTGACCGGGATGCTCGAGACGGCCGGGTACACGGCTGCCCCCGCAGACGCCGATCCGCGCCGCGGCGAGGTGGACGTGGTGGTGTTCAACACCTGCGCGGTGCGGGAGAACGCCGACAACAAGCTGTACGGCACCCTGGGGGCACTGCGCCCCGCCAAGGATGCGAATCCCGGGATGCAGATCGCCGTCGGCGGTTGCCTGGCCCAGAAGGACCGCTCGGCCATCGTCGACCGCGCACCCTGGGTCGATGTCGTCTTCGGCACCCACAACATCGGCTCCCTGCCCGTGCTGCTGGACCGGGCGCGGCACAACGCCCGGGCCGAGGTCGAGATCCTCGAATCCCTCGAGGTCTTCCCCTCCACCCTGCCCACCCGGCGTGAGTCCTCCTACGCCGCCTGGGTGTCGATCTCGGTGGGTTGCAACAACACCTGCACCTTCTGCATCGTGCCGTCCCTGCGCGGCAAGGAGAAGGACCGCCGTCCCGGTGACGTCCTGGCCGAAGTGCGCGACGTCGTCGACTCCGGTGCCATCGAGGTCACGCTGCTGGGCCAGAACGTGAACTCGTACGGCGTGGAGTTCGGCGACCGGGGAGCCTTCGCGAAGCTGCTGCGGGCCTGCGGTGACATCGACGGCCTCGAGAGGGTGCGCTTTACCTCTCCCCACCCGGCGATGTTCACCGACGACGTCATCGAGGCGATGGCCGAGACGGACAACGTCATGCCCCAGCTGCACATGCCCCTGCAGTCCGGCTCCGACGAGGTGCTGCGCCGGATGAAGCGCTCCTACCGCGGGAAGAAGTTCCTGAGGATCCTCGACCAGGTGCGCGAGCGCATCCCGGAGGCCGCCATCACCACCGACATCATCGTCGGCTTCCCGGGCGAGACCGAGCAGGACTTCCAGCGCACCCTGGACGTGGTCGAGGCCTCCCGCTTCTCCAGCGCCTTCACCTTCCAGTACTCCATCCGGCCCGGCACCCCCGCCGCGAGCATGGATGATCAGATCCCCAAGGAGGTCGTCCAGGAGCGGTACGAACGCCTGACCGCTCTGCAGGACCGCATCACCCATGAGGAGAACCAGAAGCTCGAGAACACCGTGGTCGAGGTGCTGGTCGCCGAAGGGGAGGGTGAACGCGATGCCCAGACCCGCCGCATCTCCGGACGGGCCAGGGACCACCGCCTGGTCCACCTCTCGCTGCCGGCCGAGCTGCCTGCCGCGCAGCGGCCGCGGCCCGGCGACCTGGTCACCACCACCATCACGCGTGCCGCGCCCCACTACCTGATCTCCGACAGCGCCCTGGCCGCGCCCCTGGGTGAGCTCAGCCCCGAGCAGTTCTCGGTGCGCCGCACCTTCTCGGGGGACGCCTGGGAGGCGGGCGTTCGGGGCAGCGACGGGGGCGCCTCCTGTGGGACCGGTGGGGGCGGCCCCGCCGGCCCGGTCAGCCTCGGCCTGCCCTCCCTGCGGGTGCGCTGACCGTTCGGCCGGTGCCGGGCGGCGCGCATGCCGCAGGCCCCGGTGAGCGGTCACCGGAGCGATGGGGGAGGGTCAGGCGTCGAGGTCGTCGAGCTCGTCGCCGAGGCGCTCCTCGAGGCTGCGGAAGAAGGCGATGACGGTGCTCAACCCGCAGGCGATGGCGTTGTCGACCTGGGTGTCGAGCGCTCCGACCCGGAAATCGGCGGCGAGCTCCCCGTACACCCCCAGCAGTCCCTCGGACTCGCGGCGCACGTAGACCTTCGGCCAGATCCGGTTCATGTTCCACTCGTTGCAGAGCTTGATGATCTCGACCTTGCGGGAGACGTCGACGGTGTGGTTCCAGCGGCCACGGGTCTGCAGCACGCCGCGCTCCTCACCGGTGAGCATGAACTGGAACCGGTAGTCGTCGAAACGGGCACGCAGGATATCCGGGTGCTCCTCGTCCTCGACGAAGGCGTAACCATGGCGGGTGAGGCTCTCCTCGACCCTCTGCAGGGACATCGGGGCCAGACCATCGGCCGAGTCCTTCTGCACAGTGGACTCGTTCGGTGAAGTCACTTCCAACCTCAGACAGTGCGCTAGGGAGATGAGAACGGCCCATGGGTCCGAGCCGGGCTTCACCCTACCCCCTCCTCGTGACGACGGTGCAGGTGCGGCGGGTGATCCCGCTGACCCTCCGCACACTTGCCGGACACCGCCCCGCAGCACCTCGGGCCCGGCCGAGGGCACGCGGCGGCCGGTAAGGTGCCCGCATGGAACGCGCCCCGCTCGTGACCGTCGTGGGCCCCACCGCGTCCGGCAAGTCCGACCTGGCCCTCGCCCTCGCCGCGGAGCTGGGCGGGGAGATCGTCAACGCCGATGCGCTGCAGCTGTACCGGGGGATGGACATCGGCACCGCCAAGCTCCGACCCGAGCAGCGCGAGGGCATCGCCCACCATCAGCTGGACGTCCTGGAGGTGACCCAGGAGGCCAGCGTCTCCGCCTACCAGCAGGCGGCGCGCGAGGACATCGCCGCCATCCGGGCCCGGGGCCGCGTGCCCGTCCTGGTCGGCGGCTCCGGGCTGTACATCCGGGCGGTGCTCGACGACATCGAGTTCCCTCCCACCGACCCGGTCGTCCGCGCCCGCTACGAGCAGCGCGCGACGAAGAGCGGTCCGGAGCTCCTGCATCAGGAGCTGTCCCGCCGCGACCCCGAGGCGGCGGCGACCATCGGCGCCCACGACACCCGACGGATCGTGCGGGCCCTCGAGGTGGGCGACCTGACCGGACGGCCCTTCACCGCCTTCCTGCCCCGACCCCTGTACGCGGACCCCTCCACCATCCAGCTCGGGATGCGCCTGCCCCGCCCCGTGCTGCACGAGCGCATCGAACGACGCGTGCACCGGATGGTCGAGCAGGGCCTGCTGGAGGAGGTGCGGCAATTGCGTGAGCAGGGCCTGGACCGCGGCCGCACCGCCCGCCGCGCGATCGGCTACGAACAGGCGCTGGCGGTCCTGGACGGCGCCCTGGACTGCCGGGCGGCCATCGACTCCACCGTCGCCGCCACCCGCCGCCTGGTCCGCAGACAGGACACGTGGTTCCGCCGCGATGCCCGGGTGCGGTGGCTCGACGTCGAGGCGGGGGACCTGACCGGGCGGGCCCTGCGTGAGATCCGCGGCGCCCGCGCGACCGGCCCGGCCACCTCGGCATAGGCTCATGGCCATGACCTCTCCTCTGCGCTTCACCAAGGGCCACGGCACCGAGAACGACTTCGTCGTCCTCGATGACCCCGACGGCGAGCTGGATCTGGATGCCGCCGCCGTCGTGGCGCTGGCCGATCGGCGCGCCGGGATCGGGGCCGACGGGGTGATCCGCGCGGTCCGCACCGCCCGCGCCGGCATCGAGGCCCCCGCGCATGCCCCCGAATGGTTCATGGACTACCGCAACGGCGACGGCTCGCTGGCGGAGATGTGCGGCAACGGGGTGAGGGTGCTGGCGGCCCACCTGCGTCGCGCCGGCCATGTCCACGAGGACACCTTCGCGGTATGGACCCGTGCGGGCGCGCGGACGGTGGAGATCCGCTCCGTGCCCTCCGGCACCGAGCACAGCTGGACGGTCCGTGTCGGCATGGGCGCCGCACACCTGCAGGAGGGCGGACGCACGGTCACCGTGGCCGGCCACCGGCTGCCAGCGGTCGACGTCGACCTGGGCAACCCCCACGCCGTCGCCTTCCTGCCCGAGCAGCTCTCCCTCGAGGTCCTGGACCTGACCGGCCGACCGCCGCTGGACCCCGAACCGGCCGAGGGAGCCAACATCGAGCTGGTCACCCCGCGCGGTGAGCGGCACGTGGCCATGCGCGTGGTCGAGCGCGGGGTGGGCGAGACCCGCTCCTGCGGGACCGGCGTCGTGGCCGTGGCCGTGGCCGCCGCCCGTCGGGCAGGGGACGAGAGCGGCCTGCCCTGGACCGTCGACGTGCCGGGCGGGCGCCTGAGCGTCGGCTGGACCGACACGGGCGAGGTGACGCTGACCGGACCGGCCACGCTGGTGGCCGACGGCGTCATGCTGCGCTGAGCGGGCCCACCTCCAGCACCCGGAAGCCCTTGGCGCTGGCGGCCTTGGCCACGGAACGACCCGGCAGCTGCTCGGCGAGCCACCGGGCCAGCGGATCCGCACCGAGGTTGCGCCCCACCACCAGGGCGGCGGTCCCCTCCGGGGCCAGCCGACCGATCCACTCCAGCAGCAGGGCGTGCAGCGCCGGCTTCCCGATCCGGATCGGGGGATTGGACCAGATCACATCCAGGACCAGATCCTCCGGCACCTCCTCGGGGGCGATCACGCGCACATTCGTCAGTCCCAGACGGTGCGCGTTCTGCGCGGTCAGCTCCCGGGCGCGGGCGCTGACGTCGACCGCCCACACCTCGGCATCGGGATGGATCAGCGCCGCGGTCAGCGCGATCGGTCCCCATCCGCAGCCCAGGTCCAGCAGCCGCGCGCCGGCGGGAACCTCGCTGAGCGCATCGAGCCGGTCCAGCATCACCGCCGTCGCCTTGTCCAGGCCGCGCCCGCTGAACACCGAGGAGCTCGAGACCAGCTCGACATCCTGCCCCGCGAGCCGCACCCGCAACGGGAAACGGGCATCGTCGGTCGCGGTCCGGGGGGAGAAGTAATGCTCGTCCACCCGTGCAGGATACGGAGGCGCGCTGCGAGGTGGGGCACCCGCAGAGGCGGGGGGATGCGCCCTGCGCTTAATCTCTCGACCTCAGGGGTGCCCCGTGGGATTCTGGATGGACCTTCGAACCCGACCTGAGGAGGACCCCGATCGTGCCCATCGCCTTCCACCCCGAACCCGGATCAGACGCCGACGTCGCGGGAAGCACTGTATCGGGAGCTGAGGGCGCCGCACGTGAGGACACCGTCCGCAGCTCGGCCCCCGGCCCCCGGCGTGACCCGCTGACCGAGCGGATCCTCGCCCGCGGCGACGCCACCGTGAACCCCGTCACCTTCGCCTCCGAGTCCGACGGCGAGCAGCTGGACCTGGCCGACCGCCAGGCCCTGCGGCGCGTGGCCGGGCTGTCCACCGAGCTCGAGGACGTCTCCGAGGTCGAGTACCGCCAGCTGCGCCTGGAGCGCGTGATCCTGGCCGGCCTGTACACCTCCGGCAACGTGGAGGAGGCCGAGACCAGCCTGCAGGAACTCGCGGCCCTGGCCGAGACCGCCGGCTCCGAGGTCCTCGACGGCATCCTCCAGCGGCGCAACCACCCCGACCCCGCGACCTTCCTGGGCCGCGGCAAGGCGGCCGAGCTGGCCGACATCGTCGAGGCCGAGGGTGCCGACACCGTGATCGCGGACGGTGAGCTGGGCGCCGGTCAGCGCCGCGCCCTCGAGGACATCGTCAAGGTCAAGGTCATCGACCGCACCGCCCTCATCCTGGACATCTTCGCCCAGCACGCCCAGTCCCGGGAGGGCAAGGCCCAGGTGGAGCTGGCCCAGCTGGAGTACCTGCTGCCCCGACTGCGCGGCTGGGGCGAGTCGATGTCTCGGCAGGCCGGCGGCCGCGTGGCGGCCGGCGGGGCGGGCATGGGCTCGCGCGGACCCGGTGAGACCAAGATCGAGCTGGACCGCCGTCGCATCCGCGACCGCATGGCCAAGCTGCGCCGCGAGATCAGGGCCATGGCCCCGGCACGGGAGTCCCAGCGGGCCGATCGTCGGCGCCATCTCGTGCCCGCCGTCGCCATCGTCGGCTACACCAATGCCGGGAAATCCTCCCTGCTCAACCGCCTCACCGGGGCGGGCGTGCTGGTCGAGAACGCCTTGTTCGCAACCCTGGACCCCACGGTGCGCCGCACCCAGACGCCCGACGGCAGGGAGTTCACCTACACCGACACCGTCGGCTTCGTGCGGCACCTGCCCACCCAGTTGGTGGAAGCCTTCCGCTCCACGCTCGAGGAGGTCGGGGACGCCGACCTGCTCCTGCACGTGGTCGACGCCTCCCATCCCGACCCCGAGGGCCAGATCCGGGCGGTGCGCACGGTGCTGGGGGAGCTGGAAGGCTTCGACGTGACGGAGATCGTCGTGCTGAACAAGGCCGACATCGCCGAGCCGGAGACCCTCGCGCGCCTGCGCAGCCAGGTCGGTGACTCGGCCGTGGTCTCGGCCCGCACCGGGGCCGGCATCGAGGAGCTGCGTGAGCTGATCGCGGAGAGGCTGCCCCGACCGGCCGTCGAGGTCGACGTGGTGGTGCCCTATTCGCGGGGCGACCTCGTCTCCCGGGTCCACTCCACCGGTGAGCTCCTCGCCGAGGAGCACCTGATGGACGGCACCCGGCTCCACGCCCGCGTGGATGAGGCACTCGCCGCAGAGCTGCGCGGCGCGGCCTGACGCCTCGCCGCACACCGCGCCGATACTCTGGGCCGATGACCACCGCCGAGGCCCCTCAGGCCACTTCCGCACCGCTGTCCACACTGATGGACGCGGCGGTGGCGGCCATCGGGGGCACATCGCGCACGGGGCAGCGAAAGATGGCCGAGGCCGTCGACACCGCCATGTCCGGGCAGCGCCACCTGCTGGTGCAGGCCGGCACCGGCACCGGCAAGTCACTGGCCTACCTGGTGCCCGCCCTGCGTCATGCCCTGGTCAGCGGACGCCCCGTGGTGATCTCCACCGCCACCATCGCCCTGCAGACCCAGATCGTGCGCAAGGACCTGCCCCAGCTGGTCGAGGCACTGGCCCCCCACCTGCCGCGCACCCCCACCTTCTCCCTGCTCAAGGGACGGGCGAACTACCTGTGCCGCCACAAGATGGACGGCGGCTACCCGGCGGACGTCGACGCCGGCGCCCTGTTCGGCGAGGTCTCGGCCGAACCCTCCCGCACCGGGGGAGAGCGGCTCGGAGAGCAGGTCCGCAGGCTGCGCGCATGGGCCGAGGAGACCGATACCGGCGACCGTGACTCCCTGACCGACGCCGTCTCCGATCGGGCCTGGCGCCAGGTCTCGGTGACCGGCTCGCAGTGCCTGGGCGGCTCCTGCCCGATGGTCGAGTCCTGCTTCGCCGAGCGCAGCCGCCAGGTCGCCCGCGAGGTCGATCTGGTGGTGACCAACCACGCCCTGCTGGCCATCGACGCCTTCGACGCCCACGGCATCATCCCCGAGCACGACGTGGTCGTCTTCGACGAGGCCCATGACCTGACCGCACGGGTCACCAGCGCCGTGACCGAGACGCTCACGCCCGGCATGGTCCGCGGGACGCTGCGGGACCTGCGCGGCCTGGGCATGGCCGCCACCGCCCTGGACGACGCAGGTGAGGAGCTGCGCGAGGCCCTGGCCCTGGCGCCGGACGGACGCGTGCTCGGGGACCTGCCGGAGCGTCTGGGCGACGCTGTCGACCAGCTGCGCGTCCACGCCCGCACCTGCCATTCCGACGCCAAGGACGCCGGCGACGACGGCACGGCCGGCACGGCGGGCGCCCGCAAGGCGGTCAGGGCGGGCCTGCAGGAGATCATCGACGTGTGCGAGCGGCTCGGTGCCCCCGCCGAGGACGACGTGGTCTCGGTCTCCCATTCCCCGGCCACGGGACGCTCCGTCCTCCAGGTCGCGCCGCTCAGCGTGGCCGGGGCCATGCGCGGGGCGATCCTGGAGGATCGCACCACCGTGCTGACCTCTGCGACCCTGGCGCTCGGCGGCCGCTTCGAACCTGCCGCGGGTGAGGTGGGGCTGGCCCGCTCGGACCGCATGGATCCCGATCAGCTGCCCCCGCTGGAGGACCGCAGCGCCTGGGCGGGACTGGATGTCGGCAGCCCCTTCGAGTACCGCCGCCAGGGGATCCTCTACACCGCACGCCATCTTCCCCCGCCCGGCCGCGACGGCCCTGCGCCGATGATGCTCGAGCACCTCACCGAGCTCCTCGAGGCCTCTCGCGGGGGAGCGCTGTGCCTGTTCTCCTCACGACGGGGTGCGGAACTGGCCGCCGAGCATGTGCGCGCCCGCACCGGCCTGGCCATCGGGGTGCAGGGGGAGGACTCGATGGGCAATCTGGTGCGCCGATTCCGCGAGGACGAGGACGCCAGCCTGTTCGGGACACTGACGCTGTGGCAGGGCGTGGACGTGCCCGGGCCGGCATGCCGGCTGGTCACGATCGACCGGATCCCCTTCCCGCGCCCCGATGACCCGCTGATGTCCGCGCGCCAGGAGCGAATCTCAAGCCGTGGCGGCAACGGGTTCATGGCGGTCTCCGCGCAGCATGCCGCCTTGCTGCTGGCGCAGGGGGCGGGGCGCCTGATCCGCTCCCGGGAGGACCGGGGCATGGTCGCGCTCCTGGATCCCAGACTGTCCACCGCCCGCTACGGGAGCTTCCTGCGGGAGGCGATGCCGCCCCTGTGGCCGACCGCCGAGCCGGAGGTCGCGCTCGGAGCGCTGCGCCGGCTGGCCGACGGCTGAGCCGCCGCAGACAGCCGCGCGCCGAGCGGGATCAGACCGCGCGCAGCACCGCTACGACCTTGCCCAGGATCTCCGCCTGATCCCCGAGGATCGGCGTGAAGGCCGGGTTGTGCGGCATCAACCAGACGTGCCCGTCCTGCTTCGCGAACGTCTTGACCGTGGCCTCGCCATCGATCATCGCGGCGACGATCTCGCCCTTCTCGGCCACCTGCTGACTGCGCACCACGACCCAGTCGCCGTCGCAGATCGCCGCGTCGATCATCGAGTCGCCGACCACCTGCAGCAGGAACAGATCGCCGTCGCCCACAAGGCGGGAGGGCAGGGTGAACACGTCCTCCACCTGCTCCTGCGCGGTGATCGGGACGCCGGCGGCGATCCGCCCCACCAGCGGGACGGCCACCGCATCGGCAGGCGGCGAGGCGAGCTCGGGCGCCGCGGGAGGCTCGGGGGAGTCGTCCTCACCGGGCAGCACCACCTCCATCGCCCGGGGGCGCTTGGGGTCGCGGCGCAGGAACCCCTTGCGCTCGAGCGCCTGGAGCTGGTGGGACACCGAGGACGAGGAGGTGAGCCCGACGGCGTCGCCGATCTCCCGCATCGAGGGCGGATAGCCGTGGGCGGCGATCGCGGCGGTGATGGTCTCCAGCACCAGCCGCTGACGGCGGGTGAGGCTCTCGGTCACGGGGGCGATCTCCGCGAGGGCATCCTCACCGCCGTGGGGCAGGTCCGGGCTGCGCTGGGTGCTCGGCGTCATCGGGCAGGCCTCCTGGCTTCGAATGTCGGACCCTCGCGGTTCCGTGGTGACGTCACCCAGAGTAGGGCGGCACGCACCGGAAGCCAAACAGGTGTTCGATCTGTTTCTTGCGTGTCGCGCCGCCCCGGGGCTACAGTCGCACACAGATTCGATCGAACAGGAGTTCGGATATGTCTACCCAGACCCCTCAGGTCCTCCCCTTCCCGCGACACGAGGCCGCGCCCGCATCCCACGCCGGTCGCAAGGGTGTTCGACTCGAGGCCACTCCTCGGGGGCGCATCGTGCTGACCCTGGTCGCCTTCCTGCTGGGCCTGCTGGTGGCCCTGGGCGCCCTGCTGATGTTCGACGTGCCCTCCGCCCTCGCAGGGGGAGAGGGTCAGGAGCCGATCTCGGTCACCGTCGAGGCGGGGGACACCCTGTGGGGCTATGCGGAGGAGCATGCCCCCGACGGCGTGAGCGAGCGGGAATACGTCGCCCAGATCCGGGGTCTGAACCACCTGCCCACCGGGCGCGTGACCGCCGGTCAGGAGATCGAGCTGCCCCAGCCGTGATGACAGGGGCCTCTCCGAGGCGACTTGCCGGTATTCTTGCCGGATGCACTGTCCGTTCTGCCGCCATCCCGACTCCCGTGTCGTGGACTCGCGCACGTCCGACGATGGCGCGGCGATCCGGCGCCGTCGCCAGTGCCCGCACTGCTCCCGGCGCTTCTCGACCGTGGAGACGGCCTCGCTGTCCGTGCTGAAGAGGTCCGGCGTCAGTGAGCCCTTCAGCCGGGCGAAGGTGATCTCGGGAGTCCGCAAGGCCTGTCAGGGCCGTCCCGTCAGCGACGATCAGCTGGCGATGCTCGCCCAGCGCGTCGAGGAGGACATCCGCTCCAGCGGGCAGGCCGAGATCGATGCCCACGGTGTGGGCCTGGCCATCCTGCAGCCCCTCAAGGAGCTGGATCTGGTCGCCTATCTGCGCTTCGCGAGCGTCTACCAGTCCTTCGATTCCCTCGAGGACTTCGAGGCCTCCATCGACAGCCTGCGCCACGAGAACGCGAAGACCGCCGGGCCGGCGGAAGGCTGAGCCGGGACCGCCGCATCAGCTCGCGGCGTACAACGGCGGCCGATTCGCGCGAACCGGTACGAAGCACCGGGCACCTGTGCGTAGGATGTCCCTCGTGCGCTCGCGCAGCGCACACCAGATCGGCGGTCGTGGAGGGGAAGCCACGGCCGCCGATCGCTGTCTGCGACGGTGCTCAGCCGGCGATCCCGGCCGGCAGGGGCCGAGCGTGGACCAGGCCGAGATGCGTGGTGGGCCGGGTCATCGCCACGTACAGGTCGCCGGCCCCGTGGGAGTCGATCAGCTCGGCCGGCTCCACGATCACCACGGCATCGAACTCCAGGCCCTTCGCGTCCTGAGCGGTCATCACCGCGATCTCGTCGTCGATCCCGGCCGAACCCGAGCCCACCGAGGACAGCTGGGAGCGTGAGCCCAGCTCCTCGAACAGCTCCGTGATCCGCGGGCCGTCCGCGATCACCGCTATGCGGCCGATGCGCTCGCCGTGGAGCCTCACGGCGGCGTCCGCGGCCGTTTCGATCAGGCCGGCGCCGGTCGACTGCTCGAGCAGCGGATCGCGGTCGCCGTCGCGGACCGAGCTGACCTCCGTGACCGGCAGCCGGTGGGCCTGGGCCATCTGCAGCGCGAGATCCATGATGCGACGCGGCGTGCGGTAGTTGACGGTCAGGTCCTCGACATGCAGGCGGTCCTGGACGTGCGGGGCCAGGGCGGCGGCCCAGGACGAGGTGCCGCCCGCCGAGGAGGTCTGGGCGACATCGCCCACCACGGTGAACGACTTCGTCGGCCCGCGGCGCATCAGGGCCCGCCAGCTCATGGGGGAGTGCTCCTGGGCCTCGTCCACCACCACGTGCCCGTAGGTCCAGCTGCGCTCGGTCGAGGCACGCTCGGCGAGGGTCCGGCCGTCGCGCACACGGGTGACCTGGTCGGCGAGATCCTCGGCGCGGACGATCCCGGAGCTGTCGAAGCTCTCGATCACCTTGCGGGCGTAGTCGACATCGGCATCCCGGCGCCCCTGGTCCTCCCGCTCCTGTGCGTCCTGAGGGGCGTCGTCCTCACCGAGCAGCTCCGCCACCTCGTCCAGCAGGGGGATGTCCTCGATGGTCCAGGGCGACTCCTTGCCACGCACCAGCAGCTCGACCTGGCCGGCGATGGACCGCGGGGCGGCGGCACGCAGACGATCCGGGCGCGACAGCAGGATCCGCAGGAATCCCTGGGGCGTGTACGGGAGCCAGGCCAGGTTCAGCTGGCGGCGCACCTCACGGTCGTGGCGCAGGTCCGACAGCAGATCCGGCCGGTCTTCGGGGATCACGGTGCGTCCGGCCGCCTGCAGGGCCTGCTCGTACCGTTCCACGAGCCGGTCGAGGGCGGCGCGGACGAACACGGAGCGCGACGTGTTGTGCGGCTTGTGGGACAGGCGGGCCTCACGGCGCGCGGCGCGGACGTCGGCCCGGGTCAGGGTGATGTCCGTGCCGTCGATCCGCAGCGGGATGTCCTGGGAGGGCACCACCTGCCGCTGCTTCACGGCACGGGAGAGCAGCTCGGCCATGGCTGCATCGCCCTTCAGCCGCGCCACCGCGTCGTCGTCGTGATCGGTGGCCTCGATCCCGGGGAACAGCTCGCCCGGCGTGAGCATCACCACGCCCGATTCGCCGAGGCTCGGGAGCACCCGCTCGATGTAGCGCAGGAAGCCGTGTGTGGGGGCCATGATCAGGACGCCGGTGTGCTCGAGCCGTCGGCGATGGGTGTACAGCAGGTACGCGGCCCGGTGCAGGGCGACGGCGGTCTTGCCGGTGCCCGGTCCCCCCTGGACGACCAGCACTCCGCGGTTGTCGGAACGGATGATGCGGTCCTGCTCGGCCTGGATGGTGGCCACGATGTCGCCCATCCTGCCGGTGCGCTGCCCCGAGACCGCGGCCAGCAGGGCTCCCTCGCCCTGCAGCACCACGTCGTCGCTCTCGGCCAGGACCGACTGGTCGAGCACGTCGTCCTCCAGTCCGATCACCTGGCGTCCGCGACTGATCAGGTGGCGGCGCAGGCGCACGCCCCGACGGTCATTGGCGGTGGCCTGGTAGAAGACGGCGGCGGCCGGCGCGCGCCAGTCCACCAGCAGCTGCTCGCGCTCGGGCGTGAACAGCCCGATCCGGCCGATGTAGCGGCGGGCCTGGTCGTCGGTGTCCAGCCTCCCGAAGACCACATTGCGCGAGACCGACCGCAGCAGGGCCAGACGGTCCTCGTACAGTGCCATGAACGAGTCGCGCTCGGAGCGGTTCTGGTGCGTCGAGGCGTGCTGTGAGGCCTGGATCCGGGTGAGGTTCGCCTCGACCTGCGCGACCAGCTCGTCGACGCGTTCGTACAGGCGGTCGGCATAGGCCTGTTCACGGGCGATCTCCCTGCTGATCTGCTCTTCCGCCTCGTCCACCGGCCTGTCCCCCTGATGATCTGAGTTCGACTGCGGCGCTCGGGCCGGACCGAGGGGCCGGCTGAGCACGGTGGTCCATTATGGTGGACCAGCCTGGATGTGCGTGACATCGGGTTCGGCGCGAGGGAGGAGACGCGATGCGTGACCCACGCGACCTGTATCGGTTCGAGTCGGCCGAGGTGCTGGCGGCGGTGCCGCGGGACGGCCTGACGCTCGTGCACGCGCTGCCCGGCATGGTCGACGCCGGCAGCGCCTGCCGGATCGCCTCCACCTACCTGCGTGATGAGCTGCGGCATCTGCGGCTGGTCACGTTCGATGCGGATGAGCTGCTGGACTACCGGGGCTCCCGGCCGCAGGCGGTGTTCGACGGCACCTCCTACACCAGCGTCGACATCCCTGACCTCACCCTGTGGTTGATGTACGACGAGGCCGACCGTCCCTTCCTCTTCCTCGACGGGCCTGAGCCGGACCTGCAGTGGCGCCGGCTCGCCGAGGCCCTCACCGACCTGGTCGAGTTCTTCGACGTCGAACAGGTGGTGGGCATGCAGGCGGTGCCCATGGCGGTGCCGCACACACGGCCGATCGGGCTGTTCGCCCACGCCAACGACGCCGCGCTGCAGGGGCGCGCCGGCGAAGGGTCCCCGACCTGGGCCGGCGGGTCAGGTGCCTCCGCCGGTGCGGAGGACGGCGGTCGCGCCGAGGACGGCGAGGGCACCGAGATCGTGGTTCCCGCCTCCTTCGGCGCTCTGCTCGAGCACCAGCTGGGCCGGGCCGGCCATGCGGCGATGGGCTACGCGGCGCAGATCCCGCACTACCTCACCCGTACCGACTTCCCGGCCGGGGCGCTCGCGCTCCTGCGTCGCGTCAGCGACGCCGCCGGGCTCGAGCTGCCGTTGGTGAACCTGGGCGATCTGACCGAGGCCGCGACTACGGCCCTGGACGGGACACTGGCGCAGAACAGCGAGGTGCGCCAGATCGTCACCGCCCTCGAGGAGCAGTACGACTCCTTCAGTGAGGGGGGAGAGGGGGCCCCGTTGTCGACCACCATGGACATGCCCACGGCCGATGAGATCGGCGACCACTTCGAACGCTTCCTGGCCGACCGGAATGGTGAGGGCCCGGAGGACCTGCGCGGCCTGTGAGCCCCGTTCGGGCTCCGCACGCCCTCCCGCGCGCCCGTCCAGCGCAGTTCGTTACGCCTTCGTGATCGGTGCTTTGCCTCCACCGTGTGAACAGTGCCACGGTCATGACAGAATGGGGGCGTTGCGGTGATGCAGTTCCAGCAGGACAGTCCGTCGATCGTGCCTCGGCACAGCACGGTACGCACCTGATGCCACCCGCTCAGGCGGGGGACGGCTCACGCGGCGACCTTGGTCGCGTCGTGCGACCGATGATGGACGACACAGAAGGTGACAGGTATGGCACAGGGCTCGGTCAAGTGGTTCAACGCCGAAAAGGGCTACGGCTTCATCGAGATCGACGGGGGCGGCGCTGACGTCTTCGTCCACCACAGCAAGATCGATATGGACGGCTACCGCACCCTCGACGAGGGCCAGCGCGTGGAGTTCGACGTCAGCCAGGGAGACAAGGGGCCGCAGGCCGAACAAGTCCGCCCCCTCTGATCCACGGCTGGACCGTGACACCGACGGACCGGGCAGGAGCAAGGCGCTCCTGTCCGGTCCGTCTTGTTCTGCCGCGGTGGCATCAGACGAGCACCCGGCCGGCGCGGCGCAGCGCCTGCACCTGGGCCGAGCGAGCCAGCCGCACCGAGACGGGGTCCGAGCGCAGCACCCGGTCGACCCCCTCGGGCAGCGGATGCGCCGAGGCGAGCAGCACACAGTTCCCCCTCCGCTTGCCCGACAGGTGAGCGGGCTCCGCGATCACGCCGACGTGCTCGAAGACCGTGCACAGGGTGGCGACTTCATCGGCCAGCATCCCGCTGCCCGGGGGAGCGGCGCAGTTGGCCAGGTACAGGCCGTCCTCCCGCAGCACCCGTGCCACCTGCCGGGCGGCGTCGACGGTGAGCAGCTCGGGGGGCGTGACGGACCCGGAGAAGACGTCGCGTACCAGGACGTCGAAGCGGTCCGCGCGCCATGCCGACAGGGCGCCGAGCGCGTCGTCGACGCGTAGCCGCAGCTGCGGGGAGCGGGGCAGGTCGAACCAGGGGCGCACCTGCTCGGCCAGCAGTGCGTCGAGCTCGACCACGATCTGCCTGCTGTCGGGGTGGGCGGCCGCGAGCGCCCGGGGCAGCGAGCAGCCACCACCGCCCAGGTGTGCCAGCTGCGGGGCCGATGACCGCACGTCGCCGGCCGCCAGCTGCAGTTCGATCACCAGCTGCATCCACCGCATGTACTCGAAGACCAGGAACTCGGGGTCGGGGTGCAGGTGCGAGGAGGGCATGCCGTTGATGTCCAGCAGCACCGAGCCGTCGTTCTCCCGGCTGAGGCGGGCGTACCCGGTCGAGATCGGGATGGGGGTCTCGAGCGACCCCAGGTTCTCGAAGGGGCGGGCGGATCGGCGCTGGCGACGGGACATCGCACCACTGTAGGAGGCGCACTCCTCCCCAGGCCCTGGTCATCCCCATATCGGGCGATCCGGGCCGGATGTCGGACCCCTCCCATAGCGTGCGGAGCACCAACGCATACAGGTGCACAGGTGCCGGGAGCGGCACCGCACCGGGGAGGAGCGGCATGGCCACCATCACGGCAGGATCCCGCGCACGCGGCGCAGCCGGGAGCGGCCGCGCAGCCGGGAGCGGGGGTGCGGCAGCGCCCCGGTCCTTACGGGCCCACCTCGCCCGGCTCGACGCCGACCAGGCGTGCCTTCAGCGGGCCCGTCAGCTGCTCCAGCAGGGCAGGGCGCTGTCCGCCACCGAGCCGCGTGACGCCTTCGAGTTGGCCCACCGCGCGGCGCTGCGCGGGGCCGGGGTGCTGGTCACCCGAGCCAATCGCGAGCGGCGCCGGCCTCTGCCCCTGAACGTGTGGAGGGCGCTGGAGCGGATCGGGGGCAGCGCCGCCGAGCGCTCCGCGGAGCTGACCGAGCTGGTCGCCGAGCGCGAGCGCCTGGACCGCGACCCCGCCGCTCATCCCGACCCCGTCCTGCTCGAGCGCCACCTCGAGCAGACGGCCCGCCATCTCGAACAGGTCGCAGACCTGCTGCTCGAGGAGCTGCCGGGGCCGTTGACCGCCCTGGCCGGGTGACCGGGCACGGCGCCGCGCCCGGTACAGTCCTGAGCCGGGAGGTGGCAATGGGCACGCAGCACGCGGAGGACCGCACCGAGGAGCTCCCCGGCATCCTCCATCTCGACATGGATGCCTTCTTCGCCTCGGTCGAGATCCGGGACGACCCTTCGCTGCAGGGCAAGCCGGTGGTGGTCGGGGGAGCCGGAGCGCGCGGCGTCGTCGCGGCCGCCAGCTACCCCGCCCGCACCCGGGGAATCCGCTCGGCGATGCCGATGGCCACTGCCCGGCGCCTGGCCCCGGATCTGATCATCGTCCCCGGTCGCATGGACCGGTACCGGGAGGTCTCCGCCCAGGTGATGGCGCTGCTCGGCGACGTGGTGGCCGAAGTCGAGCAGATCAGCGTCGACGAAGCCTTCCTCGACGTGCGCGGCGCGAGGAGGCTGTTCGGGCCTCCGGACACGATCGCCGCCCTGCTGCGCCACCGCATCCGAGCCGAGCTCGGGCTGCCCAGCTCCGTGGGCGGCTCCGTCTCCCGGGCGGTCGCGAAGATCGCCTCCGCCCAGGCCAAGCCCGACGGCATGCTGATCATCCCGGCGGAGGACACAGCGCAGTTCCTGGCACCGCTGCCGGTCTCGGTGATCTCCGGGGTCGGGCCCAAGGCCGTGGCCGGGCTGGAGCGGATCGGGGTCCGCACCATCAGCCAGCTCCGGGAGGTCCCCGCGGCCACCGTCGCCCGGGTGCTCGGCCCGCGCACGCCCGAGGTCCTGCGCCTGGCCGACGGCAGCGACCGCACCGGGCTCGGGCACCGCACCCGGGACAAGTCGCTGGGCACCGAGCGCACCTGGGACGAGGACCTGACCGACCCCCGGGAGGTGCGCCGACGGATCACGATCATGGCCGATGAGGTCGCCCATCAGCTGCGACGCTCCGGCTTCGTCACCCGCACGGTCGTCCTCAAGCTGCGCAGCCCCGATGGGACCACCCTCACCCGCTCCTCCACCCTGAGCCAGCCCACTGCGAGCGGGGAGCGCCTCCGGGAGCACGTGGTGGCGCTGTGGGAGCGCGAGCAGCACCGGCTGCACCGCATCCGACTGGCCGGTGTGCGGGCCACGCAGCTCGAGCCGGCCGACGGAGCGCCCGTCCAGCAGGAGCTGACCGGTCGTTCGGCGGGATGGCAGGATCTGGAGGCCGCGATGGACCGGGCACGGGAACGTTTCGGAGGGGCGACCGTCAGCCGCGGATCCACCTTGTCAAGCGAGCCCGTCGGCCCCCGGCAGACCCCTCCGGGGCCACCCCCGGTGCCGGAGCTGTGACCTGGAGGTCCCGTGGGGGCGTGATGCACGTCGGCAACGGTTTCCATAACTCAGGAATGGGCTCTAAACTGAGGGTACCGCCGACGAAGGCAGATGAGCCAGGTCTGTGCGGCGGGGGCGCCCAGCGGGCGTGAGGCACGGGGACAAGGAGCGGAACCATGCCGCTGTCTGAGCACGAGCAGAAGATGCTCGACGAGATGGAGCGTCAGCTCTTCGCTGACGATCCGCGGCTCGCGCGGGCCTTTGCGCCCAAGAAGGCCCCCCGGAACAACGGCCGTCGGATCGCCATCGGCCTGGGCGCGGTCGTCCTGGGCCTGGTGGTCCTGGTGCTGGCCGTCGCCCTGCCCGCCGTCTGGCTCGGCGTGATCGCGTTCATCGGGATGCTGGCCGGCGCCGTCTATGCCGTCACCACCCCCACCTCCTCGCCGTCGGACCCCGATGATCCCGGTGGCGGTTCCGGCCCGCAGGGCCCCGACTCACCTCGGGGCAACGGCGGCAGCTTCATGCAGAAGATGGAACAGCGCTGGGAGAAGCGCTCGGGTGACGACCGCTTCTGACCCGCCCCTGAATTCCACCACGGCAGCGCCCCGGCTCCTTCGAGCCGGGGCGCTTCGTGTGTCACCTCGCGGTGCGCACGGCCCGGCCCGCTGACGGCCGCCATCCGCTGACCACCGTCGCTCCCTGTGCTGCGGCCCGGTGAGCTGCGGAGCGGCGAGGATCCGACCACCTGGACCTCCCGTTCCCCCTGATCTCCACAGCGCTCCACCGCGATCCCCCACTTCCCTCCACCTCCACCGCGTTCCCCGGCGCCGCCCGCCCCAGCACCTCATGACCTGCATCTTTGAGTCGCACCGGGCTGCACTCGCCGCAGCGAGCGGCTCCCTGGCGCCGGTGATCCGGCGTGCGGCGACACGCTGTCGCGCGTTCCACACCACTTTCCCCCCACCTTCCCCCACCGCTGCTACCTGCAGTGATGGCTGTCAGATGGCTCATTTTCGGCATTCGGCTGGCATTGGGTGGGGGGTAGTGGGGTAAAGTGGGGCGCGTAGGAAGGAGATGGGGTTTCGGATCGCGAGTCACGGTGAGTGAAGGAGGGCCTGGATGTTCCTCGGCACCTTCACGCCCAAGCTCGACGACAAGGGACGCCTGATCTTTCCTGCGAAGTTCCGTGACGAGCTCGCCTCGGGACTGGTCATGACTCGCGGACAGGAGCACTGCATCGCCGTGTACCCGCTCGCCGAGTTCCGCCAGAAGCTCGAGGAAGCCCGTCGGGCGCCCACCACCGATCGGCGCACCCGTGACTACCTGCGGGTGCTGCTGTCCGGAGCGGAGGACGTCATCCCGGACAAGCAGGGCCGCATCACCATCCCGGGCCATCTGCGCACCTACGCGGACCTGGACCGGGAATGCGCCGTGATCGGCGCGCTCGATCGGCTCGAGATCTGGTCGCTCCCGGCCTGGGAGACCTACCTCGAGCAGAAGGAGGAGGGCTTCGCCCAGACCGCCGAGGAGGTGGTCCCGGGCCTGTTCTGACGGATATCCGTCCTGTGAGACCTCTCGTCGTTCCCGCCCCGATGCAACTTCCCCGGTGGCGGGTCGGGAACGACGAGGAATCCCGCAGGGCGGCCCCGGCCCCAGGACCCGGAACCACGTCGCAATCAGCGGCTCTCGCGCCGCGACAGGACCCGCGCCGAATGCGGCGCGCAGCACAGGGGAGGGGGCGCCATGGACAGCTCGCAGCACACACCGGTCGAGCAGCGGCACCTGCCGGTTCTGCTCGACACCTCCGTGGAGCTGCTGACCCCCGCGCTCCGGCGTCCCGGCGCGGTGCACATCGACGCCACCCTGGGCATGGGGGGCCACGCCACCGCCGTCCTGGACGCCGCCCCCGAAGCTCGCCTGGTCGGTATCGACCGCGACGCGGAGGCCCTCGCACTGGCCCGGGAACGGATCGGGCGGGCCGGCCATGCCGAGCGGGCCACTTTGGTCCACGCCACCTACGACGAGCTCCCCGAGGTGCTCGAGGAGCTCGGGCTGGACGGCGCCGACGCGGTGATGATGGACCTGGGCCTGTCCAGCTTCCAGATCGATACCGCCGAGCGCGGCTTCTCCTACACGGTCGATGCCCCTCTGGACATGCGCATGGACACCGCCTCCGACGGCCCCACGGCCGCGGACCTGCTGCGGGATCTGCCCGAGCAGGAGCTCGCACGCGTGCTCCACGAGCTCGGCGACGAGCGCTTCTCGCGCCGCATCGCCCGCCGGATCGTCGAGCAGCGCGAGAGCTCGCCGATCACCCGCAGCGGGGAACTGGTGCAGCTGCTGGACCGGGCCATCCCGGCTGCGTCCAGGGCGAGCGGCGGTCACCCCGCCAAGCGCACCTTCCAGGCGCTGCGGATCGCCGTCAACGAGGAGCTCGAGCTCCTGGCCGGCGCCCTCGAGAAAGCGCTGGACAGCCTCGTCCTCGGTGGCCGGATCGTCGTGGAGTCCTACCATTCCGGTGAGGACCGCCTGGTCAAGAACGCTTTTGGGCGACGGACCCGCTCCTCGGCCCCTCCCGGTCTGCCGGTCGAGCTCGAGGAGCACAAACCGACCTTCGAACCGATCATCCGGGGCGCGCTGCAGGCCGATGAGGCCGAACGCGCCCTGAACCCGCGCGCGGCCTCCGTCCGGCTGCGCGCACTGACCCGCATCCGACCCGCCCAGAGAGCCCGCTGATATGGCAAGCACCTCCGCCGTCCGCTCCCCAGCGGTCCGCCCGCTCCGCGCCCCGAAGACCTCCGCCGCGCCGCGGCCGAAGCTGACGGTCCTCGCCGCTCCGAAGACCTCCGGCAGCTCGATGCCGTTCACGCTGCTGTGCACCCTGATCGTCACCGCCACCCTGGCGGCGCTGCTGTACATGAACATCCAGATGTCCGACACCAGCTATGAGATCACCCGGCTGCAGAGCCAGTCCCAGCGCCTGACCGAGGAGAAGCAGGCGCTGGCCGAGACCGATGAGCGTCTGGGCACCCCGCAGGAGCTCGAGCGCCAGGCTCGTGAGCACGGCATGGTGCCGGTGTCCGAGCCCGCCTACATCGACCTCGACACGGGCGAGGTGCTTGGCCAGACGGCCCCGAGCGAGCAGACTGCTCCCAATCCGGAACTCGCGCAGGCGCCGGCCGAGGTGGCCGTGCCGCCCGCGCAGATCTATGACGAGCCCACCGCCTACCACGGCATGGGGAACGAGGGAGCCTGAGCATGTCGACCTCCCGCAGCGAACGCGCCGGCCGCGGTCCGGGAGGACAGCGGGGCGGAGGGCACCGCATCCCGCGTGCTCGGATCGGCGAACCCGCGGTGCGGCACCGGCTGCTGCTGTGCATGATCATGGTCGCCGTGCTCGCGCTGTCCGGCCGCCTGGTCTGGGTTCAGGGGCTGGATGCCAGCGCCCGGGCCCAGGAGGCCATCGAGCAGCGCACCGTGACCCGCTCCATCCCCGCGCTGCGCGGAGACATCGTCGATCGCCACGGCACGACGCTGGCCAGCTCGGTGCAGCGCTACGACCTCTGGGTCAACCAGATGCAGGTCGACCAGTACCTGCAGAACTCCCGCTCCGCCGAGGAGACGGGCGTCCCGGCCGCCGCCGCAGAGCTCGCCCCGGTGCTGGGCTGGTCGGTCAGCGACACCGAGGAGGCGCTCACCGGTGACCGCGGCTTCGTGTACCTGCTCAAGAACGTCGAGCCCGCCGTCCGCGACGCCGCCCTGGCCCTGGAGATCCCCGGGATCGGCGCAGACCCCGTCGCCGACCGGATCTACCCGGCGGGCTCCGTGGGCGGGAACATCCTGGGCTTCGTCGGCGACGACGGCGCCGCCCTGGCGGGCACCGAGCTGTCCTTCGACGACACCCTGCGCGGCACCGACGGCAAGACCCAGTACGAGCGCGGCGCCGGGGGCCAGATCATCCCCACCGGCAAGCGGGAGACCACCGACGCCGTCGACGGCAGCGATCTGGTGCTGACGATCGACCGTGACCTGCAGTGGAAGGCCCAGCAGATCGTCGCGGGAGCGGTCGAGGACGTGGGCGGCAGCGGCGGCAGCGCCGTGGCGCTCAACGCCCGCACCGGCGAGGTACTGGCCCTGGCCGACTATCCGAGCTACGACCCCAACGATTTCGGGGCCGTCGACGACGAGGACCGCGGCAACCGGTCGATCTCCAAAGTCTTCGAACCGGGCTCGACCGGCAAGCTGTTCACCATCGCGGCGGCGCTCGAGGAGGGCACCGCGCAGGTCGACTCCCAGTACGAGATCCCCTATGAGACCTCCTTCGACGGCCATCGGATCAAGGACGCCCGCTACCACGAGGACCAGCGGCTGACGCTCGCCGGCGTGCTGTCCAACAGCTCCAACGTCGGCACCGTGCAGATCTCCGAGGAGATGGAGCCGCAGATCCGCCACGACTACCTGACCGCCTTCGGGCTCGGCCAGCCCACCGGTGTGGGCCTGCCCGGCGAGTCGGCCGGCATCGTCCATCCCGCCGAGGACTGGACCGGTCGCACCCGGTACACCACCGCCTTCGGTCAGGGCTACTCCGTCAATGCCCTGCAGATGACCTCGGCGGTCGGGACCTTCGCCAATCAGGGCGTGCGCGTGGATCCCCGCGTGGTCGCCGGCACCCGCGAGGACGATGGCTCCGTGCGCCCGCTGGGCGAGCCCGCCAGCACCCGGGTGGTCTCCGCTGAGACCGCCGAGACCGTCGCGGAGCTGATGGACAACAACATCGACGAGGAGGAGTCCGGTGCGGCCGTGACCGGCTACGCCACGGCCGGCAAGTCGGGCACCGCGCAGGTGCCCGGCGGCACCTACACCGCCTCCTTCATCGGTTTCGCCCCCGCTGATGACCCGGAGATCGTGGTCGGGGTGTTCGTCTTCGGCCTGAACTCCTTCATCTCCGGCAGCCGTGCGGCCGGACCGGCTTTCTCGGAACTGATGGCCTTCACCCTCCAGAACCAGGGCATCGCCCCCACGGGCACCCCGGGACGCGAACTCGAGAACGAGTGGTGAGCCCCGACGTGACCTCCCTGCCCGATCAGCCCGATCAGCCCGCTGAGCCGCCCCGCCCGCGCCTTTCCGCCGGGGCCGACGCCGCCGAGCTCGCCCGCGCACTCGGCGCCCCCGCCCCGCTGGAGCCCATCCGGCTCAGCGGCGTCACCCTCGACTCCCGCAGCGTCGAGACCGGTGACCTGTGGTGCGCCCTTCCCGGCGCGAACGCCCACGGCGCCCAGTTCGCCGCCCAGGCCCGCGAACGCGGAGCGGCCCTCGCGCTCACGGACGCGGCGGGCCGACCGCTGTGCGAACGAGCGGGACTGCCCGCCCTGGTGGTGGCCGACCCCCGCCGGGACACCGCAGCCGCCGCCTCCCTGGTCTACGGGCACCCGGGGCGGCGGCTCGCCACGGTCGGGGTCACCGGCACCAACGGCAAGACCTCGGTGACCACGATGATCGACCAGACCCTGCGCGCCCTGGGCCGGGCCACGGGCGTCGTGGGCACCTCCGGCACCGCCTACCGCGACTCCGCCGGCCGCGACCACCACGTCGCCACGGTCCGCACCACCCCCGAGGCTCCCGAGCTGCACGGCATCCTGGCCCGCATGGTCGAGGACGGCGTGCATACCGCCTCGATGGAGATCTCCTCCCATGCCCTGGTGCTGCACCGGGCCGACGGTGTCGTGGTCGACGTCGCCTGCTTCACGAACCTCAGCCAGGACCACCTCGACTTCCACCGCGACATGGAGGACTACTACCGGGCCAAGCGGTCGATGCTGACGCCCGCCCACGCCCGCCGTGCCGTGGTGTGCGTGGACGGCGACTGGGGCCGGCGCCTGGCCCGCGAGGCCGAGGTCCCCGTGGTCACCTACGCCACCGACCCCGCGGCCGGGGCCGACCACACCGCACGGGATCTGCGCGCCGACGGCTACGGCACCGTCTTCACCGCCGACGGCCCCCGGGGCAGCCGCACCCTGCGCTCCGCGCTGCCGGGCCGCCACTTCGTGGCCAACGCCCTGGCCGCCTCCCTGCTGCTGGAGGAGATAGGGATCGCCGGTCCCCAGGTCGACCACGCCCTGGGCACGGCGGGCACCGTCCCCGGGCGGATGGAACCGGTCGCCGAGGCTCCCGTGCTGGCGGTGGTGGACTACTCGCACACCCCCGACGCGCTCGAGCAGGCGCTGACCACCCTGCGCGCGGTTCCGCGCACCCGCCGGCTGATCGCCGTGATCGGGGCCGGCGGCGACCGCGACCGGGGCAAGCGCCCCCGGATGGGCGAGGTGACCGCTCGCCTGGCCGACGTGGTGATCGTCACCGATGACAATCCTCGGACGGAAGATCCCTCGCGGATCCGCTCCGAGGTGCTCTCAGGCATCGCGGAGCACTCGAAGGCTGAGGTCAGAGAGGTTTCCGGGCGCGGTGAGGCGATCGTGGCTGCCGCTCGCCTCGCGGACGTGGGCGACACCATCCTGCTGGCGGGCAAGGGGGCCGAGACCGGACAGGAGATCGGCGGTATCGTCCATCCGTTCGATGATCGTCTCCGACTTCGCGATGCCTTGACCACGCACGGAGGCGACACCGACGCCGACCATGCCGACGGAGGACGCTGACCATGCTCGAGACCACAGCCCGGGAGATCGCCGAGATCACCGGCGGCCGACTGGTGGGTGGCGCGACCGGTGACGAACGGGTCACCGGCGACGCCCGCATCGATTCGCGCAGCGTCGCGACGGGGGACCTGTTCGCCGCCTTCGTCGGCGAACGAGCCGACGGTCACGACTACCTCGAGGCGGCACGGGAGGGCGGTGCCGTCCTGTCCCTGGTCTCACGTGAGGCCCAGATGCCCGGGGTCCTGGTCGAGGACGTCGGCCGCGCCCTGTCGGAGCTGGCCCGCGCCCAGCTGAGCCGTGCCCGCCAGGAGCACCCCGCCCTGACGGTGCTGGCCGTGACCGGCAGCGCCGGTAAGACCGGCACCAAGGACCTGATGGGGCGGATCCTCGGCGACATCGCCCCGACCATCGCCCCCGTGGGCAGCTTCAACAACGAGCTCGGGCTGCCGCTGACCGTGTTGCGCCTGCGCCCCGAGACCCGGTTCCTGGTGCTCGAGATGGGTTCGCGAGGACCGGGACACATCACCCATCTGACCGAGATCGCGCGCCCGGACATCTCGCTCGTGCTCAACGTGGGCAGCGCCCACCTGGGCGAGTTCGGCAGCGTCGACGGGATCGCCCGGGCCAAGGGCGAGCTGGTCGAGGCCCTGCCGCCCGGCGGGCGGGCCGTGCTCAACGCCGAGGACCCACGCGTGGCGGCCATGGCCGAGCGCTCCGTGGCGCCCGTGGTCACCTTCGGCTTCTACTCCGGGCAGGTCCGAGGGGAGGAGCTGACCCTCGACGACGACGCCCGCCTCGGCTTCACCCTCACGATCCCCGAGGGCCTGGTCCGCCTCGACGGCTCGAGCATCCCGCCCGGCTCCCATCCGGTGGCCCCGGACCTGCTGGGGGAGCATCAGGCCGGCAATGTGCTGGCGGCCCTGACCGCGTGCGTGCTGGCGGGGGCGGACCCCGCCACCGCCGCCGCCACGCTGGACGGCGCCAAGCTCCCCTCGGGACAGCGCATGGAGGTGCTGCGCAGCGGTGGCGCCGTGATCATCGACGACGCCTACAACGCCAATCCCGACTCGATGCGCCACGCTCTGAAGACCCTGGCCCATCTGGGCCGGGGCCGCCGCACCATCGCCGTGCTCGGTGAGATGCTGGAGCTCGGGGAGGACTCCGTGCGCCTGCACGACGAGATCGGCCGGCTCGCGGTGCGCCTGAACATCTCCCAGCTCTACGTGGTCGGGGAGGGCGCCGCCCCCATCCATCACGGCGCGAGCCTGGAGGGCAGCTTCGGAGGCGAATCCGTCCACCTCGAGACCGTGGAGGAGGCCATCGCCGTGCTGGAGCAGACGGTGACCACCGGTGACGCGGTGCTGATGAAGTCCTCCCGGGACGCCGGCCTGCGCCGGATCGCCAGGCCGTTGCTGGCCCACCTGGAGAAGCCCCGTCCCGGGCGCGAGACGGAGGGAGGGGACCAGGAATGATCGCCATCATCATCGCGGGCGCCGCCGCGCTGCTGCTGTCCATCGTGGGCACGCCGCTGTACATCAAGCTGCTGGAGAAGCGCGGCTACGGACAGTTCGTGCGCGACGACGGCCCCACCTCGCACGCCACGAAGCGCGGCACCCCCACCATGGGCGGGGTGGCCATCATCTCGGCCACCCTCGTGGCCTACGGGCTGAGCCACCTGCTGACCATGACGCTGCCCAGCGTCTCGGTGCTGCTGGTGCTGTTCCTGATGGTCGGACTCGGCGTGGTCGGCTTCCTCGACGACTATCTGAAGATCTCCCAGCAGCGCAGCCTGGGACTGCGCCCCCGCGACAAACTGGTGGGCCAGTTCCTGGTCGCCACCGCCTTCGCCGTGCTCGCGCTGCTGTTCCCTGACGACAACGGCAACACCCCGGCCGGGACCGCCATCTCCTTCGTGCGCGACATCCCCTGGCTGGATCTGGCCTTCGCCGGCACCATCGTCGGCTTCATCCTTTTCGCGATCTGGGCGAACTTCCTGGTCGCAGCATGGTCCAACGGGGTCAACCTCACCGACGGGCTCGACGGCCTGGCCAGCGGAGCCACCATCGTCTTCAGCGGGGCGTACCTGGTGATCTCCTTCTGGCAGTGGCGGCAGGTGTGCAGCGTCGACCTCGAGGCCGGTGGCCTGGTGCAGTGCTACGACGCCCGGGACCCGCTCGATGTGGCCGTGCTGTGCGCCGCGATCATCGGCGCCTGCATCGGCTTCCTGTGGTGGAACACCTCGCCCGCGAAGATCTTCATGGGCGACACGGGGTCGCTGGCGCTGGGTGGCGCGATCGCCGGCTTGACCATCGTCTCGCGCACCGAGGTGCTCGGCGCCATCATCGGCGGCCTGTTCGTGATCATCTCCCTGTCGGTGATCATCCAGGTCACCAGCTTCAAGCTGACCGGCAGACGGGTGTTCCGGATGGCCCCCCTGCAGCACCACTTCGAGCTCAAGGGCTGGAACGAGGTCACCATCGTGGTGCGCTTCTGGATCGTGGCCGGCATCCTCGCCGGGGTCGGGCTGGGCATCTTCTACCTCGACGCGCTGCCGAGGCTGACCTCATGAGCGAGCTGCGCTCGGCCCCCGGCCCCGGTGACCCGGTGACTCCCGTGGAACAGCGGCCCTGGCCCGGACTCGACGTGGCCGGTCTGACCATCCTGGTGGCCGGCTTCGGGGTCTCCGGGTACGCCGTGGCCGACCAGACCATGCAGCGGGGCGCACAGGTGCTGGTGGTCGACGGCGCCGACACCCCCGAGATCCGCGAGCGCGCCCAGATCCTCGAGGTGCTGGGCGTGCAGGTCCGTCTCGGCCCCGAGCACACCGTGGCCCTGCCCGCCGACCACGCCGTGGACCTGGTGGTCACCTCGCCCGGCTGGCGACCCGACCAGCCTCTGCTGGCAGCCGCCACGGCCGCCGGCATCCCCGTGTGGAGCGAGGTGGAGCTGGCGCGCCGCATGCAGGCCCCGGGGGGCCCCGCGTGGCTGGCCGTCACGGGGACCAACGGCAAGACCACCGCGGTGACCATGCTCGAGTCGATCCTGCTCGCCGCCGGACTGCGCGCGGTGGCCTGCGGCAACGTGGGCCTGCCGGTGATCGAGGCGGCCCTGGACCCCGAGGGTTATGACGTGCTCGCCCTGGAGCTGTCCAGCTTCCAGCTGCACTGGACCGAGCACCTGGACTGCGAGGCCGCCGCGGTGCTCAACGTGAGCGATGACCACCTGGACTGGCACGGCGGCGCCGGCGCCTACGCCGCCGCGAAGGGGCGCATCTACGAGGGCGTCCGCACGGCCTGCGTCTACAATGTCGCCGATCCCCTCACGCGGGAGCTGGTCGAGCAGGCCGACGTGCTCGAGGGAGCCCGTGCCATCGGCGTCACCCTGGGAAGTCCGGGCCTGTCCGAGGTCGGTCTGGTCGACGGGATCCTCGCCGACCGCGCCTTCCTGGCCGAGCGGCGCACCGCCGCCGCCGAGCTGGCCACGCTCGCCGACCTCGAGCACCTGGGCCCTCAGGGCGCCGGAGCGCACATCCAGCTCGACGCGCTGACCGCCGCAGCCCTCGCCCGCGCCCACGGCGTGCCCCAGCACGCGGTGCGCGACGGTCTGCGTGCCTACCGGATGGGACGCCACCGCGCCGAGCACATCGCCAGCGCCGACGGCATCGACTGGATCGACGACACCAAGGCCACCAACCCCGAGGCGGCCCGGGCCTCCCTGACCGCCGCCGAGCGGATCGTGTGGATCGCCGGGGGAGACACCAAGGGAGCGGACCTGGAGCCGCTGATCGCCTCTGCCGCGGACTCCCTGGTGGGGGTGGTGCTGCTGGGGACGGATGCGAGCCCCTTCACCGCGGCCCTGACCCGACACGCCCCGCAGATCCCCGTCATCCGGCTCGATCCGGGCGACACTGACGATGTCGCCGGCCGGACCCGTCTGATGGAGGAAGCGGTGCGATCAGCCCGATCGCTGGCCTCCCCCGGAGACGTGGTGCTGCTGGCACCGGCCGCCGCCTCGATCGACCAGTTCCGTGACTACGCGGAACGGGGGGATCTCTTCGCGGCGGCTGTGTCCCGACTGCCAGGAGAGCGCCCATGACGCTGCAGGAGACCCGCCGCAACGGCACGGGGACCCGGCGTCGCAGCTCGGCATCGCCACGCCCCGACGCCCCCGGCTCCCGCACCGCCGGCGTCGTCCGCCCCGATGAGGAGCAGCCGCTGGGCAACGTCGGCACCCGCATCAGGGACGGGGTGGGCGGCTGGCTGAAGTCCCCCGCGCTGGACTTCTACGGGCTGATCGTGATCGGTGCCCTGCTGGTCGGCGTCGGCCTGACCATGGTGCTGTCCTCGACTGCGGTGCTGAACATCTCCCGCGGCGAGTCCGGCTTCGCCGGCCTTTTCCGTCAAGGTGCCTTCGCCGGCCTGGGACTGGCCCTGCTGATCGCCGCCGCCGTCATGCCGCCCGGCTTCTATCGCCGAGCGGCGTGGCCGCTGATGGGCCTCGGCCTGCTCCTGCAGTGCCTGGTCTTCACACCGCTGGGCATCGAAGCCGACGGCAACCGCAACTGGGTCAGCCTCGGTGGACAGACCCTGCAGCCCTCCGAGTTCCTCAAGCTCTCCCTGGCCGTCTGGCTGGGCGCACTGCTGGCCACCAAACGTCCTCTGCTGGACAAAGCCGGCCACGTGCTGTTCCCGATGGTGCCCGGGGTCGTGGCGGCGCTGGGGCTGGTCATGCTTGGCCAGGACCTGGGAACGATGATGGTGATGGCGATGCTGGTCGCCGGCTCCCTGTGGGTAGCCGGGATCCCGCGTCGCTGGTTCATCGTCAGCGGTGTGCTGGGCCTGGTCGGCATCGTGGCACTCACCGTCACCAGCCCCAACCGGATGCACCGCATCAACAACTGGCTGCACGGCACGTGCGAGGGTGATTCCTGCCTCCAGGCCGACCAGGGCCTGATGGGTCTGGCCGAGGGCGGCTGGTGGGGCGTGGGCCTGGGGGAGTCGCGCCAGAAATGGGGCCGCCTGCCGGCCGCAGAGGACGACTACATCTTCGCGATCATCGGCGAGGAGCTGGGCCTGGTCGGCACCCTGGGCGTGCTCGCCCTGTTCGCCGCCCTCGCCCTGGTGATGTTCCGGATGATCACCCGCCTCGACGACCCCTTCATGCAGATCTCCGTCGCCGGGATCAGCGCCTGGCTGCTGGGCCAGGCCTTCTTGAACATGATGGTCGTCACCGGGCTGCTGCCCGTGATCGGGGTGCCCCTGCCGTTCATCTCCTCCGGAGGCTCGGCGCTGCTGGCCTCCATGGCCGCCCTCGGGGTGCTGCTGTCCTTCGCGCGCCGGGAGCCCGGCGCGCAGGAGGCGATCACCGCGCGGGTGGGGGCGGTGCGCCGCACCATCAGCGTGCTGCCGGCACCCCGGGATGCCGAGCCCGCACCGGCACGGGGCCGCAGTGCCCGCACGCGCTCCGCGCGGGCGAAGCGCAGCAAGCGGGATGGGCGCGGCTCCGGCAGGCAGGTCTCCGGCCGCAGCGCCTCCCGCACGCGCCGCACGAGGAGGGAGCGATGAACGGTCCCCGCGTCCTGCTGGCGGGTGGGGGCAGCGCTGGGCACGTCTCCCCGCTGCTGGCCACGGCCACCCAGATCTCCCGGCTCGCCCCCGACAGCGAGGTGCTGGTGCTGGGCACGGCGGACGGCCTCGAGGCCGATCTGGTGCCGGCGGCCGGTTACGAGCTGATCACCATCGACAAGGTCCCCTTCCCGCGCCGCCCCGACGGGGCAGCGCTGCGGTTCCCGGCGCGCTTCGGCGCCACCCTGCGCGAGGTGCGGGCGCTGCTGCGTGAGCGCCGGATCGAGGTGGTCGCCGGCTACGGCGGGTACGTGTGCCCTCCGGCCTATCTGACCGCGGCGATCTCCCGCACCCCGTACGTGGTGCACGAGGCCAACCGTCGACCGGGACTGGCCAATCGGCTCGGCGCCCACCGGGCCGAGGCTGTGCTGACCGCCTTCGAGGGTGGATCCCTGCCCGGCGCCCGTCGCATCGGCATGCCGATGCGCGAAGCCATCGCGCAGCTCGACCGCAGCGGGCGCCGCGACGCGGCCGTGCAAGGCTTCGGCCTGGACCCGGATCGCCCCGTGATGCTGGTCACCGGTGGGTCCCTGGGAGCGCAGCGGCTGAACGAGTCCGTCTCCGCGGCCGCCGAGCGCTTCACCGAGACCGGTGCCCAGATCCTCCACATCACCGGTCGAGGCAAGACCGAGGGCCTGACCGAGCGCCCCGGCTACCGCATCGTCGAGTACGTGCTCGCCATGGAGGACGCCTACGCCGCCGCCGATCTGGCCCTGACCCGTGCCGGAGCCGGCACCGTCAGCGAGCTGACCGCCGTGGGCCTGCCCGCCGTGCTGGTGCCGCTGCCGATCGGCAACGGGGAGCAGGCTCTGAACGGGCAGGAGGTCGTCACCGCGGGCGGTGCCCTCATGGTCCCCGACGCCGAGCTCGACGTGGACTACCTGCTCGAGCAGGTGCTGCCCCTGATCAACGACACCCCGCGGCTCGAGCGGATGTCGCGTGCCTCCCGGGGATTCGGCATCACCGATGCGGCTGAGGTGATGGCCCGGATCGTGACCAGCGCCGCACGCCGAGCCTGACCGCCGCCGCCCCCTCCGAGGACTACGGTGACGCCATGAGTTCCGCCGCCCCCTCCGCCGGACCCGTCGGCCCCACCTCCGATGGCCCCGGCTCCGACGGTCCCGCCTCCCGCGTGGCCCCGCGCACCATCCTGCGTCCCGGGGACGTGATCAACCAGGCGCAGTGGCCCACCGACCGGACCGTGACCTCCGTGCACGTGATCCGCATCGGCGGAGCGGGGATGTCGGCCGTCGCCCGGCTCGCCCTCGAGGCGGGCCTCGCCGTCTCCGGCTCGGATTCCCAGGACGGCCAGTTCATCGGTCCCCTGCGCGAGGCCGGGGCCGTCATCGGAATCGGCTTCGACCCGAGCCTGCTGAGCGACCAGGTCGATGTGGTGGTGGTCTCCACCGCCGTGCGGGCCGACAACCCCGAGGTGCTCGAGGCCCGGCGCCGCGGCATCCCGGTGATCCACCGCGCCGCCGCGCTGGCGGGCCTGCTGGCCGGTCGCGAGCTGGTGGCCGTCGCCGGAACCCACGGCAAGACCTCCACCACCGGCATGGCCGTGATGGCCCTGCGCGGCGCCGGCGCCGATCCCGCCTGGGCCCTGGGGGCGGCTGTCCCGGACCTGGGGCGCAACGCCGGCTTCGCCGCCCTGCCGGCCCCGATGCCCGGGGGCGCCGCAGCGGCCCGTCCCGGCCGAGGGATCGCAGTGGTCGAGGCCGACGAGTCCGACGGTTCCTTCCTCGCCTTCACGCCCCGTTCCCTGGTGGTCACCAACCTCGAGGCCGATCACCTCGACTTCCACGGCGATCCCGTCACCCTCACCGCGGCCTTCGACACCCTGACCGGCCAGCTCGAGACCGACGGGACCCTGGTGGTCTGCGCCGATGACCCGGGCGCCCGCGCCCTGGGCGAGCGTGCCGCACGGACCGGCACCGCCGTCATCTCCTACGGCGCCGCCGCCGACGCGAGCTGGCGGATCACCGCCGAGCGCTCCGGAGCGAGCGGCACCGAGGTCGAGCTCGACACCCCGCACGGTCCGCTACGCCTCGAACTGGCGGTGGCCGGACACCACAACGTCCTCAACGCCCTGGGAGCGCTGGCCGCGGTCACCGCCGCCGCGCCGGACCTCGACCCGGCGGCGCTGGCCGCCGGCCTGGCCTCCTTCACCGGGGCCTCGCGCCGCTTCGACGTCGCCGGCATCTCGGGCGGCGTCACGGTCGTGGACGACTACGCGCACCACCCGCGCGAGGTCGCCGCCACCATCGAGGCCTCCCGCGCCATCGTCGAGGCGCAGCAGCGTGGGGGCCGCGTGCTGGTGGTCTTCCAGCCGCACCTGTTCTCGCGCACCCGTGCCTTCGCCGCCGACTTCGCCGCCGCCCTCTCCGGAGCGGACCGGGCCTGGGTGATGCCGGTCTACGCGGCCCGGGAGGATCCCGATCCCAGCATCGACGCCACCACCATCACCGATCTCGTCGCCGGCACGGTGGTCGCGGCGCTGACGGCCGCAGAGCAGGTCGCTCCCCAGGTCGCCGCGGCTGCACGCCCCGGAGACCTGCTGCTGATGCTCGGCGCGGGGGACGTGGTGGAGACGACCCCGCTCGTCATGGCCGCCCTCGAAGCATCCGGCGAGGAGTCCTGATGGCCAAGCGGCCCACCGCTCCACGGCCCCGCGCCACCCCGAGCGGCACCACCCCGGGACCGCGTGCCACCCCGCGCCGCGCCGCACCGCACCGTCACGAGGCACCGCACCCGGAGTCCGGCAGCTCCCGGCGCACACCGGAGACGACCACGCCGAAGGGGGACCGCGACACCCGGTCCGGCTCTCGCGCCGGCCGCACCGCCGGCCGCTCTGCGCACGAACCCGCCGAGACCACCACCGCAAGCCCCCACGGCGCCGGCTCGGGTCCGGACGAGCAGCCGGACAGCCGGCGCGTGGTCCAGGCCACCGAGCGCTTCCGCTCACTGGTGGCCGGACGCCCCTGGCGGCGTCGGCGCCGGGCGATTATCGGGACCCTGGCCGCGGTGGCCGTGCTGCTGGTCGCCGCGCTGTCCGCCGCGATCTGGCTGCCTGCCCTGCAGCTGCAACAGGTGACCGTCTCCGGTGACGACTACGTCGACCAGGAGCAGGTCCGCTCGAGCGTCGAGTCCCGTCTGGGGCACAGCGTGCTGCTGCTGCCCACCTCCGCGGTGGCCGAGGAGCTGACCGAGGTCCCCGGGGTCCGCAGTGCCGAGGTGGAGCGACGCTGGCCCGACGGGGCTCATGTCACGATCACTGAGAGGCAGCCGTTGGCGACCGTCGAGCGGCCCGATGGATCCAGCGCGATCCTCGACGAGGAGGGCGTCGAGCTGCCTCCTGAGGCGGGGGAGGGCGCCACCCTGGTGCCGCTCGAGGTCGACCCGGCCTCCGACGACCCGGAGGGTGCCACCGAGGCGATGGTCGAGGTACTGGCCGGGCTGCCGGACCCGCTGCGCGGGGCCCTGGACGAGGTCTCCGCGGCCAGCCGCAGCGACGTCACCCTCAACCTGAGCCTCGAGGACGGCGGCGACAAGACGGTGGTGTGGGGCGACGCCCAGGACGCCGAGCTCAAGGCCGAGGTGGTCCAGGTGCTGGTCGGTGAGCCCGGGACGACCATCGATGTCTCCTCCCCGGTCGCGCCGGTCACTCGCTGACCCCCGGCCGGCGCGGCCCTACCGCCCCCATCCGGCGTGATCCATCACCGACACGCACCCGTGGTCGTTGCGCCCGCGAGCACTCGTCCATAGCGTCGACGTGAAGGGGAGTCGCCCCGGAGTCCGAACCTCAACTCGAGGTCGAGGGTTTCCGGAAGTCGTCGGACCAGGAACGATGCAGGCCCCTCCCCACACGAGTACGACAAGAGCAAGGACAGTGACGTGGCCGGATCCCAGAACTATCTCGCAGTCATCAAGGTCGTCGGCGTCGGCGGCGGCGGTGTCAACGCGGTCAACCGAATGATCGAATCCGGCCTGAAGGGCGTCGAGTTCATCGCCATCAACACCGATGCGCAGGCGCTGCTGATGTCGGACGCCGACGTCAAGCTGGACGTGGGCAAGGAGAACACCCGCGGCCTCGGTGCCGGCGCGGACCCGGAGGTCGGGAAGAAGGCCGCCGAGGATCACGCGGAGGAGATCGAGGAGGTGCTGCGCGGCGCCGACATGGTCTTCGTGACCGCCGGCGAAGGCGGCGGCACCGGCACCGGGGGCGCCCCCGTGGTCGCCCAGATCGCCCGCAGCCTCGGTGCCCTGACCATCGGCGTGGTCACTCGGCCGTTCACCTTCGAGGGCCGCCGTCGCTCCACCCAGGCCGAGTCGGGTATCGCGGCCCTGCAGGCCGAGGTCGACACCTTGATCGTGATCCCCAACGACCGTCTGCTGTCGATCGCCGACAAGCAGGTCTCGATGCTGGACGCCTTCAAGTCCGCCGACCAGGTGCTGCTGTCCGGTGTCCAGGGCATCACCGATCTGATCACCACGCCGGGCCTGATCAACCTCGACTTCGCCGATGTGAAGTCGGTGATGCAGGACGCCGGCAGCGCCCTGATGGGCATTGGCTCCGCCCGAGGGGACGACCGCGCCCTGCAAGCCGCCGAACTGGCCGTGTCCAGCCCGCTGCTGGAGGCCTCGATCGACGGCGCCTATGGCGTGCTGCTGGCCATCCAGGGCGGCAGCGACCTGGGGCTCCACGAGGTCTCGGAGGCCGCGCGCCTGGTTCAGGAAGCCGCGCACCCCGATGCCAACATCATCTTCGGCTCCGTGATCGACGACGCCCTGGGCGACGAGGTCCGCGTGACCGTCATCGCCGCGGGCTTCGAGGCGGGCGGCCCCACCCCGCGCTCCGACGTCGCGCAGGCCCAGGCCCGCCCCCCGGCCCGCTCCGAGACGCAGGCCCCCCGCGGCGAGTCGCAGGCCCCGAGCCCGCGCCCCGCTCCCGTGCACCATGAATCCCGGCCCGCCCCGCAGGGCGGTGGCTACGGGGCCACGGCCCCGACCGGTCCCGGTGCGTGGGGCGCCCCCCAGCAGGCGTTCTCCCCCTCCCGGCCCGGTCCCGCCGAGCCCGAGACGGAGAAGCTCGAGCCCGCTCAGGACGAGCACCACGCGGGGCAGCAGCATCAGGGTGGCGGCCAGCAGCAGGCGGAGCAGCCGCAGAACCAGCCGCCGCGGCAGTCCGCCGAGCAGGAGCCGGTCCGCCCGCCGCGGATCGAGGAGCCCCCGTCGGACGATGACGACCTGGATCTGCCCTCTTTCCTGAAGTGACCTCCGCCGTACAGGCGCGGGCCCCGCGGATCCGCGGGGCCCACGCGGTGTTCACGGGCCGCGCGGGCGGGGTGAGCACCGGGGAATTCTCCGCGCTGAACCTCGCCCGCCACGTCGGTGACGAGGACGCCGCCGTCAGCCGCAACCGCGAGCTGCTGGCCGCCGAGCTCGGCGCCGAGCCGGTCTTCGTCGACCAGGTGCACTCGGCACGCGTGCACGTCCTGCCCGCCACGGGCCCGGTCCCGGTGGTCCGGGCCGACGCGATGGTCACCGACCGAGCGGATGTAGCACTGGCGATCATGGTCGCCGACTGCCTACCGGTGCTGCTTTCCGATGCGGGAGCGGGAGTGGTCGCCGCCGCCCACGCCGGCCGGGTCGGATTGCTGGACGGGGTGCTGGAACGGACCGTGGAGGCGATGAGCGCGCTCGGCGCGCGGGCCGAGCGCCTCGAGGTCACCGTCGGCCCCTCCATCTGCGGCAGCTGCTACGAGGTGCCCGCCGAGATGCGCGAGCAAGCCGGTGCGCGAGCGCCCGAGAGCGTCGCGACCACCAGCTGGGGCACTCCGGGGCTCGACCTGCGGGCCGGCGCGGCGGCGGCGCTGGCACGGGCCGGGGTGCGCCGTACGGCCATCGACGCCGATCATCCGTGCACGCTCGAGGACGAGGACTACTTCTCCTATCGGCGCGCCGCCCGCACCGGCCGCTTCGCCGGCGTGATCAGACGCGAGGCGCCCTGAACCCATGCCGATCCGCGCCCGGGTGTGCGCCGAGGACGATCGGACCCACCCGTCCCGTCACGGCCGCGCAGCGGGCGACACGCAGGGCCGACACGCCGCGCGCCTCCCCAACGTGCAGGAGGGCTGCGGTAGTTTCTGGGCCAGGGCTCCCACGCACTCCCCGTGCTTCCCCGGAGCCCAGGTCAGCGTGAAGGCAGTACAAAAGACTGGGAGATCTGGAATGGGAACCTGGCGCAACGCCATGGTCGCACTCGGCCTTGCCAACGAGGTCGACGACGAGTACTACGAGGACGAGCGGGACGTGTACGCCGACGCGGCCGGCCCCGTTCGCCGTACCGAGCGGGCCCCCGAGCCCGTTCCTGAACGGGAGGCCCAGGTGACCCCGATCCGTCAGCGGTCGAATGTGGTGCCCATGAGTCCTGCAGTGGAGGAGTCGATGCACCGCATCACCACGATCCACCCGCGCTCCTACAACGATGCCAAGGCGATCGGCGAGTCCTTCCGCGACGGCGTCCCGGTGATCGTGAACCTGTCGGACATGCAGGACGGCGACGCCAAGCGCATGGTCGATTTCTCCGCTGGTCTGGTCTTCGGGCTGCGCGGCACCATCGAGCGCGTCACCTCCAAGGTGTTCCTGCTCTCGCCGGAGTTCGTCCAGGTCGACGGGGACACCTCGGCCGACGAGGGCAGCTTCTACAACCAGAGCTGAGCGGCCCCGTGCAACTCATCGCAGGGCTGCTGTACCTGGTGGTCCTGGTTTACATGATCATGCTGATCACCCGGCTGGTCCTGGAGTGGATTCGGGCCTACGCCCGGGAGTACCGTCCGAGCGGGCTGGTGCTGGTGCTGTTCGAGGTCGTCTACACGCTGACCGACCCCCCGGTGAAGGGACTGCGCCGCCTCATCCCGCCGATCCGGCTGGGTGCCGTGGCCTTGGACCTGAGCCTGATGATCCTGCTGCTGCTGGGATGGGTGCTGCTGGCGATCCTGTCGGGCCTGGCACTCTGAGGTCTACCGGCGTCGGAACACCGGGGTTCATCGGATACGCTGTCCGGTAGCGCGCCACGCGCAGTTCGACCCGAGAATGACGAGAAGGTGACCCATGGCTTTGATGCCAGATGACCTGATGAACCAGCGGTTCACCCCGGTTCGGTTCTCCGAGGGCTATGACATGGACGAGGTGGACAACTTCCTCGACAACGACGTCGTGCCGCGCCTCCAGGAGCTCATCGACGAGAACGGCCGGCTGACCAAGGAACTGGAGGAGGCCCACAACCGCATCGCGGAGCTGGAGTCCGCCCCCTCGGCCGCCGCTGCCTCGGTGGAGGACGACGACGTCGTCGAGGAGACCACGGTCTCTGCCGAGGACGCCGATGCCACCGCCCCGCAGCAGGTCGTGGAGGACTCCGTCACCGAGGAGCCTGTCGACGAGGAGCCCGCTGCCGAGCAGCCCGCCACCGATGCGCCGCAGGACGCGGCCGGCATCATCGTCCTGGCCAACCGTCTGCACGACGAGTACGTGCAGAAGGGTGAGGATGAGCGCGACCGGCTCATCACCGAGGCGAACGAGGAGCACCGCCGCATCGTCGGCGAGGCCGAGGAGAAGTCCCGGACCACTCTGGCCGCCCTCGAGGAACAGAAGGCCGACCTCGACAAGACGATCGAGGGACTGCGGACCTTCGAGCGGGACTACCGCAACCGTCTGCGCAACTACCTGGAGAACCAGCTGCGTGATCTCGATACCAGCGAGACGCAGGACAAGCAGGTGAACTTCGGTCTGTGAACCGCGCTGGTTCTGAGTCGACGAGCGCCGGCCCCCAGGGGCCCGGCGCTCGTCGCCGTCTGTCCCTCCGCGTTGTCCTGATCGTGGTCGTGGCGGTCGGGGTGCTGCTGCTGATCGTCGACCAGATCACCAAGCACTGGGCCGAGGCGAACCTGCCGCTGCTCCAGCCGCAGCCTTTCCTCGGCGAGATCCTCCAGCTGACTCTCCTGTACAACTCGGGGGCCGCCTGGGGGATGGGGTCAGGCATCACGCCGGCGGTGACCGTCCTGCAGCTCGGCATCGTGATCGGCGTGGTCGTCTTCACCGTCAAGGCGGTGCGTTCGACCTGGTACGCGATCGCGATGTCCCTGATCCTCGGCGGAGCGCTGGGAAACATCCACGACCGGCTGCTGCGGCCCCCGGGCCCGTTCCGCGGTGAGGTGGTCGACTTCCTCCAGCTGCCCAACTGGCCGGTCTTCAACGTGGCCGATATGGCCGTGGTCGGTGGCGCGATCCTGGTGATACTGCTGGGCCTCATCGGTGTCCCCGCTGACCCGGCGGTCGCGGAGGCCGAGGCGGCGGAGAAGGCCGAGGCCACGAAGTCTGCCGTCGCGGGGCCCGAGGAGCAGACCTCGTCGCCGACGACTTCTTCCCCTCCTTCCCCTGGTGGGCCCGACGGCGGGGAGCCGGGACGCGGTCGCGGCGGTTCGGAGCCGCGGCTGTGAGCTCGCTGCGCACCCTGATGGTCCCGGACGGCCTGGCCGGTGAACGTGTCGATGTCGGCGTCTCCCGGATGCTGGGCCTGTCCCGCTCCCGCGCGGCCGAGCTGATCGACGCGGGTCTGGTCGAGGTCGGCGGAACCGCACCTGCTCGCTCCACCCGCCTCGAGCCCGGCGCGATGCTGAGCGTGGAGCTGCCCGAGGAGAAGCCGGTCGCCGAGGTCCGTCCGATGATCGCCGAGGGCATGTCGCTGGTGCACCAGGACGACGACCTCGTGGTGATCGACAAGCCCGTCGGGGTCGCCGCCCATCCCAGCAGCGGGTGGTCCGGGCCCACCGTGCTCGGTCATCTGGCCGCGGCGGGTGTCTCGATCCGCACCAGCGGCGATCCGGAGCGGCAGGGCATCGTCCAGCGTCTGGACGTGGGTACCAGCGGTCTGATGGTGGTCGCTCGCACGGAGCGTGCCTACACCACGCTCAAGGACGCTTTTCGTGCTCGCGCCGTGGAGAAGGTCTATCACGCGATCTGCCAGGGACGGCCGGATCAGAGGACCGGCACGATCGAGGCGGCGATCGGGCGCTCCCCGAACCATGACTACAAGTTCGCCGTCGTCCAGGACGGCAAGCACTCGATCACCCACTACGAGGCGATCGAGGAGCTGAGCGGCGCGACGTTGCTGCGCATCATCCTGGAGACTGGTCGCACCCATCAGATCCGCGTGCACATGTCGGCTCTGAAGCACCCGCTGATCGGTGACCCGCTCTATGGTTCCGATCCCACCCTCGCCGCGCGTCTGGGCCTGACCCGGCAGTGGTTGCACGCGATGGAGCTGACCTTCACCCACCCCGCCACCGGACGTCCGGTCACCTTCACTTCGCAGTATCCGGCGGATCTGCGGCAGGCGCTGGAGTCATTGCGCGAGGGATGAACCGTGGGCATCGCTGCCGGGTGATCCGGGACGACCCGAGCTCGCGCAGCGGCCAGGGCGCCCAGGGGTGCCTGATGCGTCCCGGATGGGCCTTCTGATCCGGGTGACGGCGCGCCCGGGACGCAGAAGCGCAGAAGGATCTCGGTCGCGGCATGCGGGAGAACAGTGTGGCAGGCGGTAGCGTCGAGCCATGAGCGATGAACAGGACTTCGGTGCGTTGACCCCCTCGCGTGATGAGGCACTGGCGCGGCTGAACTTCCCCTACCAGAGGGTGGCTCGACGTCTGGGCATCGACCCGGGTGGTGCGGAGCTCGCTCTTCGCGACGCCGATCGGGCCCGCGACGCCATCGCCGATGCCAGTCGTGCCTTTCTCACCGCCGACGACGAGTGCCGCGCCGGGCGCACCCCGTCCTCTCCCATCGCTCTGGACCCGGATTTCCCGACCGGTGTCGGGATGAGCCTGATCGGTGCGGGCATGCTGTGGGAGGAGAAAGAGCTGATCCCGCAGATCGCGCTGCGGGTGGCGAAGGATCATCACGAGATGGGGGAGCAGGACCTGGCGGCGAGCTTCATCGCCGTGGTGCAGGAGACGGCCGAGCCGGAACGCGATGATGCCGAAGCGTGGGCGGCCCAGTCTTTGCTGGTGGCCGTACTGCAGCGCGCCGGTGCCGCCGCGCAGTCCGCGGAGATCGCTCAGGATCTGGTGGACCACTCCGTGCCCCTCGAGCTGTGGCGGCAGGACGACCCTTCGCTGCCGGATGACTCGCTGTCTTGGCACGGCGGCGCGTTCGTGGGTGGTATCCCGCCGCGACGGGACGAGCGCCATCTCAGCTATGAAGACGTCCACGACTATCTCGACCAGCTGCTGGCGGATATGCGACGCGACGAGGAAGCGGAAGGCGACGCGGCGGGTACCAGTACAGATCCCCACGATGAGTGAGCATGCAGCCGCCTGAGCAAGGCAGCTGTCGGTCCTTGGATCGGGATGCCTGGTGTCAGAATGGTGGTGGTTCGGGGTCGGGTGGTGGGTCGGGGTGGTTGTGGTGAACCGTCCCGGGTTCTCTGCCGCTACTTTGCGTGGTCGGGCTCTCGGTTGAGGGCCTCGTAGTGGAGCGCCTCGAACTCTACCGGGGGGATCATGCCCAGTGAGCTGTGGAGGCGCCGGTTGTTGTACC
>DWZH01000135.1 GCA_019118275.1 Candidatus Brachybacterium merdavium | reverse complement strand
GAGTCGAGGAGACTTCATGAGTGAGCGCACCGTCGAGCTGTTCGTCGACCCCGCCTGCCCCTTCGCGTGGATGACCAGCCGCTGGCTGGGCCATGCCACCGAGGTCCGCGAGTTCACCCCCCGCTTCTCCGTGATGTCGCTGGCGGTGCTGAACGAGGGACGCGACCTGGACCCGGGCTACCGGCGCAGCATCGACGACTCCTGGGGGGCCGCTCGCCTGGCGATCGCGATCGACGAGGCCGAGGGGAACGCGGCCTTCGCCCGCTGGTACACCGCCTGGGGCGAGCGGTACCACGTCGGCGGCGACCAGGACGACCGCAAGCGCGTCGCCGAGCAGGCCCTGGCCGATGCCGAGCTGCCGGCCTCGCTGATCGAGCACTACGACCTGGTCCCCGGGGACGCCACCGACCAGGCCCTGCGCGCCTCCCATGAGCGTGCGATCTCCATGGTCGGCGATGACGTCGGCACCCCCGTGATCTCCTTCGGCGAGGGCACCGCCTACTTCGGCCCGGTGGTCTCGCCCGCCCCGCGAGGTGAGGAAGCCGGCCGTCTGCTGGACGGGATGGAGGCGCTGACCTCCGTGACCGGCTTCTTCGAGGTCAAGCGGTCCCGCGGCGACGGCGTCGACCTGAGCTGACCGGATCCCGACCCCAAGGAGAACGAGAACCCATGGACGTCCACATCGGTACTGATCACGCCGGTTTCGAGCTCAAGAACCGGCTCGTGAAGGCACTGCGGGCGAAGGGGCACGAGGTCACCGACCACGGCGCTCACCAGTACGACGCCCTCGACGACTACCCGCCCTTCTGCACCGACGTCGGCCAGGCCGTGGTCGGCCACCCCGGATCCCTGGGCGTGGTGATCGGCGGCTCCGGCAACGGCGAGCAGATCGCCGCCAACAAGGTGCGCGGCGTCCGCGCGGCCCTGGTGTGGAACGAGGACACCGCGCGCCTGGCCCGTCAGCACAACGACGCCAACGTGATCTCCATCGGCGCCCGTCAGCACACCGAGGAGGAACTGGAGGAGCTGATCGACATCTTCCTCGCCGAGCCGTTCTCGGGCGAGGATCGCCATCAGCGTCGCATCGATCTCGTCTCCCAGTACGAGGAGACCGGCGACTACGTGGACCCCGCCGCCACCTCCGCTCCGTAATGCCGGAGGGGCATACCGTCCACCGGCTGGCCGCCGCCTTCACCAGCGGCCTGGCCGGCGACCGGGTCCGCACCTCCAGCCCCCAGGGCCGCTTCCCCGAGGCCGCGGAGATCGACGGTTTCGTGCTGCTGGGCGCCGAGGCGGTGGGCAAGCACCTGTTCCTGGCCTTCGCGCCCTCCGAGGATGTCGACATCGACGCGCCGGTGGTGCGGCACGTGCACGTCCACCTGGGCCTGTACGGATCGTGGACCTTCGCCGGTGACCCCGGTTTCGCCGACGTCCATGCGATCGGGGCGCCCCGCGTGCGGTTCGGGGAGCGCGAGGAAGGGCTCGATGCCGGTGCCGCCCCGGACTGGCGGCGCCTGGTGCCCCGCCCCACCACCCGCCTGCGGATCGCCGGGCCCCGCGGCCTGGCGGATCTGACCGGCCCCACCGCCTGCGAGATCCTGGACGCCGCCGGTCGGCAGGCGATCCTGGATCGGCTCGGCCCCGACCCGCTGCGCGCGGACCGCGACCTGGCCGGTCGGCGGCGCTTCGTGACCGCGGTGCGCGCCTCACGCACCACGATCGCCGCGCTGCTGATGAACCAGAGGATCGTCGCCGGGATCGGCAACATCTACCGCGCCGAGCTGCTGTTCCGTGCCCGTCTGGACCCCTTCGTGCCCGGCCGCGACCTGACCGAGGGGATGTGCGAGGGGATGTGGGAGGACCTGGTGGCGCTGATGGACTACGGCGCCCGCACCGGCCGGATCGTCACCACCCAGCCCGCTCACCGCGATATCGAGGCGCGGATCGTCGAGCGCTCCCGCGGCACCCGCCAGAACGGTGATGAGGACGAGGGCGTGGTTCCGCGCGAGAAGTCCTTCTACGTCTACCACCGCCAGACCCTGCCCTGCCGGCTGTGCCGGACCACGGTGCGCTCCCAGCAGCTGGCCGGCCGCACCGTGTTCTGGTGCCCCCGCTGCCAGACGGCCCGCAGCCGCCGCGCCGTCTGGACCCGTGAGCACCCCGCCGCGGCCTGGGCCTATGACGATGCCGCCGCGTGAGTGGGCTGCCGCCCACCCTCCCAGGCGGACAGGAGAGTTTTTCCATGCCCGAACTCGACGACCCCGGTGCCGTGCTGCGCCGCTCCGCGCTGGCCGAGATCGACCCGCGCACCCTGTATCTGCTGACCAAGCTCCGCCAGGACGTGTTCTCGCTGGAGCAGCGGGCCACCGAGCCCGACCTCGACGGCCGGGACCTCGACCCCACCACCATCCTGCTGTGGATCGAGACGCCCGGGCCGGACGCCGACGCGGCGGGGCTGGAGCGGGAGCCGGTCGCCCATGCCCGGGTGCTCACGGCCGGCGGCACCGTGCGTATCGGCCGGGTCGCGGTACGCGCGACGGAGCGGGGATCCGGGTACGGCCGACGGATCATGCGCGCCGCGCTCGATCTCGCTGCCGAGCTTGACCCTCGGGCCGAGGTCCACCTCGACGCGCAGGCCCACCTCGAGCCCTGGTACGCGTCGATGGGCTTCGAGACCGTCAGCGATGTGTTCCTGGAAGCCGGCATCGAGCACGTGGCGATGATGTTCCGTCAGCCCATCAGGGCGGAGATCTCCTCGCGCTCGAAGTAGCGTGCGGTCTCACGGGCGCTGGGCGTGCCCGCGTCGGGGTCGGCACCGGCCTCGAGCAGCACCTCGGCCACCTCCGTGTAGCCCTTGAAAGCCACCCCGGCCAGCGGCGACTGGCCACGATCGTTGGCCAGGTCCACGTCGGCGCCGCGTGCGGCCAGCTCCCGCACCAGCTCGGCGTGCCCGTGGTAGGCGGCCAGCATCAACGGACTGTTGCCCGAGCTGTCGCGCAGATTCACCGGGGCACCCTGGTCGATCAGCGCGAGCAGGGGAGCGCTGTCACCGCTGCGGGCGGCCTCCAGCATGGAATGGGCCAGCTCGATGGCGGCGGCGTCGTCGTTCGGGACGTTGTCAGTCATGGCTCGAGAATACTGGTGATGTCGCCGCAGCTGCCGTGGCCCCGTGGCCTCAGCCTCTCAGCCCACCAGCAGTTCGGCCAGCAGCGGCCAGACCCCCAGCGCCACTGCGATACCGACCCCGAGCAGATCGACACGACGCAGCGGGCTTTCCAGCGCCCAGGTGCGGGTGGTGGCGGTGGCGAAGCCGCGCGAGTCCATCGCCAGGGCCTGCTGCTGGGCGCTCCGCAGGGCATCGACCAGCAGTGCCAGGGTGGCGCCGGCCAGCAACCGTGGGGAGGCCGGGGAGCCGATGCCGCGCAGCACCCGGGACTGGGTGATGATCTGCCACTGCTGGCCCAGATGCCCTGCTCGCACCAGGCCCGCCACCGACGCGGCGACGACCCGGGCCGGAATCCGCAGCCGGCCTCCGAGGGCGTCCCCGAGAGCGGTGGGGTCCACGCTGCCCAGGGCCAGCACGCCGGGCGCCACGAACACCGTGATCCGGGCGGCTTCCTTGGCCCCCAGCAGCCAGGCCTCCCGGGACAGGGACGGGGCGTCGCCGAGCAGAGCGGTGGTCCAGGCCAGGCCCGCGGCCGAGAGCAGGATCGGGGTCAGCCGCAGCAGGCCGCCGCGCAGGGAGCGCACCGTCAAGGGCGCGAGCAGCACGATGGGCAGCAGCGCCAGCAGGCCGCCCTGCCAGGTCTGCACCGCGAAGGAGCCGATGGCGGCGAGGATCCCGATCAGGCTCAGAACGAGCGGGTTCAGAGCGTCGGCAGGGATCGGCCGGCGGCGGGGGACCGGGCCGATGGTCCGGTCGGGCCGGCCGTGCGCCGGGTCGGTGGGTGCGGTGGGTCCGGTGAGGCGGTGCTCGATGTCGGCGTGCTCGATCAGGGCCTGATCGTGGGAGGCGGCCACTACCGCGCAGCCCTCGGCGCACGCCGCCTCCAGCAGCTCGAGCACCGCGGCATGGCGCTGTGCATCCAGCCCGACCGTCGGCTCGTCGAGCACCATCAGGCGGGGCCGCTGGGCCAGCGCCGCGACGATCGCCAGGCGGCGCTGCTCCCCGCCGGAGAGGGTGTACGGATTGGCGGCCGCGAGGTCCGTGAGCTCGGCCCGCTCGAGGAGCTCCTGGGCGAGCTGCTCGTCCTCGGCCCAGGGGGAGGCGAGCACCTCCTCGCGGACGGTGGAGGCGACGAAGGAGTGCTCGGGGTTCTGCGGCACGAAGGCCACCTGCTCGCGCTGCGGACGCGAGACGATCCCGGCCGACACCGCGGTCAGCCCCAGCAGCACCCGAAGCAGCGTCGTCTTGCCCGCGCCGCTGGGCCCGGTGATCACCGTCAGCTGCCCACCCTGCACCGGCAGGTCGACCCCCTCCAGCACCCTGCGTCCGCCGCGTTCCGCGACGACGCCCTGAAGCCTCGCGACCGCCTCAGCGCCCGGTGGGGAGCCCGAACCGGGATCGTGTGCCGAGGTGGGCCCGGGCGCTGTGGGAGCGGCGGGGGACAGGCTCATCTCGGCCGCGACCTGATGGGGCGGCCCGTCGGCCAGGATCCGGGCCTGCTCGCCGAGCAGCACGAGGCGGTCCACGTGGTCCAGCCACGGTGCGATGCGGTGCTCGGCGATCACCAGGGTGCGCCCGGCCGAGGTGTCCACGATCGCCTCGCGGACCGCGGCGGCAGTGTCCGCATCGAGCATGGAGGTCGGCTCGTCCAGCAGCAGCGCCGAGGGGCCCAGCGCGAGCGACCCCGCCAGGGCCAGCCTCTGCTGCTGCCCGCCGGAGGCCTCGAGCGGGGCCCGGCTCGCCTCCAGATCCACGTGGGCCGCGTCCAGGGCGGCGGTGACGCGGCGCTGGATCTCCTCCCGCGGCAGCGTCGCGTTCTCCGGTCCGAAGGCGGCTTCCCGCCCGACGGTCGCGGCGATCAGGGCATCGAGGGGGTTCTGCAGCAGCAGGCCGCGCTCGCCGGGCCGGGCCGGACCGGGCGCGTTGCCGGCGAGCTCCCCGGACTCCTCGTCCAGGAGGCCGGCCAGGGCCCGCAGGACGGTGGACTTCCCGCTGCCGCTGGGGCCGGTCAGCAGCACCCGCTGCCCAGCTGGGATCTTCAGGTCCAGGCCGGCGACCGTGGGCTCAGCTCGCGAGTAGGGGTGCCACGTGAGCCCCTGCAGGGACAGGGAGGTCACGCCCGGAAGCGGCCGGATTCCGTGCGTCGGGACCCCGGGTCGGCCGGGGCCGTCGGTGTTGCGTGCTCCTCCGCGGCTCGGAGCCGGGCCGCGTGCTCCCGTCCGGCCGGCATCGCGTCCAGCGCGCCGGTCGCGGCCAGGGCGCGGGTGGCCGCCCAGCCCAGGGTGCCGCACAGCAGCGCCCCGGACAGCAGGAAGAAGGCCAGCATGATGAAGGAGAAGGTCCAGCTCATCTCCTGGTAGTAGGCGAACTTCTCCCAGCCCCATTCGAGCAGGGCCGAGGCCATCCCGCCCAGGATCGCGACCGGCAGGGTGAAGCGTCGGTAGCGGAAGGCCAGGAAGACCAGCTCGACGCCGCCGCCCTGCATCAGTCCGGAGATGGCGGTGCCCCAGCCCCACTGGCTGCCCAGCAGCATCGACAGCACGGCGGCGATCATCTCGGCCAGCAGCGCCGCCCCGGGCTTGCGCACGATCAGCGCGGCCAGTACGGCGGGCAGGAACCAGATCCCCGCCAGCAGTCCCTCGGCCGGTTTGAACGCCGTCGTCAGCGGTCCGATCAGGGTGTACAGCTGCCCGTACCCCAGGAACGCCACGCCGAAGGCGGCGCCGATCACCACGGTGACCAGAAGATCCACAGTGCGAAAACGTGTCATCTCGACTCCCTCCATCGGTGGAAGGGGCGTGCGCGCCTCACGGGGACGCGGCACGGAAATCCCGACTCCCTACGCCGGTGCAAGCCGGATCAGGTTCGAGGGTCTGCGCTCACGCGCACTCTCAGCACCATCGGGTGCTCCCCTGTCAGTTGGATGACCACCACGAGTCTAGCCCTCCTGCCGCGCCGAGCGGGCCAGGAGGGGCTCAGGTCACCCGGGTGGCCGACGCTCAGCGCCGCGAGCGGATCGCCTGGTCCACCGCGGTCGCCGTGGTCTCGGGGTCGACCGGGGAGATCAGGTAGTGGGTCTCGCCGCTGCGGCCGATGATCTCGACCATGGTGCCCGGACGGGTGACCATCAGCCGGTAGCGCTCCTGGGTCCGCCCGGTGGTGTAGATCTTGCGGTCTCCCACGGGGCGCAGCTGTTCCGGGGTGGAGGAGATCGCTCGGCCGCGGCGGTAGCCGTACCCGCCCACCGTGACCCCCACCCCGGAGGTAGGGATCTCGCGCAGCTGCACGGTGCGGAAGTCCTCCAGCGGCCAGGAGCGGCGGGGCAGGAATCCGCCCAGGCTCACCGTCAGGCCGCGGTCGTCGACGACGAAGCGGGTCCACTGGCCCATCCAGGTCCACAGCGCGAGCAGGCCGAACAGCACCCCGAACAGGAGCATCACCACCGGCGTCGCGCCCTCGGCGCGCCGGGCCAGCAGCACCGTGAGCAGCACGCCGGCCACCGCCGTCACGCCGATGCGGCTCCAGCCCACGGTGCCCGGGCGGGTCGCCCCGACGTAGTAGGGCGGCTCGGGCCTCACCAGATCGTCACTCGCTCCTTCGGGTCCCGGTACATGCCGTCGCCCTCGCCCACCCCGAAGGCGTCGTGGAACGCGTCGATGTGGGAGGCGGTGGCGTTGCAGCGGAACTCCATCGGCGAGTGCGGATCGATCGCTAGACGGCGGATCGCCTCCTGGGGCCGGTTCTTGCCGCGCCACACCGTCGCCCACGACAGGAACACCCGTTGCAGGCCGGTGAAGCCGTCGAGCACGGGGGCATCCGAGCCGTCGGCCGAGCGGGTCGCGAGATACGCCTTGACCGCGATGGACAGCCCGCCCAGGTCCCCGATGTTCTCCCCGATGGTCAGAGCGCCGTTGACCCGGTGGGAATCATCCAGATCGCGTGGGGACAGCTGCGAGAACTGGGTGATCAGGGTCGCGGCGCGCGCATCGAAGGCCTCGCGGTCCGCAGCTGTCCACCAGGAGGACAGGTTGCCGTCGCCGTCGTACTTCGAGCCCTGGTCGTCGAAGCCGTGCCCGATCTCGTGGCCGATCACCGCGCCGATCCCGCCGAAGTTCACCGCGTCGTCGGCGTCCGCGTCGAAGAAGGGCGGTTCCAGGATGGCCGCGGGGAAGACGATCTCGTTGCGGCCGGGGTTGTAGTAGGCGTTGACCGTCTGCGGGGTCATGTGCCATTCGTGCTCGTCGATGGGGCCGCCCACCTTGGCGTACTCGTAGGCGGCGTCATGGCGGCGGGCGGCCCGGGCGGTGGCGACCACGTCCCCGGGCACCACCTCGAGGCCCTCATAGCTGCGCCACTGATCGGGGTAGCCGATCTTGGGAGTGAACTTATCCAGCTTGACCAGTGCCTTCTCCCGGGTCGCCGGCGTCATCCAGTCCCGGGAGGAGATGGAGTCGCGGTAGGCGTCCTGGAGGGCGTCGACCAGCGTGACCATGCGTTCCTTGTGCGACGGCGGGAAGTGCCGGGCCACGTACTCCCTGCCCACCGCGAAGCCGACCGCGCCCTCGACGAAGCCCACGCCCCGCTTCCAGCGCTCACGCAGCTCCTCGGCGCCGCTGAGCACCCGCCCGCTGAAGTCGAAGTCGGCCTCGACCAGATCGGAGGACAGGTAGGGGGCGTAGGCGGAGACCCCGTGGAGGGCGAGCCAGGTGCGCAGCACCGCCAGGTCCTGCCCGGCCAGCAGCTCGGCAGCGGCGGAGACGAACTCGGGCTGCCCGATCGAGACCACCTCGGTGGCGGCCGACGGAGCCCCGGTGCCCTCGAAGAAGGCGTCCCAGGGGAAGGCGGGCGCCAGCTCTCGGCGCTGGGTGGCATCCATCGGGTTGTAGGACTTCTCGCGGTCGCGCAGACGCACCACGTCCACGTGGCAGGCGGCCAGACGGGTCTCGAAGTCCATCACCGCCGCGGCCAGGTCGGCGGCCGATCCCTCGAGCAGGCCCTCACGGCCCACGAGCCCGGCCAATGTCGCCAGCTGTGCCAGGTGCTCCTGGTAGGCCTGCCGGATCTCGGCGTACTGCTCCTCGCGATAATAGGACTCGTCGGGCAGGCCCAGGCCGCCCTGGTGGATCTTGACCTGGTAGCTGGTGGAGTCGTGGTCGTCGGTCCACACGTAGGCCAGCAGCATCGAGGTGCCGGAGTCGGGGGCGGCCATCTCCCGCACGATCTGCGCGAGGTCCGCGGCCGAGGTGATCTGCTCGAGCAGGCCCTCGAGCGGTCGGGTGCCGGCCGCCTCGACCGCCTCCTCGTCCATGAACATGCGGTACAGGGCCCCCACGCGCCCGTGGTCGCTGTCCAGAGCCGCATCCGTATCGGCCGCGGCCTCCTCGATGATGGCCCGCACCCGCTCCTCGGCCAGATCCCGCAGGGCGTGGAAGGCGCCGTCGCTCGAACGGTCCGCCGGGATCTCGTGCGTGCGCAGCCAGCGCCCGTTCACATGGCCGAACAGGTCGTCCTGCAGGCGGACGGACGGGTCGACCTGCTCGAGCGAGAGGCCGGAGGATACAGCGGAAGTGGTGGTCATCGTCGACTCCTGGGTGTCGGTGCGGTGCGGTGCGAGAGCGGGGCGGGTCAGGGGGTCATGGTGGCCAGGCCGAGGACGGCCAGGGCCAGGGTGATCAGTCCGATCGCCAAGGGGGCGTAGGCCCAGGGGGAGGCGGAGCGGTCGGCGGGGGCGCGGCGGTGGAGGACCAGGGTGGACAACCCCGAGGCGACCGACAGCACGAAGGTGCCGATCGCCAGCACGGGCGTCAGGATCACCAGCACGGTCGCCCCGACCTGGAAGGTGATCGAGCCGAGCACGTCCAGCAGGCGCATCAGGACCGTCGAACGGGCGCTGACGCGTTCGGCCAGCATCGTGGCCACGGTGCGCTCGGCCCACTCCGAGGGGCGGTTCAGGCGGCGGCGGGTGGCCACGGTCTGCGCAGTGGCCAGAGCCATCCACACCAGGGCCGCGCCCGCCCCGATCCACACGCCCAGCTCGCCCCGCAGATCCGTGGGCCACAGCAGCAGCGCCAGCAGGATCGTCGCCACCCGCAGGGCCTCCTCGACGGCGCTGCGCACGGCCTGCAGACCGGGATTGACGGCCAGCTGCTTGCGGGTGCGCGCGACGAACAGGCCGGTGGCGACCAGGGACAGCATGTGCCCGGCGCCCAGCGCCAGGCCCAGCGCGAGCACCACCGGGGTGGAGGGGGCCATCGGCAGGATCACCAGCAGCAGCACGACCCCGAGGGCCGGGATCACCAGGGACAAGATCGACAGGCCCTGGACCAGTTCTCGGAGCAGATCGGCGCCCGTGGGCGGATGGTCATGACCGCTGTGGTCATGGGGATCGGTGCAGCCGTGCTCGGCCTGTGCCGGGGTATCGGTCATGGAGCTCCTTCTGGTCCCCACCAGGGTAACTGGATCTGCTCGAGTGCCGAGGTATGGAACCATGGGGACGTGACAATGGACAGTTCGAAGGACCAGGCGGCCCAGCTCAGCGCGGAGCAGCGTGAGCGCGCCGTCGGCTCGGTCGTGGCCGCCGCGGCCGGCGACGCCCTCGGCGCTCCCTACGAATTCCAGTCGCCAGTGGCCGACTCCGAGGACATCGACATGATCGGCGGCGGGGTGCTGGACTGGCAGCCGAGCGAATGGACCGACGACACCGCCATGTCGATCGTGGTGCTGGAAGCCGCCGCGTCGACCCCGACCGGCCATGACCTGCGGGTCGAGTCAGCCCAGGACCAGATCTGTCGCGAATGGTACGGCTGGTCGCTGGGTACACCCGACATCGGGATGCTCACCTCGACGGTCGTGCGACGCGCCGCCGACACCGCCCGGGCCGACGGTCACTACGCTCCGCGCGCCGCCGATTTCCGGACCGCTGCACAGGCCGCCCACGAGGAGCTGCCGCGCAACGCCGGCAACGGCTCCCTGATGCGCACCCACGCGGCGGTGCTGCCGTACCTGCTCTCCCCGGAGGGCGACGCGGTCGGCGGAATCGATGCGGTGTGCAGACTCACCCACGTCCACCCCGATACGACCGATGCCTGCCTGCTGTGGGGCCTGGCCGTGCGCCACGCGATCCTCACCGGCGAGATCAACGTGCGACGCGGGCTGCACCGCCTGGAGGAGGACCGGCGCCGTTTGTGGCTGGAGCGCATCGAAGAGGCCGAGCTCTCGGCCCCGGTCGCGTTCCGGCGCAACGGCTGGGTGGTCGGCGCCTTCCAGGCGGCCTGGGCGGCCATCACGCGGATCCGGCCCCTCCCGGCGGGGAAGTTCGCCCAGCGGGCGGCCCTGCGACAGGCGATCGAATCCGCGGTCCGGGCCGGCTACGACACCGACACCGTCGCCTGCATCACCGGTGCCCTGACGGGGGCCGCCCTCGGGGTGAAGGCCGTGCCCACCGAGTGGCGGCGCGAGCTGTTCGGCTGGCCCGGCTACGGGACCCAGGAGCTGATCGGCCTGGCCGAGCGCGTGATCACCGCTACCGGTGCCGACGAGGGGCGCTGATGGGCTGGTCGCTGCGGATCGTCGCCTGGAACCTGTGGGAGCTGAGAGGTGATCAGCGGGCCCTGGTGGAGACGCTCCAGGATCTGGCCCCCGATGTGCTGCTGGTCCAGGAGTCACCGCGCTTCGTGCTGCCCGGGATGCGCCTGGACCGGCTGGCGCGACACCTGGAGCGGCGCGTCCTGCTCGGCGGCGCGGGCGGCCGCGGGCTGGCGATCCTGGCCACGCAGGCCGTGGCCGCGCAGGTGATCCGCCGGGGCACCCACCCGGTCGCCCAGCGGGTCACGGGCCTGACCGCGACGTATCCGCGGGGCGTGGCAGCGGCGCGGCTGTCGGTGCCGGGCGGGGGAGCGGTCGTGGTCTGCTCGACCCATCTCGCGCTGCAGGAGCACAATCGACTGACCCACGCCGAGCACCTCTCGGCGCTGGTGCGCAGCGCCGGGGCGCCGGTGATCCTGGGTGGGGATCTCAACGAGACCGCCGACGGCGCGGCGCGGCGCTTCCTCGAACCGGTGCTGACGGACCCGGCCGAGCAGAGCGAGCACACCTTCCCGGCCACCGACCCGAGGCGGCGGATCGATGCGATCCTCACCACGCCCGGCATGCAGGTGCGGGCGGCCGGCACCGTCACCAGCACCCGTCGAGTCGACGCCGAGCGGCTGGCCGGCGCCTCGGATCATCTGCCGACCCTGCTGGACGTCACTGTCTGAGGCGCAGGCCCGTGCGCATATCGATGGCGTCGTCCTGCCCGCCCACGTGCCGGATCCGGATCCGCCCGGCATGTTCGAGCCCGGCCTCCTCGACGCCGAGCACGGTCAGCTGGGTGCGGTAGGCGCGCAGCGCCTCCTCCACCGCCGCCAGCGAGTCGCGCTGCTCGCGCCAGGAGAAGCCGGTGGACTCCGGGTCGCTGGCGATCTCGATCATGGCGGTGCCGGCGGCCTCGCAGGCGGCGACGGTGACGTGGTGGGCGTGGACATGGTCGGGATGGCCGTAGCTGCCCTCGTCGTCATAGCCGATCACCACGTCCGGGCGCACAGTCCGGATCAGAGCCACCAGGTCCTCGACCGCCTCGCCGAAGGGGCGGCTGGTGAAGCTGGTGGGCCCGGCCGTCTCCGCGGGGCCCGCCAGCCCCTCGCGCACCCACTGCATCCCCGAGTCCCGGTACTCGCGCGGCTCGGCGCCGTCGGCAAGAGCGGGAGGGGAGCCGAGCAGGTGCCGGGCCGTGATGCCCAGAGCGGCGGTGGCGGCGTCGATCTCCGCGCCCCGGACCTCGTCCAGCGCCCGCCGATCGTCGGGGTCGATCGCTCCCGCGACGACCTCGCCCTCCTCCCCGCGGGTGGCGGTCACCAGCTCCACCCGAGTGCCGGCGGTGACCAGGGAGGCCAGCAGGGCGCCGGTGGACAGGGACTCGTCATCAGGGTGGGCGTGGACGGCGAGCACGAGACTCGCCTCCTCGAGCAGGTGCCACGGGTCGCGCGTCACGGGATCTCCTTCACGTCGGGGGTCTCGTCGAGCAGTCGGGCGTACTGGGTCGCGAGCGCCGACGCGCTCGCGGTCCAGGTGCGGTCGGTCGCGAAGTCTCGGGCGGAGGCGACCGCCTCGGCGTAGCGGCCGGAGTCGCCGAGCAGCGACTGCACCGCCTCGGCCCAGACGTCGGGGTCGCGGCTGTCCAGCGCCAGCCCGCCCGGCGCGATCGCCTCCTGCACCCCGCCGGCACAGCGCCAGGCCACGGTGGGGGTGCCGCTGGCCTGGGCTTCCAGCGCCACCAGGCCGAAAGTCTCCGACCAGCTCGTCAGCAGCAGCATCGTCGAGGAGCGCATCAGCTCGGCGAGCTGCTCACGGCCCACCGAGCCGAGGATCTCGACACGATCGCTGACGCCGAGCTGCGTCGCCAGCTCGCGCAGCTGCGCGAGATAGCCCTCGAAGTCCTGGGAGATGCCCCCGGCCAGCAGCAGGCGCGCATCCAGCTCCGCATCCAGGTGAGCGAGCACCTCGAGGGCGAGGTCCGGGGCCTTCAAGGGCTGGAGGCGGGCGGTGAACAGCAGAGTGGGGCGTTCCAGCCGGGCCCCGGGAGACGAGTCGCCGGGACGGAACCGCTGCACGTCCACGCCGGGACGGACCACGGCCAGGCGCTCGCCGGGGACCCCGTAGCGCTCCTGCACGATGCGGGCCTCGGCCGCGGAGACCGCCACCACCAGATCGGAGTGCTCGGAGACGTAGCGTTCCCCGGGGATGCGCCCGGAAGACTCGGCCGGTTCCCCGGCATCGAGGGTCTGGGACCCGTCGGGGGCGGCGACCGAGTGGAAGGACTGCAGGTGCGGCAGGCCCAGCTTTTGGGCCACCGGCAGAGCGGCTGCTCCGCTGAACCAGTGGTGGGAGTGGACCAGGTCCCAGTCCCCGGCCGCCAGGACGGGCGCGAGCGAGGCCCGGAACGGCTCGATCGCCTGCTCCATCGCGGATTTCGCCAGCGGGATGGCCGGGCCGGCTTCCACGTGGTGGACCCGCACCCCCTCCGCCACTTCGACCACCTCCGGGACCTCGGGGTCGCTGCGCCGCGTGAACAGGTCCACGCGGTGCCCGGCTCGGGCCAGCGCCAGCGACTGCTCCAGCACCACCACGTTCATGCCCCCGGCGTCGGCGCCGCCCGGTTCCTCGAGCGGCGAGGTGTGCAGGGAGACCGCAGCGATGCGGAGCGGGGCGTCAGGCATGCCGACCATCCTAGAGCGCCCCACTCCACAGCGCGGTGTTCGCCCGTGACGAAACCTGACGCGGCCTGGATCACGGCAAGTTGAAACGTGGAGCGCGCATCGGACAGCCTGAGAACCATGGATACGGCGGAGAAGGTTGATTGGGCGGCACTGAACGCCCATGCGGCGGGTCGCCCTGCCCGTCGACTGGTGTCGAAGGCGATCACAGCGGCCGGAGGTGACCGTCCCGGCGGCATCGTCCTTGACCTCGGCGCCGGTGCCGGCGCCGACTCCCTGCAGTTCGCCCGACGCGGCTGGACCGTGCACGCCTACGACGCCGACGACACCCTCGCCGCCCGGCTGGTGGAGAACGAGCGCATGTCCGGCTCCGTCGAGTTCCACCATACCGACCTCACCGAGGTGGAGCGGTTCCCGGCCGCCCGGATCGTCTATTCGACGTACACCCTGGGACTGCTGGGGCCCGACGCCCTGGCCGAGATCTGGCCGAAGCTGGTCGCTTCCCTGCCGCGCGGCGGTGTCATGGCGGTGGACATGTTCGGCACCAACGACACCTGGGCCGACCGTCCCGACATCGCCACCCTGCCGGTCGAGGAGATCGACGCGATGTTCCGCGGCTTCCAGATCATCGACCGCTCCGTGCGCGACGAGGACGGCCGCTTCCTGGCCGACCGCAAGCACTGGCACGTCATCACCACGCTCGCCCGCAAGCTGAACTGACCGGGCGGGCCCCTCCGCTCCGTGAGGGATCAAGGCGTCACGGCAGAGACCGCGCCGATCAGGCGATCCCGCAGTGGGGCGCTCCGTTCCAGCATCGCCAGGCGCAACATCGTCTCGGACCCCAGACGCCACAGCTGACCGGGCACCGTCCGCGCCCATGCATAGCGCCGCAGCGCGCCCTCGATAGCCCTCGTACCTCCTCCGGCACCGTGCAGAGAGGCCGCCAGGGTGGCCGCGTCCACCAGCGCCGTGTTGGCCCCGTGTCCCAGGTTCGGTGCCATGGCATGGGCGGCGTCGCCCAGCAGCACCACGTTCTGCCTCACAGGTCTCACCGGCGGCGCGGTGTGGATGCCGTGCACCAGGGTCGTCTCGGGCCGGGCCGCCTCGAGCACGGCACCGATCGCAGGATGGGCCCCGCCCAGCACCGCCCGCAGATGGGCGAGATCCGCGGTCCGTGACCCGGTGCGATGCTCGGGGACGCAGGCGAACCAGTTGGTGCGATCGCCGGGCAGGGGCGTGATCCCGAACAGCTACCCCCGGCCCCAGGTCTCCGACACCCGCGGGGGTGGGATCTCGGCGGTGCCCCGCAGGACGGTGACGTGATGCGAGCGGGCCGCGGTCCCCGGCCAGCCGGAGCGCCGTACCAGGGAGTGGGTGCCATCGGCCCCGACCAGCAGATCGGCGTCCTCACGCAGGGGCCGCACGTCCGAGATCCGCTCGCGGCGGCGCCGGACGGAGGCGGGCAGCGCATCGTGCAGGATCGAGACGAGGTCGGACCGGCTGACCAGCAGGCCACCGCCGGCGGGGACGGTCGCCAGGACCTGGCCGGCGGCACCGAGCAGGTGACCCTCGCGCGGCGTCGCCGCTCGCCTGCGGACCGGTTCGAGGACCCCGACCTGCTCCAGCACCCGCTGCGCCGGCGGGAACAGTCCGAGCGCGGTGCCCACGGGCGGGATCGCGAAGCTCTCATCGATCAGCTCGACCGGGCGGCCGGCGCGGGCGAGGGCGAGGGCAGCGGTCAGCCCCGAGACGCCGGCACCGAGGATCCGGATCATCGTCAGTGTTCCCGAGGGCTTCTCAAGCCTGCTCGAGGATGCTCTTGAGCTCAGCGAGGTCGCCCGCAACGGCCCGGGCGTCCTCCTCGAACTCCTGGTCGCTCATGGAGCCGCGGCGCAGCGTGAACACCACCTCGCAGCGGCCCGCGTCCAGCGCGATCACGCGCATCGGGTTCAGGGTGGATTCACCGGTGGGCAGCGTGACCGTGTGGTCGAGCACGCCGTAGGGGTTGTCGGGCACGAAGCTGATCAGCACCCTGCCCATCGGGGACGTCATCGACCACTGCTCGACCTCCCGCTGGACATCGCCGCCACCGAGGCCGGTGGCCCAGGTCGGAAGATTGCGCGGATCGCTGATGTAGTCGTACACCTCCCGCTCCGGGCGGTCGATGACCGTGGCCAGATGCCGGGACGCGAAGGACGAGATCTCACTCATGACATCGACGCTAACAGGCGGCCCGGGAACCGATCGGCTGCGGGGCCGGGGCGTGGTCGTGGCCCGCCAGGGCCGCCAGGGCCGCCTCCGCCACTGCGGCGAGGGTGGCCGGCTCACGGACCCGGGTGCGGCCGCCCCTGCGTGCCACGACCACCCAGCGGGCCCGGCCCCGGCGGCGCATCCTGCCGATCTCGATGCCGCCCCCGGCGGGGAGCGGGATCAGCAGGGCGCCGCTGGGGCCCGTCTGCAGGCGGCGCGAGAGGTCGGGCCGGCCGGACAGCAGCAGCTCGCGGATCCGTTCACGCTCGTCGCGAGCCTCGGGACCGGTCAGGACATGGTCGCAGGCGGTCATCTTTCCTCCCGGTGCGGGTGTCGACGTCGGACGTGCCGGAGGGGCCGGCACGGTCCCGAGGCTAGGGACGGGGGCGGACAGACGACGGACGGGGACTCGGGAGCCCGGGGGCTCGGGGCTTCGGAAGGCGCGGTATGCGTGCGTCGGCTGGTGCCGCCCCGGGCAGGAGATCAGCGGCGCCTGCGGTCGGTCCGCGCGAAGACCCTGTTGGTCTCGACCGGGTCCAGGACCGCGGCGGGATGGGGGCCGGCGGCCTTCCAGGCGGCGCGCCACTGCTCGACCTGCGGGGAGGACAGCGCCCCGCCGGCCAGCAGCACCATGTTCCCGTCGGCCGGGGTCGTCAGCAGCGGTGCATGGGTCAGCGTCCAGACCCCGGACAGACCGCGCTCGGCCGTCGCCTGCTCCAGCTCGCGGACCTGGCTGGTCACGAACCGCTGCCCGGCATCGTCACCGACGTTGACCAGCAGCAGCCCGTTGCGTTCCAGACGCCCCAGCGCCTCCTCGAAGAAGTCCCGGCCGGCGAGATGGCCGGGGGTGGCATCCCCGGAGAACACGTCCAGCACGATCGCATCGAACGTCCGGTCGGTCAGGGCTGCGAGCTCCTCGCGCGCATCCCCGATCACCAGCTGCAGATCCGTACCCCGAGGCATCGGCAGCGCGGTGGTGACCAGCGTGGGCAGTTCGCGCTCGATCTCGATCACCAGCTGCGGTGAACCGGGACGGGTGGCCTGGACGTAGCGGGCCAGCGTGAGGGCACCACCCCCGAGATGAGCGATGGAGATCGGCGCTCTGGCCGGCCACACCTGGTCGAGCACATTGCCCATTCGCCGCAGGTACTCGTGCACCAGCCGAGTGGGGTCGGCCAGGTCCACATGAGACTGCTCCACACCGCCGATCTGCAGCACCCATCCGCCGTCGACCTCGTCGCGCACGATCCACGCCGACTGATCGGAGGAGCTCAGCTGCACGCTGCGCCGGGATGCGGGGGACAGGCCGGTGGGATCGGTGGCGGTCATGGAGTCATTGTCCCCGCTGCGGCGACAGGGCGGCCCCCGTGCGGCGACGGGGCCGACAATGGGGGCATGGACCCTTCACAGACTGTGCAGCTGGGCGACCGGCGCCTGACCATCACCCGCGCCACCGAGGCAGACGTGCCCGAGATCGTGGCGCTGCTGGCCGACGACGTGCTCGGCGCGTCCCGCGAATCACCGGACGTGGCCGACCTCGCCCCGTACCTGGCCGCATTCTCCGAGATCGACGCGGATGGCAGGCATCTGCTGGTCGCCGTGCGCGACGAGTCCGGCACGGTGGTCGCGACCATGCATCTTACCCTCCTGCCGGGCCTGTCCCGCCAGGCCGCCACCCGTTTGCAGATCGAGGCCGTGCGCGTCGGCGCCTCGGCCCGCGGCCTGGGGCTGGGAACGCGGATGATCGAGTGGGCCCATCAGTACGGACGTGAACACGGCGCCCGCCTCGTGCAGCTGACCACCGATCGGAGCAGGACCGATGCCCACCGCTTCTACGAGAAGCTCGGCTACGTCGCCAGCCACGTGGGGTTCAAGCTCGAGCTCTGAGCCACAGAGCGGGCGCCGGCCGACGGGGCGTTCAGCGCTGCGGCCCCGAGTGGATGTGCACGTGCAGGTGCTTGGAATCCTGATAGGCGCCGAGGTTGGTGGTCACCGCTGCGGCTCCGTGCTCGAGCTCCACCCGCCTGGCGACCGTCTGCACCGCGTCGAACAGAGCGCACAGGTCCTCGTCCGTCGCCCCGCCGGTGTCGGTCAGTGAGGGGATGTGCCGCTTGGGAACCGCCACCAGGTGCACCGCCCAGAACGGCCGGGTGTGGTGGTAGACCAGCACCCGCTCGTCCTCGTGGACCACGTCCAGCGAGTCCGGGTCCGGCAGGGCCACATCGCAGTAGAAGTCGGTTCCCGAGTACGGCTGCGTCGAAGTCATCGAACCAGTATCTCCTCCCGGGTGCGACCGCGCCCCGCCCCGCTGCGGGAGCGCCGGCCAGGGCCTGATCAGCTCGCCCCGGCTCGGCGCTCGGGCCTGTCCGGGCGCTCAGTCGCCCAGGATCGCACCGCGCGAGGCGGACTTCACGAGCTGGACGTACTTGCCCAGCACACCCTTGGTGAACTTCGGGGCGAGCGGCTCCCAGCCTTCGCGGCGGCTGTCGAGCTCGGCCTCGTCGACCAGCAGGTCCAGCGCCCCGGTCGACACGTCCAGCCGGATCCGGTCCCCGTCGCGCACGAACGCGATCGGTCCGCCGTCGACCGCCTCCGGGGCGATATGTCCCACGCACAGCCCGGTGGTGCCGCCGGAGAAGCGCCCGTCGGTCATCAGCAGCACGTCCTTGCCCAAGCCCGCGCCCTTGATCGCTCCGGTGATGGCGAGCATCTCGCGCATCCCCGGGCCGCCCTTGGGGCCCTCGTAGCGGATCACCACCACATCGCCATGGGTGATCGTGCCGTCGGCGAGGGCATCCAGCGCATGCTGCTCGCGTTCGAAGACACGGGCGGTGCCCTCGAAGACGTCATCCTCGAAGCCGGCGGACTTCACCACCGCCCCCTCCGGGGCGAGGGAGCCGCGCAGGATGGTGATCCCCCCGGTCGGGGCGATCGGTGCCGAGGCCGGGCGCAGCACGGTCCCATCGGCCGGCCGCGGAGCGAGCGCCTCGAGGTTCTCGGCGACCGTGGCGCCGGTGACGGTCAGACAGTCCCCGTCCAGCAGCCCCTCGTCCAGCAGCGTCTTCATCACCACCTGGATGCCGCCGACATGATCGACATCGTTCATCACGTAGCGGCCGTAGGGCTTGAGATCCGCCAGGTGCGGCACCTTCGCGCCGATGCGGGCGAAGTCCTCCAGCGTCAGGTCCACGTCGGCCTCATGGGCGATGGCCAGCAGGTGCAGGACCGCATTGGTGGAGCCGCCGAAGGCCTGCACCACGGCGATCGCGTTCTCGAAGGCGGCTTTGGTCATGATGTCGCGGGAGGTGATCCCCCGGCGCAGCATCTCCACCACCGCCTCGCCGGCGCGGCGGGCATCGGCATCGCGCCGCCGGTCGGCCGAGGGAGGCGTGGCCGAGCCGGGGATCGACATCCCGATCGCCTCGGCCACGGTCGACATGGTGTTGGCGGTGTAGTAGCCGCCGCAGGCACCCTCGCCCGGACAGATGGAGCGCTCGATCCGTCCGACGTCCTCACGGCTCATCAGCCCGCGTGCGCAGGCCCCGATCGCCTCGAAGCCGTCGATGATGGTCACGTCCTTCTCCTCACCGCCTTCGAGAGTGACGCGACCGGGCATGATCGTGCCGGCATAGACGAACACGCTGGCCAGGTCCAGGCGGGCAGCGGCCATCAGCATCCCCGGCAGGGACTTGTCACAGCCGGCCAGCAGCACGGAGCCGTCGAGACGCTCGGCGTTCATGACGGTCTCGACCGAGTCGGCGATCAGATCGCGAGAGACCAGCGAGTAGTGCATGCCGTCGTGGCCCATGGAGATCCCGTCGGAGACGGAGATGGTGCCGAACTGCAGCGGGTAGCCGCCACCGGAGTGCACCCCCTCCTTCGCGGACTGCGCGAGACGGTCCAGCGACAGGTTGCACGGGGTGATCTCGTTCCAGGAGCTGGCGATGCCGATCTGCGGCTTGACCCAGTCATCGTCGCCCATCCCGACGGCGCGCAGCATGCCGCGCGAGACGGTGGCGCCCAGACCGTCGGTGACCTGGCGGCTGCGGGGCTTGATGTCGGGGGACGAGAAGGTGGCGTCGGCGGGGGCGGAGTCAGTGGGGTCGTCGGCAGTCATGGACCGAGCCTACGGCCTGCAGCGGGTCCAGCACAGCACGGTGGCGACGGTGGGTCGCAGGGCTGCCCCGGCCCACGAGGCCCGTCCGCCTCACATGAGAAGCCGGTTGCCCGTGTGCGAACCTGGACGCGAGACCCTGCGTCATCGAAGGGCTGCGCGTCCTCACCCCTGGAGCGTCCGCGAGCGACAGCGCCATCCCCACGAGCTCCGCCCACCGACCGCCGTCGGTCCCGACTCACAGGAGGATCACCATGTCCCCCAGCTGGAGGACCACACGCGCCGTCGCCGCGAGCCTCGGCGCCGCCCTGATCGCGGGCCTCGGCTCGGCGATCACCTATTACGTCGTGCGCAACCGCACCTACTGGATCCACGACCGCCGCGCGGCCTCCGCCGCAGGATTCATCGAGCGGACAGCATGGGTGGATGGCGCAGCGCTCCACTATGCAGAAGGTCCGGACAACGGCCCGCCTCTGCTCCTGATCCACGGCCAGATGGTCGACTGGACCACCTACCTGCGGACTCTGCCCGAGCTCTCCCAGCACTTCCACGTCTTCGCCGTCGACTGCTACGGCCACGGCCGCTCGGATCACGTGCCCGAGCGATACAGCAACGTCGCGATGGGCCGGGACCTGACCGAGTTCGTGCGCACCGAGATCGGCGAACCCACCGTGGTCTCCGGGAACTCCTCGGGCGGACTGCTCGCCATCCAGATCGCCAATGAGGCACCCGATCTGGTGCGCTCACTGATCCTGGAGGACCCGCCGCTGTTCTCCTCGCTGTATCCGCGCTTTGCCCACACCGCTGGTCACGACCTGCCGCGGATCGCCAGTGAGTTCCTGACCAGCGAGGCGAGTGACTTCCCCGCCTATTACGTGAAGCGTTCGGCCTTCCTCGAACTCTTCGGTGATCTTGCGCCGAGGATGATCCGCTCCGCCCTCGCCCAGCGTGCCGCCCGGCCCCCGCGGACGATCCGGTGGTGGTACATGCCTCCGGCGCTCAACGAGATGTTCCGGGTGCTGGACCTGTACGACCCGCGCTTCGGGGAGGCCTTCTACACGGGGGCCTGGCACGAGGGATTCGACCACGCCGAGGCGCTGGCGACCCTGTCCGTGCCCACCGTGCTGATGCATGCCAACTGGCAGATGGACCAGGAGGGTACGACTCTGCTCGGAGCCATGGACGACGAGGAGGCCGCCCGTGCCCGCGAGCTCATCGACGGCGTCGACTTCCGCCGCGTCGACGCCGGGCACGCCGTCCATTTCGAGAAGCCGTCCCTGTTCACCGACATCGTGACGCAAGGGGCCTTCCGCACCCAGCGGGGAGCCTGAACGCTCCGCGTGGGGCCGATGCTCTGGGCCGCGCTCAGGTCGAGGGCACTGCGCGCTCCTCGGGCCCGTCGTACTGCGAGAGGGGGCGGATCAGCGCGTTGTCGGCGCGCTGCTCCATGATGTGCGCGGTCCACCCGGTGATGCGGGCGGCGACGAACAGCGGGGTGAACATCTCGGTGTCGAAGCCCATCAGGTGATAGATGGGCCCGGCCGGGTAGTCCAGGTTCGGCTTGATGCCCTTGGCTTCGTCCATCGCCTGCTCCAGGCCGTTGTACAGGCCCAGGATCTCGGAGCGGCCCGCGTGGGCGATCAACGCATCCAGCGCTTCCTTCATGGTGGGCACCCGGGAGTCGCCGTGCTTGTAGACGCGGTGGCCGAAACCCATCACCTTCTTCTTCTGGGCCAGCGCATCCTCCATCCAGGCCCGGGCGCGCTCCTTGGCCTCCTGCTCGGATTCCTCGGGACGGATCCCGATCTCGTCGAAGGTGTGCATCACCGCCTCGTTCGCCCCGCCGTGCAGCGGGCCCTTCAGTGCGCCGATCGCCCCCGCGACCGCCGAGTGCAGATCCGACAGGGTGGAGGTGATCACGCGGGCGGTGAAGGTGGAGGCATTGAAGGAGTGCTCGGCGTACAGCACCATCGAGACCCGGAAGGCGTCGACCACCTCCGGGGCGGCCTCCTCGCCGAAGGTCATCCACAGGAAGTTCTGGGCGTAGTCCAGGTCTTCGCGCGGGGCCACCGGCTCGGTCGCGCCCCCGGCCCGGCGCCGCCGCTGCTCGTAGGCGATCACCGCCGGCAGCTGGGCGAACAGCCGCCGCGCCTTCTCCCGTTCGGCCTCGGGCGAGGAGTCCTGCGCGGTGGGATCCACGGCCCCGAGCACGGAGACCGCGGTGCGCAGCGAGTCCATCGGATGGCAGTCGGCCGGCAGGGCATCCAGCGCCGTCCTGACCTGCTCATCCAGCGCTCGGTGAGAGCGCTCGTGTGCGACGGCCTCGGACAGTTGATCCGCAGTGGGCAGCTCGCCGTTCCACAGCAGATAGGCCACGGCCTCGAAAGACTGGGTGGCGGCCAGCTCGGGGACCGGGTAGCCACGGTAGAGCAGGGAGTTGGTCTCGGAGTTGACCTTGGAGATGGCGGAGACGTCGGCGACGACTCCGTTCAGGCCCTTGCGGATCTCGGTGTTCTCGCTCATGTCTCACTCCTGGGGTCGACGGCGGTGTCTGGGCTGGGTGCGGCGGTGGGGACCTCGAAGTCGAAGACCGAGGTGTCGAACCGGGTGTACCCCTCATAGTCCACCAGTTCGTAGAGCCGAGCGCGAGTGAGCATCTCGGAAACGCTCCCGGCCTGGGTCCCCTCGACGGCGATCGTCTCCAGCACGCGTTCGGCTGCGCCCATCGCCGTGCGCAGCAGAGTGACCGGGTAGATCACCATGGCCACTCCCGCCTCGGCCAGCTGGACGCGGGTGAACAGCTCGGACTTGCCGAACTCGGTCATGTTCGCCAGCACCGGCACGTCCAGCGCCGCGCAGACCTGCTCGAACTCCGAGAGGTCCCGCAGCGCCTCGGGGAAGATCGCCTCGGCGCCGGCATCGACCAGGGCCTGCATCCGGTCGATGGCGGCCGCCAGGCCGGCGGTGGCGCGCAGGTCGGTGCGGGCCATCACCAGGAAGTCCTCGTCGCGACGGGCATCGGCGGCGGCCCGGATCCGCCGGGTGGCGGTGTCCAGGTCGACCATCGTCTTGCCGTCCAGGTGGCCGCAGCGTTTGGGGTTGACCTGGTCCTCGATGTGGCAGCCGGCCAGCCCCGCCTCCTCGAGCTCCTGGACCGTGCGGGCCACGTTCATCGGCTCGCCGAAACCGGTGTCGGCGTCGATCAGACAGGGCAGATCGGTGGCACGGGCGATCTGACCGCCGCGGGCGGCGACCTCGGACAGGGTGGTCAGGCCGACGTCGGGCAGACCCAGCTCATTGGCGATCACGGCCCCGGAGATGTACACACCGGGGAAGCCCTTCTCCTGGATCAGTGCGACTGACAACGGGGTGAAGGCCCCCGGGAACGGTCGGGCCTCGCCCGGGGTCAGCAACGCCCGCAGATCACGGCGCTTCTGCGAGGCGCTCTTCGTCGAATACAGCATCAGAAGAGTCCCTTCGGCCCGGCCGACAGGTCGATCACGCCGGGACGGGCCTGGATGTTCAGTCGCCCCAGCTCACCGGCCGCGAGGTCCGGCAGGTTCGCCGCCGCGTCCAGGAACCGTTCGATCTCGCCGTCGTCGACGATCCCCTCGGCGAGGGAACGGAACTTGCGCACGTACTGCTCGCGGGCGAAGGGCCGGGCGCCCTGGGGGTGGGCATCGGCCACGGCGATCTCGTCCTCGATCACCGTGCCGTCGGTCAGGGTGATGACGACCGCGCCGCCGAAGGCCTTCTCCGCGAGGTCCAGCGAATGGTAGCGGCGCGTCCACTCCGGATCCTCCTCGGTCCGCACCTTGTGCCAAAGCGCCACGGTGTCGGGACGGCCGGCCCGCTCGGGGGCGTAGGACTCCGCATGGTGCCAGGTCCCGTCCTGCAGGGCCACGGCGAAGATGTAGGGGATCGAATGGTCCAGGGTCTCGCGGGAGGCGGCCGGATCGTATTTCTGCGGATCATTCGCTCCGGAGCCGATCACGTAGTGCGTGTGGTGGGAGGTGCGGATCAGGATCGAGTCGACCCGCTGCGGATCTGCCGTCTCGGGGTGGGTGGTGTGCAGCTTGCGGGCCAGGTCGATCCAGGCCTGGGCCTGGTACTCGGCCGAGTGCTCCTTGGTGTAGGTGTCCAGGATGGCGCGCTTGGGTTCGCCCGGCGCCGGCAGCGGCACCGTGTAGCGGGCCTCGGGACCGCCCAGCAGCCAGGCGATCACGCCGTCCTCCCCCTCATAGATCGGCACCGGGCAGGTCTGGCCGCGCATCGCCCGATCCGCGGCCTCGACCGCCATCTTGCCGGCGAAGGCCGGGGCATGGGCCTTCCAGGTGGAGATCTCACCCTTGCGGGACTGACGCGTGGCGGTGGTGGTGTGCAGGGCCTGCCCGATGGCCTGGAACACGGTCTCGGTGTCCAGGCCCAGCAGCGTGCCGATGCCGGCGGCCGCCGAGGGGCCCAGGTGGGCGACGTGATCGATCTTGTGGGCGTGCAGGGTGATGGCGCGCACCAGGTCGACCTGCAGCTCGTATCCGGTGGCCAGCGCCCGGATCAGCTGCTCGCCGGAGCTTCCCGTGTGCTCGCCGACGGCCAGGATCGGCGGGATGTTGTCGGCGGGGTGGGAGTAGTCGGCGGCCAGGAAGGTGTCATGGAAGTCCAGTTCGCGCACGGCGACCCCGTTGGCCCAGGCCGCCCATTCGGGGGAGGTGCGCCGGTCGATGCCGCAGATGCTCGCCCCGGATCCTCCGGTGGAGACGGGATGGCTGAGCGCCTGGGAGCGGGCGGAGACGATCGGGGCGCGGGTGAGGGAGGCGACGGCGACCGCGGCGTTGTCGATGATGCGGTTGATGATCATCTCCGCGACCTCGGCCTCGACCTCGACGGGGTCGACCGCCACCTCGGCCATCTTCCAGGCCAGCTGGTCCTCACGGGCCAGGTTCTCCTCGGAGCGGTGGACGCGGACGGTGTGGTCGATCATGGGGTCGTCTCCTGTGGTGATGGGGTGGCGTCGGTCGCTGCGGGTGCGCCTGTCAGCAGATGGGTGAGGGCCTGTTGCAGGTGGACGGTGGTGGTCGCCGCGGCCAGCTGTGGGTTGCCGGTGGCCACGGCGCGGGCGATCGCGGCGTGCTCGCGGGCGGAGTCGGCCAGGCGGCCGGGGGAGTCCCGGGACAGTCGTCGCAGCCGACCCAGGTGCACCCGCACATCGCGCAGCGCATCGGCGAGATGCCTGTTGCCGGCCGCGGAATCGATCGCGGCATCCAGCTCCTCGGTCAGCGCGTAATAAGCGGTGGGGTCCGCCCCCGCGGCCAGGTCGACCGTGGCCGTCTCGAAGCGGACCGCGAGGTCGGCGAGGAGCTCCCGGGGTGAGTGCCCGGTGCTCGCCGGCTGGTGCGCCACGTTCTCGGCCGCACGTCGGGCGGCGAGCACCTCGAGCGCGGAGCGCACCTCGAACAGGTCCGAGGCCTCGGACAGGGAGACGGCGGTGACCACGATGCCGCGCCGGGGGGACTGCTCGGCCAGGCCGTCGGCGACCAACCGGCCCAGCGCTTCGCGCAGCGGGGTGCGGGACAGGCCCAGGCGTGCCGACTGCTCGACCTCGCCCAGGACGGACCCGGGCGCCAGGGCGCCCTCGATGATCTCCTCACGGAGGGTCAGGTAAGCCCGGTCGCTGGCACGCACCCCTCGAGTGTATACATCGGGCCGCCACCCCGCGAGAGGAGCCTCTATCAATCGGGGTGTCTCGAACCGATCTGTATACAAGTAGTGGGTGTCGCATCGCCGGGTGCGCCTGCGGGATCCCGCTGCGACGACTGCGGGAGGCGGAGAGAGGTCCTGCGTTCGGCCGGTGTGCTCGGCAGGAGGTCTCCTACCGGCTCATCTCCTGGACCGTCCGGGACAGCAGGCAGAACTCGTTGCCCTCCGGATCGGCGAGGACCACCCAGCTGACCTCGGGACCCTGGCCCACGTCCACCCGGCGCGCCCCGAGATTCAGGAGCCGCTGCAGCTCGTCCTCGGTGCTGGACCCATCGGCCCGCAGGTCGAGGTGCAGGCGATTCTTGATGCTCTTGCCCTCCGGGACCTGGAACATGTCGATGCCCGGCCAGCTCCCGTCACCGGGCGCGATGCTGATGCCGTCCGCGTCGGACTCGACCACCTCCCAGCCCAGCACTGCGCGCCAGAAGTCGGCGACGAGGCGTGGTCGGGCGGCGTCGATGACGATGACGGCTGGACGACTGGTCATGGTCTCCGGCCTGCCTCACAGACGGCTCTGCGTGAAGGGCCGGCAAGGATGGCCGGCTCCACCGTTCTCGGCGCTGAGGAACCGGGAAGCAGTGGAGAGCTCCTGCGCGTCACGACGGCGCCGCGACAGGTTCGAACCGTGGATCTGGAACCTGGCGAACTCGCGGCCCTTCCTGCCGGCACCGCACGGCTGCGGGACCCCCGCCGTGGAACAGAGGCCGAGGTGTTGCGGTCGATGGATTCCGTGTGCCGACCGAAGCCGAGTGGGAGTGAGCCTGCCATCATCGTGTGATGACAACCGAGGACCACCCCGGACAGGCCCCTCTGATCCGCATCGCGGCGCCGCCGGGAACCGGGAAGAGTGCAGTTCTGCCTCACCTGGTGGCGCGCGCCCACGGTGCGGCGGTCGTCGCGGACATCGACGAGATCCTCGAGCAGGGACATCTGCTCGGGGTGCCGATCGCAGACCCCGCGGCCGCGGAGGCCTGGCCTGCCTATGACCGGCTCTGGGACCGCATCACCGGACTCGTCACCCGCACGGGCATCCCCATGGTGCTGCTGACCCAGGTACCCGATGCCGACGTAGACGCGGTCGCCGGCGAACTGCTGCTGGGATGGGAGATCGGGGACGCGCAGCGCGCCGCACGACTGCGTGCTCGCGGCGAGAGCGATGACGTGATCGACGACGCCCGCCATGACGCGGAGGTGCTGCGCGCCCTGCTGCCTCCTGCACGCATCCATCGCGGCGGCCGGGACGACGCGGTCTCGCAGGCCGCCGATCAGCTGTGGCGTTTCGTAGCGTCCCACTGGTGAACCTACGCTCGAGTCTGCAGCGGGCCAGGAAATCGCTTGAGCGGGGCCCTCAGGGGATGCCACCCTTCCGTGGATCATGAACGCGCCGGCAGCGGCTGTCCTCCACGGCGCCGGGAACGAGTTGAGCACCCCAGTGGCCGGTGTAGCACCGCGGCGACGGTGTGACGGTATATCGCTGTCGGCCGGGCCGGTCCCCGGGATAGGTTCACACCGTGGAGCTGGATCCCGGTGAGCTCGTGGCCCTGCCGGCAGGCACGGTCCGACTCCACGACGCCCGCCGCGTGATGGAGACCGAGGTGCGGCTGGAACCCTTCGAGATCGCGCGCACGACGGTGGTCTCTGCCGGGTTGGAGCAGCCGGTCCACGGCGTGACCTGGCGCGATGCCATCAACCATTGCAACGCCCTGTCCGACGCTGAGGGTCTGCGTCCTGCCTACACCGTGGAGGGCCCTCGGACCTGCTGGGATGTCTCGGCCGACGGGTATCGCCTGCCGACCGAGGCCGAGTGGGAGTACGCCTGCCGTGCCGGCACCACCGGGCCGCAGTACGGGAGGCTGCGTGACATCGCCTGGACCGCCCGGGACGAAATCCACGGGATCCAGCCCGTCGGGCGGAAACGCCCCAATGCCTTCGGGCTCTCGGACCTGCTCGGCAATGTCTGGGAGTGGTGCTGGGACTACCTCGACCCGGGCCGTTACGCCGACTACCGGGTCTTCCGAGGCGGCGGCTGGGCCGACGAGCCGTGGAGCGTGAGGGCCTCGGTGCGCCGGGGGAGCGCCCCGGGCGCAGCGCTGGAGGCGACCGGGTTCCGCGTGGCCCGAGGCGCAGTAGCAGAACCCGGCTGCCGAGCGGCCCAGGGGTGGTCCGCAGCAGCCGACCGGGCTCGAGCCGGTCTCCGCGGGCCACTGCCGACGGGGTGGACCCCCTTGCGGGAGCTGCTGGATGAGCAGACGCAGAAAGGACAGGGATGACGGGAATGCAGCACCAGGGCACTGACCGTGACTTCGCGGCCTACAACGCCGCCCAGCAGGGCCGGCCCGTGCGGCCGCTCGCCCAACGAGCCGTTCAGGCGGCGCAGCCCGTCGCCTCACCGGCCCCCGTCGCCGTGGAGCTGGGCTGCGGCGTCGGGATCGAGGCCGCACACCGGGCGGCTGCAGGCTTCCGGGTCTGGACCTGGGACGCCGATCCGAGCGCCGAGACACCGATGCAGGCGCTCGCCGAGAACCATCCGATCCACCACCGGACCGTGCGACTCGAGGAGCTCACCGCGCTCCCGAGCACTGGCACACCTTCCAGGTGATCGCCCGACATCCCGAGACGACCGAGGACGGCTACGAGTCATGACCGACACCAGGCAGACGAGGCACATGCAGATCGGTGACCTCGCCGCACACATCGGAACCAGCCCCCGAGCACTGCGCCACTACGAACAGGAAGGACTGCTGGCCCCGGCTCGCGGCCACAACGGCTACCGCCTCTACGACGCGACCGACGTGGTCCGAGCAGCCAACATCAAGAACCTGCTGGATGCCGGTCTCACCACGGCCGATATCGGGCAGTACCTGGACCGAGGCTGCTTGGACCGTCCTCTGTCCAGCGGCCCCAGATGCCCTTCCGAACTGGACACCGCGGCAGCGCGTCTGTCTCAGGTCGATGAGCTCCTCGAGCGATTGCATCGGACCCGCGAGCGGCTGGAGGGCCACGTCGACGAGATCGAGGAATCGATCCGCATCGGCTGACATGGCCGGCTCTCGGCGGTTGGGCTTGACCTTGACGCCAGCGTCAGGCTTCTAGCGTCCGACGCATGACTGGTATGCACAGATCCCCGGCCACGGGCCGGGCACGACTGCTCGGGCTGACGCTGGTCACCTTCGTGTTCGGTACCGACGATTTCATCATCGCCGGGATACTCCCCGAGATCGCCCGGGACCAACAGGTCAGCGAAGCCGCTGCCGGACAGCTGGTGACCGTCTTCTCGATCACCTACGCCCTGGCCGCTCCACCACTGGCCGTGGCCACCGCCCGCCTTCCCCGCAAGCCCCTGCTGCTGGCCGGCCTCGTGCTGTTCGCCGGCCTCAACCTGCTCACTGCGCTCGCTCCCGGCTTCGCAGTCCTGATGGCACTGCGCGTGTCGGCGGCCCTGGTCGCAGCGGCCATCAGCCCCGCCGCCTTCGCGATGGCCGCCCGCCTCGCCGCACCGGAGCAGGTGGGCCGAGCGGTGGGGATGGTCGCCGCCGGACTCACGATCTCCCTGTTCGTGGGGGTGCCGCTCGGTTCGCTGCTCGGCACCGCCTTCGGGTGGCGCCCCACCTTCATGGTGGTCGCGCTGCTGACCCTCCTGGTGATGATGATCAATGCCAGGATGCTGCCCCCAGTTCCCGGTGCTCCCGAGATCGGGGTGCGGGCACAGCTGCGGATCCTGGGCCGTCCGGCGGTGCTGACCTGCGTGCTGGGCACCACGATGGGAGCCAGCGGCGGGCTGTTGATCTATACCTATATCGGTCCCATCACCCGTGACCTCACCGGGCACGGCGGCCCCCTGCTGGCCCTGTTCATCGGCGTGGTCGGGGTCGCCGGGGCCCTGGGCACCGTGGCCGGCGGCCGACTGACCGACCGTTGGGGCGCCGACCGCGCATTGCTGGGCAGCTTCGCGCTGCTGGCGCTGGCGATCCTCGCCCTGGCGGGGATCGGCCTGGGCTCCGGCGGGACCACCCCGGTGTGGTTGACGGTGATCGTGCTGGTTGCCTACGGCTTCGCCGGCTGGGGCTTCAACCCGCCGATGACCACCCGTGCGCTGCAGCTGGCCGGTGACGCCGGCACCGAGGCGGTGGCCCTGAACACCAGCGCCCTGTATGTGGGCATCTCTCTCGCGGGCGTGCTCGGAGGCGCGGCCCTGACCGCCGATGGCGGCAGGGGAGCGGCGATCGTCGCAGCCCTGATCTGCCTGGCCACGGTGGTCGCGATGGCGACGTTCGTCAGCAGGTATCCCTCGTCGGCCAGGGCGGATGCCGTGGTGGCGGGAGGCTGACGATGCAGGTGAGTATCTCGTTGATCTCGTCGTTCTTGGTGATGTGGTCGGTGCCCGCGTTGCTGCTGTCGACCGGGCGCATCAGGTTGGTGACGACCGAAGTGGGGTACAGGAACCAGGGAGTGTGCGCCAGCGCGATCGGCAGGGGATCATCTCGCGAGTCAGGCTGGGGCCAGGGCAGGTTGGGGCAGCGGGATGGACGGGGCGGCGGTCCCCGTCATCAGCTCCCGTCACCGCGGATCCGCGCAGAGCCGATATCGAGGTCGAGGTCGGGATGCCCGGCGATCTCGATCTCGAGCGGCGCCATCGTGGAGCGGTGGCTGTCGGT
>DWZH01000134.1 GCA_019118275.1 Candidatus Brachybacterium merdavium | reverse complement strand
GTCGCCCACGGCAAGATGAACGAGGCCCAGCTGGAGAGGGTCATCATCGACTTCTGGGAGCGGGACTTCGACGTGCTGGTGTGCACCACGATCGTCGAGACCGGGCTGGACATCGCCAACGCCAACACCCTGATCGTCGAGAACGCCGACAAGTTCGGGCTCTCGCAGCTGCACCAGCTGCGCGGGCGGGTGGGCCGTTCCAACGAGCGCGCCTACTCCTACTTCCTCTACAACGCCTCCAAGCCGCTGACCGAGACCGCCCACGACCGCCTCACCACCCTGGCCACCAACACCGACCTGGGGGCCGGCATGCAGGTGGCGATGAAGGACCTGGAGATCCGTGGTGCCGGCAACCTGCTGGGCGGGGAGCAGTCCGGTCACATCGCCGGGGTCGGCTTCGACCTGTACGTGCGGATGGTGGGGGAGGCCGTGGCCGCCTTCCGCGGCGAGGGCAAGGCCCCCGAGAAGGAGATCCGCGTCGAGCTGCCCCTGGACGCGCACATCCCGCACGACTACATCGGATCCGAGCGGCTGCGCCTGGAGGCCTACTCCAAGCTCTCCGCGGTGCGCGAGATCGCCGAGATCGACCAGATCCGCGCCGAGCTCACCGACCGCTACGGGGCCCCGCCACCCCCCGTCGAGGTGCTGCTGGACGTGGCCCGCTTCCGCATCGACGCCCGTGCCGCGGGCGTGGACGAGGTCCAGGCCCAGGGCAAGATGATCCGCTTCGCCCACCTGGAGGTGCCCGACTCCGCCGCGATGCGGATGAAGCGTCTGTACCCGGGCACGCTGCTGAAGCCGGCCACCCGGCAGGTGCTGGTCCCGCGGCCGATGACCTCCCGCCTCGGCGGCACGGAGCTGCGTGACCACGAGCTGCTCGAGTGGGCCCGCGGGGTGCTGCGCACCCTGGTCCCGGCCGCAGCCGAGCAGATCGCGAGGCCCACGGTCCAGGGCACGGCGCAGTAGTCTGCCGTCGTGAGCGACGAGCACAGCACCCCGGCGCCTGAGCCCGGCACCGCCGATCCCGGCGCCCGCGGCAACCAGCTGCTGCGGGCGGTCGAGGTGATGGACGCCCTGCGCGAGCCGGGAGGAGACGCCTGGACGCACCGTCAGACCCACGCCTCGCTCGCCCGCTACCTGCTCGAGGAGACCTACGAGGTCCTCGACGTGATCGACGACCCCGCCTCCCACGGCCCCACCGCCCTGCGCGATGAGCTGGGCGACCTGCTCTTCCAGATCCTGTTCCATGCCCGCGTGGGACAGGAGGCCGATCCGCCCTGGGACATCGACGACGTGGCCCGCGCCTTCGTCGCCAAGATGGAGCGACGCAACCCCCACGTCTTCGGCCCGGAGGGCGAGCAGGTGCTCACCGACCCCGGCGACGTCGAGGAGATCATCGCCCAGTGGCACGCCGTCAAGGCCGCGGAGCGGCAGGCGGCTGTGGCCACGGGCGGTGCGGCGCCGCAGCGCGCCGTGGCCTGGTCGGAGGGCATCCCTGCCCGTCTGCCGGCCCTCCAGACCGCCGCCAAGATGGTCCACCGGGCCCGTTCGGCGGGGCAGCTGGAACAGCTGCTCGCGGCCGCGGACCAGGAGACCGCGGCGGAGCAGGAGCGGGGCCACGGCACCGTCATCGGCCGGGCCCTGCTGGATCTGGTGGTCGCCGCGGAGGCCCGGGACGAGGACCCCGAGACCGCGCTGCGCTCCCTGCTGGTCCGGATCGACGCTCCCGGCGCGGCCGAGGCCGCGGACTCCTACTCGTGCGAGTACGTGCGAGGGCGCGGACGTGACAGAGGCCACCGGCCCGGAGCGGACGGCCTAGACTGTCCGCGGACGGTCAGCGCCGACCGGCCGTTTGGAACTTCACTCACCCGAAGGAAGGAACAGCCCATGGCAGCCACGATCGATGCCGTCCACTCCCGCGAGATCCTCGACTCCCGCGGAAACCCCACCGTCGAGGTGGAGGTGCTCCTCGACGACGGCACCTTCGCCCGTGCCCAGGTCCCCTCGGGCGCCTCGACCGGCGCCTTCGAGGCCGTCGAGCGCCGCGACGGCGACAAGTCCCGCTACCTAGGCAAGGGTGTGGAGCAGGCCGTCGCCGCCGTCATCGAGGACCTCGCACCGAAGATCCTGGGCATGGACGTCCAGGAACAGCGGGCGATCGATGCTGTGATGAACGAGGCCGACGGCACCGACAACAAGGGCGCCATCGGTGCCAACGCGATCCTGGGTGTGTCGCTGGCCGTGTCCAAGGCCGCCGCGGACTCTGCCGGAATCCCTCTCTACCAGTACCTGGGCGGCCCCAACGCCCATGTGCTGCCCGTGCCGATGATGAACATCCTCAACGGCGGCTCGCACGCGGACTCCAACGTCGACATCCAGGAGTTCATGATCGCGCCGATCGGCGCCGAGTCCTTCCATGAAGCCCTGCGCGTCGGTGCCGAGGTCTACCACGCGCTGAAGGCGGTGCTCCAGGAGCGCGGCCTGAACACCGGCCTCGGCGACGAGGGTGGCTTCGCCCCGAACCTGGACTCCAACCGTGCGGCGCTGGACCTGATCGTCGAGGCCATCGGCAAGGCCGGCTACGAGGCGGGCAAGGACGTCGCGCTCGCCCTCGACGTGGCTGCCACGGAGTTCTGCGAGCAGGGCTCCTACACCTTCGAGGGATCCGTGAAGTCAGCTTCCGAGATGGTCGACTACTACGCCGAGCTGGTCGAGGCCTACCCGCTGGTCTCGATCGAGGACCCGCTGGACGAGGAGGACTGGGACGGCTGGAAGGCCATGACCGACCGCCTCGGCGGCAAGATCCAGATCGTGGGCGACGACCTGTTCGTCACCAATCCCGTGCGCCTGGGACGCGGCATCGAGTCCGGGGCCGCCAATGCGCTGCTGGTCAAGGTCAACCAGATCGGGACGCTCACGGAGACCTTCGACGCCGTCGACCTCGCCCATCGGGCCGGCTTCCGGTCCATGATGTCCCATCGCTCCGGTGAGACCGAGGACACCACCATCGCCGATCTGTCCGTGGCCACGAACTGCGGGCAGATCAAGTCGGGCGCCCCCGCCCGTGGTGAGCGTGTCAACAAGTACAACCAGCTGTTGCGCATCGAGGAGGAGCTCGAGGACGCCGCGACCTACGCCGGCGCGTCGGCATTCCCGCGGTTCACAGCCTGAGGGGTTAGCCTTTCGGCATGACCTCCAGACGACCGGGCGCCCCGCGTTCAGCGAGGCGCCCGGTCTCTGCATCCGGGACGCGTCGCGGCTCGGGACGTCCCGCCTCCCGCCCCGCGGCACCGGCCTCCCGCGGCGGTCCCTCGCGCCGCACCTCCACCCGTGGCCCGGCAGCCGCCTCCCGCCCGCGCAGCACCTCCGCGCGGACCACCGCGCAGGACGGTCCCGGGATCACCATCACCCGCCGCACCCTGGTGCTGGTCACCCTGGTGGTGGTCGCCCTGGCCGCACTGGTGCCCACCGTGAACTCCTACGTCGCCCAGCGCCAGCAGCTCGCCGAGCTCCGCTCCCAGGTCGAGGGGCAGGAACAGGAGGTCGAGGATCTGCGACAGCAGGTCGACCGCTGGGAGGATCCCGCCTACGTCACCGCCCGCGCCCGGGAGCGCCTGCTGTTCGCGATGCCGGGGGAGACCCAGTACCGCCTGACCGACACCTCGGGACGCGAGGTGCCGCTGACCGAGGCGGAGCAGGCCGCCGAGGAGGCCCGGGAGGGGGAGTGGTTCTCGACCCTGTGGACCAGCGTCGAGGGTTCCAGCCGCCTCACGGCCGACGACATCCCCGACGAGGTCGGCGACACTGACGACGATGTGGCCGACGAGGCCACTGACGAGGACAGCGACCAGTGACACAGCTCGATCCCCTGCCTTTCGAGAGCCCCGCGACCGAGACGGACCTCGCAGTCATGCGCGAGCAGCTCGGCCGAGACATGCGCGCCGTGGTCTCCATCGCCCGGCGCTGCGCCTGCGGCCGGCCCGCGGTGGTGCGCACCGCCCCCCGGCTCGAGGACGGCACCCCCTTCCCGACCTCCCTGTACCTCACGCTGCCCTGGCTGACCCTGGAGCTGTCCCGACTCGAGGCAGGCGGCATCATGGCCGAGTTCAGCGACCGGCTGACCGCCGAGGAAGAGCTCGCCGCCGGGTACCTCCGCGCCCATGAGCGCTACCTCGCCCGCCGGGAGGAGCTGGGCACCGCCGAGGAGATCCGGGACGTCAGCGCCGGAGGTATGCCGGTGCGCGTGAAGTGCCTGCACGCCCTGGCCGGCCAAGCCCTGGCCGAAGGGCCCGGGATCAACCCTGTCGCCGATGAGGTCCTGGCCGGCCTCGGCGCCGACGACCAGCAGCTGGTCTGCCGCTGCGAGCAGGGGGCACGGTGAACGACGCCCCCGTCGCCGCGATCGACTGCGGCACCAACTCCATCCGTCTGCTGATCACCCGCCGTGACCCGCGCACCGGGACGCTGGTGGACCTCGAACGCCGCCTGGAGATGGTCCGCCTGGGATACGGGGTCGACCGCACCGGCCGCTTCGACCCCCAGGCTGTCGAGCGCACCCTGGACGCCGCACGCCGCTACGGGGACCTGATCGCCCACCACGGCGCCGAGCGGATCCGCTTCGTGGCCACCTCCGCCACCCGCGACGCCTCCAACCGTGACGTGTTCATCGACGGCATCCGGGACATCCTCGGCGTCACCCCCGAAGTGATCACCGGAGACGAGGAGGCCGCGCTGTCCTTCCGGGGAGCGGTCAGCACCCTCGAGGGCCTGCCCGGCGGGCCGTGCGTGGTGGTCGACATCGGCGGCGGCTCGACCGAGCTGGTGCTGGGCACCCAGGCGCCCCTCAGTCGCACCAGCCTGGACATGGGCTCGGTGCGGCTGACCGAACGCCACCTGCGCTCCGACCCGCCCACCGCCGCGGAGATCTCCGCGGCCTCCGCTGACATCGATGAGCTGCTGGACCGCGCCGAGCAGGACATGCCCCTCGAGGAGGCCGCCTGCCTGGTGGGGGTCGCCGGAACTGTGACCACGATCACCGCGGTCGCCGAGGGGGTCCAGGAGTACCTGCCCGACGCCACCCACGGCGCCACCCTGTCGATCGACGAGGCGGTCGCCGTCTGCGACTCGCTGCTGGGGATGACCCGGCAGCAGCGCTCAGCCCACCGGGCCATCCATCCCGGCCGCATCGACGTGATCGGTGCAGGTGCGCTGATCTGGGCTCGGATCCTGCGTCGCATGGCGGCGCGCGCCGGCCTGGCGCACACCAGGACCAGCGAACACGACATCCTCGACGGCCTCGCACTCAGCCTGCTCGACGAACCCCCGCCGGCCGCCCCCGAGGAGCCCGGAGGCGCCTCGCCCGGCCCGCCGCACTGAGTCGAGGACCACGCGCCGAGCGCGCCGAAGGTCCCGAAACCGGCGGAATTTTTGTGCGTGGGCCGGGACAGTTCTACTCTGGACCCCATGAACACCACTTTCGGCGGTAAACCGCATGTCCTGATCCTCGGCGGCGGGTCCGTCGGCCTGACGACCGCGTCCGATCTGCGCAAGACGCTCGGCACCGAGGTCGCCATCACGGTCGTCGACCCACGGCCGTACATGACCTACCAGCCCTTCCTCCCCGAGGTCGGGGCCGGCAACATCGATCCGCGCAACGTCCTCGCGCCTCTGCGCAAGATCCTGGCCGGCACCAAGGTCGTCACCGGTTCGGTCACCTCCATCCGCAGCGCGGACAACACCGTGGTCGTCGACACCGAGGACGACGTCCAGCTCGAGATCTCCTACGACTACCTGGTGGTCGGGCTCGGCGCCGTGCCGCGGTTGCTGCCCATCCCGGGCCTGGCGGAGAACGCGATCGGCTTCAAGCAGGTCGAGGAGGCCATCGCCGTGCGCGACCGGGTCCTGGCCAACCTCGCCGAGGCCGCCTCCACCAAGGATCCCAAGATCCGCAAGCGACTGCTCACCTTCACCTTCATCGGCGGCGGCTTCGCCGGCGGTGAGGCCGTGGCCGAGACCGAGGACATGGTCCGCGACGCGTTGCGCTACTACCCGGATCTGCATGCCTCCGACATCCGCTTCGTGCTGATCGACGCCGCCCCCTTCGTGTTCCCCGAGCTGACCGAGGACCAGCGCGCCTATGTGCTCAACCAGCTGCGCGAACGGGGCGTCGAGGTCAAGCTCGAGACCTTCCTGAACTCCGCCGAGGACGGTCTGATCAAGACCAGCGACGGCGACGAGTTCGAGTCCGATCTGCTGGTGTGGAACGCCGGCGTCAAGCCCAACCCGGTCCTGATGGACCAGGACGTCTCCGACCTGCCGGTGGTGACCGAGCGCGGCCCGCTGATGGGCAAGCTCGACGCCCTGGCGGACCTGCGGGTCAACGGAGCCGACGGTCCCCTCGACAATGTCTTCGCCGGTGGCGACTGCGCCGCCGTGCCGGACCTGGCCTCGGGTGAGGGCAAGTTCTGCCCGCCCAACGCCCAGCACGCCGTTCGCCAGGGCAAGCGCATCGCCGACAACATCGCGCGCGCCGTCCAAGGCCGCCCGCTGGTGGACTACTACCACCAGAACCTCGGCGTCCTGGCGACCCTGGGCATGTACAAGGGTGTGGCGCGCATGATGATCGGCGACAGGGAGTTCGACATCCGCGGCCTGCCTGCCTGGGTCGCGGCGCGCACCTACCACGTGTACGCGATGCCGACCTTCGGCCGGAAGGCCGCCGTGCTCGCGGGATGGGCGACCAACCTGATCTCGCGGCGCGACATCATCGGCATCCCGGAGAGCACGACTCCGCGCGCGGCCTTCGAGTACGCCGCCAACACGGGCAAGAAGAAGTGACCTGCTGATCCGCGCCCTTGACGGAGCGGATCACGACAGAGACGACGGCGCGTCCCGCATCCCGCGAGACGCGCCGTCGTCGTCCGCTGCGGCGCCGGCACAGGCCTTAGACTGTCCCGCACTGCGAGGGTTCGCAGCCGCTAGACCACTTGACAACATGCCACGATCGGCGACCTCGACCGGACGCCGGGGAGACGAAGGGACCGGATGGAGATCATCATCGTCGCGGACGCCGACGAGGGCGCACGCATCGTCGCCGACCAGTTCGAGCAGATCGTGCGAGAGGCCGGCAGCACGGGGGCGACCCTGGGCCTGGCCACCGGCTCCTCTCCGCTCCCCGCCTACCGCGAGCTGATCCGCCGTCACCGTCACGAGGGCCTGTCCTTCGCGGCCTGCCGCGCTTTCCTGCTCGATGAGTACGTCGGCCTGCCCGCCGGCCACGAGCAGAGCTACCACCGCTTCATCCGTGACAACTTCGTCTCCGGCATCGACATCGACGACGCCGCGGTGATCTCTCCTGACGGCACCGCCGATGATCCGGCGGTCGAGGCGGCCCGGTACGACGCCGGCATCGGCGCGGCCGGCGGGGTCGATCTGCAGATCCTGGGCATCGGATCGAACGGGCACATCGCCTTCAACGAGCCGGGCAGCTCATTGGCCTCCCGCACCCGGCCCGTGGTGCTGGCCGAGTCCACGATCGCGGACAACTCACGGTACTTCGAAACCCGCGAGGACGTCCCGGTGCAAGCGATTTCCCAGGGGCTGGGCACGATCGGCGAGGCGCGCCGGATCGTGCTGACCGCCTCCGGGCAGAACAAGGCCGAGGCCATCGCCCAGATGGCCGAGGGAGCGGTCAGCGCTCGCTGGCCGGCCACCTCCCTGCAGCTCCACCCCGAGGTCACCGTGGTGGTGGACGAGGCGGCGGCCTCCCGCCTGGAGCTGGCCGACTACTACCGGCACACGCGCCGGATCGTGGATCATCACACCGGCACAGGTCACAGCTGATCAGGGACGGGACGTCTCCCGTCGGCCGATACGATTCCTCTCATGCAACAGGCTGATCCCCCCTCCTCGAACGCCACGGCCGTCGCAGAACGCTCCGGGCTGGACCGCTACTTCAAGATCACCGAGCGCGGCTCCACCGTGGCCCGGGAGATCCGGGGCGGCCTGGTCACGTTCTTCTCGATGTGCTACATCGTGGTCCTGAACCCCCTGATCATCGGTACCGTCCCGGACTCGACCGGCATGTACCTGGGCGGGGGGACCGAGCCGAACCTCCCGGCGGTCGCCGCCGGCACCGCACTGATCGCCGGGCTCCTCAGCGTGTTCATGGGGGCCTGGGCGAAGTTCCCGCTCGCGCTCGCAGCCGGCCTGGGCCTGAACGCCTATCTCGCCTACTCGGTGGCGCCGCTGCCCGGCATGACCTGGGGCGGGGCGATGGGCCTGGTGCTGCTCGAGGGCGTGATCATCCTGATCCTGGTGCTGACCGGCTTCCGCCGCGCGGTGTTCGAGGCGGTCCCGCCGTTCCTGAAGACCGCGATCGCCGTCGGCATCGGCCTGTTCATCGCCTTCCTGGGCATGTACAACGCCAAGTTCGTCACCAGCGCGACCAGCACCCCCGTGCAGCTGGGCAACGACGGTTCCCTGACGGGCTGGCCGACATTCGTGTTCGTCACCGGGCTGCTTCTGATGTTCATCCTGTGGGTGCGCAAGGTGCCCGGTGCGATCCTGATCTCGATCATCACGGCGACCGTGCTGGCGATCGTCCTCGAACGCTTCCTGGACCTGGGCGCCTTCAGCCAGGCCGACGGCGCCGACGAGGGCAACCCCGGCGGCTGGGCGATGAATGTGCCCACTGTCAGCGAGTTCCCGATCCAGATCCCCGACTTCTCAACCCTGTTCACTGTCGATCCGATCGGCGGCATCACCGCCGCGGGCGTCATCGGGGCCTCGGTGATCGTCTTCTCGCTGCTGCTGGCCGACTTCTTCGACACCATGGGCACCATGGTGGGCGTGGCCTCCGGGGCCGGGATGGTCGACGAGCAGGGCGAGATCCCGCACTCCCAGCGCATCCTGGTGGTCGACTCGGTCGGCGCGATCGCCGGTGGAATCGGCGGCGTCTCCTCCAACACCAGCTTCGTCGAGTCCACCTCCGGGGTCGCCGAGGGGGCCCGCACCGGCCTCTCCGCGATCGTCGTCGGCATCGCGTTCCTGCTGGCGACCTTCCTGTCCCCACTGGTGGCGCTGGTGCCCTACGAGGCGGCGACCCCAGCACTGGTGATGGTCGGGTTCCTGATGATGACGCAGATCACCGATATCGACTTCACGGACGTGGAGGTCGCCCTCCCGGCGTTCCTCACCATCATCCTGATGCCCTTCGCGTACTCGATCACGGTGGGGATGGGCGCGGGCTTCATCATGTACGTGCTGATCAGGGTGGTGCGTGGCAAGGCCCGGCAGGTCCACTGGCTCATGTACCTGATCTCGATCATGTTCATCATCTACTTCCTGCGCGGTGGGATCGAGGGACTGCTGCTGTGACCGGGCAGGAGCGCCGGGAGGACCCGGAGCAGGACGCCGCCGAACTGGCGGCCGAGCTGCGCCGCGTGCTGCTGGTCTCCTCCCGCATCCTGCGCTCCCACACCGCCTCCGACGAGATCTCGGCCTCGCAGTACTCGGTGCTCGCCTATCTTCAACGTGCCGGGGAGTCGACACCGGGGGCGATCGCCTCTTTCGAGCACGTGAGCCCGCCGGTGATGACGCGGATCCTCGGCCGCCTCGAGGACGCCGGACTGGTGCTGCGCGATGCCCATCCGGGAGATGGCCGTCAGGTGCGTGTCACCCTGACCGCCGAGGGCCAGGAGGCGGTCGATCGCGGCCGCCGCGAAAGGGATGAGTGGTTGCGTTCACGGATCGGAGCCACCGATGACGCCGAGCGCCGCACGCTCTGGGAGGCGGCGCAGATCCTGCACCGCAACCTCGTCCAACGACGCGACTGACCCGCCCCGATCGCCGAAGGCCGCACCGGCCCCGATCGGCAGGCGCGGCCTCCATCCTCATCACGGGGCGTCCGCCGGAAGTGGGCACGGCGCCGTGCCCCGGTCAGTTGGAGCGGTCCAGCACATGGTCGAGCACGGCGATCAGCGCGGCGACATCCTGCTCACCGACGGCGGGGAAGGTGCCGACCCGGATCTGGTTGCGGCCCAGCTTGCGGTACGGCTCGATGTCGACCACGCCGTGCCCGCGCAGCACCGAGGCGACGGCGGTGGCATCGATCGCCTCATCGATGTCCAAGGTGACGACCACCTGGGAGCGGGCCGCGGGGTCCGCCACGAAGGGTGTGATCTCCGGGCGGCGGGCCGCCCAGTCGTAGAGCATCGAGCTGGTGGCCCGGGTCCGGGCATCGGCCCACGCCAGCCCGCCCTGTTGATTCATCCACTCGATCTGCTCGGCCAGCAGCACCAGGGTGGCCACCGCCGGGGTGTTGAGGGTCTGGTCCTTGCGGGAGTTGTCGATCGCACTGGTCAGCGACAGGAAGGAGGGCACCCACCGGTCCGTGCCCGCCTCGAGCCGCTGGGCGCGCTCGATCGCGGCCGGCGAGAGCAGCGCGATCCACAGCCCACCCTCGGAGGCGAAGGCCTTCTGCGGGGCGAAGTAGTAGGCGTCCGTCTCGGATACGTCCACTGCCACTCCGCCGGCCGCCGAGGTGGCGTCGATCAGCACCAGCTGATCGGCTCCGGCGCCCTGCGGCCGACGGATCGGCGCCATCACGCCGGTCGAGGTCTCGTTGTGCGGCCAGGCGTAGACATCGACGCCTTCGCGACCCACCGGTGCGGGCAGGCTCCCGGACTCGGCGCGCACGATGTCCGGCTCGGCGAGATGGGGAGCGGCCGTGGTCTCGGTGGCGAACTTCTGCGAGAACTCCCCGAACACCAGGTGCTGGGCGCGCGAGCGGACCAGGCCGAGCGCCGCGACGTCCCAGAACGCGGTGGAGCCACCATTGCCCAGGACCACCTCGTATCCCTCGGGCAGGGCGAACATCTCGGCCAGGCCGGAGCGGATGCGCGAGACCAGCTGCTTGACCGGGGGCTGACGGTGGGAGGTCCCCATGACGGAGCGACCGAGTCCGGCCAGCACCTCCATCTGCGCATCCCGGATGCGCGAGGGGCCCGACCCGAAACGGCCGTCACCGGGCAGCAGCTCGGCAGGAATGGACAGGGCGCGGATGGACTCGGCACGGGCGGTGCGAGCATCGGACATGGGCTTCTCCTTCGGACACGACCAGCCCCGGAAGCGGGGTACGTCCATCCTGCCAGCGCGCCCGCCACGCCTTCGCATCGGTCCGCCCATGTGGCGGGGATCTGGCAGGATCGGACCATGAGCCGCGCCGATCTCCAGAAGCAGCCCTATGACGTCGCCGGGATGTTCGACAGCATCGCCCGTCGCTACGACCTGATGAATGACGTCGCCGCACTGGGACAGGTGCGGATGTGGCGCGAGGCGATGGTCGACTCCCTGGGGATCGACGACGGGGACCGGGTGCTGGACCTCGCGGCCGGCACCGGCACCTCTGCCGCCGCCATCGCTCGGGCCGGCGCGAAAGTGGTCGCCGCCGACTTCTCCCTGGGGATGATGACCGAGGGCCGGCGCCGAGGTGCCCCCGTGCCCTTCGTGGGGGCCGACGCCCAGCAGCTGCCCTTCGCGGACGACTCCTTCGACGCGGCCGTCATCTCCTTCGGGCTGCGCAATGTCCACGATCCGCGTCGCGCCCTGACCGAGATGACCCGGGTGGTCCGCCCCGGAGGACGCGTGGTGGTCTGCGAATTCTCCACGCCCAGCTCGCCGGTGCTGCGCGCTGTCTACGAGAAGTACCTGCTGCGCGCCCTCCCGGCAGTCGCCGGCCGGCTGGCCACGAGCGCCGATGCGTACGACTACCTGACCGAATCGATCCTGGACTGGCCCGATCAGGAGGCGCTGCGCACATGGCTCCTCGAGGGCGGGCTCGTCCAGTGCCAGTACCGCAACCTCACCGGAGGGATCGTCGCCCTGCATCGGGGTCACGTCCCCGACGTCCCCTGACGGATGAGAGCGCTCTGACGGAAGAGAGCGCCGAGCGCAGCCGCCCGTGTTCGTCGCAGCCAGGGCCGAACGTACGTTGACCTGCAGGAATACCAAGTTACCGATGAGTGTGGTGCATGACACCCCGAAAAAGGCCGTTCTGGCTTGACGGCCACCCCCGACCCCCGTAATGTTTCTGCTCGTGCCCAGCAGTACGGGACAGCGAGCAGGACGCAGGTCCGGCCCGATGAACCAGCACTGATCAGGCACAACAGATCTCCCAGGAGATCGACGAGGTGCGGATCACACCACACCGAGTTGACATGGAAGGTCGAAAACCCTAAGTTATAAGGGTTGCCTCGGAGCGAAGAGCCGACCAGCTTGGACGCCTGAGTGCGCGTGTTGCTTGATATCTCAATAGCGTGTCTGTTTGTTGATGCCAATTTTTTGTTGGCAAAGTGAAACGGATGATTAGCAGTTTATGCTGGTTGTTTGTTGTTTTGCCAGGATTTTTTCATGTTTTC
>DWZH01000133.1 GCA_019118275.1 Candidatus Brachybacterium merdavium | reverse complement strand
TCGACGCCGCACACCGACAAGGTCGGCAAGATCACCCAGGCACAGGTCCGCGAGATCGCGGAGACCAAGATGCCTGATCTGAACGCGAACGACGTCGAGGCCGCGGCGAAGGTCGTCGCCGGCACGGCTCGTTCCATGGGCATCACGGTGGAGGGCTGACGACAATGGCAATCCGTAGCAAGGCATACAGGGACAGCGCCGCCAAGATCGAGGACGGCCGCTTCTACACACCGCTGGACGCCGTGCGTCTGGCCCAGCAGACCTCACCGGCGAAGTTCGACGCCTCCGTCGAGGTCTCCATGCGTCTGGGCGTGGATCCCCGCAAGGCCGATCAGATGGTGCGTGGCACCGTCAACCTGCCCAACGGCACCGGCAAGACCGCCCGCGTCATCGTCTTCGCGACCGGTGCGCAGGCCGACGCCGCCCGGGAGGCCGGCGCCGACGAGGTCGGCGACGACGAGCTGATCGAGCGGGTCGCCGGCGGCTGGACCGACTTCGACGCGGCCGTGGCTACACCGAACCTGATGGGCAAGGTCGGTCGTCTGGGTCGCGTGCTGGGCCCCCGCGGCCTCATGCCCAACCCGAAGACCGGCACCGTCACCATGGACACCGCCAAGGCCGTGTCCGACATCAAGGGCGGCAAGATCGAGTTCCGCACCGACCGTGCGGCCAACCTGCACTACCTGATCGGGAAGGTCTCCTTCACCGAGCAGCAGCTGGCCGAGAACTACGTGGCGGCGCTCGACGAGATCCTGCGGCTGAAGCCCTCCTCCTCCAAGGGGCGCTACATCTCGAAGATCACCGTGTCCACGACCATGGGCCCGGGCATCCCGGTCGACGTGAACCGCACCCGCAACCTCCTCGAGGAGACCGACGAGGCCTGACCGGTCCGTCGATCATACCCTCGGGGGTGACCCGCGTTCGGCCCCGAGCGCTTCCGGGACATGGAAGCGCCCGGGGCCGAACTCCGTCCGCAGACCGGTCCCGGGGGGATGTTCAGGCACAGCACATCCGGTCCCCAGCCGCCTCTGCCAGCATCACAGCAGAACGCACCCGAACCGAAGGACCCGATGAGATGGATGACCACGCGGGACTCGAGGACCTCACCCGTCGGAGCCTGCAGGAACTCTTGAAGGTCGGGCACGAGCTGGACCTGGAGGGTGAGGAGGGCGCCGAGGCGCTGACCTCGCAGCTGCGCCAGGTGCGCGATGAGTTCGTTCAACTGCGGATGCATTACCAGTTCGGCATCGACGAGGTGCAGACGAAGGTGAACATCCTGCGCCAGGAGTTCGAGCAGGTCCACGACTACAGCCCCATCGAGCACGTGCGCACGCGGCTGAAGTCCGTGGAGAGCCTGGTCGAGAAGGCCGTGCGCACCGGCGGGGAGATGACGATCCCCGCGATCCGGGAGCGCATCCACGACATCGCGGGAATCCGCATCACCTGCAGCTTCGTCTCGGACGCCTACTGGATCGCCGATATGCTCAGCAGGCAGCCGGACCTGACGGTGCTCAAGGTCAAGGACTACATCGACCACCCCAAGCCCAATGGGTACCGCTCCCTGCACCTGATCGTCGAGGTGCCGGTGTTCCTGTCCGAGCACACCGAGAAGGTGCCGGTCGAGTTGCAGATCCGCACCATCGCGATGGACTTCTGGGCCAGCGTCGAGCACAAGCTGTCCTACAAATACGGCCAGCAGCTGCCCCCTCACCTGTCGGCCGAGCTCGAGGACGCCGCGCAGGCGGCGAGCGACCTGGACCAGCGGATGGCGCGCATGCGGGAGGAGATCCGGCCGATGCCGCGCCAGCACCGACGCGCGGCCCCGCTCATCGCCCTGCCCGCACGGCGAACGGAGGACAGACCTCCGGAGCAGCGCGATCAGACTCGGATGTGACCCACTTCGCCACATTTGCGGTGGCGGCGCCCGCGGGCAGCACGTACCATCGAAGTACCGAAGACCGCCGGTCGTCGTGCTCGACCCCGAGCATGGCCGAAGTACTCCCGCACGGGAGGGCCTGCGCAGGTGATCTGAAGCGACCATCGCATGGTCCTGCTCGTGCGGCCCCGGCCGCGGCCCGTGGGCACCGAGCGTCCAGCGATCGAGGCCTCGACACTTGCGTGTCGAGGCCTTTTCTCGTTCTCGGGCCGATCTTCACCCGGTGGCGAGAGACCTCTGGAAGGAGGGCCATGGCGAACCCTGAGAAGGTGAGCGCGGTCGCTGAGATCACGGAGCTGTTCCGTGAGTCCGACGCCGCCGTCATCACCGAGTATCGCGGGCTCAGCGTCGACGAGCTCCAGCAGCTGCGTCGCGCACTGGGCTCCGAGACGACCTACGCCGTGGTGAAGAACACGCTCACCGAGATCGCCGCCCGTGAGGCCGGCATCGATGCCTTCGAGGGCAAGCTCGAAGGACCCACCGCGATCGCCTTCATCAAGGGTGAGCCGGTGGAGCCCGCGAAGGCTCTGCGTGACTTCGCCAAGAAGCATGACCAGCTCGTGATCAAGTCCGGCTACTTCGAGGGCAACCCGCTCTCGGAGCAGGACGTCAAGAAGCTCGCGGACCTCGAATCCCGCGAGGTTCTGCTGGCCAGGGCCGCCGGCGCTATGACGGCGTCGATGTCCAAGGCCGCCGCCGTGTTCGCGGCGCCGCTGTCCAAGACGGCACGCACCGTGGACGCCCTGCGGGCCAAGCAGGACGCCTGAACGGCCTGAGCGGACCGAGGCGATGAGCCTCACCCTCCGGCCGCCGGCAGCAATCCCACAGCCACAGAGCTGTCCTCCGGCCGCCCCGCCCCGGGGCACCGGATCGCACGACCAGGCGCGAACGCGCCGCACACAGCAGGGACCTGGTCCCACCAACAGGAAGGAACGCCACCATGGCGAAGCTCAGCAACGACGAGCTCATCGAATCTTTCAAGGAGATGTCCCTCATCGAGCTCTCTGAGTTCGTGAAGCAGTTCGAGGAGGTCTTCGACGTCACCGCCGCCGCCCCCGTGGCCGTCGCCCAGGGTGCCGCAGCCGGCGGTGGCGAGGCCCCCGCCGAGGAGGAGGAGAAGACCGATTTCGACGTCATCCTCGAGTCGGCCGGCAGCGCGAAGATCGCCGTCATCAAGGAGGTGCGCGGCCTGACCTCCCTCGGTCTGAAGGAGGCCAAGGCGCTCGTGGACGAGGCCCCCAAGCCCGTCCTCGAGGGTGTCAAGCAGGAGGACGCCGACGCCGCCAAGACCAAGCTCGAAGAGGCCGGCGCCACCGTCACCGTCAAGTGATCCCGGGCGCTCGCGCTGCGAGCGCCTCACATCACGGCTGATTCAGCCCGAAGGGCCGTCCCGCATCGCGGGGCGGCCCTTCCGCTGTCCGGACCGGGGCGGGCGTCGGGCCCGGTTCGCGAGGAGGCCCAGGTTGCGACGGGGCCCGGACGCGAGCGGGACCGGACTGCGGGCTTCGGCAGGCGTGCCGCGACCTCGCCGGATCGAGCGGCACCTGTCGGTTGTCGGTGTGACCCTTTCGTGACCGAACGTTGTCTCAGAATCCCCTGAACATAGCCTGGAAAGTCTCTAGACTTGCTGGACTTGTGTCCGCTCACCACGCCGTCGAGGATGCGCTGGTCGACCTGCGGGATCTCGAGGGCGTCGACAGCGCAGAAGCTGCCGACGTGCAGACGGTCGGGACGTTCAGCCAGGCCGAGGAGACGCGACTGGAGGCGGCGGTGCCCACCGCCGACCTCGCACCGGGCACTCACGAGCTGTCCGTGATCGCCGCGGACCTGGCCGGCAACATCACCGTCGAGACCCGGGAGTTCACCGTCGGCCTCGAACTCGACGGCCCGGACGAGGTCGCCCTGGACATCCACCGCGAGGCGCTCGCGGACCAGGAAGCACTGACGCAGGACGTGCTGGGCGCCTTCGCCCTCACCCTCGGCGGGGACGAGGAGGCCGCGGCCGAGGCCGGATTCGAGCTGTCCCTGGCACCCGGGACGGTCCTTGTCGAGGGCGAACAGGCCGTCGTGCTGCGGGTCACCGACGCAGACGGCGCCGAGCGGTCACAGCGCGAGGTCACGGTCACCGTGACCCTCCGGCAGCTGACGCTGACCGATGGTGACATCACCGCCACCTCCACCTTCCGCTTGGACGATGCCCTGACCGCCTCGATCACTGCGGAGGATGGCGACCGGCTGCTCGCCGTGTCCAACAACGAGCATTTCGCAGCGCTCCCGGCCGTGATCACTGCGCCCGGCGCCGAGGGCGAGAGCGTCGTGCGGGTGCTGGCCGACGGCACCGAGATCCCCGTCGCCGTCTCGATCGACGGCGGCACGCTGAGCTTCGAGGGGCAGTCCAAGGGCACCTACCGGGTCCTGGCAGCCGCCGACGGCGAGGGCCCCGGCGATGGCGGTGACGACGGGACACCCGGCGATGGGGAGCCCCCGGGTGGCGGCGACGACGGCGACGGGACGCCTGGCGACGGCAAGACCCCGGGCGACGGCGACGACGGGACACCCGGCGAGCGTGAGGGCACGGCCCCGGGCAGGGCCGGCGGCGCTGGGGCACCCGGCGACGGGAGCGGCGGCCACGGCGCCGGTGACGGCACGGGCTCCGGCGACTTCGCGCGGGGCCCGCTGGCCCGCACCGGCGCGGAGGCCTACGGCCTGGCGATCGCAGCCGCAGTCCTGATCGCCGCCGGCACGGTGGCTCTGGTCATCCGCCGGTGGAGCTGATCGCACGGGCCGCGACTGATCGCACGAGGCCGCAGCTGATCGCACGGGCGCAGCTGATCGCAGGGCCGGCCGGCTCGACCGTTGCGCAGTGGACCTCATCAGCCGGTGAGGATCCCCACTTCGCGACGGTCGAGCCCCGCCGGGGCACTGCCGACGTGCGGTGACCGCCCGGAAACTCCACGTCGCTGCTTGACTCGCCGCCGATTTCCCTCCATTCTGTGAGGCGTACAGCGCTGTTCCTGCCGCACGGCCGCCGTTGAGTACATCGCGGGGCCGAGTCGAGACAGACGGGCAGGAAGCACGGTACGACGTTCCGCGCCAGGCATATAGCGGCCGACGCGGATGGACCGGTCGCGTCGCGGCACTTGTGTCCATCCGCGATTTTGTGTATGGTTAATCCCTGCGCTGTGCGTCGCCCGTGGGCCCTGCTGTTCTGCTGAACGATCGCCTGCTCCGCTGCCCTGACGGGTGTTCGCCGCGCCTGGGATTCCGTCATCGGCCTGTGGAAGGACCCCCCTTGGCTGCCTCGAGCACCGATCGCACTACTGAAATCGCCCGCCGCACCCTGTCTCCGCGTGTCACCTTCGCGAAGCTCGGCGACCCCATCGACGTCCCGGATCTGCTGAGTCTGCAGACGACGTCCTTCGACTGGCTGCTCGGCAACGAGCGCTGGGAAGAGCGCGCCGCTGAGGCCGCTGCCATCGGGAACGAGGACGTCCCGCAGACCTCCGGTCTGGCCGACATCCTCGAGGAGATCTCCCCCATCGAGGACTTCGCCGGCAACATGGCGCTGTCCTTCCGGGACCACACCTTCGACGATCCGAAGTACACGGTCGACGAGTGCAAGGAGAAGGACCTCACCTACGCGGCCCCGATGTACGTCATCGCGGAGTTCATGAACAACGAGACCGGTGAGATCAAGACCCAGACCGTCTTCATGGGGGAGTTCCCCCTGATGACCGAGAAGGGCACCTTCATCATCAACGGCACCGAGCGGGTCGTCGTCTCCCAGCTGGTCCGCTCCCCGGGCGTCTACTTCGAGGAGAGCCGGGACAAGACCAGCGACAAGCACATCTTCAGCGCGAAGATCATCCCCTCGCGCGGTGCCTGGCTGGAGTTCGAGGTCGACAAGCGCGACCAGGTCGGCGTGCGCATCGACCGCAAGCGCAAGCAGTCGGTCACCACTCTGCTGCAGGCCCTGGGCATGTCCCACAGCGACATCCTCGAAGAGTTCGGCGAGTTCGAGTCGATGCGCTCGACCCTGGAGAAGGACCGCATCTCCTCCCAGGAGGAGGCGCTCATGGACATCTACCGCAAGCAGCGCCCGGGGGAGCCGCCCACGCGCGATGCGGGCGAGGCCATGCTCAGCAACCTCTACTTCAACCCCAAGCGCTACGATCTCGCCAAGGTCGGCCGCTACAAGATCGGCAAGAAGCTCGGACTGGACGGCAACCTGTCCGAGTCCTCGCTGCGGCTCGAGGACATCGTGGCGACCATCAAGTACATCGTCGCCCTGCACGACGGGGTCACCGAGTACACCAGCGCCGACGGCCACCCCGTGCGCGTGGAGACCGATGACATCGACCACTTCGGCAACCGTCGGATCCGCGCGGTGGGCGAGCTGATCCAGAACCAGGTCCGCACCGGTCTGTCCCGCATGGAGCGCGTCGTCCGCGAGCGCATGACCACGCAGGACGTCGAGGCGATCACCCCGCTGACGCTGATCAACATCCGTCCGGTCACCGCGGCGATCAAGGAGTTCTTCGGAACCTCCCAGCT
>DWZH01000132.1 GCA_019118275.1 Candidatus Brachybacterium merdavium | reverse complement strand
GGCCGCACCCATCTGCAGCACGCCCAGCCCCTGCTGCTCAGCCACCACCTGCTGGCGCATGCCTGGCCGCTGCTGCGCGACGTGCAGCGGCTGCGCGACCTGGACGCTCGGGCGGCGCAGTCGCCCTACGGATCGGGCGCGCTGGCCGGCTCCAGCCTGGGCCTGGATCCGCAGGCGGTCGCCGCCGAGCTCGGCTTCGAGGACTCGGTGTGGAACTCGATCGACGGGACCGCCTCGCGCGACCTGACCGCCGAGTTCTCCTTCGTGCTGGCGATGATCGGCATCGACCTCTCGCGGCTGTCGGAGGAGATCATCCTGTGGAACACCAAGGAGTTCTCCTTCATCACCCTCGATGACGCCTACTCCACGGGGTCTTCGATCATGCCGCAGAAGAAGAACCCGGACATCGCCGAGCTCGCCCGGGGGAAGGCCGGGCGACTGGTCGGCGACCTGGTGGGCCTGTTGACCACGCTCAAGGCACTGCCGCTGGCCTACAACCGGGACCTGCAGGAGGACAAGGAACCGGTCTTCGACCAGGTCGATTCCCTGCACCTGGTGCTGCCGGCCTTCACCGGCATGATGGCCACTCTGGTCTTCCACACCGACCGGATGGCGGAGCTGGCTCCGCAGGGCTTCTCGCTCGCGACCGACATCGCTGATCACCTGGTCCGCCGGGGCGTGCCCTTCCGCACTGCCCACGAGATCTCCGGGGCCTGCGTGAGGACCGCGGAGGAGCAGGACAAGGAACTGTGGGATCTGAGCGACCAGGAGCTGGCCGAGATCTCCGAGCACCTCGACGACTCGGTGCGCTCGGTGCTCTCGGTAGAGGGGTCGATCGGCTCCCGCGACGCCAAGGGCGGCACCGCGCCTGCTCGCGTCGCCGAGCAGGGCGACGCGGTCGCCGAGCAGATCACGCAGCTGCGCGCTTTCACCCGCGGCCGCTGAGGCGCCGCAGCACCGCGCGGCCGGTGGCCCCGGCGGGCACCGGCCGCGCGTTCGTGAATCACTTCGCGCCGGCACGAGGGAGTCTGTGACAATAGCGCCGGACGCCCGCCCCTTGGGCGCCACGGCAGCACGAGCGCCGGACCGACCTCCTGTCGGCCCGCGCGCAATGCCGGATGAACCACCTGCCCCGCCCCACCGGCGGCGGCTGTCGAAAGGAATCTGATCGATGCAGACCGTCCTGGACGAGCTCGCCTGGCGCGACCTCGTCGTGCAGACCACCGGGCGCGAGGCGCTCGGCAGCGCTCTGGCGGACGGGCCGATCAGCCTGTATTGCGGCTTCGACCCCACGGCGGCCTCGCTGCACGTCGGTCACCTCACCCAGATCCTGACCATGCGACGGTTCCAACTGGCCGGGCACAAGCCCTACGCCCTGGTGGGCGGTGCGACAGGTCTGATCGGTGATCCCCGCATGTCTGGGGAGCGGGTGCTGAACGACGAAGCCATCGTGCAGGGATGGGTGGAGGCCCTGGGCGGCCAGATCTCCCGATTCCTCGACGACGAGGGCGAGTTCGGCGTGACCATGGTGAACAACCTCGACTGGATCGGCGGGATGAGCGCGCTGTCCTTCCTCCGTGACCTGGGCAAGCACTTCCGCATGGGGACGATGCTGGCCAAGGACACAGTGGCCCGTCGGCTCCAGAGCGAGGAGGGCATCAGCTACACCGAGTTCAGCTACCAGGTGCTGCAGGGCATCGACTACCTCGAGCTGCACCGCCGTCATGGGGTCTCCCTCCAGTACGGGGGCAACGACCAGTGGGGCAACCTGCTCGCGGGCGTCGACCTGATCCACAAGGTGGAGGGCCGGGAGGTCCACGCCCTGACCACCCCCTTGGTCACCAAGGCCGACGGCTCCAAGTTCGGCAAGAGCGAGGGCGGCTCCATCTGGTTGGACGCGGAGCTGACCAGTCCCTACGCCTTCCATCAGTTCTGGTTCAACGCGTCCGACGCGGATGTCGTGAACTACCTGAAGTACTTCACCTTCCGCACCCGCGAGGAGATCGACGAGCTGGCCCGGATCACCGCGGAGGCATCCCATGAACGTCGCGCTCAGCGCGCTCTGGCCGATGACCTCACCACACTGGTCCATGGGGAGCAGGCCACGGTCCAGGCCACTGCGGCGGCAGGAGTGCTCTTCGGCCGAGGCGAGGTGCGGGAGCTGGACGACGCCACGCTCACCGCGATCGCTCGCGAACTGCCGGGAGCCGAGCTGCCCGGCAGCGCACAGCTGGTCGACGCCTTCGTCGCCAGCGGCATCGTCACCTCCAAAGGAGCCGCCCGCCGCGGCGCAGGGGAGGGCGGCCTGTCGGTCAACGGACAGAAGATCGGGGTCGATGACCTCTCTGATGAACTCAGCGATCTGACGCTCCTACCCGGCGGACGCCTGCTGCTGCGCCGTGGACGCAAGAACGCCGCGATGATCCAGCGCCACGACTGACACGAGGATCCGACCGAGCTGCCTGAGCGCTACGCCTGTTCGCCCTCGCTTGGTCCGATGCAGCAGCCACTGCCAGCACCACCCACCGTCCGCCCCGAGGTTTCCTGATCCGGAAACTTCGGGGCGAGTTGCTTCCCGAAGCACTCTCGGCGCCCACCCGCAAGCCCGCCTACGGCCTGTGTCACACCATGGAACTGTGGGGATCCGACTGAGGTCGGGACGAGTCGGACAACTTGCACGGCCACCTCGTGACCCCCCTCTCAGACCCACGTCACATCGGAACGGATGCAGCGCTTTCCTCCGGGCCGAACCACGTTGTGACCTGCGGGTATGTGCTGCAGTGAGGGTGAATGGGGGTGAACGGAGCGGTTTGACGACCCCCCGCCGGACCCGTAATGTTCTTTCCTGTCAGCAGCGAGGACGCGGAAGCCGAAAGCCGGAACCCCCAGCGGGGAGCGAAGGACGGAGGCACCGAGAAGTCGCTGCCGGCCCAGCCCGGAGGGGAACCGATGGGTTGGCCGGGTGGCCAGGTCACAGCCCGATCGCACAGCAATCACAGCGAGACCAGGGCCACACGGGGCGGAGTTGGAGAGGCCGCGAAGATCTGCTACAGTAGGGATTCGCGCCGAACGACGAAGCACAAGAAGTCGTCTGGTCGGATCCCCGACGAGGCGCACCGAGCCTCCGAGTAGAGCTGCTGACGCAGCCCTATGACGATGTGCGCGTGTTGCTTGATATCTCAATAGCGTGTCTGTTTGTTGATGCCAATTTTTTGTTGGCAAAGTGAAACGGATGATTAGCAGTTTATGCTGGTTGTTTGTTGTTTTGCCAGGATTTTTTCATGTTTTC
>DWZH01000131.1 GCA_019118275.1 Candidatus Brachybacterium merdavium | reverse complement strand
CTCCGCATTCAGGCCGATCTCACGCATGATCTCGACGATCTCGGTCTGCGCATCGGCGAACATGTCCACCAGCGGGACCTCACCGGTGACCGCATCGGTCATCCCGTCCCCAAAGACTGTGCTCACCCTCTGCATCAATGGCGCCCAGGTCCACTCCAGGTTCTGCCCCTCGGCCATAGGCACGATGACCTCCTCGTTGTAGTTCTGACCGGAGAAGAACTCCGAGGGCTCCTGCCGGCTCTTCCCGATGTAGTCCTTGGCGGTCGACCAGCCCATCCCGGAGTAGTCGATCATCGCGTCGATGCCGACAGGGTCGGTGCTCAACCAGGTGAGGAACTCCAGCGCCTCGACCGGGTGCTGGGTGTTGGACATGATCACGGCCGATGAGCTGCCGTGTACACCGGAGGCATAGCCGCTCCCATCGGCCCAGACCGGCATGGGTGCCACGGCCCACTTGCCCTCGCCGCCCGGGACCGTCTCGATCAGCGCGTCGCTCCACGATCCGCCGATGGCGGCCAGCACGTTCCCCTCCGCTGCGGCTGCGTACCAGGGCGTTGTCGTGGCGCCGTATCCGGTGCCGACGAGCCGCTCGGCGAAGATCTGGTCCCAGAACTCCGCCACCCGCATCGAGGCATCATCGGTCATATCCACGATCCAGCCATCGCCCTCAGGACGGAACCAGGTGGCTCCGGACTGCATCACCCAAGCAATCGGGATGAAGCCGTCGGAAGGGTCCAGGCTGATCAGCTTCTTGCCGGCCTCCGAGACGATCCCCGCGGTCTCGTAGAACTCCTCCCAGGTGGCAGGCGGATCGAGCCCGAGTTCACCCTCGAGGACCTCACGGTTGTAGAACGTAGCCACCGGGCCATAGTCCTGCGGGACTGCCCAGATGGAACTGTCGATCTTCACCTGGTTGATCGCGCTGGGAGCGAATTGGTCCTCCTGCTCGGCGAAGCCGTAACGGGTCAGGTCCACCAGCGCGCCGGCCAGGGCGAACTCCGGGACCGACCGCATGTCTACGTGGCCGATGTCGGGACCGGCACCCGCCGCCACGGCGGAGAGCATCTTCGCGTACCCCCCGCTGTCGCCCCCAGGGATCCAGGTCACCTCCACCCGGATCCGGTCCTGGGACTCGTTGAAGATGTCCGCGACCTTCTGCAGGTCCTTGAACCAGGACCAGTAGCTCACCGTCACTTGGCCATCGGACGGCGGGAGGGTAGGTTCGGCGTTCACCTCGCCCTGGTTCGGCGGAGCGCACGCACCCAGGGCAACTGCTGTCAGCGTCACCCCTGACCCGGCGATAGCTGAGCGTCTTGTGGGTCGTGGCGTCATTGATCTCTCCTCCTCCTCCTTGAGGGACCGGGATCACTGGGTGGCAGTGCGTCAGAGCGTCAGAGCGAAGGGATCAAAGTCGGCGGGCATCGGGTCGACTTCGGTGAAGGTCGAGCTAACCTTCACGATCGAGCCCTCGGCGATGGCGGTCTCGATCGCCACCATCGTGTCCAGGACGTGCGCGGCAATCTCCCCCTGGGCTCTGTGGCGGGTGCCGGATCGGATGGCTCGCGCCATCTCCAGCACGCCCAGGCCGCGCCCGGTGGTCGCCCCGCCGGCAGGCACCGGGGTGGGTTCATCACCGCGGTAGACGGTCAGCGCGGAGTCACCCTCGAACACATTGGGGTCGGGGAAGGCGAGGGTCGCATCCGTTCCGTAGATCTCCACGAACCCCGTGCGCCGGTGCGGGGAGTCGAAGCTCAGCAGCACGGTTGCGTTCTGTCCCGACTCGAAGTGCAGAAGCGCCGCGACCTGGGTGGGCACGGTGACATCGAAAACCTCTCCGGCCTTCGGTCCAGAGCCGATGGTTCGCTTATCACGCGCCCGTGATCCGGCGGCGGAGACGCTGACCACGGGGCCGAGTGCGAGCGCCAGCGTAGTCACGTAGTACGGGGCGATGTCGTACAGAGGCCCGGCCCCCTCCTGGAACAGGAAGGATGGATTGGGATGCCAGTCCTCCGGGCCGGGTGATTGGAAGAGGGTCAGCGCTGAGGCCGGCGTACCGATCGATCCGTCGCGTAGGGTCCGCAGCGCCGTCTGGATCCCGGCCCCGAGCACGGTGTCGGGTGCGCCTCCTACGCGAACGCCGCGCTCGGTGGCAGCGGCGAGCAGCTCCTTGGCGTCGGCCGGGACGGTGGTGATGGGCTTCTCGGTCCAGACATGCTTCCCGGCAGCGATGATCGACCGGGACACCTCGGCGTGAGCGACTGGAACGGTCAGGTTGATGACGATCTCGACGTCGGGATGGTCCAGTACGTCCTGGGTCGTTCCCGAGGCGGGCACGCCGAACTCCTCGGCTCGCTTCTGTGCGGCCTCGGGGAACAGGTCGCCGACGATATGCACGACGACATCCGGGAACGACGTCAGGTTGGTCAGGTACTCAACGGAGATGGTGCCGGCACCGATGATGCCGATGCCGACGGGGCCGGCGTGGTGGTAAGAGGTCATTGGGGTCTCCTGGGAGAGGTGAGATGAATGGTTGGTGAGGGACGTCAGGCCTGGCCGCGCAATTGATTCAGCGAGGTCGCGAGGCCTTCGAATACGTCACCGCCGTACTCGTCAAACTCGATGACGCCGTACTCCGCCACTGAAGCGCCCGCCAGGGTCTCAGTCAGCGGCATCTTTCCGGTGCCGAGGGGAAGCTGTCCGGCCGGGTCCTGTGCGAGATCACCGTCCTTGAGATGGACGAGCTTCACACGGTCCCCCAGGCCGGTCAGCAAGGACGTGATGTCAGCTCCACCGACCACAGCCCAGTAGGTATCGATCTCGAGGATGACCCGTGGATCCAGATGCTCGGCGAAAAGCTCCAGCGCAGAGCGTTCGTCGTGCCGTGCGGCCAGCTCGAAGTGGTGGTTGTGGTAACCGACGCGAATCCCCGCTCCAGCTGCCTGCTCCGCGCGCTCATTGAGGCGAGCAGCGAGCCACTCCACCCGCACGGGATCCTGCCAGTCAGTGGGCTCCCAGAAAGGGTCCACCAGGTAGGTGACGCCGACGGCTTTGGCCGCTTCGAGCACCTCGTCGAAATCGCCATCACCCAGGAAGGATTGATGGGCGCTCGGGAAATTGATGTCGAAGCGTTCCCGGGCCCGCACCAGGTCGTCGCGGCATTCGACCAAGCGGAACGGTTCAGCCACCTCGAACCCGAGATTGACGAGTCGCTGAACGGCGGCCTGGAAGTCCGTGGCGAGAGCCTCGCGGACGCTGTACATCTGAACCGAGATCTTCATGCTGTTCCTTCGTGGGTGGGATCCACCGTCGGACGGGGCCCGTGAGGGCAAGGCGGTCGGGGCTGTTATGCGATGGGCACCTATCACGCTGTTCGACGAGGGATCGTGGCCGATGGTGCGCAACTTAATCGATTCGGCGATTATTCACACGCGAGCTACGGAATGTCAACGATTCGAGGTCACACGCCGTGCACAGCCGTATCAACCGCCGGCCAGACGGTTCACAGGCGTCGCGTCAGGGCTGCGAGAGCTAGCTCAGCAAGGCGCAGTGGACTCGCGTTGGATGAGCGTCGCAGGACCGATGTTCAGCACGGAGCCGGCGGGGATCTCACCGTCGATATGACCGAGAAGCAGCTCACCGGCGTGCTGGCCCATCCCGAAGGCATCACGTGACAGCGCCGTCAGTGCTGGATAGGCGACCTCGGCGATGAGGGAATCGTCCCAACTGACGATCCCCACTTGTTTGGGGACGGGCACGAGGCCGTGGCGCGCGGCGCGGAGAGCGCCGATGGCGATCAGGTCGCTCGAGGCGATGATCGCTGGCCGCTGGCTGATGTCAAGCGAGGACCGGGCAAAGCCGTCGCTCCCGAAGTCGATCGAATAAGTTCCGGACAAGTACGTGTGCGGCAGCCCGCGCTCGCCACAGAGCGTACCGATCAGATCGATTCGGCGGAACTCATGATTGAACGTCGTGGGCCCGGCCAGCTGGATCACTCCGTCGTACCCCTGCCCCTCGATATGGTCGAGAACGGTGCACGCATCGTCGGCTTCGGACCTCAGCACGTTCACGAAGCTCTCCGGCCCGGTGTAGGCCCCCAGCACCGAAAAGGGCATGCCCAGCCCTGCGAGCGTAGATGGCCGCGGATCGTCCTGGTACATATCCAGCAGCACCACGCCGTCGACGCGCCGCTGGCGAGACCAGGCACGGAACACGTCAAGCTCTTCAGGGATGCCGCCGTGCACGAAGCGGATGAGCAGCTCGCGTCCCCGAGCAGATGTCGCCGACTCGATACCAGCCGTTACGGCCGCGTAGAAAGGCTCGCGCGAGCGCTCCTGGGGATCACGCACCATCACCAGGCCGATGTTGCCGCTATGCCCGCGCCGCAGGGCCTGAGCGCCAGAATGCGGGGTCCAGCCCACCTCGCGCGCGTGCTCGATGACGCGCGCCCGCAATGATGCGCCGACGCCCGGCTTCCCATTGAGTGCGTAGCTGACTGTGGCCGCAGAGATTCCCAGGTCGCGAGCGATGGTAGCGACCGTCGGCCGAGAGGTTTTCCGGGGCATTGACGCACTTCCAAGACGAGTGGCGATGAGGTCCTTTTGCACTTCCCCTCAGCGCTCGGCGGCGGCAGCTACGGAGTGGGAGTGAGCCACATGATAGATCCAGCAGCACGCACGCACCGGTCTCGCGCAACACGGACGCCACCTTCCAGCCCAGGTCACGAGCAAGCGGCACCTGAGCTGACGCCACCGGCACGACCCTCAGGGCGCCAGCAGCACAGCGAAGGTCTCCAGCGTCTCCTGCAGCTCGATCGAAGGCTCCAGCAGCCACTGGATCTGCAGACCGTCACTCGCGGCGACGATCAGGGCCGCCATCCGGGCGGGGTCGACGTCGGCCCGCACGATCCCGGCGGCCTGGTCCTCGCGCAGACGGCACTCGAGGTCGCCGCGCACCCGTTCGAAGCGGGCGGTGAAGTACTCCTTCGCGGGGCCGGTCTCGACCTCGAGCGAGGTGGCCAGCAGCGTGGAGTAGAGCTGGACGAGGCCCGGCACCTCGAGGTTCGCCAGCGCCGCGTTCGCCATCACGTCCACCGAGCGTTCCCGGCCGCGATCGCCCTTGGCGAGGTCACGGCGGTACTCGGCGTGCTCGTAGACCGCTACCAGCAGCTCCTCGCGGGAGGAGAAGTAGTGCAGCAGGGCGCCGTGGGAGACGCCGATGGCCTCGGCGATACGGCGCAGGGAGGTGCCGTCGGCCCCGCGCTGACGGAACACCTCGATGGCACGGTCCAGGATCTCCTGACGGCGGGCGATGCCCTTGGAGTAGGAGCCGGCGCGGCCGATGCGGGGCGCGGCAGCGGTCGAGGAGTCCGGTGCGGGCGCGTCGGCCGGGGCCGGTGCAGGCGCGGCCGACGGATCGGGTGCGGGCTCGTCGGCCGGCTCTTCCGCGGTGCTCATGGACCCAATGTACCCAGCAGGAAAACGTCCACCGCAGCAAAACCTCCACCCGGTGGGTTTGCTGTTAGGCTGACGCCCGCGCATCCCTGGGATGTGGACCGCCCTTAGACGACGATGTACGAAAGCAGGTCTGCCGTGGCATTGCCCCTCGCGTCCGTCCAGCTGTATTCGCTGGCCGCGCAGTTCTCCGCCGATATGAACGGCTCCCTCGACAAGCTGGCCGCGATCGGACTGAAGAACGTCGAGGCCTTCGACTTCGTGCGCCGTCCCGCGGAGATCCGCGCTGCGCTCGACCGGTCCGGACTCGCCTCCCCCACCGGGCATGCCCCGCTGCTGTCCGATGAGCTGTGGACCCCGGACGGCTCCATCCCCACCCCGGCGCAGGAGGTCGTGTTCGAGGCGGCCGCCGAGATCGGCATGAAGACGGTCATCGATCCGATGGTCCCCGCCGAGCGCTGGCTGACCGAGGATGGCGTCAAGGACATCGCCGAGCGCCTGAACTCGGCCTCTGAGAAGGCCAAGGAGTTCGGCCTCAAGGTCGGCTACCACAACCACGCCCAGGAGTTCGTGGCCTCCTTCGAGGGCCAGACCGCCTACGAGCGCTTCCTGACCCTGATCGACCCCTCCGTGGAGATCGAGCTGGACCTGTTCTGGGCCCTCGCCGGCCAGCAGGACGTCGTCGGCCTCGTCGAGCACCTCGGCGACCAGCTGACGGCGATCCACGTCAAGGACGGGGTCGTCCCCGCCTCGAACCCCTTCGCGCCCGAGGCCCCGGCCTTCGACTCCACGAGCCTGGACCAGCGCCACGCCGGCGAGGGCGACGTGCCCACCATCGAGGCGCTGAAGGCCGCGACCAACGTGAAGTACGCCGTCATCGAGTACGACAACGCCCCCGGCGACGTCTTCGCGGACGTCGAGAACAGCTACCGCTTCCTGATCGACGGAGGATTCGCCCGATGACCACTGCCCATGCCACTCCCGCAGGCGACTCCACCGGCCCGGTCGGGGTCGGCTTCATCGGTGTCGGCGTCATCTCCGACACCTACTTGGAGAACCTCAATTCCTTCCCCGACGTCGAGGTGCTGATCCTGGGCGACCTGGACACCGATCGCGCCGCCGCCCAGGCCGCCAAGCACGACGTACCGGCCTCCGGCACCGCGCAGGACGTGCTCGACCACCCCGGTGTGCAGGTCGTGGTGAACCTGACCATCCCCGCGGTGCATGCGGAGATCTCCGCGGCGGCGATCGCGGCCGGCAAGCACGTGTGGACCGAGAAGCCGCTGGGCCTGGACCGCGAGTCCACCTCCGCGCTGCTCGAGCAGGCCGCTGCCGCCGGGCTGCGAGTGGGCTGCGCCCCGGACACGGTGCTGGGCGCCGGCGTGCAGACCGCCAAGCGCGCGATCACAGACGGCCTGATCGGCCGCCCGCTGTTCGCACAGACCTCCATGCAGTGGCAGGGCCCCGAGGTGTTCCACCCCAACCCCGCCTTCCTGTTCGCCAAGGGTGCCGGTCCGCTGCTGGACATCGGCCCGTACTACTTCACGACCCTGGTGAGCCTGTTCGGCACGGTCGACAAGGTCGCGGCGATGGGACTGAAGGCTCGTGAGGAGCGCGAGATCCAGGTGGGCCCCCAGGCCGGGCAGACCTTCCCGGTCGAGACTCCCTCGACGATCTCGGTGCTGACACAGTTCGAGGGCGGCCAGACCGGCACCTCGCTGGTCAGCTTCGATTCGCCCCTGGCGCGTCAGGGCATCGTGGAGATCCACGGCACCGAGGGCTCCCTGGTGGTGCCCGATCCCAACATGTTCGAGGGCCGGGTCGCCTACGTGCGCCCCTTCGCCGAGTTCGGGGAGACCCCGCCGACGCAGGAATGGATCGATGTCCCGCAGGAGGGCCCGATCACCGGCCGCGGCCTGGGCCTGCTGGACATGGTCCGCGCGATCGCCGAGGACCGCCCGCACGTGGCCAGCGGCGAGGTCGGATACCACGTGCTGGACGTGATGCTCTCGGCCGAGGAGTCCGCCGCCTCCGGGGAGTTCGTGACGGTGGAGTCCTCGGTCTCGGAGGTGCCGCTGGTCCCGGTCGACTTCGACCCGCTGGAGCGCACCATCTGGTCGAGCGCATCGCCTGATCGCACGCACGGCCTGGTGGCGCGCCCGGCCTGATGGCGGGCACGGCCTGGTGGCGCGCCCGGCCTGAGTCCCGCGCCGGGCATCGCCGGTCTGGGCAGGCCGCTTGCTCACGCCTGCCGGACCATCACATCCGGTGGCGCCGGGCGCGCAGGAAGTGCCATAGCAAAACTTCCTGCGCGCCCCACGCCACCGGATGCGACCCGCCCTGGAGATGGTGCGCACCTTCCGGCCTCACGGCAGGCCGGAGGCGGCGTCCCCAGGCCAGGCGCGCCCCAAATCCGGCCCGATGCCCGGGCCAGGCGCGTCCCGGGATGCTCCGGGCTCGGCCGTGTCCTCAGTCCATGCCCGGGTGGAGCAGGACCTTGGAGTAGCCGTCCTCGCGCTTGTCGAAACGGGCATAGGCGTCAGGTGCCTGGGACAGCGGGATGTCCTTGGACACCACGAAGCTGGGCTCGGCGCGGCCTTCGATGATCATGTCGCGCAGCTGGTGGGCATAGCGCTTGGCGTCGGCCTGACCGGTCCCCATCGTCTGGCCCTTCTCGAAGAAGCGTCCGATCCGGTACAGCAGCTCTCCCTTGGCGGAATGCTCATCGGGAGCCCCCGGGTCAGAGGGCAGGTACAGCCCCACCACGCCGATGCCGCCGGTGTGGCGCACGGTGTCGACCAGTTGATTGAGCACGACCGCGGGCTGCTCCTCGCCGCTGGATACCGTGGCTTGGTAGCCGACGGCGTCGACGCCGCGATCGGTTCCGTAGTCCCCGAGTGCCTCGGTGATCTGCTGGGCGGGGTCGCCGTCATCGAAGTTGATCGGCTCGGCACCGATGTCCCTGGCGATGTCCAGGCGATGGCTGACGTGGTCGACGACGAACACGCGACTGGCCCCGCGCAGCAGCGCGGAGTAGGCGGCCATCTGTCCGACGGGGCCGGCACCGTAGACGGCGATGGTGTCACCAGGCTGCATGCCCGACAGCTCCACGCCGTGATACCCGGTGGGGAAGATGTCGGCCAGCAGGGCGAAGTCGGACTCGTGCTCCGTGCCGGCCGGCAGGGGCACGCAGTTGTAGTCGGCGAAGGGCACCCGCAGGTATTCGGCCTGGCCGCCGGGGTAGGGACCCATACCGACGTACCCGTAGGCCCCGCCGGCGGTGCCGGGATCGTTGACGGTCAGGCAGAAGGCGCTCTTGCCGCGGCGGCAGTTGGTGCAGAACCCGCAGGCGACGTTGAAGGGCAGCACCACGCGGTCGCCCTTGGACAGGGAGGTGACCCCGGGGCCGACCTCCTCGATCACGCCCATGTTCTCGTGACCGAAGGTGATGCCGGGCTCGGCATCGGTGCGACCTTCGTACATGTGCAGGTCGGACCCGCAGATGGCCGAGGTGGTGATCCTGACGATCACGTCCGAGGGATCCTGGATGGCGGGGTCCTCGACGTCCTGGACGGCGACCTCGTAGGGACCTTGGTAGACGAGGGCTCTCATGATGTTCCTTTCGTTGAAGAGGCCGGGCGTGGGGTGCACTGGCGAGGTGGACTGACGCACCGGCCGTCGATACCGCGGGGCCGCGATGGGGCGGGGCTGCGATACTGCGGGGCCGCAGGGCTGTCGGTGTCGTCGACACCGCGGGCCGCGGGGCTGTCGGTGCCGCCGGGCTCGCGGGGCCGCGACGTCAGGAGGTCAGCGCCTCCTGGAAGGCGCGCGCCCCCGCCTCGGCGACGGCCTGGTCGTTGTCGACGGTGCTTCCGCTGACCCCGATGGCTCCGACCACGGCTCCGTCCTCGAGCTGCAGCGGGATGCCGCCGGGGAAGGTGATCAGCCCGCCGTTGGAGAACTCGACGTGGTACAGGGGTTCGCCGGGCTGTGCCATCGGGCTGAGGGCGGCGGTCTCCATGTCGAAGTACCGCGCGGTGCGGGCCTTCTTCCACGCGACGTCGATGCTGCCGAGCCAGGCCCCGTCCATCCGGGCGAAGGCCTTGAGGTTGCTGCCCGCGTCCACGACGGCCACGTTCATCAGCAGATCCGACTCCGTGGCGCGCTGCACGGACGCGTCGATGATGCTCTGTGCGAGTTCGAGTGTGATCTCCAAGGTCCGGGCGATGCCATCCATGGCTCCTCGCTTCCCGCGCGCAGCTGCCTGCGCGCTCCTGATGCACTGCGCTCAGGCGCCCGGGGCAGATGCCGCAGCGGGCGGCCCCAGGGGACGCCCTCACGCCCCAGCCTGGACGGGCACACCGGAGACGTAAAGGGGCACCGCGGCCCCCTATCCGCTGAGATCATCGTTGCCATCTGCAGCGATGCGCCGTGGAGGGTGTGTGCGAAGCAGAGGTGGACCGAGCGTTAGGGACGCAGCCCGCGCCATGCCCACGCCAGGCCCGGACCATGCGTGCGCCAGGAGCGCGGGCGCCCGTTGACATCGGTGGCGATCGCGGCGAGACTACCGTCCGCAATCGGTTGCAGATGATGGTGCGGAAGTCTGGCGCACCTGACGGGCGGTGAGGTCGCCGTCCTTGCCTGCAGCCGCCGCAGACCGCTTGGGCTCCGGGCTGGCCGAGGCAGATCGCCGCCCGGGCCCCGGTCACCGACAGCCGCTTCCGGCACCTGACCTGAGCGGCCGCCCCTCACGAGGAGACGACGATGTCCGATCAGCACCCACGCCCCACCCGCCGCCAGCTGCTGGGAGGCGGGATCGCCGCGCTCACCGCGCCGGCGGCCGCCGCGACGTTCACCAGCCCGGCTCTGGCCGATCCGGCACCGGCCGGTCCCGCGCGGGGTGGCCCGGCGCCGGCCGCTCCCGCACCGTCCGGACCGTCGGCCGACGTCGCCGCCTCCCTCACCGATCTCGGTCCGGCGCTCGAGGTGGTCAACGTCCGCTCCGTCGAGTTCGGCACGCTCCCGGATGGGCGGGCGGTGGTGCTGGCGATCTCCAACGGCTCACCGGCGACGTTCTCGGTGGTCGATGCGCTCACGGGCGAGCGGATCTTCGGCACCCAGATCGAGGGCGCCGAGATCGGCGGGTTCATCACCACCGCGCCTGATGGCACGGTCTACTTCAGCTGCCGCTCCCCCATGAACGGCGGCCTGTTCTCCCTGGACCCGGACACCTTCGAGATCACGCTGCTGGCCGAGGACATCGACGGGCAGAGCGTGCTCTACGACGGCACGATCGGCGAGGACGGCCGCCTCTACTTCGGCACCTACCCCGATGCGAAGGTGATGGCCTACGACCCGGCCTCCGGGGACATCCAGGACTACGGCACCCAGACCGCCGACGCCGACTACGTCTTCGGTCTCGGGATCGTCGACGGGCGGATCTGGGCGGGCACCGGGCCCGTCCCGCACCTGCTGGAGATCGACCCCGACACCGGCGAGCGCAGCGAGCTGGAGCCGCCCGAGCACGTGATGGACGGCACCGACTGGTTCACCGCGATCGAGCAGCGGGGCAACCTGGTGTTCGTGCGGCTCTCGCCCCGCGGGGAGTACGACATGGCCGTCTACGACCAGCTGGCCGGAGCGTGGCTCGAGGAGATCGTCGGTGGCACCTTCGACACCGCACCCACCGCGGTCGATCGCCTGAACCGCGTCTATTACCTCGAGGGCGATGTGCTGATGGCCTACGACCTGCGGATGCGCAAGGCGCTCTCGGTCGGCTTCGAGGATTCCGAGCTGCGGGAGCAGCTGGCCGGGGCGGTGGGCACCTACGGCATCGCCGCGGGCGAGGAGCTGCCCGGGCTCCCGGCGTTCACGGTGATCGGGCTGAACACCGATGGCCACCTGTGGACCTACTCGGTGCGCCGCGGGCAGGGAGAGGTGGTCACCGCGGACGTGCTGCCCAGCCCCGCGGGTGCGCACAGCATCGGCAGCGGCCCCGACGGGGCGGTGTACATGGGCGCCTATCTGAGCAGCGGTGTGATGGGCCGGATCGACCCGGACACCGAGGAGATCGAGTCCCTCCGCGGCCCCAAGCAGGGCGATGCCATCATCGCCCACGGGGATCAGCTGGTGGTCAGCTCCTACCCCGGCGCGGTGGTCCACACCGGCGATCCGTCGGCGGACTGGTCGGACTTCGAGCAGATCCTTCAGCTGGGGCGCGGCGCCCCGAACTACCAGGACCGGATCTTCGGTCTGGTCCCGGTCGGTGACCGGCTCGCGGCCGGCAGCGTGCCCGACTACGGGCAGCTGGGCGGGGCGCTGACCCTGGTCGACCCGGCGACCGGGCAGACCGAGTTCCATCGCGATGTGGTCGAGCAGCAGAGCATCGTCACCCTCGCCCATCGTGACGGGCTGATCTACGGGGGCACCTCCGTCCACGGCGGACTGTCCACCACTCCGGCCCAGGAGACTGCTCGGGTGCTGATCTGGGATGTCGAGGCGGCTTCGCTGGTCAGCGCCGAGGAGGTGGTGCCGGACGCGGAGGTGATCCCAGAGCTCGCCTTCGGTCCCGACGGGCTGCTCTGGGGCCTGGCCAGTGAGGGGACCGTGTTCGCCCTCGATCCCGCGACCGGGGCCGTGGTGGACCGCATCACCACCGATCTCTCCTTCGGCAACACCTGGGGCAGGCAGACCTCCCTGTTCGCCCGGGAGAGCGAGGGCTGCCTGTATGCGGCCGGAGGTGGGGCGCTGCTGCGGATCGACCCGGATGCCGGCACGACCGAGGTCCTCGTGGACGACGACGTGCATCACGCCGCGCTCGGCGGCAACGACCGCATCTACATCGCCGGCGAGATCAACGTCTATCGCCTCGAGGAGTAGGGGGTTTCTCGGCCGTTGCTCGTCCGGAACTCAGGGGCACCTCCCGCTTGCGGGGGGATGTCGGCGAGGCACAGCTCGTTGACATCATCAGCAGTGAAGTCCCGTTCGACGAGGTGGTCGTGACCGGGCGGGCCGGGGCGCTTCCTGTTCTCGCCCCGCTTGACCCCGGAGGCGGAGCACCACTGGTTGTCGCGGCAGATCCGCCACGCGGTGCGTCGGCACATCGGTTCTCCGGCCTCCGCAGCTTCGTTTGCCAGCAGCCGGTAGCCGAAAGCACCGTCGTCGCGGTGGGCGTCCGGCAGCACGTTGGGTCGATACGCCTCGACGACCTCAGCCTGGGTGACCTGCCGACGCCGCCAGCGGTAGTAGGGCTGCCGGGAGAGCTTCAAGACCCGCAGGGACACCCTGACGGAGATACCGTCAGCGGCGAGCTCGCTCAAGAGCGGCTAGAACCTTTTCCCGGCAGATTCGCCTGCGAGAGGTAGGTAGCCGCGCGGCGCAGGACCTCGTTCTCCTGCTCCAGCAGACGCACACGTCGCTTGAGGTCACGCGTCTCGGCAGCGTCCTGGCGCGTTGTCCCGGAGCGGACACCGGCCTCGAAGTCGGCTTGGCGGATCCATTTGTGCAGCGTCATCTCGTGGACGCCGAAGTCCTTCGCGACCTGCGCGATGGAGACGCCGTCCTCACGAGAACAGGCCGCACAACAACGTCGCGGAACTCCTGGGATCGGGAGCGGGCATAGTGCACATCCTTCCAGGCCCCCGTAGGCAATCCAGATCAGATGTCACCGATCCGCGCGGCGGCCCCCAGCGGCTCCAGGCGGGAGCGCTCGCGAGTGAGGGTGGTGGGCGGCTCGAAACCGGGCGGGACGAACGATGGGGTGTGCATGGGCCGACCGTAGAAGGGCCCACCGCCGGCGCCAACGGAGTTTTCGGCTGACGGTCCGCACGGCCTGCTCCGGCGCGTTCTCGGGCTCATCTCGGCGAGGGAGATCGACCGGCGTCTTCGATTGTCGGACCGATGGATGAATATGAGAGTACTCGGCGCTCCTCGCCTGCTGGAGAAGCACCGAATCCAAGTTCGCTCACCGCGCCCCTGTCTGGCGGGGCGCGGAGACGTTCTTGTCCTTGCTTTCCCTCGCCATGGGCGATATCGACGCGCCCGAGAACTGAATCAGGAGAGACCTGTGTCCACCATGGATCCGCAGGGACCGAATCGGCCCCACCACGACCCCACGCCCGCCGAGCCGAGCGGTGGCGCCGACCATGGCGCCGTCCCGCAGCAGCCCGGTGCCGCCGCGCACCATCTCGGCGCCGCCCCGCAGGACGGCGCAGCCGCGCACCATCCCGGCGCCGCCTCGCACCAGCCGGGCGCCGCCTATGGCGCCGCTGCGGGCCAGCCCGTTCCGGAGGCGCCGAAGAAGAAGCGCGGCAAGGGCATGTTCATCGCGCT
>DWZH01000130.1 GCA_019118275.1 Candidatus Brachybacterium merdavium | reverse complement strand
ACAGGGCCGGACCGATCCGGAACACCGTGAAAAACAAGACGTACGGAAGGATGAACACGTAGGCGAACATCGCCCCACGCGACAAAAGCAGCTCCTTGATACGGCTCTTCCTCGGCTCCAACACAGAACCGGCGGCACCCTCCTCCGGCACCGGAGAAGGACGGGTCGCAGTCGCTGTCATCACTGTCCTTTCAGCAACGCGGAAGGGCGGGCCCTGCGGGAGGGCCGAGCCCGGTGGTGGGAGGGGGAGGTCCGGCAACCGGGAGCAGCCGGATGGACGAGGCTGGGTGGTCGGGTGGCTGGGCCGACGGCTTCAACGGGCCGGATCCGCCTGGCCCCCGAACCGGCCTCCTGTCGTTCGAGCGAGCCCCGGCGACGGGCCGGGCCGATCGAGGCGATGACGGGAGCGGGCAGGGCCGCCGGGTCGATGACCGAGTGGGTCCGATCCATCGCCCCTGAGGGCTCAGGAGCCACGCGAGAGCAGGTCGTTGACGTCGCTCTCCATCGTGTCCAGGGCCTCCTGCGGGTCCAGACCCTGCAGCAGCACCTCCTGGATGGCGGGCTTCATGGTGTCGATGATCTCGCGGGCCTGGGGGTGGATGATCCCGGAGTTGACCAGGTCGACGTACTGCTCGAACTCGGCGATGGGCGGATCGTCCTCATGCAGTCCGGTCACATCCTCGCGCGGTGAGTAGTAGGTGAAGGTGGAGCAGACATCCTCGATGAAGTCCGGCTCGGTGAGGTGGTGGACCCAGGCGGCCGCGGCCTCCGGGGAGTCGGTGGTGTTGAAGATCGACAGGGCGCCGACCGATCCGAGCCCGACCTGCTCCTTGTGCGCCATCGGCGGGATCACCGTGATCTCGTCGTCGAGCACGTCGCGCACGGTGTTGAGGTTCGTTCCGAGGCTGTAGGCGGCCTCTCCCTGAGCGAGGGCCGTCTGCTCGAAGGGCTGATCGACGCTGATGGGCTCGGTGGGGACCCAGCCGTTGTCGACCATCTCCTTGATGAACTCCAGCGCCTCCAGACCCTCGGGGCTGTTGAAGGCCGCAGCCGACATGTCGTCGTTGAGCACCGCGCCGCCGGCCTGCCACAGATACATGTAGTAGTTGTGGTTCAAGGTGGCGATGCCGCTGTACTGGGTCAGGTAGTAGCCGGCCTCCTTGGCCGCCTCGCCGACCGCCCGCATCTCGTCCCAGGTGGTGGGGCCCTCCATGCCGATCTCGTCCATGATCTTCTGATTGACGAAGGTCGGCGAGGCCTGTATCAGGATCGGTGCGGAGTACAGGGTGTCCTCGTAGGTCATCGCCTCCAGCGCGGAGGGTACGAAGCTGTCCCAGTCATCGCGCAGGTCGTCGAGCCCGACCAGCAGCTCCTCCTCGGCGAAGCGGGGCACGAAGTCGGGGTTGAAGTAGACGACGTCCGGGGCGTTGCCGCCGGAGATGGCGGTGGTCAGCTGTTCCTCGCGGTTGGTGAAGCCCTGCTGGACCACCTGCACATCGACGTTGGGGTACTTCTCGTTGAACGACTCGACGTAGGGCTGGTACCACTCCTCGGTCGCTGAGTCGGCGAGAGGGTAGATCCACATCACGATGGAGCCGGTGAGGTCCTCGCTCTCCTCGGGCGGGGCCTCGGCGACGTCGGCGTCCCCGCCACCGCAGGCGGCCAGGCCCAGCGCGGCGGCTCCGGCGGCTCCAGCGCCCAGAGCGCCTCTGCGAGAGATCTTGTCGGCCATTGTCTCCTCCTCGAAACGGATGGCGCATCACCGGGCGGTGACGTCTCATCCACACATGGCAAAGGTTTTCTGCAACGTACCGGGCGCTGTGACTCAGGTCAACCGATTGCATCGTGGCACTGGGTAACAGTTTGGTCTCCAACCGCATCTGACCAGGCCAGAGAGGGCAGACGGATCGCTCGCCGCGGGATCGCGGCGGCCGGAATTCGAGACGAGTCGGCCGACGGCCGGGCTCAGGCGGCGGATTGAGCCGGCCGACGGCCGGGGCGTCGGCGGCCGGACGACTCGGTGGACGAGCGGGCCCAGGCAGCGGGACGACTCGGCCGACGCGCGGGCTTACAGGGCGGGACGGTCCGGCCGACAGCCGGGCTCAGCCCGTGGGTCGGTACAGGAAGAGATCGGTTCGGTAGGGCAGGCCGACGACGGCGCCGCGCTCGTGGCCCAGGTGCTCGTGGACGTACCAGTCCAGGTTCGCCAGGACCTTGTCGCGGATCGTCTCGCTGGCGGTGATGACGTAGCTGCGGGTACGGGCGAGGTCGATCAGCTCGGCCGTGGTGCGGGGGTCCTCCCAGCGCACCACACGGCGCTCGAGCAACGTGAAGTCGCCGGTCATGGGTGGGGAGAAGTCATCGCGCTGGACATCGCCGGCGTGCATGATCCGCGCGTAGCGGTGCACCCAGGGGATCTGGACGTCCAGGGTGTTCCACAGCAGGGCCAGGACCCCGCCGGGCCGCAGCAGCCGGTGAGCTTCGGCTGTGGCGGGCTCGAGGTCGAACCAGTGCCAGGCCTGGGCGGCGGTGACGATGTCCGCCGCGTCCGAAGGCAGGCCGGTGTCCTCGGCCGATCGGCGCAGGGTGCGCACGGAGACCGGGGCCGGGGCCGGGGCGGTCGTCGGAGCAGAAGTGGCCCCCGGAGCAGGGGCGGTCCCCGGAACAGGAGCGGTCGCCGACTCGATCACCTCGAGCATCGCGGCGCTGGGGTCGACGGCTGCGACGTTCAGGCCGCGGGCAGCGAGAGCCAGGGTGAGCTTGCCGGTGCCGGCGCCGAGGTCGATGGCCGTGGTGGCTGGGCCGGCAGCACCGGCTGAGCCGGCAACGGTGGCTGGGCCGGCAGCCGTCAGGATCGCGTCGATCGCCTGCGCGGGGTAGCCGGGGCGCAGGCGGTCGTAGTCCGGGCCCTGCGCGGTGAAGGCTGCGGCGAGCTCGGCGCGTCGCTCCCGGCTGCGGAAGCGCGGCTGGGAGCGACGCGAGACCGGAGGCACCGGCGGGTGCTGCGGATCGGGCACAGTGCGGATTTTAGGCCCCGACCGGTGCCACGCGCGGGGCCCCGGCCGGTGCCACGCACGCAGGGCCCGGGGTCCTCGTGAGGCATGGGCCCGTAGCGGACCCCTGGTCCACGCGGGTCCACGCGCGGGGCCCCGGATCCGCGGTCAGCGGACCGACCCAGCCAGCGGATCGGCTGCGTCAGCGGGTCTCGCGGTGAGCGATCCAGGAACGGTGCAGTCCGGCGTAGATGCCGTCCTCGAGGTCGACCAGCTCGGCATGGGTGCCGTGCTCGACCAGGTCACCGTCGTCGAGCACCATGATCTGGTCGGCGCGCTCGGCGGTGGAGAGGCGGTGGGCGATGGTGATGGTGGTGCGGCCGCGGGCCAGGCCGTCGATGGCCTGCTGCAGGCGCACGTCGGCCGCCGGGTCCACCGCGCTGGTCGCCTCGTCGAGCACGATCACATCGGGATCGACGAGGTAGGCGCGGGCCAGGGCCACCAGCTGCCGCTCCCCCGCGCTGAGGGACTCGCCGCGCTGACCGACGGGGGTGTCGAGCCCGCTGGGCAGATCCGCGATCCAGTCGCCGAGGCCGAGCTCGTCCAGCGCCCGCTGCATCTGGTCGATCGTCGCGTCGGGCTTGCCGTACAGCAGGTTGCCGGCCACGGAGGTGTCGAACAGGAAACCTTCCTGCGGGACCATCACCACGCGGGCGCGCAGCGAGGAGTACGGGATCAGGTGCAGCGGCACCCCGCCGATCAGGATCTGCCCGGAGGCGGGGTCCATCATGCGGGTCAGCAGCTTGGCGAAGGTGGTCTTGCCGCTGCCGGTCTCGCCGACGATCGCGACCCGGCTGCGGGCGGGCAGGGACACCGTCAGGCCGTGCAGCACCTCGGGGCCCGTGGGGTAGGAGTAGCGCAGGTCGGTGACCTCGATGTCCAGCAGGCCCTCGGGCAGCGGGGTCACGCCTGGCGCCGGGTCCAGGCGGTTGCCGGTGTGGGGGTCCAGGCCGCCGGCGGGGTCGGAGACGTCGGCCGGGGTGTCGAGCACGCCGAGCACCCGCCGCCAGCCGGCGATCGCGTTCTGTGCTTCGGAGAGCATCTCGATGCCCATCCGCACGGGCTGGCTGAACAGGGACACCAGGAACACGAAGGCGATCACGCCGCCGGCGGTCAGGTCCCCGCCAGGCAGGTCGAGGCCCAGGGCGCCGGTGCCCAGCAGGATGCCGACCACGATCACCACGGCGGTGGCCAGGCCGTCGGCCGTCTCCGAGAGGAAGAAGGAGGCCGACTGGGGCTTGAGCACGGAGAACTGGGCGTCGCGGACGCTGCGGATGCGGTCGAACTGCTGGGAGCGAGTGCGGCCGGCGATGCCGTAGGCGCGCACGGTGGCCGAGCCGACCAGGGCCTCGGAGACGGTGCCGAGCATGCGACCGACCTCGGCCCGGACGGTCTGGAAACGGGCGCGGATGCGCCGCTGCAGGGAGGCCATGATCAGCAGGATCGGCACGTAACAGATCCACACCACCAGGGCGAGCGGCCAGGAGTAGAAGACCATCACGGCGGTGGCGAGCACCAGCTGCATGCTCATCACCACCAGCATGATCCCGCCGAAGCTCATGAACTGGCTGATGGTGTCGACGTCGCTGGTCACGCGGGAGACCAGGGCGCCGCGCTGCTCGGTTCCCTGGGTGAGCAGGGACAGGTCGTGGATGTGGCGGAACGCGCGCTTGCGCAGGGTGGCCAGTGCCGTCTCGGCCATGCGGAACAGGCGACGGTTCATCAAGATGTTGGAGACCGCGGTGGTCAGCAGCACCAGGGCGGCCAGACCGGCGGCGCCGGCGACGTAGCCGACGTCGGGGATCTCCGGGGCGATGATCCCTTCATCGAGGATGGACTGCACCGCGATCGGCACCACCACCTTGCCGGCGGTGGCGATCACGGCCAGCAGCAGCGTGATCCACACCCCGCGCAGCGCCTCGGGGGCCAGCGCCAGGCCGCGGCGGACGGTCTGGAGCGCGGTCTCATCGGTGGTGGTCTCGGTGCCCAGGCGTGAGGAGGCGGCCTCGTCCTGGCGCTGCTCGGAGGCGCGGGCGGCGGCGGTGGTCATCGTCCGTCCTCCTTCCTCTGGTCGGTCTCGTCCTCGCGGTCCCGACCGACGTCGGACTCGTCCTCGCGGTCCCGGCCGACGTCGGGTCCCTCGGCGTCGGGGGCCTCGGTGCCGGGGCCGGCAGTCCCGGACTCCGCGGTGCCGGGCCCCTCGGCACCTGACGCCTCGCCTCCGAGCTCGGGGGCCCCCGGCTCGGCAACCCCGGGTTCGGGGGCCCGTGACTCGGCCGACGGCTGCGCGGGCCCCGGGGACGGGTCCGCGAAGGCGCCGGTCAGGTCGATGGCTCCGGTGTCGGTCTCCTCGCGGCGGTACTGGCCGGAGCTGTGGCGTTCGACGGCGTCGGCCACGGTGCGAGCCCGCTGGGCGGGGATCGACACGGCGGGGTCGAGGCCGTCGCTGGGATGGGGTCCGGAGGCTTCGAGCAGGTTGTGGGAGATGGCGGCCTCGTCGTAGGCATCGACCAGGGCGCGGTAGTCGGCGCTGGTCTCGCGCAGCTCGGTGTGGGTGCCCTCGGCGGTGATCTTCCCGTGGTCGAGGAAGACGACCTGATCGGCCAGGGAGATCGTGGATTTGCGGTAGGCGATCAGCAGCAGCGTCGATTCGGTCATCTCGCGGCGGATGCCGTCCAGGATCGCCAGCTCCACGCTGGGGTCGCAGGCGCTGGTGGCGTCGTCGAGCACGAGCAGGCGGGGGCGACGGGCCAGAGCCCGGGCCAGGGCGATGCGCTGGCGCTGCCCGCCGGACAGCGACCCACCGCGCTCCCCCAGCTCGGTGTCCAGACCCTGCGGCAGGGCGTCGACGAACTCGGCGGCCTGGGCCACCCGCAGCGCCCAGCGGATGGTGGCCTCGTCGATGTCCTCGCCAAGGGTGACGTTCCAGCGGACGGTCTCGTCGAACACGAAGGCCTGCTGCAGCACCAGGGCGATGTCGCTGGTCAGCGCGTCAGCCGTCAGGGATCTGAGGTCGGCGCCGTCCAGGGAGACGGTGCCGGAGCTGGGGTCGATCAGGCGGGCGGCCAGCAGGGCGAGCGTGGACTTGCCCGAACCCGTGGCGCCGACGACGGCGAGCACCCGGGTGCCCTCGGCCGGATCAGCGCGCAGGCTGACGCCCTGGAGGGAGTGGCTGACACGCTCCTGCTGGTCCTCGGGGCGGACCGTGCCGCCGAGGATCACCTGGGCGGGGTCGTCGCGGTAGGTGAAGGAGACGTCGTCGAAGCTGAGCACGCCGGGCCCGTCGGGCAGCGGCTCGGTCCCGTAGTCGCGGTCCTCGTCGACGTCGAGGATCTGCTGGACGCGGCCACCGCCGACCACGGTGCGGGAGAGGTCGCCCAGCACCCAGCCGAAGGAGCGGATGGGCAGTGCCATCAGGGTGAACAGGTAGGCCACCTCGACCAGCTGGCCGGTGGTCAGATGCCCCTCGCCGATGCGCCAGGCGCCGAGCACCGCCACGGCCAGGATGCCGAGGTTGGGCAGCGCGTCGATCAGGGGGTCGAACCAGCCGCGCACGTAGCCGAAGCGGATGCCAGTCACGCGCAGATCCTCGGCGGCGCGGTTGAAGCGCTGCTCCTCGATGTCCTCCCGGCCCAGGGACTTCACCACGTTGGCGCCGTCGAAGGATTCGTGGGCGATCTCGGCGACCTCGGCGCGCAGCCGCTGGGAGCGCACCGCGATGGGGGCCGCGAAGCGCTGCAGCAGGATGTTCATCACGATCAGCGCGATGATCAGCGCCAGCATCACCAGCAGGATCACCGGGTCGATCTGGGCGACCACCGCGGTCGCGTAGACCAGCATCACGATCGTGGACAGCGCGAAGGGGAACGGCGCCATCGCGAAGAAGGTGGCCTCGATGTCGGCGTAGACCGCGGACAGCAGGGTGCCGGTGGACTGGCGGCGGTGCCACAGCAGCGGCACCTTCGCGTACACGGAGGCCAGGCGTTCGCGGTAGAGGCGGAACAGGTCGAACTGGGTGGCGGCGGCGAACACGCGCCGGCCCATCACGGAGACCGCGCGGGCCACGCCGATGCCGAGGACCGCCAGCCCTCCGCCCAGCACGAGCGCGGGGGCGAACTCTCCGGCCTGGAAGGAGGGGACGATGACATTCTCGGTCACCCGGCCGATGACGGCCGAGGTCGCCACCTGCAGCAGTGCGAACGCGGTCGCGCCGAGCACGGCGAAGATGAACCACTTGCGCATCTCCCAGGAGCCCCGGAGCAGGCGCTTGATGCCGGGGACCAGGACGGCAGGATGCTGGCTGGCGTGATCGGGCACGACGGGCCGACGGCCGGAGCGGCCGCCGGGACCGGCGCTGGTGTCGGCGGAGCCGGTGGGCTGGGAGCGCTTGTCGGTGAGAGTCATGCGCGCACGAAGTGGACGACGACGGCCACGGCGAAGGTGATGGTCGACAGCATCGCCAGGCTGAACTCGATGAGGATCCCGACGCCGAGGGCCTTGATGGCCACCCAGGCGGAGGTGATGGCCTTGCTCCAGTCCTGCAGACGCAACGCCTCCGAGACGTAGAGGCCGATGAGGAAACCGATCGGCAGCCCCAGGAAGGGGATCACGAAGATGCCCACGATGCCCGAGGCCAGACCCACCAGCACCGGCCACATCGGCACCTCGGCTGCCTGCAGGCGCCTTCCGGTCAGCAGGTAGCTGGCGGTCATGCCGGCCGCCCCGAAGACCAGCACCATCGCGAACGCCACCCAGGACGTCCAGCCGCCGACCACGATCGCCCAGATCAAGGTCGCGATGACGATCGTGATGGTGCCGGGCAGCACCGGAAGGATGATCCCGGTCAGGCCCACGATGTAGGCGAGACCGGCCAGCACGGTGGTGACGATCTGGATGGTCAAGGAGTCGACCACGAAGTCCTCCAGGAGGCGGTGGATGGCAGAGTCGGACGCCGCAGTGCGGCTCTGTCGAAGGGCGGCCCGGTCCATCCTATCCGCGCCTCGTGCGGCGTCGCCTCCTGTTATCCAGTGCTGGTGAACGTTCTCGCCGCGGCGGCTGCAGGGGCGGGATCGGCAGGCGGTCCGACGCGGGCTGGGGCGGCGGCCCGAGCCGGGCCGAGGCGACAGGCGCCGTCCAGCGCCGCGTCGTAGTGTTCGCTCGTGAACGAGTTGCTGCGGCTGACCCTGGTGGGCATCGCGGGCGGGCTCGGCGTGTTCGCCGTGCTCTTTGGACCCGCGATGTGGCTGCAGCGTCGGCGCTTCGGCATGGTGCGGCCGCTGCGGCTGGTGGCCGTCGCAATGATCTGCGTGTACACGATGACACTGGCGGGCCTGACGGTCGCTCCCGCCTATGACGTCGCGGTGACCTGCCGCAACCGGGTGGGCGGCGTGCTGCGCGCCGATCCCTTCCACACGGTCGCGGAGACGCTCGGCCTGTATCGCGGCGGGGCAGGCTGGCTGGAGCTGGCCACGAGCTTCCCGGTGCTGCAGGTGGCGATGAACATGGCGCTGTTCCTCCCCCTGGGGCTGATCCTGCGCGGCGTGTTCCGCTTGGACACGACCACCTCGCTGGCGATGGCGGTACTGCTGTCGGCGCTGATCGAGGTGACCCAGTACACGGGCGCGTGGGGGCTGTATCCCTGCGGGGTGCGGATCGCCGATATCGAGGACCTGATCGCCAATTCGCTGGGCGCCTGGATAGGGGCGCTGGTCGCGCCGGTGCTCTCCCGGCTCGGGGTGCCGCTGTTCACACGGGAGGAGAGGCCGGCCGGGCACCTCGGGGGGTCCGGCCCTTGGAATGATGCGGCGTCGCTGCCCCCTTCTGCCGCGGAAGTGGGGCACGATGGGCCCATGGGGCAGGTGGGCGAGCCAGGCGCCGACGAGCAGGAGCGTGGGGCCGGGGAGGCAGATCGATGACCGTCAACAGGCGGGGATTGCTGGCGGGTGTGGCCGCGTTGGCCGCGGCATCGCTGGCTGGTTGCCGGAGCTCCCCCGACGACGGTCGTCTGGCCACCGAGGCGCATGCCTCCGTCTCCCCGTCCGGGGAGTTCTCGGCGTTGATCGCGGGCGCTGCCGACGGGTTGCATCCGATGATCCGCCAGGTCGGCGGCGAACCGGTCTGGGTCGATGAGGTCGGCCATGATCCGCAGGTGTATCCGGTGGTGGTGTGGGAGAGCTCGGCCGATGTGCTGTGGGTGCTGTCCTCCGCCACCGGCGGCGCGAAAGTGTGCCGGGACGGGAACAAGTGGGTCAAGACCGAGGACGCCGGCGAGCTCCCCTCCGGCCTCGCCGACTTGACGCACTGACCGGCTGAGCGGCGGGCCCGAACGGGCGAGGTGGTCCGGGCCCCACACGAGCGCGATGGTCCGGGCCCGCACGGGCAGGTTGACCCGCGGCCCCGCACGGGCGGCTTGGTCCGGGGCCTGCACGGGGCGCAGCGCGATGCACGCCGCCCCGCTGTCCTGGGTGGGGTCCGTGGCCGTCCGCTCAGGCGCTGACGCTGAGGGTGGAGGGCCCGGCAGGGGTGCGACGCACGTGGATCTGTTCGGCGATGCGTGATTTCATCTCGCCGACATGGGAGACCACGCCGATGGTGCGGCCGTGGTCGGCGAGCTTGCCGATCTCGGCGACCACCCGGTCCAGGGCCTCGGGGTCGAGGCTTCCGAAGCCCTCGTCGATGAACAGTGTCTCCATCTGCATTCCCCCGGCCTCACCGGTGACGATGTCGGCCAGGCCGAGCGCGAGGGCGAGGGAGACGATGAAGGTCTCGCCCCCGGAGAGGGTCTCGGGAAGGCGGGACTCGTCGGTGCGGTGGTCGATGATCTGCAGGTCCAGTCCGGTCTTGCGGACACCGCGGGCACCGGTGTCGCGGATCAGCTCGAGGGTGGAGCCGGAGAACTGCGACAGGCGCGAGTTGGCGGCGTCGATGACGTCCTCGAAGCGGCGCATCAGCACATAGGTCGACAGCTGGATGCGGTCACCGTCGGCGGAGCGTCCGGTGGCCAGGTCAGCGACCCGCACGACGGCGCCGGCGTCCTCCCCCACCGCGGTGAGCTGGGCGACCGCGGTGTCCACACGCTCGCGGGCGGCGGTGGTGGCCTGGGCGGTGGCGGCCAGGCGCCCGGCCTGCTGATCGGCGGCGGTGGTGGCGGACTGCGCCTGCCCCACGGCGGCGCGGAGCGTCTCGAGCGCGTCGGCGGCAGCGGTGCGCGCCGCCTCGGAGGGATCGGCCTCGGCGATGCCCTCCTCGGCCATGCCATCGGCGTGGCGTGCCTGGTCGGTGGCGCGCCGGGACAGCTGGGCCTCGAGATCGGCGCGGTCGCGGTCGCCGAGCAAGGCATCGCGCACCGCCTCGTCATCGGCGAAATCGGCGAGATCGGCTGGGGCGGCGGGATCGGCTGCGCCAGCGGGTTCAGTCGGCTCGGCGGGGTCAGTCGGCTCGGCGGCGTCTGTCGGCTCGGCGAGATCGGCTGGGCCGGCGAGCTCGGCTGCGAGTTCCCGAGCGCGGGCGGTGGCCTGATCGACCTCGGCGGCCAGCTCCGCGGCGCGGGTCGCTGCCTGATCGGCGCTCACATGGGCTTCGCGCAGCTCGCGGCCGATGCGGGCGCGCTCGGTGTGGGCGCGGCGCTGGGCGGCGACGGTGGCGGCACCGGCGCGGGCGGCCGTGAGGCGCTGCTGGTCCTCCTCGAGGGCGGTGGCCAGTGCTGTCAGAGCGCTGGTCTCCCCTTCGATCGCGACCGCCTGCTTCTGGCGGCGGGCCGAGAGCGTTCGGTCGTGCTCGTCGTGCTCCTCCAGGATCTTCTCGAGCCGGGTGGCTTCGGCCTGCTGGGCGGTGATGGCCTCCACCGCGGCGGCCGCCTCGTGCTGGGCGGTCTCGGCGTCCTCGACGCTCAACCCGCCGGCGAGCTCGAGAGCCTGCTCGTGCTTGCTGCGGGCCAGGGTGAGGCGCTCGCGGGCGCTCTGGTGGGCGGCATCAGCGACGCGTCGCTCCTCCTCGGCGGTCTCGACCGTCTCCGCGTCGACGTGGTCGGCCCCGGTCTCGGCGGGTTCGGGGTGAGCGGTGGCACCGCAGACGGGGCATGGGTCCCCCTCGGCGAGACCGTAGGCCAGCTCGGCGGCCAGCCCGGCATTGCGGCGCCGGCGCTGCTCGGCCTCGTGGGTGGCGGCGCGGTCGGCCGCTTCCCGGGCCGTGGCGGCGGCGGTCTCGGCGGCGGTCACGTCCGCGGCCAGGCGGGTGGCGGTGCGGGCCTGCTCGAGGCGCCGGGCCGCCTCGGTGGCGGCGGTCCGGGCGTCGGCGAGCCCCTCGGCACCCTGGCGTGCGGTGTCACGCTCGGTGACCAGGCGGGAGCGGGCCTCGGGCCGGGCGGCGATCTGCTGATCGAGCTCGGCCAGAGCCGTGCGCTCCTCCTCGAGGGCCGCGCGACGGGTGGCCAGGGCTTCTTCACGATCCGGCAGGCCCTGCTCGAGCTCGACGAGTGCGGTCAGGGCGCCGGCCCGGGAGGTCGCCTCCTCGACCGCGTCGGCCAGGTCCTCGAGCGGGTGGGCGCCTTCGGCGAGCTCGACCAGCTCCGGGTGGGACTCGCGGTGCCTCTCGAGCTGGGCGAGGCGAGCTTTCTCCCGGTCGGCCTGGATGCGGCGGGCCTGGTCGCGGCGGGAGATCGCGCCGGCGATGGGCTGGGCGAGACGGTCGCGGTCCAGGCGGGTGCGGGCGGATGCGGCGTCCTTCGCCTGTGCGGCCAACCGTGCGGCGAGCTGGTCGAGCTCACGGCGGCGGTCGATGCGCTGCAGCCGGATCGCGGCCGAATCGGCCGTGGCGCGGGCCTCGGTCTCGCGGGCGCGGGCGGCCTGCGAGCGGGCGGCGGCCTCCTCGGAGGCAGCGGTGGCCTGGTCGCTGACCTGCTGGAGGCAGTCGGTGAGCTCGTCGAAGCGCCGGTGCTCGGCGTGACCCTCGAGAGCGGCACGCATCTGTTCGTCCTCGAGGGCGCAGGCTTCGAGGAAGCCGGCCAGCGCCCTGTCGAGCGCCGCGGTGGCGGCGTCGACCTGCTTCGCGGCATCGCGGCGCATCTGCTCGAGCTGCTTCTCGATGTCTTCGTAGATCTCGGTGCCGAAGACTCGCTGCAGCACGCCCTGCCGCTCCCCGGTGCGGGCACGCAGGAAGCGGGCGAACTCGTTCTGGGGCAGCAGCACGGTCTGGGTGAACTGGGCGCGCGAGAGGCCCACGGCTCGGGCGATCTCGCGCCCCACCTCGTCGAGGCGGCTGGCGATCGGAGTGAGCCCGGCGCCCTGGCCGGCGGTGTCCTCGAGCGCCTCGGTGATCAGGTCAGGGCTGCCCAGGCGCCACAGCAGCGCCTTGGCCTGCTCCTTGACGAGCGTGTCGCTGCCGCTGGCGGAGCGCCGCTTGCGAGGCCGGAAGTACTCCGGGGTGCGCAACACCCGGTAGAGACCGTGGCTGGTCTCGAAGATCAGGTCGATCAGGCTCTGGGTCCGGGGATCGGCGAACTGGGAGCGGATCCGGTCCCCGCTGGCGCCGTCCCCGGCCACGCTGCCGTACAGCGCGTACACGATCGCATCCAGGACGGTGGATTTCCCCGATCCCGTCGGCCCTTCGAGCAGGAACATGCCGCTGGCGCCGAGCGCGGTGAAGTCGATCTGGACCTCGTCGCGGAAGGGGCCGATGCCGCGCAGACGCAGGTGGTGGAGTTTCATGAGGCCTCCGTCCTCTCGGCGCGGACGGCCTGGTAGGCGGTCTCGAGCACCCGGTGCTCGACGTCGGTGGGTTCCCCGCCGGTGATGTAGGCGAGGAACTCGTCCATCACCTCCACCGGACTGGATTCGCGGCGCACCGTCGGGGTGGTGGCGGTGGTGGTGCGGCCCTCGGGGGCGTACTCGGTGTGCAGCAGGTGGGGGTAGACGGCGCGCAGCTGCTCCAGCAGATGGGCGGGCCGGGCGGTGTCGGTGATGATCGCCTTCAGCCAGTCCTGCCCGTGCTGATCGGCTCGGGCCAGGACCTCCGCGAGGGTGCCGCGCAGCTCGGTCAGGCGCCGGGGCACGGGCGTGGGGATGCGTTCGACCTCGACCTGCCCCGGCTCGCCGAGCTCGACGAGCAGCACGGCCTTGCGGTGGTCCTTCTCGGAGAAGGAGAAGGCCAACGGGGATCCGGAATACCAGGCAGGGGCACCGACGGAGGCGGAGAGATCCTGGCAGCCGTGCAGGTGGCCGAGGGCCATGTAGTCCGCGCCGGCCAGCACCTTTGCGGGCACGCTGTCGACCCCGCCGACGGACAGGTCGCGCTCGGAGTCGCTGCCCGCGCCGCCAGCCACGAAGGTGTGGGCCAGCACCACCGAGCGCGGCGCGCCGCCGCTGGCCTCGGTGTGGGCGGTGACCTTGGCGCGCACACGGTCCATCGCGGCGCGGGTGACGGCCTCGTGACTGCGCGCCAGGGGCTCCCCCGCACCGGCCAGCTCGTGGCGGGCCATGTCCGGCTCGAGGTAGGGCAGGCCGAAGAACAGCACGTCACCGTGCTCATCGGGCACCACCACGGGACGGTCGATCGCGGGCATGTCGGCCAGGATGTGCACGCCGGCCTTCAGCAGCTGCGAGCCGAAGCCCAGGCGCGTGGCCGAATCATGGTTGCCCGGGGTGAGCACGACGGTGGCGGTCGCCGCCAGGCGGGCGAGGGTATCGCCCAGCAGTTTCACCGCGGCCACCGGCGGCACCGCACGATCGTAGACGTCCCCGGAGATCACGACCACGTCCACCTGCAGGCGCTCGACCTGCTCGACGAGCCAGTCGTGGAAGGCCTCCTGATGGGGATGGAGGTCCTCGCCGTGCAGGGTCCGCCCCAGGTGCCAGTCCGAGGTGTGCAGGATTCTCATGGCCACGACCCTACGAAGAGGGGCTGACAGATGACGCCGCTGCGGCTCTCCGCCGGTTGCCGGCGGCTCGCATTCGAACCATGTGCCCGGCAGCACGCATCAGACATGTGGCCGGCAGCAGCCGTCAGAACGGCGTGGGCAGGCGCGCGGTGCGGCCACCGTCGAGCACGATGGTCTCGCCGCTGAGGAACCGGGCGCCGTCCCCGGCCAGGAACACGGCCAGGTCCCCTACGTCGGCCGGTCGCCCGGTGCGTCCGACCGGGTGCATCCCCACCAGGGCGGCGCGGGCGGCCGCCGGGTCCGGGTGGGACGCGAGGTAGGCCTCGCTGAGATCGGAGTCGATCCATCCCGGGGCGATCGCCGTGCAGCGGATCCCGTCGGCCCCCAGATCGACGGCCAGCGCCCGGGTCATCCCGTGGATGCCGGCCTTGGTGGCGCTGTAGGCGGCGTGGCCCGGATTCGCGCTGAAGCCCTCGACCGAGCCGACGGAGATGATGGCGCCGCCACCGCGTCGGCGCATGTGCGGCACCACCGCCTGGGCCAGGAACAGCGGCGCCTGCAGGTTCAGGGCCGCCATCAGCTGCCATTGGGCGGGCTCCAGCTCCTCCAGCTCGCATTCGAACATGACGCCGGCTTTGTTGACCAGCACGTCGACGCCGCCCAGCTGCTGTGCGGCCTGGTCGACGGCTTCTCGCAGGACGGCGGGATCGGAGAGGTCGGCCTCGATCCCGGTGACATCCGGTTGCTCGGCCAGCGGGGCCTCGAGCGGGCTGCGCTGCAGGACCACCACCGATGCCTCCTCCGCCAGGAAGCGCTCCACGATGCCCCGGCCGATGCCGCGGCCCCCTCCGGTGATGATCGCCTTCTTACCGTCCAGCTCCACGGTGGCTCCTCATGGTGTCGATGCTGCTGAGCAGGCTATCTGCATCGCCGAGGTCGCAGCTGCCGGCTCCGCCTGGTCACGGACCGTTCGGTGCATCCCGTGACCGCCGCGCGGCCGCGGCGTAGCGTCAGGTCATGACTCCCGACGACATTCCCTTCGCGACCGACCAGCCCACCGAGGACCTCACTGCCGACGTGATCGTGATCGGCGGCGGACCCGTCGGCGAGAACGTCGCCCAGTACGCGATCGAGGACACCGACCTGACCGCGATCCTGGTCGAGCACGAGCTGGTGGGCGGCGAATGCTCCTACTGGGCGTGCATGCCGTCCAAGGCCCTGCTGCGACCAGTCGCGGTCGCCGATACCGCCTCTCACCTGGGCGGTGTCTCCTCCCCCACCGTCCAGACCGACGATCTGCTGGCCCGACGCGACGAGTTCGTCTCCCACTACGACGACTCCTCCCAGATCGAGTGGACCGACAGCGCCGGCATCCAGGTGGTGCGCGGCCGGGCACGGCTGAGCGGCGAGCGCGAGGTCCTGGTCGAACCAGAGGCCGACGGGTCGGGACCCGGCGACGCCGAGGCCGGCGACGCCGGGTCTGAGTCTGACCCCGCGCGGGCAGGCGGGTCAGCGGCCGATGCCTCCGGCTCCGCCCGCGCTGGCGGCTCGGTCCGGCTCCGTGCCCGCCGCGCCGTGGTGCTGGCCACCGGCTCCGAGGCCATCGTCCCCGGGTCCCTGTCCCCCGCCCGGCCCTGGACCTCACGCGATGTCACCGCGGTCCGCGAGATCCCGGGCCGACTGCTGATCGTCGGCGGTGGCGTGGTGGCGGTCGAGGCCGCGACCTGGATGGCCGCGCTGGGTTCGACGGTCACCATGCTGGTGCGCGGCGATTCCCTGCTGACGGGGTACGAGCCCTTCGCCGGCCAGCATGTGCGCGAGGCCCTCGAAGCCGCCGGGGTCACGATCCGTTTCGGCACCGAAGCGGTCTCCGCCTCGCGCCCGGAGGCGGCGGGCGGCGGGGACGTCGGCCGGCTGCACGGCGGGCCGGTGACCGTGACCGTGCGGAGCGCCGACGGGCAGCAGGAGCTGTCCGGGGACGAGCTGCTGGCCGCCACCGGCCGCAAGCCGCACCTGGACGACGTCGGCCTGGAGAACGTGGGGCTGACGGCCGACGATGTCACCGGCGGATCACTGCCCACATGGCTGCACGCCGTGGGCGATGCGAGCGGCGAGACGCCGCTGACGCACTGGGGCAAGTACCGGGCCCGCGTGATCGGCGAGCGCATCCGCGCCGGGGCCCTGGGGCAGGAACCGCAACCGACCGTCGACACGGCCGTGTCACCGCAGGTGGTGTTCACCGACCCGCAGGTCGCCGCGGTCGGGATGACCGAATCCCAAGCCCGCGAGGCCGGGCATCGGGTGGAGGTCTCCCAGCTGCCCTTCGGCAGCGCGGCGGGCACGGCGTTGCTGCGCGATGACGTCACCGGCACCGCGCAGATCGTGGTCGACGCCGACACCCACCGACTGCTGGGCGTCACCTTCGTCGGCCCGGAGGCGGGCGAGCAGATCCATGCCGGGACCGTCGCGATCGTGGGTCAGGTCCCGGTCGATGTGCTGCGGCACGCGGTCCCGACCTTTCCCGCTGCCTCGGAGCTGTGGCTGAACCTGCTCGAGCAGCTGCCACGGCAGCTGCGCCGCCCGGCGTGAGCACTGGCCGGTGTGAGGCGAGCCGGGCGGACAGCGCGGTCGAGAGGGCGAGAGGCGATGGGTGCCAGGCGAAAGGCGAGAGACGAAAGGCGCTGGGCACGAGGCGCAGGGCGAGAGGCGCCGAGTGCCAGGCGATTATCTGGTGGCCCCGGCGGCCCGCACCCATTTAGCCTCACTGGCATGCCCCCCGATGTCGCCCCCGCACCGGACCTGTCCCCCGCCGCCCGTGACACCCCCACCGCGCCCACGGCCACTGCGCCCGATGCCCTGACCACTGAGCCCGACGCCCTGTATGCCGACCCGCTCCTCGCCGCCTGTTACGACACTTTCGACGGCGAACGCGACGACCTGGACCACTACGAGACGATCCTGGAGGAGCTCGGTGCCCGCACGGTGATCGACGTCGGCTGTGGGACCGGGGCGCTCGCGGTGCGCCTGGCCAGGCGCGGGCTCGAGGTGACCGGCATCGATCCGGCCCGCGCCTCCCTCGACGTGGCCCACGACAAGCCGTACGCCGAGGCGGCCTCCTGGGTGCACGGCACTGCCGAGGAGCTGCCGGCGCTCGGCGCGGACGCCGCCGTGATGACCGGCAATGTCGCCCAGGTCTTCCTGACCGACGAAGCCTGGTCCGCCACCCTGCGCGGGATCCACCGCGCCCTGCGTCCCGGCGGCCACGTCGTGTTCGAGTCCCGTCGGCCCCAGGCCCGCGCGTGGGAGCAGTGGGCGGCCGAGACGGCCGAGCAGTCCTGGGTGGTGCCGGGAGTGGGACGGGTGGTGGGCCTGCCGAAGGGGGTCCGGGTCGAACTGCCGCTGGTGACCTTCAGCGATGAGTTCACCTTCGAGAGCGGGGAGGTCGTCTCCTCCACCTCCACCTTGCGTTTCCGCGACGAGGCCGAACTGCGGTCCTCGCTGCTCGACGCCGGCTTCGAGGTCGCCGCTGTCCGCGACGCCCCCGATCGTCCCGGCCGCGAATTCGTGATCATCGCGCGGAAGACGTCGTAGCCATACCGGGCGGATGAGGGCGAGCTGAGGCAGTTCAGGCGACGTTGGTTCAGCGCCGCCACCCAGGTCGGAGCGATGATCACGATCTGCACCGCGATGACGGCGATCACGAGGGTGAGCAACATCGGCAGCTCCCACCCGAACGCGTTGGTGAGCAGGAACAGTTGTCCGAGGCCAGCAACACCATCGCCACCACGGCGATCACCACCACGAGCTCGGCCCGCTGCGGCGCGGAGAAGCGCTCGTTCATGTGCGCGAGGGGACGGGGCAGATCACCTGCGCGGGCCATGCCGAGCATGGTGCGGGAGACGCCGACGATCAGGGCCTGGGGCTGGGACCGTCGAGCCGGAGTCCGCAGAGCCGGGCTACCGGGGACCGGGGACCGACGCGGGAGGCGGAGGCGAGGCGCTCACAGGGTCCATTCTGGTGGTGCCCGAGGATGCGGGCAGGCAGGCTCGAGGGCCGAGGCCGGGCCGATACGGCTCAGCCCCATTGTCCGCGCGACGGATCGCACTTGGTAGTGGCGGGGCCGGGCCGGTGCGGCTCAGCCCCGCCCTCTGTGACTCCGGGTCATCGGCGGATCATCCGGCGGCGCACGCCCAGCGTCCCGAGTCCCGCAAGCAGGGCCAGGAGAGCCACCGCTGCCACGTGCCCTGACTCCGTGCCGGTGCGAGCGAGGTCGCCGCGTCCGCTTCCGCCTTCGTCGCCTGCCGTCAGGTCGCCTGTCTGCTGGCCGTCGTCGGCTGCGAAGTCGCCGCCCTGGCGACCGTCGTCGGTTGCGAAGTCGCCGCCCTCGGTGCCGGCGCCGGGTCCGTCGCCGTCGCGGCCGGTCCCCGAGCCCGGGTCCTCGCCGACGCCCGGGCCGTTCCCGTCGTCACCATCGGGGCCGCCGTTCGATTCATCACCGGGCTCCCCCGGTTCACCGGGCTCGTCAGGATCCGTCGGGTCCGTTGGCTCACCGGGACCCTCCGGCTCCTCCGGGTCCGTCGCCTCCTCCGGGTCGTCGGGCTCATCCGGGGCCGTCGGCTCGCCCGGGTCCGCGGGGAAGCCCGCATCGAGGCCGACGATGATCGGGTTGTGGTCCGAGGAACCGAACACGCCCGGCTCGTAGAGGTCGACCACGTTGTTGCGGTAGCGGGCGTACTGGGTCATCACGGATTCGGGGGCGTTGATGGACCAGTCCGTGGCGCCGGTGACACGGCCGCTGCCGGACTCGTTGGCGACGATGTGGTCCAGGGAGCCGATCATCCCGTCGAAGCTGTAGGACCAGCCCTCGGGGTCGTGCTCCTGGGCCAGGTTGGTGTAGCCCGCGTCGTAGAACAGCTGCATGGGCTCCTCCTGGCTGTAGGCGTTGAAGTCCCCGCCCAGCAGCACGTCCTGGACATCCAGCTCCGCGGCCCGCTCGTCGGCCCAGTCGATCAGAGCCTCGGCCTGCTGCAGGCGGGAGGTGCGGGCGTTGCCCTGGACCGGGTCCTCGGGCAGGTCGGCGTCTGCGTCATCGGGCGAGCCCTTCGACTTGAAGTGATTGACGGCGAAGAAGAACTCCTCGCCCTCCTGGCTGTCGGCGCCCTCGGCGACGGGCACGAACACCTGACCGATGGGCTCACGGGCATTGCCGAAGGCCTCGTGCTCGGTGAGGATCTGCGCACCGCCGACGCGCTGGACCGCGGCGGGCTGGTAGATGATCGCGTTGGTGATGGAGTCCTGTCCCCCGTCCAGACCCTGCTCGATGTAGGCCTCACCGGTGGGCACATAGGCCCAGGTGCCCTCGCCGTCGTGCTCGTTCAGCGCGGCGACCAGGTCGGCGGTGGCCGCATCGGCCTCACCGGTGATGCGGGCGGAGTTCTCGATCTCGGTCAGCCCCACCACCTCGGCGCCGGTGCCGGAGATGGCCTCGACGATCTTGGACTGCTGACGCTCGAGGTCGTCGGCTCCCCACGCCCCGCGCACGTCACAACCGCCGCTGACGTTGGTGCCGTCGCCATCGATATTGGTGTACGGGGTGCAGCCCGGGGTGTCCTCCCCGAGCGTGGTGAAGTAGTTCAGGACGTTGAAGTTCGCGACCCGCAGGTCGCCGCCCACCTCGTCGGGCGCGTGCTGGCGAGTGTTCACGAAGTCCACACCGTCGCTGTCGTGCGATACCCACGGGGTGGTGGTGTTCAGCCGCCAGTTGCCGTGGTCGTATTTCACGATGACCGGGTCGGTGAAGCTGACCGAGGCCCCCACCCGCACCGGCTCCTCGGTGGTCAGCCAGCTCATCGGCTGCTCACGTTCCTGGTCGAAGTTGGTGGTCCTGCCGTCATCGAGCAGGATCAGCCGCTCGGCCTGGGCCTCGAAGTGGCCGGTGGCCTCCTCACCGACCTCCATGATGTCGCCGGCCTGCTTCAGCGGCTCCTCACCGATCGCCAGGCCCACCTCGCCGAACTGGTTGGTGCCGTAGACATCGGTGACGGTGAAGTCGTCCTCGCCGGGCAGATACGACATGTGCTCGAGCGATTCGCGCTGAGCCTCGTCGGTGGGGAACCCGGAGGCGATGGTGGCCGGCTCGACCGGCTCGAGCTTGGTGTCCAGCTGCTCGAGGTCGCCGGCGCCGACGGTGAGCTGCGTGGACTCGTAATGCTCGCCGACCTCACCGGTCACGCGCACCGAGTCGCCGATCGCGACGTCGCCGACGGTCTCCGGAGAGTAGACGAACACGGCGGTGGAGCCTTCGTGGCTGCTGAAGTCCAGCTCCCCGCCGGTGCCGCCGGTCTGGATGACATACCCGCCCAGCCCGCCGGTGGCGTACACCGCGGTGACGACGCCCTCGGTGGTGACGTGCTCCCCCTCGAGCGGGCTGGCCGATCCGGTGCCCTGGATCTGGGAGATCGAGACAGCGGTGGGGTCGACGGGCTCCTCGCCGTCGCCCGGGTCCTCGCCGTCGCCGGGGTCACCGGGGTCACCGGGATCTCCGAGCAGCTTCCCGGGGGTGGGCGTGCCGACCTCGAAGTCGGTGCCGTTCTCACCGGTCGCGGCGACCCGCTCGACGGAGGTGCCGTTGGCGGTGCCCGGGGCGGGGGCCTCACCGGAGAAGGTGACCGCACCACCCCAGCCCACCAGGTCGATCACGGCCGGGTCCTCGGCGCAGGTGGCGCCGTGGCACTGCAGCGCGCCTCCCGCGTCCGACAGGGCGAACACCCCACCGCTGCCGGAGGCGTTGAGGGATCCGGTGATGTCCGCCTCGGGCAACGGCTCGCCGTTCCCGTCGCCGGCGGCGAGTTGGATCAAGAACACCTCCCCGGCGCCGACGATGCCCTCGAGGGTCAGGGTGTTGTTGAAGGTCCCGGAGGTCGAGGCGTACTGCAGCGTCCAGCCGTCGACGCTGAGGTCGTCCTCGGAAGTGTTGACCAGCTCGACGAAGTCGTTCTGGAAAACGGCACCGGCGTTGCCCCCGCCGCCATAGATCTCCTGGATCTGGAGGTCACCGGGCTCGACGACGGCGGCCTGCGCCATCGGTGCCAGGCCGGGCAGGGCCGTCAGCCCCAGGGTGAGGGCCGCTGCGGCGATGCCGAAGCGGGCGGCGCGCTGCCGGACGGCGGCACCGATCGGGCGTGTGCTCATGGCGGGACTCTCCTGGAGGTGAGGGACGCGAGGGTGGGGAGATGGGAGGAGGGGGCGGCAGGGGTCGGG
>DWZH01000129.1 GCA_019118275.1 Candidatus Brachybacterium merdavium | reverse complement strand
GGTCGCTCAGGCCGGCACCGCCTGACATGGTCATTCGCCGTTCTCCCGGGCCTTGAGAGCTTCCTCGAACTCGGTGCGGATGTCGTCGCCGCCGCGAGAGCGCCATTCCTCGCGGAACACCTTCAGGTCCGACATCGGACGGTTGCCGACGATGATCTGGTTGATGTAGCTCTCGTAGAGCTCCTCGAGCTGAGCAGCGTTCCGGGTCTCGGTGTCGGAGAACAGGCCGGCGCACGGGTCCATCTCCGAGTTGTTGACGTACTGCTCGGCGACAGCGACCGCATCCTGCGCGTCCGGGTAGTTGTAGACCACCGGGTCCAGGCCGTAGACCAGCTGGGCGGCCTCGGCCTGGAAGTCGGTGTCCTCGACGGGCTCGGGCTCCTCACCCGGGACGCGGGTGAAGTAGTCGCCCTCCTCGCCGTGCTGGAGGAAGTAGCGCTCCTCACTGCCGAACGGGGCACGCATGTAGTTGCAGAAGTCCAGCAGCATCATCAGGCGCTCCTCGTCCTGCGCCGCCTGCGCGGAGATCGCGACCCGGGCGAACACCCCGGTCGAACGGCCGAACAGGCCGTCCCCGTCGCCCTCGTAGTGCGGCGGCACGAAGGCGGTCCACCCCTCGGGCTCCTCCTGCAGCGCCTCGTAATAGATGCTGCCGGGGTTGTACCAGTTGTGAGTGGCGATCCAGGAGATGCCGACGGTCCCGGCCGGGATCATCGACAGCGTCTCGCCGACATTGGAGCCCAGCGCGAGGGCATCGGGGTGGAAGGCGCCCGCTTCCCACAGCTCGGTCATGAACTGCAACGAGGCCTCGAACTCGTCGGTCTCCAGGTGGTTTGTCAGGCTGCCGTTCTCCAGCCGCCAGCCGATCGGCACATGGAACATCGCGTTCGCGGCGACCATCGCCGTGCCCGGTGCGTCGGCCAGACCGTAGCGGCCGTCCACGCCCATCTTGGAGAACGAGGCGAACAGCTCCTTGAACTCCTCGGCGTCAGCGGGCGGGTCCGGATAGCCGTTCTCCTCCGCCCAGTCCCGGCGGTAGCGGAACTGGTTGTTGTAGGCGGCCAGGTCGATCGGGAAGCCGACGATCGTGCCGTCGTAGGAGACGTAGCGCCATTGGTCCTCGCGAATGTTGGCGAGGTTGGGCCACTGGTCGATGTTGTCGCCGGCCAGGTAGGGGGTCAGGTCGGCGAAGGCGCCGTCGCTGATGGCACGGGCCGACTGCGCCGTGTCCATCAGTTGCACGATGTCGGGCAGGTCGCCCCCTGCCAGCAGGGTCGCCAGGCGTTCGTCATAGTTGGCGGCCGGAGCGATCTGCGGCCGGTAGTCGACGTTCAGCCGCTCGTTGTACGACTGCCAGAACACGTTCTCCTCCAGCGGTGGGGCGGGCGCGTCCCAGCTGATCTTGAACTCGGTGATCGGGCCGCCGTCACCCGGTGGGGAATCGACGGTCCTGAGCAGCTCGTCGGGAGTCTTGGGGTAGCCCGGGGGCACCCCGTCGACGTCGGAGATGATCGCTCCCTCGACCTCCGGCGGGGGCGTGTGGTTGGGCAGTTCGAGCCCGGCGGCGTTGTCGATGGCGACGCCGCTGCCGGGGGCGTCGCCACCGGAGCACGCAGCGAGTGCCGCCAGTGGCGCAGCACCGCCGGCGGCCATCAGGGATCGGCGGGTGAGTCTCTGGGACATGGTCTCCTCCTCGAGACGGTCTCTGAGCGGGTGGGATCGGCGGTCCGCGCCGGGGGATGGTCGGTGGCGCTACCCCTTGATGGCGCCGGTGAGCACGCCCTTGGTGAAGAAGCGCTGGGCGAAGGGGTAGATGCACAGGATGGGCACGGTGGCCAGCACGACGATCGCCATCTGGATCGCCTGCGGGGTGACCGAGCCGGCGGCATTGGGGTTCTCGATCTGGCTGATCGGTGAACCCTGCACCGCGTAGGTGTTCAGCACCAGCTGGATCGGCCACTTGGAGGTGTCCTGGATGTAGATCAGGGCGCTGAAGAAGTTGTTCCAGTAGCCCACGGCGTAGAACAGGGCGATCACCGCGATCACCGCTTTGGACAGCGGCAGCATGATCTTCAGGAACACCTGCAGATCGCTGGCGCCGTCGATCCGCGCGGAGTCGGTCAGCTCCGGTGGGATCTGCATGAAGAAGTTCCGCACCACCAGCATGTTGAAGGCGCTGAGCAAGGTGGGCAGGATCAGCGCCCAGTAGGAGTTCAGCAGCCCCAGCTCCTTGACCAGGATGAAGTTGGGGATCAGTCCGGCCCCGAACAGCATGGTGAACAGCACGACATACAGCACCGCCTTGGAGCCCGGGATGTCCTTGGTGCGGGTCAGCCCGTAGGCGAGCATCGTGGTGACGGCCACCGACAGCACGGTGCCGACCGCGGTGATCCCGATCGAGACCATCAGGGCGCGCGGGATGATCCGGCCCGCCAGCACGCTGCGGTAGGCATCCAGGGTCCAGCCGCTGGGGATCAGCCCGAAGTGGAGCCTCTCACCGGGCGGTGTGACCGACGCGAAGATCACGTACGCGAAGGGGTAGAGCATCAGCACCACGATGATCACGATCGCCAGCAGTTTGACGGCCCGGGTGATCGGGCCGGGCTTCTCCATCCAGGGAGCGCGTGCAGCAGCCATCAGAAGAGTCCATCCGTTCCCAGTCGCTTCGCCAGTCGGTTGGCACCCAGCACCAGCACCGTTCCGATCACGCCCTTGACCAGCCCCACCGCTGTCGAGACTCCCCAGTCACCGCCGGCGATGCCGCGGAAGTACACGAAGGTGTCGATCACCTGCGCCGCTCCGGCGCCGACGGCGGGTTGCTGCAGCAGCAGCTGCTCGAAACCGACGGTCAGCACATTGCCCAGCTGCAGGATCAGCAGCATCACCGTCACCGGCAGCAGGCCGGGCAGGGTCACGTGCCAGATCCGGCGCCAGGGGCCGGCGCCGTCCACGGCCGCGGATTCGTACAGTTCGGCCGAGATCGTCGAGATGGCAGCGAAGAAGATGATCGTGCCCCATCCGACGTCCTTCCACACCACCTGGGCGACGACCAGGAGCTTGAACGTCGAGGGGTCACTCATGATGTTGACGGAGTCGATGCCCACCAGCTCCAGCCCGCGAGCCAGCGATCCGGCCCCGCCGAGCACCTGTTGCCACAGGGCGATCACGATCACCCAGCTCAGGAAATGCGGTAGGTACACCACGGTCTGGATCCATCGTTTGATCCGTTCCGACAGCAGGGAGTTCAGGAAGATCGCCAGCGCGATCGGGGCGGGGAACGCGAAGGCCAGCTGCAGGAACGAGATGACCAGGGTGTTGACGATTGCATTGATGACCTCGGGGTCACGGACGAGGGCTGTGAAGTTGTCCAGGCCCACCCAGCGCGAACCGGTGATGCCGAGGAATGGAGAGTAGTCCTGGAAGGCGATCACGTTGCCCAGCAGCGGGATGTAGTGGAACAGGAGGAAGAAGCCCAGGCCCGGCAGGATGAACGCGTACATCCAGGGGTGGAAGCGCATCGCGGTCCACAGGCGGCGCAGGAACGGCGTCGCCTTCTTGTCGGTTCCGGGCCCGTCGGCAGGCAGCCCGGAGACCGGGCCGCCCGGCTGCGCGGTCGGCTTCTTGCCGACGACCGCACGGGCCACGGGGGCGTCGGCATGCACATGAGCCTCCGCCTGGGATGGGTCTGTCACGTTCGGCACTCCATTGCGTCGCGAATCGTTTTCTCCCCGCGCCGTCATAGTAGGCCAACCCTTGCGATCGGTAAACACTGGTCAGAATTT
>DWZH01000128.1 GCA_019118275.1 Candidatus Brachybacterium merdavium | reverse complement strand
TCGAGAAGGACGCCGCCCTCGAGCGCCGCTTCCAGCCGATCCAGGTCGATGAGCCCTCGGTCGCCCACACCGTGGAGATCCTCAAGGGTCTGCGCGACCGCTACGAGGCGCATCACAAGGTGACGATCACCGACAGCGCCCTGGTGGCCGCGGCGAACCTCGGCGACCGGTACGTCAACGACCGCTTCCTGCCGGACAAGGCGATCGACCTGATCGACGAGGCCGGGGCTCGACTGCGGATCCGCCGTCTCACCGCCCCGCCAGAGCTCAAGGAGTTCGACACCCGCATCGAGGAGACCCGCAAGAAGAAGGAAGAGGCCATCGACGGCCAGGACTTCGAGCTGGCGGCCTCGCTGCGTGACCAGGAGCAGCAGCTGAAGGCCGAACGGGACGAGAAGGAGAAGGCCTGGCGCCACGGCGAGTCCGACGTGGTCAGCACGGTCAACGAAGAGGTCATCGCCGAGGTGCTGGCCGCATCGACCGGCATCCCGATCGTGAAGCTGACCGAGGAGGAGTCGGCACGCCTGCTGAACATGGAGGACGAGCTGCACAAGCGCGTCATCGGCCAGGACGAGGCCATCAAGGCCCTGTCCCAGGCGATCCGGCGCACCCGCGCCGGCCTGAAGGATCCCAAGCGGCCCGGCGGCTCGTTCATCTTCGCCGGCCCCACCGGGGTCGGCAAGACCGAGCTCGCCAAGGCGCTCGCGGAGTTCCTCTTCGGCGACGAGGAAGCCCTGATCCAGCTGGACATGTCCGAGTTCGGCGAGAAGCACACCGCCTCGCGGCTGTTCGGCTCGCCGCCCGGCTACGTCGGGTACGACGAGGGCGGCCAGCTCACCGAGAAGGTGCGGCGCAAGCCCTTCAGCGTGGTGCTGTTCGATGAGGTCGAGAAGGCCCACATCGACATCTTCAACTCGCTGCTGCAGATCCTGGAGGACGGCCGCCTCACCGACTCCCAGGGCCGCGTGGTCGACTTCAAGAACACGGTGATCATCATGACCACCAACCTCGGCACCCGGGACATCGCCAAGGGCGTGTCCATGGGCTTCACCGCCGGCGGCGATCTGAACACCGACTACGACCGGATGAAGTCCAAGGTCCACGAGGAGCTCAAGCAGCACTTCAAGCCCGAGTTCCTCAACCGTGTCGACGACACGGTCGTGTTCCCGCAGCTGTCGCAGGACGAGATCGTCAAGATCGTCGATCTGATGATCGCCAAGCTCGAGACCCGGCTGACCGAGAAGGAGATGACGATCGAGCTCACCCACGGGGCCAAGGAGCTGCTGGCCGAGAAGGGATACGATCCCGTGCTCGGTGCCCGGCCGCTGCGTCGCACCATCCAGCGCGACATCGAGGACACCCTGTCGGAGAAGATCCTGTTCGGTCAGGTCCACGTCGGCGACACGATCATCGTGGACGCCGAGGGCGAGGGCCTGCTCGGGAAGCTGACCTTCAGCCGTCGCGGCAGCGACGGCGTCGTCGAGGAGATCAGCGACATCGTCGACCTGGAATCGATGACCCAGGCCCGCGCCGAGGAGATGACGCTGCCCGACAAGACCCCCACGCCGGAGTCGGACAACGCCGACGCCAGCGCCAACTGATCCAGCGGAGCCGGCTCCACCGATGCGGTGGGGCCGGCTCTGTCGGATGACAGGCGTAACATCGGTACTCATCTGTACGTCCCCGGCGCCCAGGCCGGATCCGAGACGTCCCGCAGACCGGAGGGAGAGTGCCCGTGGGCGGCACTGTGGACTGGTTGCTGTCCCTGACCGAGATGGCCGAGGGATGGGTCCTGTCCTTGGCCGATGCGTGGTGGGTGCACCTGGTGGTGTACCTCTTCGCCGCGTTCGACGGCTTCTTCCCGTCCGTGCCCAGCGAGTCCACCATCGTCACACTGGCCTCTCTGTGGTCGACCTCCGGATCCCCCTCGATCATCCTGCTCGGCCTGGCCGCATGGATCGGGGCCTGGACCGGGGACAACATGGGCTACTGGATCGGCCGCCAGGTCGGCTGGCACCGGTTCCGCTTCCTGCGCGAGGGCAAGGGACGCCGCGCCGTGGATGCGGCCGACCGCGGCCTGCAGCGCCGCGCACTGCTGTTCCTGATGACGGCCCGCTACATCCCCTTCGGCCGCACCGCGGTGAACCTGGTGGCGGGTGCCGTCCACTACCCGCACAAGCAGTTCTGGCCCCGCTCGCTGGTATCGACCTTCGTGTGGGCCGTCTACTCCTGCCTGATCGGCGCGGTCGCCGGCGCCTGGTTCACCGACCACCACCTGCTGGGCATCACTGTCGCCCTGGTGACGGCCCTGGTGCTCGCCCTGGTGGTCGAGCGCGCGATCACCGCGGTGCACCGCATGCTGGACCGACGTGCGGAGCGACGTGAGGCCGACGCCGCCTCCGAGCGGGAGCCCGGGACAGCTGAGGAGACGCAGACGGGCCCGGACGGCCACCACGACCACACCCGTGGCACCGACAACGGAACCGAGCCCGGCGAGGGCAGCGTGCCGATCAGCGAGCGCGTGATGGCCGCGTCGCAGACCACGTCCCTCGGCCCGAACCAGGAGCCCCACCTGTGAGCATCACCGTCCGCCCGGCCCGTCCCGCCGATGTGCGAGCCATCAACCGCCTCGTCGAGCCGATGACCCATGAGGGCATCCTGCTGGGCAAGGACCTGGTCGCCTACTACGAGGCCGTTCAGGAGTTCCTGGTCGCCGTCGACGCCAGCGACGAGATCGTCGGCTGCGGGGCGCTGCACGTGATGTGGGAGGACCTCGCCGAGGTACGCACCCTGGCGGTGCATCCGGACCAGCGGGGGACCGGGATCGGCCACCGCATGCTGACCGCGCTGCTGGCGCGGGCTGCCCAGCTGGGCCTGCGGCGCGTGTTCTGCCTGACCTTCGAGGTCGACTTCTTCTCGCGGCACGGCTTCAGCGTGATGGACCAGGATGTGGTCGATGCCGAGGTGTACAACCAGCTGCTGCGCTCGGCCGATGAGGGCGTTGCGGAGTTCCTCGACCTGGCCCGCGTCAAACCGAACACCCTGGGCAACACCCGCATGATCATCCAGCTCGACGCCGAGGACACCTCGGCTCAGGGCAGCTGAAGGACCTCGCCCTCACGGCGAGCGAGCCCGTCGGCCGCCAGGGAGGCGGTGCAGCGCCGCACCCGCTGCGGATCCCCGGGGTCCAGCTCGAGCAGCTCGGTCAGCGTCGCGTGCCCGTCCCGGCGCAGCCGGGCCATGATCATCCCCCGCATCTGCCGGTCGGTGCCCTCGAACGGCTGGCGCCGCCGGGACCGCGCCGCGCCCTCCGGTCGCCCGGCGGTGACCCAGGCGCATCGGGCGGCCAGCGGGCAGCGGTCGCAGCGCGGGCCGCGGGCCGTGCACACCAGGGCACCGAGCTCCATCACCGACTGGTTCCAGGCCACCGAGCGCTCCCGCTCCGGGGGCAGGACCCGGGCGGCCGCGGCCCGTTCCGCCGCGGAGATGGACGGGGCGGGCAGCTCCTGCCCGTGCACCGCCCGCGCCAGGACGCGGCGGATGTTGGTGTCGACCACGACGGCGCGCTCATGGTGGGCGAAGGCGGTCACGGCCGCCGCGGTGTACTCGCCGATGCCGGGCAGGGCCAGCAGTTGCTGTGAATCGCGGGGGACCTCGCCCCCGTGGTCCCGCACGATCGCCCGGGCGCATTCCTGCAGGCGCAGGGCACGGCGCGGATAGCCGAGCCGATCCCACAGGCGCAGCACCTCCGCGGTGGGCGCTGCGGCGAGGTCGGCCGGCGTCGGCCAGCGCCGCATCCACTCCGTCCAGCGGGGGAGCACCCGCACCACCGGGGTCTGCTGGAGCATCACCTCGGAGACCAGGATCGCCCAGGGTGGGACGTCGTGGCGCCAGGGCAGGTCGCGGCCGTTTCCGGCGAACCAGCTGATCACCGAGTCGATGGCGTCGTCGCTGAGCGTCGCCTCGGAGACGGCGGAGAAGGACTGGGACACCCGAGGACGGTATCCCATCGTCATGGGGGAGCGGGAGCCGTACGGATGCGGGGACGGCGGGCGGGCTCCGCAGACATCAGCCGACGATGGTGATCTGCACCCACCCTTCATGCGTCGCGTGCGCCAGCTCACGCGCGCCAGAGGGGTCGACGGACACGAGCACCACCGTCTCGCCGGCCGTGGGCCCCGCCAGACCGGACCCGGCCCCCGGCTCACGGGGCGCCACCTCGACCACCCGGGCGCGAATGTGGCGGGTGCTGCCCGCCTCCGGGGTGGAGGACAGGATCTCGACCGCGGTCCCGGGGACGAGATGCGGGGCCAGCACGGCGGGAGCGCTGATCGCCATCATCGACGACCCCTCGGGTACCACTGCGGCGGCCTCCCCCTCGAGCATCCCCGGCACCACCGGCACCCCTTCCGGCACCTTCGTCATGGTGCGCCGACCCGTGAGCTGCTCAGGACCATCCACCGCGCGAGGCGGGGCGAGGCTCTCGGCGACGCGGACGGTCCGAAGATGCTCGGCCTCCAGCTCGGTACCGATCGGCAGCTCGGCGGCGGCGACCACCACCGTCGTGGAGGCCGCTGCGGCAGGCACCAATGCGGGCAGGGCGGAGGGGAGCAGGGCCGCGACCAGCAGTGCGCCCGTCAGCAGCGCCAAGGTGCGGCGCCGGCGGCGCAGGGCACGGCGCCACAGCGGCAGCTGGGAACGGATCCGGGTGAGCATGCCGTGACGCTACGGGTCACCGGCCCTGCCCACCGCCGTTCGACGATCGTGGTGGACGCAGACCGGATGGGGAGGAGAGGCCGGGACCGGGCCCGGCCTCCACGGGTCAGGAGGCCGCTGCGGCGGCCGGCGCGCTCGAGGAGCCGCTGGCGGCGGCCTCCGCGGAGGAGCCCGAGTCAGCGGAAGCCGCCCCGGAGTCCGCGGACGCATCCGACTCCCCCGAGGACTCCGAGCTGCTCGATCCCGACGGTGTGGAGCTGCCGGTGGTCGCGGAGTCGGTGGAGTAGAAGCCGGGGCCCTTGAAGACGATGCCGACCGAGTCGAAGACCTTGCGCAGCGCGTCCTGCGCGCATTCGGGACAGGTCACCAGCGAGTCCTCGCTGAAGCTCTGGTACTGCTCGAATCGGTGTTCGCAGCTCTTGCAGGCGTAGACGTAGGTGGGCACGCGGAATCCTCCGGGATCAGCAGGACAGGGGCCGCCTCGTGCGGCCGGGGCCGATTCTACGACGGTTCGGGCCCCTGCGTCCTTCAGGACACCTCCAAAGTGACCAGACCGTCGGCCGTCAGCACTCGCGAGACGGGCACGTCGAGCGGGCCGCGGGGCAGTGCCCCCGCCGCCAGCAGCTCCTCGGGATGGATCACCCCGACCACCTTCGCAGCCGGCGGCAGAAGGGTCAGGGCCCGGTCGTAGTAGCCCGCACCGTGCCCGATCCGTGTGCCGCTGCGATCGATCGCCACGGCTGGGGCGAGCACCAGGGCGGCCTGCGCGATCGCCGCGGCACCCAGCCGCGACCCCCGCGGCTCCCTGCCGAAGCCGCGACCGGGGGACTCGATGAACTCCGAGCGTCCGTCCCACAGGATCCAGTCCAGCTCGGGCCCGGCGGCGGCCGGGAAGATCATCCGGGCGCCGCGATCGACCAGTTCCCGCACCAGCATCCGCGGGTCGGCCTCCGTGCCGGTGGGGTGGTAGGCCGCCACCACGGGCCCGTCCCCGGAGCCGTCCGCGGCCGCCCGGCCGAAGATCTCGCCCAACAGCGGCCTGCCGTGCTCGAGCAGGCGAACGGCCTCCAGCTCCCGCCGGCGCGCCCCCTGCTCCCCGCCGTAGCGCTGAGCGCGGCGCGCCCGCAGCTCGGTGCGCAGAGTCTTCTTGTGAGCCCTCAGCGCCTCGGAATCCATGGCCCCACGGTCCCACAAGCGGGCCCGCGCGTGTCGCCCGCGGACCGCGACGCGTCTACGATGACGCGATGGTTCATGTCTGGCCGCTCACCCTGCGCGACTCGGAGCTCGTGCTGCGGCCCTTGCGGCGCCGCGACCGCCGCGAGTTCGAGGCCCTGCGGGCCCGCAATCGCGACTGGCTGCGCCCCTGGGATGCGAGCGACCCCCTCCGCGGCACGCCGCCGCCGTTCTCGACGGTGCGGCGCTGGAACGAGAGCCAGGCCCGGCAAGGGCTGCAGCTTCCCCTGGTGATCACGGTGGACGGACGGCTGGCCGGGCAGATCACGGCCGGCCCGATCCAGTACGGAGCGCTGCGATCGGCGGTGATCGGCTACTGGATCGACCGCCGGATGGCCGGCAGGGGACTGGTGCCCCGAGCGGCCGCACTGGTGATCGATCACCTCTTCGCCGAGCTCGGCCTGCACCGCATCGAGGTCACGGTGCGCCCGGAGAACACATCCAGTCTGCGGGTGGTGGAGAAGCTGCACCTGCGGGCCGAGGGGATGCGACGCTCGGCCATCCACGTCGATGGCGGGTGGCGCGACCACCTGGTGTTCGCCCTGACCGCCGAGGAGGTCCGGACCGACGAGTCCGGCCGCGGGGTGCTGGCCAGACTGCGGTCCGAGACCGCCCGGCTCCCCGGATCACCTGAGTTCGACGCCGACACGCCCACGGCGTGACCAGGTAAATCACAGGGCTGTCATTACTCTGAGGTGGTGGAATCCTTCAACCTCGGGGCCGTGCTGTTCGCCCTCCTGCTGCTGCTGTGGGTGGCCTATGCCCTTCCGCGCACCGCCAGCCGACGTGACGTGATGGGGCGCGCTCGCGCCGCTGAGCGCACCGAGATCTCCCCCGCGGCTCGTGACCTGTCCGCCGTCGTCCATTCCCGCCGCCCCACCCGTGAAGCGAGTGCCTCCATGTCCCAGGACCGCCTGCTCCTGCGCCCCGCCGATCCCACCTCCCGTCCCAGGTTCCACACCGACCCCGGGTCCCGGATCGACCCCTTCGAGGAGCGGGCCCGCTCCCGGCGCCTGCTGACCGTCGTGCTGAGCGCCCTGGCGGTGGGGACGATCATCCTGACGGTGCTGGCCGTCGCGGCCGCCGTCCCGTGGTGGGTGGCCGGGCTCTCGGCCGCGGGCCTGGGGATCTACCTGGTGGGGCTGCGCCGTGCCGAGCTCGAGCGCCGAGCCCGCAGCCGCACCGCCGCGCTCGCTCGCCAGGACCAGCGTGAGCGCGAGAGCGAGAAGCGCTCCTACGCCCTCGACGAAGCGCCCGTGCGGGCCGAGATCACCGCCCCGCTCTCAGCCCCGGTCGAGCGCGCCCCTCTCGAGGAGACCGCCGAGCGCGCCACCCGCCACGTCGCCGCCCCCGGCGAGTGGACCCCTCGCCCGGTGCCCCGCCCGGCCTACACCCTGCGCGGTGAGGTCGATGACCTCGCCACCCGGCACGCCGCGCACCGGGAGAGCGTGGGCCTGGCCGCCGTCCCGCTCGAGGTCGAAGGCGTCGAGGAGCTCGAAGCGGTCGACGAGGACTTCGCGCCCGCCGCGGATCTGCACCTCGACGAAGTACTGGCTCGCCGCCGCGCCTGAGATGGACACTCGCGTGCAGGCAGGACGGCTCGACAGGGCCCTCGAGCGCGCCGGCATCTCGCAGCGGCCCGTGGCCGTGCTGGACCTGGACGCCTTCGACGCCAACGCCGCCGATCTCGCCCGCCGCGCCCAGGGCACCCCGATCCGGGTGGCCTCGAAATCCCTGCGGGTGCGCCGGCTGATCGACCACGTCCTCACCCGCCCCGGGTTCCGCGGCGTGCTGGCCTACACCCTGCCGGAGGCGCTGTGGCTGGTCGAGCACGGCGCCACCGATGTCGTCGTCGCCTATCCCACGGCCGACCGCTCCGCCCTGTCCCGCCTGGCCACGGACGAGCAGGCACGGGAGGCGATCACGGTGATGGTCGACGAGACCGCCCAGCTGGATCTGATCCTCGATGCCGCCCGGGCCCCCTCCGGTGCCCCGGTGCTCAGCCCGCGGCGGAGGATCCGCGTGGCGATCGAGCTCGACGCCGCCTACTCCCCGCTGCCGGGGGTGCGGATGGGCGCCCTGCGCTCCCCGCTGCGCCGCCCCCACCAGGTGCTCGACCTCGCCCGTGAGGTGCAGGACCGCCCCGGTCTGTCCCTGGTCGGGCTGATGGCCTATGAAGGACAGATCGCCGGGGTCACGGACGCCGCCCGCACGCCCTACGGAGCCGCCGTGCGGGTGATGAAGGCGCTCTCGGCCCGCGAGATCGCCGAGCGTCGCGCCGCGACCGTCGCCGCCGTGCGCCAGATCGCCGATCTGGCCTTCGTCAACGGCGGCGGTACCGGCTCGATCGAGACCACCCGCACCGAGGACGCGGTCACCGAGATCGCCGCCGGCTCCGGACTGATCGGGCCGGGACTCTTCGACGGCTACCACGGTTTCTGCCCGCGGCCCGCTCTGCTGCTGGGGCTGTCGGTGGTCCGCAGACCGGCCCGCGGCGTCGCCACCCTGCTGGGCGGCGGCTGGGTCGCCAGCGGTGTCCCCGGGGCGGACCGGCTGCCCACCATCCACCATCCCCCGGGCCTGCGCTTCGCGCCCCAGGAGGCGGCCGGTGAAGTGCAGACCCCGGTGATCGGCGAGCCGGCCGAGCGGCTGCGGGTGGGGGACACCGTCTGGCTGCGCCACGCCAAGGCGGGCGAGCCCGCCGAGCACGCCCTGGACTACCAGCTGCTCTCGGGTGGCGAGGTGGTGGCTGCCGCCCCCACCTACCGCGGCGAGGGACGGCTGTTCCTGTGACGCCCGTGCCTGCCACTGCCGTCCGCCGCAACTGGAGCGGCTCCAGCCGTTTCACCCCCCGCGAGGTCCTGGCACCCGCCACCGAGGCCCAGGTGCTCGACGCCCTGGCCGCCGCCCGAGCCGCAGGCTGCGGGCTGCGCGTGGTCGGAGCGGGCCACTCCTTCTCCGCCCTGGTCGCCACCGACGGGATCCTGCTGACCCTGGACGCGTACACCGGCCTGGTGCGGGCCGACGCGGACACCGGCCTGGTGACCCTGCGTGGCGGCACCCGGCTGTGGGAGATCGGCCCGCTGCTCGCCCCGCACGGCCTCGCGCTCGCCGTGATGGGCGACATCGACCAGCAGTCGATCGCCGGCGCCATCCAGACCGGCACCCACGGCACCGGTGCCGCCTTCACCGGATTCGCGGGCATGGTGGCCGCCCTGCGGATCGCCCTGCCCGATGGCAGCATCGTCGACGCCTGCCCGCACAGCGAACCCGAGCTGTTCGCCGCCGCGCAGCTGGGCCTGGGCGCCATCGGTGTGATCTGCGAGGTCACGCTGCAGTGCGTGCCCGCCTACCGCCTCGAGCTCACCGAATCCACCCAGGACCTCGAGCAGACCGTCACCTCCTTCCTGGCCGACGCCTCGGCCATCGACCACCACGAGTTCTTCTGGTTCCCCCGCACCCGCCGCGCCACCGTGCGCAGCGCCCGCCGGCTGCCGCTGGACACCCCGCGCCGACGCCCCCACCGCGGGATCGAGCTGCTGCAGACCGAGGTGCTCGGCAACGGCGCCTTCGACCTGCTGTGCCGCGGTGCCGCCCTGGTGCCACCGCTCAGCCGGCCCACCGCCGAGCTCGCCTCCCGCCTGTTCGCCGGTCCGCGGGTGATCGACGACTCCCCGAAGGTGTTCACCGCTCCCCGCAGGGTCCGCTTCCACGAATCCGAATGGGCGATCCCGGCCGAGCACTTCGAGCAGGCCTTCAGCGCGCTGTGCGCCCATCTCGAGCAGGAGGACGTCGCGGTGACCTTCCCCCTGGAGATCCGCCGCGTGGCAGCTGACGACGTGTGGCTGTCCACCGCCTTCGAGCGCGAGAGCGTCTACATCGCCGCCCACCGGTACCACCGCGAGGACGCCGGCCCGTACCTGCTGATGATCCAGCGGATCCTGCGGCCCTTCGCGGCCCGCCCGCACTGGGGCAAGCAGCACTGGCTCGCCGCGGGGGAGCTGCGCGAGCTCTACCCTCGCCTGGACGACTTCCTGGCCGTGCGCGCGGAAGCTGATCCGCACGGGATGCTGATGACGCCGTACCTCAGGCACCTGCTGGGAGTCCGCTAGGCGACTGGAGCCGCCCGGCGGGCAGCGCCGCGGCCTATCCTGGCTGCGATGACCACCACCACTGCACGTCCCTCCTCCAACCCTGTCCCCACCCCGGCCGAACTGCTCGATATCGCTCTGGCGTCCGCCGACCGTGCCGCCGACTACCTGCGCGCCCTGGACCGCGATCACCTGGCCCGCGAGTACAAGACCTCCAGCCATGACATCGTCACCGAGCACGATCGCAAGAGCGAGGAGATCATCGTCTCCGAGCTGCGCCGCCTGCTGCCCACCTGCCGCATCGTCGGCGAAGAGGGTGGCGAGCGTCCCGCAGAGGGCCCCTCCGTCGGCTCCGACGGACCCGTGGTCAGCTTCTACGTCGACCCCATCGACGGCACCAGCAATTTCGCGGCCGGGCTGCCGCTGTTCTGCATCTCCATCGGCGTCGCCGTCGATGACGAGCTGGTGGCCGGGGTGATCGACGCTCCGATCCTGGGCAGCGTCTTCGCCGCGGCCGACGGGCCCGCCCTGCACAACGGCACCCCGATCGAGCCCCGCTGCACCCGCGCCCCGGCCGATGCGCTGATCCTGTCCGGAGCCGCAGGCCATCGCATGAGCAAGCAGTTCCCGGAGCTCTCCGGGCGCATGAACCGGCAGATGCATACCGCGTTCTCCGCGGTGCGCCACCTCGGCTCGGCGGCCCTGGAGCTGGCCTACGTGGCCGCCGGCTGGGCGGACGCCACCGCTCTGACCACCATCAACTCCTGGGACATCGCGGCAGGCTTTCACATCCTTCAGCGCGCCGGCGGATCCGTGCGCACCTGGCCCGGCCGGGACGGCGATGCGTCCCTGCCCGCCTTCCTGCAACCCGCCTACGTCGCCTGCAGCGGCCCCGAGCGGCTCGAACTGCTCGACGAGCTGTTCGATGATCTCCAGGAGGCCCGCGATGCCGACCGGTGAGCGCAGCCCTGTGATCCTCGTCAAGACGGCCCGGTCAGTGCCTCGCCGTGCCGGCGGCGGTGCTAACCTGTCCGGGTCGTCATGACGACACTGGGGCTATGGCGCAGTTGGTAGCGCGTCTCGTTCGCAATGAGAAGGTCGGGGGTTCGAATCCCCCTAGCTCCACCCACGAACCCCCTGGCCAGAAAGCTGACCAGGGGGTTCTCATGACCGGGGTCAGAAGAAGTCCTGGAAGCGGAACTGCTCGACCCAGTACGGCCAGCCGTGCGGACCGTCCTCCTCGTCACCGTCCTTCACCCACTGGCTCACCAGCAAGGTGAAGTCCTCGGGGGTCGCCCCGGGCACGATGCCGCCCAGGTACATGCTGGACACGACGGTGGCGCTCTCCGGGGATCCGCTCTCGAGCAGCGTCACGGGCTCGATGGCGTACAGGTCGTCCCATGGGTTGTCGAGGAGGTACGCCTTCAGCGTGCCCCCGATCACCGAGGTGTACATCCATTTGTCACCGAGCTTGCGCAGCGCCATCTCCCCGAAGCCGTACTTCACGCCGTTGTCCCGGCGCGGGGAGACGAGGATGGGTGAGATCGGCTGTCCCCACTGCCATCCGGACTCCTCGGCCCAGCCCCAGGATTCGTAGGCGCTCTTGTCCTCGATCCGGTCGTGGGGGACCCGCCACAGGAACAGGTCGGAGCCGCCCTGCCCCTCCGGGGTGTACCCATCGCGGTACTGCGAGGAGTAGATGTAGGCGTACCCGTCCTCGTGCAGGTCCCATGACCACAGCCAGAAGTTGCCGCCGGCGAATTGTCGGTCCCAGGTGACGCCGGTGTCGCTCCAGGTGGCGCCCTTGTCCGTCGACTTCCACAGCTCGGTGCGGACGAGGTTGGGGAAGCCGTTGATGGCCCATACCTGCAGATACATGCTCTCGCCCACGGTGAGCACGTCGCTGGGCAGCTTGGAGGTGACCTCGGAGTCGTCGCCTCGATACGGCGGTAGGAGCTGGACGGCGCGTTCCCCGCCGACGGGACCGGACCATTCCAGGAGCCGGGACGGGTCCTGGTCCGGCTCGGCATGCAGCGCGGTGGGGGAGCGCCAGGCCTCGGTGTTGTCCCACCCCGAGAAGCTGTCGCCGAAGACTACGTACGTGCGGCCGGACGGAGTGGTCACCGGGATGCCGATATCCGTGCGTTCGAGGTCGAACTTCGTGGTCACACCGGGGCCGGTCACATTGCCCATGCGAGTCACGGTGCTTCCGGGCACGCTGCCTTCGGCCTGGGCGCCCGGGGGCACCGCGCGAGGCGGAGGCTCCTGGGCGTGGGCGGGCGCAGTCCCCGCGCTGCCCACCGCGGCGAGACCGGCGGCGGCAGCGCCGCCGGAGAGGACGGTGCGACGGGTGGGGTGAAGATCGGTGCGGTCACGGTGAGTGGTCGGGCGAGTCATCGTCGTGCTCCTTTTCGCGTCGATGTGGTGCATGGCGTGCTCGTCATGAGGCCGAACGCCCGACGCTAGTGGCAGGGCCATCACCTACCGAAGGGTCACTCGGTAATTCTTTCGAGCCTTCATCTCCGCCGTACCAGGGCCCGGGTGGTGACCAGCAGGCCGACCAGGGTCCAGATCGTCAGGACCAGCAGGTCACGCCCGTCGGCCGAGAAGGTGCCGGAGGCGATCCCGGCCCGCATGAGATCGGCGGCGGGCTGGACGGGCAGGAGGGCGTGCAGGCTCTGGAACCAGTCCGGCAGCTGGTCCGCGGGAAAGGTGATCGGCGAGAACAGCAGGACGAAGAACACCAGCACCTGGGAAGCCAGTTGGGCCAGCATCGCCGGCAGCGTCACCGCGATCGCGTATCCCACAGCCGTGGCCATGGTCGTCACCAGCACCGAGGAGAGGATGAGCACGGGCCAGTCGAAGGAGAACGTCAGGTCGTAGTGCAGCCACGCCACGAGGAGCCCGATGGCCACCCCCGGCAGAGCGATCAGAGCCCATACCACCAGGTCGACCAGCAGCAGCAGCGGCCGGGCCACCGGCAGGGACCGCTGGTAGTCCAGCGCGCCGGAGGCCCGGCCGCGCGCGACGCCCTGCGGAACGATGACCAGACCGACGGTCAGCAGCAGGATCGTCGGCGCGCCGGACGACAGGAAGAGCGCGCTGTCCGTGGTGATGTCCGGGATCAGGAAGCCGAACCCGATCACGATCCCGGCGGCCAGCATGGCCTGGACGACGATGATGAGCGGCAGCATCGCCCCGGTCATCGCGAGCGACCAGCGCAGCAACGACCGGAAGCTCGTCCAGAGGCTCACCTGGATCGGTGCCACGGGCTCGGCGACCGAGGTCGAGGGGGTCGGGGCCAGGGACGACTCAGACATGGGTGGTCTCCTCGCTGGTCGGTGCAGTCGCGATGCCGGCGCCCGACGCTGAGTCGGTGTGCGTGGTGAAAGCCAGGTAGGCGTCCTCGAGCGTCGCAGGGGCCAGCGAGAAGCCGTCGATCCGACCCTCGGCGCGCTGACCGGTGGCCCAGGCGACAGCTGTCGCGGCCTCGTTCGCCGAGACGGTGAGCAGCGTGCGCCGTCCGGTCCGCACCCGGCGCAGCACCGGTAGCTCCAGATCCTCCTCGGAGGGGTCCGCGCGGTCGGCCCGCAGCTGCAGCTCCAGCCGCAGATCGCTGTCCTGGGTTCCGCGCAGTCGCGCCGGCGAACCGTCGGCGATGACCCGGCCCCGATCAAGGATCACGAGCTCGTCGACGATCCGCTCGGCCTCGGCGACGTTGTGGGTGACCAGCAGGACGCCGATGCCGAGATCCCCGCGGCGGCGCACCGCATCCCAGAGCAGGCGGCGGCGGGAGGCGTCGATGTCATTGGTGGGCTCGTCCAGGATGAGCAGCGGAATGGGGGCGGCCACCGCCATGGCGAATCCCGTCAGTCGTCGGATCCCGCCGGACAGACCACCTCCTTCGGGCAGGGCCCGCTGATCCAGCCAGGGGCCGATGTCGAGCTCCTCGGCCAGGTCGCGGGCGGCGGCGCGGGCGTCCCGGGAGGAGAGTCCCCGTAACCGGGCGGCGATCTCGATGGCCGAGCGCGGGGTGAGCCCGTCGATCGGGGCCTGCGCCTGTGGCTGGAGGGCCACGTGCCGGCGGGCCGCCGCCGGATGCCGGACGGCGTCGACGCGGCCGACCGCGATGTGGCCCGCATCGGGCTTCAGCAGCCCGACGACCTGGGATACGAGCGTGGTCTTGCCGGCGCCGTTGTGGCCCAGCAGGCCCACCACCTCCCCGGGACGGACGCGAAGTGAGATCCCGTCGTTGGCCACGACCTGGCGGTAGCGGCGGGTGAGTCCGGTGATGTGCAGAACGTCGGCGTCCATGCCAGCTCCTCAGATTCTGATGGTATGTGAATACTGACGGTATTTGGATACTGGTGGTACGTCAAGAGCTCGAACGGCTCTATCCTGGAGACATGGCACAGCTTCCCGACCCCATCTCCCGCCGGGACCGGCAGCGACAGACGCGCGAGGCCCTGATCTTCGCGGCCCGTGCGGTGTTCGCCGAGGGCGGGTATCACGCGGCGAGCCTGGAGCGGATCGCCCGCGAGGCCGGGTTCTCCAAGGGCGCCGTGTACTCGAACTTCGACGGGAAGCCCGCCTTGTTCCTGGCCGTCATGGATCAGAACCTGGAGCTTGCCGGAGCGGGTCTGGGGGACCCGTTCGAGCAGCCGACGCGCCCCGCCTCGACCGGGCGGGATCTGGCGGAGCAGGAGGGGTACTCGCTGGAGGCGACACATGGTTTCGCGCTGGCGACGCTGGAGTTCATCGCCAGTGCGGCCCGTGATGAGAAGCTCGCCCCGCAACTGCAGGAGCGCCTCACCTCAGTCCTCGACCGCTACAGCGAGCTCGCCCACAGGGTCCGGGCCGATGGCGAGTCATTGCCTGCCGACGAGGTCGGCAAACTGCTGGCCGCACTGGATCAGGGTGCCGGCCTGATCCTGCTGGCCGGAGGTGTCCTGCCGGATCCCGCAGTGTTCCAGGCCGGGATGCAGAGGCTGATCGACCCTTGTCGGGCAGCTGCCGAGGAGCGGGCCGAGGGCTGAGTCGCTCACGCCGCGCCCCCCCGGGGGCGGCTCGCGAGCAGAGGATTGACGCCTGACTGTTAGTGACTAACATCAGGGGTGTGTCACGCTGGGAACGCACGCATACCGCCCTGCGCAACGCCGCGCTGGAGCTCTTCCTCACCCACGGCTATGACGCGACCTCGACTGCCCGGATCGCCGAGCACGCGGGAGTCAGCGAGATGACGCTGTTTCGCCACTTCCCCGCCAAGGACGCGCTGCTGCTGGACGATCCCTTCGATCCCCTCATGGCCGAGGCCGTGCGGGGCCGGCCGCCAGGAGAACCGCCATTGCGCGCCCTCGCCGGCGGCATCGATGAATCGTGGCGCGAGATCGACAGCGCCGAGGTCGAAAGGCTCCGCACGGTGCTGAGCATCGTCGTCGCGACCCCGACCCTGCAGGGAGCGATCGAGAGGAACAGCGCCAGGACCACGGAGGCGCTCGCCGACGCGCTGATCGACCGCGGCGCGGCGGAGCCCGATGCGCACGTCGCCGCAGCCGCCGTGATCGCCGGGCTCAGCCGGGCGCTGCTGCGTTGGGCGGGCGATCCGTCAGGCGATCCGGATGCCGCCGTGCGCGGCGCTCTTCGCGTGCTGGGCGGGCCGCAGGCATGCTGAGCCTCGACCGGGTCACCTACCTCCACCGTGGCGGAGATGGCATTCGCGAGGTGAGCCTCTCGGTGGGGGCGGGTGAGATCGTTGCCCTGGTGGGGCTGAATGGAGCCGGCAAGACCACGCTGCTGCGCCTGCTGTTGGGGATGCTCCGACCGCAGTCGGGCCGGGTGAGCGTTCTGGGCCGGCCGCTGGTCAGCATGCCGCGACAGCAGTGGTCTCGGGTCGGGCACCTGGTCGATTCGCCCCTGGCGTATCCCGAGCTCACAGCTCGCCAGAATCTCCGTATCGCCGCGCTGCTGCATCGTGCGGATCCGGACCGCTGCGTCGACTCGGCGCTGGAGCGGTGGGAGCTGCAGGCGCTGTCGTCCCGGCGTCTGCGGCATCTGTCCCTCGGCAACCGCCAGCGCGTGGGGCTGGCTGCGGCTCTGCAGCACGCGCCGGACCTCGTGGTGCTGGATGAGCCCGGCAGCTCCCTGGACCTCGCTGCTGTGGTGACGCTGCGGCAGGCGCTCGTGCGTCGAGGGGCCGAGGGGGCTGCGGTCCTGGTCAGCAGTCACCACCTGGAGGAGGTGGCCCGGATCGCCGATCGCATCGTGGTGCTGCACGGGGGGCGGCTGATCGGCGGCATCGCTCCCGATGATGCCGACCTCGAGCGCGCGTTCTTCGAGGTCGTGCGGCGGGACGAGGCCGAGTCGATCGCGACGGGCAGGGGTGTCGAGTGAGGGCCGCGCTGCGGGTCGAGATGCAGAAGCTGGTGCGCTCCCTCGTCGGGACGGTCACCTCGCTGACGCTCGTCCTCGGCACGGTGTCCCTGCTGGCCGGGATCACCGCAGGAGTGCGCGCCGGCCAGGAGGAGCTCGTCGCACAGGTGGGCCCGGCGGGCACCGCGACCTGGGATGGGCTGCTCTTGGCGGCTACTCAGATCATCTCTGCGGGCGGGCTGCTCGGCGCCGGCGTCCTCGCGAGCTGGCTCATGGCACGCGAGTTCGGGGACGGGACGATATCCGCCCTGTTCGCCCTGCCGGTCGGGCTCGGGCGGATCGCGGCGGCGAAACTGCTCGTCCTCGGCCTCTGGGCGATGGTGGTCAGTCTCTCCCTGGGGGCGGCGGTGCTGGCTCTGGGGGTGATGCTGGGGTACGGAGCCCCGGACGACGAAGCGTGGGTGGCGCTCTGCCGGCAGGTCCTCCTGGTCCTGTCGTCGGCCCTGCTCGCGACACCGGCCGCATGGGCCGCGACGCTGGGCCGCTCCTTGCTGGCCGGGGTCGGGGCCACGGTCGGACTGCTGGTGGTGGCGCAGGTCGGCGCCCTGACGGGAGCGGGCCCATGGATCCCCTTCGCGGCACCTGCACTCTGGGCGATGACCGGGGGAGCCGAGGTCTCCGCCGCGCAGCTGTCGCTGTCCGTGATGACCGGACTGCTGTTCGCCGCTCTGACCGTTGTGGCCTGCTCGCGACTGCAGCTGAATCGCTGAAGCGAAGGTGGTGACCGTCCCGTCCGCCGGGCTGCGCCATCGGGTGCCTGATGCTGCATCGGGCGCAGCCTTCGACATGACGTGCATGCGCGTCTGTCAGCGGGAGATCGGCTCCGCGCTGCCCGCCGGGGCGGGCAGCGGGCAGGCGAGCTGCCCCTTCAGCCGCCACACCAGGGCGAACGTGGCCAGGATCAGGGCGGTGACCGCCAGGACCGGCTGAAAGGGAGCGAACCAGGTCAGGGCGCCGGTGTATCCGAGTGCCAGCAGTGCGATCTTGTTGCACACCGGGCACCCCACGGCGAACCAGGCGAGGACGCCGGCGGCGCCGCCGGCGCGGGCACCGCCCTTCTCGGACCGGTCCACCGCCCCCTCGGTCGTCACTGAGTCGGTGCCGGACCGGGCGGAGTCACGGGAGGCGCCCGGATCCTGGAGCGGGCGGACGTACGTGGCGATCAGCATTCCCATCATCGCGGAGCTGAGCAGCCAGACCGGGTAATCCCACCACACCGGCGGGATGTCGCGTGCGAACACCGGGTTGGGGATCAGCACCGTGGCGATCCCGATGATCGCAGCGACCACGGCCGCAGCGATGATCGCTGCGGCGAACTGCCGCGGGCCCCAGGATCGCAGCGCGACCACTGCGAGGGAGAGCGAGGTGCGCCGCCGCTGTCGCCAGGACGTGAGTCGAGTCATGGCCCCACCATGCCTCACGATTACTACTATTCATAGTCATAAAGGGCGGCGCCGTCTCGACGGCAGCGCCCAGGCACATGACGTCGAGGCGTCCGCATCCGGCGGGCAGCGGCGACAGCCTTCGCTGCCCATTCCCGGCCCGCAGGAGCTCAGCGAAGCGGAATCCTCCGGAACCGCCCACCCACCCCGCGCGTGAGCACGACAGCGCTGCTCGGGCCGACCGTCGCGGTGGTCCCCTCGAGATGATCGATGACGACGCCCAGGGCCTGCCGCGCCGCAGCGTCCTCGGCGCCGCGGGTGCTCGGCTCGACCGCGAAGCGCAGCGCCACCCGGCCCACCCGCCGACCATCGACCACGGGAGCCTCCACGTCCTTCTTCTCCACGGCGTGCAGGGTGCCGAGTGCCAGCTCCGCCTGGTCCATGACATCGGCGGGGGAAGCACCCCGGTGCAGCGTTCCGATCGGGACATGCATGCGGTAGCTCGGCATGAGGTCAGGCTAGCGATACGAACTGCGAGGATCGGATGCTCCGCTCGGCCCGACGAGGCATTGAGGGCCCTGCAGCAGGTTCCTGCACGTGCCCCGCCGCGAGGGGTGATCCGGTATCCGCCCGCATTCGGGTGTGACGCCGCCCGTCGTCCGGGTACCGTCGTCCTCAGTGACCAGCGCCAGTGCCGTGCTCGGGAGAGGACCTCGATGACCACATCCATCGTGCCGACCCATGCGGCGCGGGCCACGGGCACCAGCCTCTCGCGCCTGCGGAGCGTGGCGACGGTGCTGCGCCGCCGTGCCGACCCGGAGGCGGCGCTGTGAACGCCTGGCCCGTGGTCCTCGTCCACGGCACCCGCACCTCGGCCACGCAGTGGGACAGGCAGCTGCCGTCCCTGCGCGCCGCGGGGCATACGAGCCATGCCATCGACCTGCCCGGGCACGGGACCCGGCGCGCGGAGCCCTTCGAGCTCGACACGGCGATCGAGGCGATCGCCGCCGCGGTCCGCGAAGCGGCACCGCAGCGGGTGCATCTGATCGGCTCCTCGCTCGGCGGCATGCTCGCCATCCATGCCGCCGCCCGCGGCATCGACCACCTGGGCTCGCTGACCGTGTGCGGCGGAGCGGTCCAGCCCGGCCGCGCCTCCGCCCGCCTGTACGGGAGGATGATCGAACTGACCGACCACCTGCCCGGGATCAGCGCGGAGGGCAGAGGCCCCCTGCTCACCTGGATCCTGGGCCCGGAGGGGGCCCGCGCCTACCTGCGGGGCGGGCGCGCCGACGCCTCGGTGGTGCGCCCGACCATGGAGGCGCTCGCCTCCCTCGACCTGCTCGACGATCTCCGCCAGATCCGGGTGCCGGTGACGTTCCTGCACGGTCGTTACGACCAGCTGCGCATGCAGGAGATCGAGTTCAGCGCGGCCGCCCCGCGGGGGCGGCTGGAGGTGCTCCCGTACGGCAACCACATGGTCAACCTCAACCGCCCCCACCGGTTCAACGCCGACCTGCTGCGCGTGCTGGCCCGGGCGGAACGGGACCGGGGAGGCCGGGAGGAGGGGCTCGGGCCGTAGGCTGGGACCATGCACACCTCCACCCTGCGCGTCGGCTTCGTGCCGGGCGTCGAGCCCGACCGCTTCCTGCAGCGCTGGAAGGCCGCCCGCCGGTCCGCCTACCTCGAGCTGGTCCCGGTGCCGCTGTCCGCGCAGCAGACCGCGCTCGCCGAGGGCGAGGTGGACATGTGCTTCGTGCGCCTGCCGCTGGAGGCCGAGGACCTGCACCTGGTCCCGCTGTGGGAGGAGCGCGCCGCCGTCGTGGTGGGCCACGAGAACGTGCTCAGCCTGCTCGAGGAGATCAGCGCCGACGACCTCGAGGGCGAGACCGAGATCCAGGCGGAACATCCCGATGACGCCCGGGACCGGGTGGCGATCGTCGCCACCGGCGTCGGCTACACCCGGATGCCCCTGTCACTGGCCCGTCTGCACCACCGCAAGGATGCCGTGCACCGGCCCTCGACCGACGCCGCACCCACCCGCATCGCCCTGGCCTGGCCGCGCGCCGACGACGACGAGCTGCGTCAGGAGTTCGTCGGCGCCGTGCGTGGCCGCACCCCCCGCTCCAGCCGCTGAACCCCGACCCGACCACCCGACCAGTCCACCCGAAGGAGACATCCCGTGACCGATCAGCCCACGCCCCAGATGAACGTCGAGAGCTTCAACCTCGACCACCGCACCGTCGCCGCGCCCTACCTGCGCATCGCCGACCGCCAGGAGCTCCCCGGCGGGGACGTGCTCACCAAGTTCGACGTGCGCTTCACCCAGCCCAACACCGAGCACCTGGACTCCGAGGCGGTCCACTCCCTCGAGCACATGATGGCCGAGCACATGCGCAACCACTCCGGCGACGTGCTGGACGTGTCCCCGATGGGCTGCCGCACCGGTTTCTACGTGCTGTTGGTCGGTGACCACGGCGTGGACGGCTTCGCACCGGTGCTGGAAGCGACCCTGCGCGACCTGCTCGCGGCCGAGGAGGTGCCGGCCGCCAACGAGATCCAGTGCGGATGGGGAGCCCATCACACTCTCGAGGGCGCGAAGACCGCCGCCCGCGCCTTCCTCGACGCCCGCTCGCAGTGGAGCCAGGTCACCGCCGGCTGATGCCCTCACGCACCGCCGCCAGCAGGCGCGCGGTACGCTCATCGGTGGCGATGTCGTCGATGCTCACCGTGACCAGCTCGGCATCGGCGAGGGGGATCCGCCAGTTCGCGTACTCCTCGTCGGTGCCCGGCTGGTTCTGGATCCGCCGTTCGCCCACGCAGTCCACCAGGGAGACCCCCAGCAGCAGCGAGGGCGTGCGGGCCAGGTGCCGGTGGAGCGCGATCACGGTCTGCTCGATGTCCGCATCCTCGGTGAGCAGGCCCTCGGTGCGCAGCAGGTCCAGGACCTCCTCGCGTCCGGCGGCATCGGCCTCGTGTTCTTCGGCGAGCGGACGCTCCAGCAGACCCAGCTGATGGCGCAGGGTCACGTGGTCCCCGGCCAGATAGCCGGCCGTCGGCGGCAGGTCGTGGGTATTGACCGAGGCCATGCACAGCGAGCGGTAGCTCTCGGGACGGAGCGGACGACCCTGCTCGTCGTACTCGAACCACAGGATCGAGGTGCCCAGGATCCCGCGGCCGGACAGGTACTCGCGCACCCAGGGCTCGAAGGTGCCCAGGTCTTCGCCGACCACCAGGGTCCCGGAGCGCTCGGCCTCCAGGGCCAGCACCCCGATCATCGCCTCGTGATCGTAGAAGACATAGGTGCCGTCGGCCGCCTCGTTGCCCTCGGGGATCCACCACAGCCGGAACAGTCCCAGCACGTGGTCGATGCGCAGCGCCCCGCCGTGGCGCATCAGTGAGCGCAGCATGTCCCGCCACGGCTTGTAGGAGGCATCACGCAGCGCCTGGGGATGCCAGGGCGGCTGGTGCCAGTTCTGGCCCTGCTGGTTGTACTGGTCGGCTGGGGCACCGACGGTGACGCCCTCGGCGAGCACCTCCTGCAGTCGCCAGGCATCGGCCCCGACCTGCTCCACGCCGACGGCCAGGTCGTGCATGATCCCGATCCGCATGCCCGCGTCACGGGCCGCGGCCTGGGCGGCAGACAGCTGCTCGTCCAGCAGCCACTGCACCCAGGCGTGGAACTCGATGCGCTCGGCCAGCTCCGTGCGTGCCTGCTCGACGACGGCCGGGTCGAGGTCCTCGAGCAGGTCATCCTGCGCCCCGCGCACCTGCTCGGCGATCGCCGACCAGGTCGCGAAATCTTCCAGGCCCTGTCCCTCGCGCTCGCGGTAGGCGTCCAGGAGTGCCTGCCGGGCAGGTGTGCGGGGTACCGCGAACAGCTCCTCGAGGGCGTCCATCTTGGCGTCGAGCACCGCTTCCCGCTCGAGCCGGTCCACCCGGGAGTTCCAGCCCTCGACGTCCTTCTTCAGCAGTGCGATCCGCTGCCGCGCATGGTCGGGCAGCTGACGGTGCTCGGGCACGTCCTCGATGCGCAGGTACAGCGCGCTGATGAAGCGTCGGGTGGTCGGCAGATAAGGGGAGGGCTCGATCGGTGAGGTCGGGTACGAGGCGTGCAGAGGATTGACCAGCAGGAAGTCGGCTCCGTGCCGGGCACCGGAGATCGCGGCCAGATCGCGCATGTCCGCCAGGTCGCCGATGCCCCAGGAGCGTGGCGATCGCACCGAGTACAGCTGGGCCTGCAACCCGAAGGCGCGCCGAGCCCCCAGGCCCTCGTGGACGGTCACCCGGGCGGGGGTGACGACCACGTCGGCCTCGTGGCGGTGACCACCGGTCTCGGCGACGATGCGGTGCCAGCCCAGGGGCAGGTCGGCCGGCAGCTCGAAGCGGGCCCGACCGCGCAGGCGGCCGTCGAGCTCGAAGGGAGGTGTGAAGTCCTCGATCTGCGCGAGTTCGCGGCCCCCACCGTCCTCCAGCTCCAGCGTGGCCGTGACCGCCTCGCCGTGATCGACATGCACGGGGACGCTGGACTCGCGGTCCTGGCGCAGCACGGTGACCGGTGGCAGGGTCTCCTCCCACCGGGAGCGCTCTCGCCGGGCACGGACCGCCGCGATGTCCTCGTCACCGGATACCGGCGTGCCCAGTCCCGCCAGGACCGCGCGCAGGGTGTCGTCGTCGACGTCCCGGCGGTTTCCGTCCCAGCCCCAGTAGTCGGTGCCGACCCCGAGGTCGCGGGCGAGTTCTCGCAGGGCCGAGGAGTCCATTGCCATGGCGCAATCGTAGCCGCACACAGCAGCGCCGGAGCGCGAGAGCACGAGGGCTCAGGGGGCGGCAACGCGGAGGACCATCAGGTCCAGGACGGCAACCACATCCGCCAGTGCCACTGCTCGACATCGATCACCTGCGCGCTCCAGATCGGCCAGAGGAACGCCGAGACCAGCACGATCAGCGTCAGCAGCGAGGCCGTGAACAGCCCGCCCGCCAGGCGCCGGTCCGGCTCGGCATCTGGCGGTCCGATCACCAGGCCGAGCACGAAGGCCAGGCACAGGAGCATCCAGGGCTCGAAGGCCACCGCGTAGAAGGTGAAGATGGTGCGGTCCGAGTACATCAGCCAGGGCAGGTAGCCGCCCGCGATGCCCGCCAACGCGCCCCAGGCCCGACCGTCGCGCCAGAGGATCGCGATCACCAGGGTGGCGATCACCGCCAGCGCCCCCAGCCACCAGATCACGGGGTTGCCGACCGACAGGATGTGGGAGGCGCAGCGGGCCACCTCACAGCCGTGCTCCCCGTACTCGTAGGAGCGGTAGTAGAAGTTCGTCGGCCGCAGCATCAGGGGCCAGCCGAGCGGGTGGGCCTGATAGGGATGCTCGGAGTCCAGGCCGATGTGGAAGGTATAGGCCTGGACGTGGTAGTGCCACAGGGAGGCCAGGGCGTCCAGCAGTCCGCTCCCGGTGCTTCCGTGCTCGTGCTCCAGCCAGTGCCGGAGGTAGCCCTTGTCCGAGGCGAACCAGCCCGCCCAGGACGCGAGATAGGTGACCAGGGCCGTGCCCACCATCGCGAAGAAGGCGGGGATCGCGTCGCGGACCAGGCCGGCCGCGAACCACCGGGGCTGGGCGATGGTGCGGCGCGCCCACCAGTCCCACAGCACCGTCATGATCCCGAACACCGCCAGGAAGTACAGCCCCGACCACTTCACCGAGCAGGCCATCCCCAGCAGCAGCCCCGCCAGCAGCCGCCAGGGACGCCACCCTCCCGAGACACCGAGCGGAGCGGGGGGCCGGGCCGCGGTCTGCAGGCGCGCGGTCTCCAGCGCGAGACGCTCGCGGAAGCGATCACGATCGATCAGCAGCGCCCCGAAACCGGCCAGGGCGAAGAACGTCAGCGGCAGGTCCAGCAGGCTGGTGCGTGAGTGCACCAGATGCATCCCGTCGATCGCCAGCAGCAGACCGGCGATCAGCCCCGCCATGGTCGAGCGCAGCAGACGCCGCCCGATGCGAGCCAGCATCAGCACGCTCAGCGAGCCCAGCACGGCGACCGAGATCCGCCAGCCCCAGGGGCTGTCGGCACCCAGCAGCGTCATGCCCGCCCCGATCACCCACTTGCCCAGGCTCGGATGGACCACGTAGGAGCCGCTGTCCTCGTAGGTGTCCACGTCCCCGGCCTCGAAGACGCGATCGTGCTCATCGGGCCAGGACATCTCCACGCCCTCCTGGGTGAGCGTGTATCCGTCCTTGACGTAGTAGGTCTCATCGAAGATGAGCTCGGTGACCCCGCCCAGGCCCCACAGGCGCAGCACCAGCGCCAGGGCGAACACCGCCAGTGCCCCGGCCCAGGCGAGACGGGAGGAGGGCAGGTCGAAGGTCTTCAGGCGGCGCCGGTACGAGGCCAGCAGGGCATCGGGCTCCTCGTCGATGTCGGCGCGATGTCGCGCTTCCCGCCCCGTCTGCACTCGGTCATGCTAGGTCATCGCCACGGCTCGGCCCGCCAGGCGCGAGGGCCGGGTGGCGAGGGCCGCTGACCTAGCATGGCGAGCATGCTGCAGCCCGGAGTCCTGACCCTCGCCGCCACTCCGATCGGCAATCCGCTGGATGCCTCGGTGCGCCTGATGCGGGCGCTGGGCTCGGCCGAGCTGATCGCCGCGGAGGACACCCGCCGGCTGACGCGGCTCGCGGCGGACCTCGAGGTCGAGATCACCGCGCGGGTGGTCTCGTACCACGAGCACAACGAGGCCCAGCGTACCGGGCAGCTGCTCGAGGCCCTGGGGGCGGGGCTGCGGGTGCTGATCGTGACCGATGCGGGGATGCCCGTCGTCTCGGACCCCGGTTTCCGAGCGGTGGGAGCGGCGACCTCGGCCGGCTACGAGGTGAGCGTGATCCCCGGCCCCTCCGCCGTGCTCACGGCGCTCGCCTCCTCCGGGATAGCGCCGGACCGCTTCACCTTCGAGGGGTTCCCGCCGCGCCGGGACGGTCGCCGCACGAGCACCCTGCAGCCCCTGGTCTCCGAGCAGCGCACCATGATCTTCTTCGAGTCGCCCCGGCGCACGGCCGCGACGCTGGCATCGATGGCCGCCGCCTTCGGGTCCGACCGGTCCGCGGCCGTGGCCCGCGAGCTGACCAAGACCCATGAGCAGGTGCTGCGCGGGAGCCTGGGAGAGCTGGCGGACTGGGCCGCGGCCACCGAGGTGCTGGGGGAGATCGTGATCGTCGTGGCCGGCGCCGAGCCCGTCACGGCGCGGGCGGAGGACCTGATCGAGGAGGTGCTCGCGCGCGCATCGGCGGGCGAGCGGCTCAAGGACGCCGCCAAGCAGGTCGCCCAGCACGCACCGGGCGTGACCTCGCGCGAGCTCTACGACCTCGCCCTGCAGCAGCGCCGGGCGTGAGCCCGCGGGCAGACAGAAGAGCCCCGACACCTGGTCGGGGCTCTGTCGAGGACAACCGCGGCGCGAGCGCTGGACCCGCGCGCGGTGTCAGTCGTCGATCTGGATCAGACCACGCTGGTAGGCCTTGGCCAGACGGCGCGGCACCGCAGCGGTCCGGCCCCGGACGGTCACCTGCACGAGCTCGGCGCTGGACGCCTTCCACTGCGCCCGACGGGACCGGGTACGAGCGCGGGACATCTTGAACTTGGGCACTGCCATGGGAACGCTCCTTGACGGACCGGAGGATGAACGAGCGATGGCGTCCGCCCCGAGCAGCGACCCGGACCATGGATCAGGATGCTTCCTGGACGAGGCGCTCGGGCGCGCGAAGGGACGCGCAACGACGACCCATCCTGCCACATCGGCGCGACTCCCGCTCCCTTCGGCCCGGTGACGTGCGACACCGTCGGCCCCGGCGGGCCCCACGGATGCCGACGAGAGCCCGTGGTCGGGACGCCTGGCGAATCCTCCTACCATGGTCGCATGCCCTCCCCGCAGCCGAACGAGTCAGGTGCCGGCCCTTGGCAGGCCACCGATCCCGCCGCCCCCGCGCCCGTGCGTGCCCGAGAGGACATCGATCCACGCGGCAGGTCCCGTGATCGGTCCTGGCCGCCGCAGCCACCGCCGCTGCCCTCGCCGGTGATCGACAACCACTGCCACCTCGACTTCGCCGACGGTGACCAGCAGCTGACCGTCGGCGATCACATCGAGAGGGCGGCGGCCGTCGGCGTGGAGGCACTGATCACGATCGGCTCCGATCTCGAGGCGACCCGCTGGACCGCGGAGCTGCTCGCCTCCCCGAACTGCCCGCCGCAGCTGCGCGGCGGCGTCGCGGTCCACCCCAATGAGGCGGCCCTGCACGCCCGCGGCAGCGGGCACGACGGCACCGAGATGATCGGGCTCGATGCGGCCATCGCAGAGGTCTCCGAGCTGCTGCGGGGCCCGGGCATGATCGTGGTGGGGGAGACGGGCCTGGACTGGTTCCGCACCTCCCGCCGGGACGAGCAGGCCCGCGCCGCCCAGATCGACTCCTTCCGCGCCCACATCGCGCTGGCCAAGGAGCTGGAGCTGCCGCTGCAGATCCACGACCGCGAGGCCCACCGCGACATCCTCGAGGTCCTCGACGCCGACGGCGCCCCCGAGCGCACCGTCCTGCACTGCTTCTCCGGGGACGCCGAGTTCGCGCGGGCCTGCGTCGACCGCGGCTTCCACCTCTCCTTCGCCGGCAACGTGACCTTCAAGAACGCAGAGAACCTGCGCGGCGCGCTCGCGGAGGTGGGGCTGGGGCAGGTGATGGTCGAGACCGACGCACCCTTCCTGACCCCCGTGCCCTACCGCGGGCGCCCGAACTCCTCGTACCTGATCCCCGTGACCATGCAGACCATCGCCGAGGTCACCGGAACGACTCTCGAGCGGGCCTGCCGCGCAGTGCGGGAGACGACCCGACGAGTCTACGGCTGGCCGGGCGAGGCACGCGGATGAGCGCCGAGTGCTCCTGGACGCAGAGCAGCGGCATGTTGCTGAGCGCCCGTGACGTCCGTGAACTCGCCGAGGCAGCCGGGATCCGCCCCTCGAAGCAGCGCGGCCAGAACTTCGTGATGGACCCCAACACGGTGCGCACCATCGTCCAGCGGGCGGGCATCGAGCCTGGACAGTCCGTGCTGGAGGTCGGGCCCGGGCTCGGCTCGCTCACCCTGGGCCTGCTGGAGGCAGGCGCCGACGTGGTCGCGATCGAACTGGACCGGGGCCTGGCCCAGCTGCTGCCGGCCACCCTCGCCTCCCGCGGCGTCGAGGCCGAGCGCTTCCAGCTGATCCACGCCGACGCCCTGCAGGTCACCGAGCTGCCCGACCTCCCGCACGCCGGGCAGCCGACCGCGCTGGTCGCGAATCTGCCCTACAACGTGGCCACCCCGATCCTGCTCAGCGCCCTGCAGCGCTTCGAGCAGCTGGCCACCGCGCTGGTGATGGTCCAGTCCGAGGTCGTCGACCGGCTCACCGCGGGCCCGGGCTCACGCACCTATGGCGCGCCCAGCGTCAAGGCCGCCTGGTACGGCCGACTCTCCCACGCCGGCAGGATCTCGCGGCACATCTTCTGGCCCGTGCCCAACGTCGACTCGGCCCTGGTGCGCCTGGACCGGCATGAGCAGCCGCTGGGCACGCCCACGGAGCGGGAGAGGGTCTTCTCCGTCGTCGACGCGGCCTTCGCCCAGCGCCGCAAGACCCTGCGCGCAGCGCTGTCGGGCTGGGCCGGCTCCGCGGCGAGCGCCGAGCACGTCCTGCGTGAGGCCGGGGTCGACCCCGGGGCCCGCGGAGAGACCCTCGAGGTCGAGCAGTTCCGGGCGATCGCCGCCGCCGGGGCGGGACGGGACGCAGCCGTGGCCACACCATCCCCGCGGCCGAGCCGGGAGCCGCGATGACCTCCCGGCTCCCGGGCCCGGCATCGGCCGGCGACCGCAGATCCGCCCGCACCCCTCTCACCGCCCTCGGGGACCTTTCCCAGCCTGTTCCCGAGCGGCCCCGCCGGGTGGTGGTGCGCGCTCCCGGGAAGCTGAACCTGTCGCTGGCCGTCGGGGCGGTCGACGAGCGCGGCTACCACAGCCTGGCCACGGTGTTCCAGGCCGTGGACCTCTACGAGACCGTCACCGCGGTGCAGGCCGAGGAGATGTCCCTGGTCATCGATGCCGAAGTGTCCGGTGAGGTCCCCGTCGACGCCAGCAACCTGGCGCTGCGGGCGGCCGAGCTGCTGCGCACCGAACTCGGTGTCCGTGCCGCCGCCGCGCTGCACGTGCACAAGCAGGTCCCGATCGCCGGGGGGATGGGCGGGGGCTCGGCCGACGCCGCCGCCACCTTGATCGCGCTGGACCGGCTGTGGGGGCTGCAGCTGGGCGGCGAGCAGCTGCGCGCCCTGGGCGCACGACTGGGCGCCGACGTCCCCTTCGCCATGCTCGGCCACACCGCTCTGGGGCGCGGCAACGGCGGCGAACTGACCACCGTGCTCACCCATGGCGACTGGACCTGGCTGCTGGCCGTGCCGGGAGGGCACCTGTCCACGCCGGCCGTCTACCGGCGCCACGACGAGATCGCCGCCGCCGTCGGACGCCGTCTCGCTCAGCGACCGGAGATCGATGCGCGACAGCTCCTGGCGCTCAGCAGCGGCAACGCCGAACTGCTCGGCAGCACCTTGCACAACGACCTGCAGTCCGCGGCCTTCGCGCTCCACCTCGGCCTCGAGCCCGTGGTGGAGGCCGCGGAACGCGCCGGGGCGCTCGGCGCGATCGTCTCCGGCTCCGGACCGACGGTCGCCGCCCTCGCGCGGGACCCGGGTCACGCCGAATCCATCGCCTCGGCTCTGCGGGCAGGCGGCCTGGTCGACGACTGCTTCGTGGCGCGCGGCTCAGCGCCGGGGGCCAGCATCCTCGAGGAGAGCTGAGAGCGCCAGCAGCCCGCCGGGACCGCCCGCTCGCCGGTGCCTCGAGCAGGCGCCTGCCCACACCCTGTGGTTGCACGATCGTGATCGATTTGATCGGATAGTGATCACGAACACTCGACGAGGAGTGTTCCCCAGGAGAGGAACGCCATGACTGACCCCGCTTCCGACGACCGCAGCCCATCCCTGCGGCGCGCCTCCCGGCGCGCCCTTCTCACCGGTGCCGGTGCGGCCGGCATCGGCCTGGCATCGGCCTTCTCGGCGACGGCGGCCCCCGCGCCGACGGTGGGGCCGGCCCGCCCCTTCGCCCCCAGGCCCAGCTCCCAGTCGAGCATGATCGGCGTGCCGTTCGAGCCCTACGACGAGGTCCGGGTGGGGATCATCGGCCTCGGCAACCGCGGCATGGGGATGTTGCCTCTGTTCGACGCGGTCCCGGGGGTGCGGATCACCGCGATCGCCGACGTGCGCCGGGAGCGGGTCCGGGAAGCCTCGGACCGCCTGGCCGCCGAGGGCTCCCGCCGGCCGCGGGAGTACTCCCGCGGTCCGGACGACTACCAGCGCCTGGCGCAGGCCGACGACGTCGACTTCGTCTACATCGCCACCCCCTGGGAGGAGCACTACCCCCAGGCGGCGGCCGCGCTGCGGGGCGGCAAGCACGTCGGCATCGAACCGCCGATCGCCACCGAGCTGGACGAGCTGTGGTCCCTGGTGGACATCTCCGAGGAGGAGGGCCTGCACTGCCTCCTGATGGAGAACTGCAGCTACGGGCGCCAGGAGCTGGCCATGCTGAAGATGGCCCATGAGGGACTCTTCGGGGACATCACGGGAGGCCACGGAGGGTACCTGCACGACCTGCGCGATCTGCTGTTCTCCGAGACCTACTACTACGAGCAGTGGCGGCGCCGCTGGCACACCCAGCACAATCGGGCCTTCTACCCGATGCACGGCCTGGCCCCGATCGCTGCGGCGATGGACGTGAACCGGGGCGACCGGATGCTCACGCTGCAGGCCAGCTCGACACCGGCGCGGGGCCTCGCCGACTATCGCGAGCGCAATGTCGATCCGGACCGGGCCGAGGTGTGGGACGAGGAGTATGTCGCCGGGGACCGGGTCACCTGCATGATCACCACCGAGCAGGGCAGGCTGATCCGGGCCGTCCACGATGTCTCGACCCCGCGTCCGTACAGCCGGATCAACACACTCGCCGGTTCGCGGGGCGTGCTGGAGGACTATCCCTCGCGGATCTACCTCGAACCCGAGCACGGCGACCACCAGTGGCAGGACTCCCAGCCCTACCTGGACCAGCACGACCATTGGCTGTGGCAGGACATCGGTGACGCCGCGGAGGACCACGGCGGCCACGGCGGGATGGACTACGTCCTGGTCTACCGCCTCATGCAGTGCATGCGGCAAGGGCTGGTGCCCGACATCGACGTGTACGACTCCGCCGCGTGGTGCGCCGCCGTACCGCTGTCCGAGGCGTCCCTCGACAGCGGCGGCCCGGTGGAGATCCCCGACTTCACCCGCGGGCAGTGGGAGGAGTCCCGTCCCGGCCTGGACTCCGAGCGGGCGCCGCTGCTGGAGTGAGCGGCGTGAGACCAGATGCTCAGGTCAGCAGCTCCGACAGCTCCAGCCACCGCTCCTCGAGGGTCTCGTTCTCGGCCTCCAAACCTCGCAGCTCCTCGGTGAGCTCCTGCAGGCCCACATAGTCCGCCTGGTCATGGGCCGCCATGCGCTCATGGAGAGCCTCCATCTGCGTAGACAGCCGATCCATGCGCCGCTCGGTGGCGGCCAGTTCCTTCCGGGCGGCATGGGCCTGCGCCCCGGTGACGGGCGTCGGGCCCATACCGGACCCTGCCTCCGCGGAGGTGCCCCGGCCGGTTCCTGCGGACCCGTCGGTGGCCGCTGACCGGCCGGTCCCGGACGGGCCCGCGGCCCGTGCGCCCTCCCCGTCGCGGCGCAGCTGGAGGTACTGCTCCACCCCGCCCGGCACGTGACGCACCGCACCGTCCAGTACCGCGTACTGGGTATCGGTGACCCGCTCGAGCAGATACCGGTCGTGGGAGACCACGATCAGGGGCCCCGGCCAGGTGTCCAGCAGGTCCTCCATCGCCGCGAGCATGTCGGTGTCCATGTCGTTGGTGGGCTCGTCCAACACCAGCACATTGGGCTCCTCGAGCAGGGTCAGCAGCAGGTCCAACCTCCGCTGCTGACCACCGGAGAGCGACTTGACCCGAACCTTCTGGTGCGCCGCGGTGAAGCCGAGACGCTCGAGCAGCTGGCCGGGGGAGACCTCGTCCTTCCCGGCCCGATAGCTCGTGCGGTAGCGGCCGACCACGTCGCTGACCCGCGCGTCCAGGTGGTCGGCCAGCCCGGTCAGGCGCTGGGAGACCTGCCTGACCGTGACGGTCTTGCCCCGCTTCACGCGGCCTGCCATCGGCTCGAGCTCGCCGGTGACCAGCGCCAGCAGGGTCGACTTTCCGGCGCCGTTGGGGCCCAGCACCCCGATGCGATCCGCGGGCCCGATGTGCAGCGTGACGTCCTCCAGCACGGGGGTGTCGTCGTAGCCGGCGTCCACGTCGAGGACATCGATCACATCCCGGCCCAGCCGCGAGGTGGCCAGCTGGGTCAGCTCCACGGTGTCACGCACCGGAGGTTCCCCGGCGATCAGCTCATTGGCCGCGTCGATGCGGAACTTCGGCTTGGAGGTGCGGGCCGGGGCGCCCCGGCGCAGCCACGCCAGCTCCTTGCGCATCAGGTTCTGGCGCTTGGACTCGGCCGCCGCGGCCTGGCGGTCCCGTTCCACACGCTGCAGCACGTAGGCGGCATAGCCGCCCTCGAAGGGGTCGACGACGCCGTCGTGCACCTCCCACATGCGGGTGCACACCGCGTCGAGGAACCAGCGGTCGTGGGTGATGACCACCAGGCCGCCGTCCCTCGGGGTCCACCGCCGACGCAGGTGCTCGGCCAGCCAGGAGATGCCCTCGACATCGAGATGGTTGGTGGGTTCGTCCAGCAGCAGCACGTCCCAGTCGCCGACCAGCAGCTCGGCGAGGTGGACGCGCCGCAGCTGACCGCCGGAGAGGGAGGAGACGTCGGCCTCCAGGTCGACCCCGCCCAGCAGCCCGGCCAGCACATCGCGGATCCTCGGGTCCGATGCCCACTCGTACTCGGGACGGTCGCCGACGACCCGAGTGCGCACGGAGGTGCCCGGGCGGGCATCGTCCTGCTGGTCGAGCACCCCCACCCTGACCCCGCCCCGCACGGTCACGCGCCCGGCATCGGGGTCGCGGCGGCGCGCCAGCAGGCTCAGCAGAGTGGACTTGCCATCCCCGTTGCGGCCGACGACACCGATCCGGTCACCTTCGTCGATGCCGACGGTGACATCGTCGAGCAGCACCCGGTCGGGGAGCGCGAGGTGCAGGGAATGGGTGCCGAGCAGGTGGGCCATGCAGCGGGATCCTTCGGTCGGAGCAGGTGAGGGGCAACGCAGGGAGGGCGGGCAGAGGTGGCGGGCAGAGGGTCCGTGGAGCGGCGTGCCGGCAGGCGCGGCAGGCCTGGCCGGGATGGGGCTCAGCGGAGCGTCGGGACCTGCTCAGCTGCCACCGGAGTCCTCGGCCTCGAGAGTCAGCAGCAGGGCGCGCAGGGTGCGGGCGAGCTCGCCCCGGCCGTGCTCGCCGAGCGGCTCCAGCAGGTCGCGCTCGGCAGTCAGCAGCGCCTCCATGGCCGCATCGACCAGGGCGATCCCCTCGGGACGCAGCCTCACCTCGACCGCCCGCCCATCGTGCGGGCTGCGGGACTTGCTGACCAGGGAGCGCGCCACCAGCTTGTCGATCCGGGTGGTCATGGTGCCGCTGGTGACCAGGGTCTGCTGCATGAGCGCTCCGGGCGAGAGCGCATCGTCACCGCTGCGGCGGAGGGCCGAGAGCATGTCGAACTCCCAGCCCTCCAGTCCGGCGCCGGAGAAGGCCTCGCGACGGGCGGCCTCGAGCAGGCGGGCGAGGCGGAAGATGCGGGAGAACACCGCCAGGGGCTCGGTGTCGAGGTCGCCACGGGCCCGGGCCCAGCCCTCGATGATGCGGTCGACCTCGTCGCGTCCGGAGGCGTCGGGCTCGCGGGTCTGCGCTGCGGGCGGGGTGAGATGCATGGCTCAAGTCTAGGTGCCGGCCGATGGTCGGGGCATCAGCGCGGGCACCGATGACGCCCCCTGGCTCAGGTGCTCAGGATGCGGACTCGCTGCGCAGCCGCGGCGACTTCTCCAGGGCTCCCAGCCCGAACCACGACAGGTTCACCATCCGTGCGGCCACGACCTCCTTCGCGGGCCGGCGGGTCTCCAGCCACCACTGCCCCGTGTAGGCGACCATCCCCACCAGCATCTGGGCATACATCGGGGCATCGCGGGAAGAGTAGGAGCGCAACGTCAGCTGCGCCGCCAGGATCGCCTCGACCTGGGCGGCCACGTCGCTCAGCAGCGAGGAGAAAGTGCCGCCGGATGGGGACACGGGGGAATCGCGCACCAGGATGCGGAAGCCGTCCTCGTTCTCGTCGATGTAGGACAGGAACGCCATCGCGGCCCGCTCCATCAGCAGACGGGGATGGGCTCGCCGATCCTGCAGGGAGGTCTCGAGGGCCGACAGCAGGGTGCTCACCTCGCGGTCGACGACCACCGCGTACAGTCCTTCCTTGCCGCCGAAGTGCTCGTAGACGATCGGCTTGGAGACCGTTGCGCGGGAGGCGATCTCCTCGACGCTGGCCATGTCGTAGCCTTTCTCGGCGAAGACCTGCCGTCCCACGCTGACCAGCTGCTCGCGCCGTTCCCGGCCGGTCATGCGTGTGGACCTCGCCCGGGGAGCCTCATCAACCGCCATGACCGGAGTCTCGCACAGGCGCCCGGGCCCGCACCGCTGCGCCCAGGCACCCGGGACCTGGTCCTGCCCCTCGCCGGTGAACGATAGGATCGGTCCGCGCCCGGGGTGCCGTGTTCCGCCGACCGCCTGAACGGGAGGTCGGGGATCGGGGCGGCCCGCCGGACGTGGATCCGCCATGGTGTAATCGGCAACACCTCAGATTTTGGTTCTGAAGTTTCAGGTTCGAGTCCTGATGGCGGAACGACCCCGCCACCGCGGCCCGGTCCGTACGCCACTGTCGAACCACGAGGAGCTGCCGACGTGGAATCACCTGCCGCCGTCATCGTTCTGGCCGCCGGCGCCGGGACACGCATGAAGTCCCGCACCCCCAAGGTCCTCCACTCCATCGGCGGCCGGTCGCTGCTGGTGCATGCGGTCACCGCCGCCGAGGGGACCAGCCCCTCCGAGCTGGTGGTGGTGCTGCGGCACGAGCGCGAGCGGGTCGCCCAGCACCTGACCGATCACGCGCCCGAGGTCGCCATCGCCGACCAGGACGAGATCCCCGGCACCGGACGCGCCGTCCAGTGCGGCCTCGACGAGGTCACGGCCACCTCCGGCACGGTCCTGGTCACCTATGGTGACGTGCCGTTGCTGGACCCCCAGACCCTGCGCCGCCTGGTGGCCGGCCACGAGGAGGCCGCCGCGGCGGTCACCGTGCTGACCGCGCGGGTCCCGGATCCCACCGGCTACGGCCGGATCCTGCGCAGCGCCGACGGCACCGAGGTCGAGGGCATCGTGGAGCACAAGGACGCCACCGAGGACCAGCGGGGGATCGACGAGATCAACTCGGGCATCTACGCCTTCGACCTGGAGGTGCTGCGCGGTGCGCTGGAGCGCCTCGGGACCGACAACGCGCAGGGCGAGATGTACCTCACCGACGTGCTGTCCATCGCCAGGGCCGACGGGCGCCCGGTGCGCGCGATGGTCACCTCCGACGTGATGATGGTCGAGGGCGTCAATGACCGGGTCCAGCTGGCGCAGCTCGGCGCCGAGATGAACCGGCGCATCCTGGAGCGTCACATGCGCGCCGGGGTCACCATCGTCGACCCCTCCACCACCTGGATCGACGCCGACGTCTCGATCGGTCAGGACGCGACCATCCTGCCCGGGGTCCAGCTGCATGGCGCGACCGACATCGGCGACGAGGCGGTGATCGGCCCGGACGCCACCCTGCGCGACACCGAGGTGGGGGCCGGCGCCGAGGTGATGCGCTCACAGACGCTGCTGGCGATGATCGGGCCGGGAGCCTCCGTCGGCCCTTTCTCCTATCTGCGGGCGGGCACGGTGCTCGGGAAGGGCGGCAAGATCGGCGGCTTCGTGGAGACCAAGAACGCCCAGATCGGCGAGGACGCAAAGGTTCCCCACCTGAGCTACGTGGGCGATGCCGAGATCGGGGAGGGCGCCAACATCGGGGCCGCCACGATCTTCGCGAACTACGACGGGGTCGACAAGCATCGCACCACGGTCGGCAAGCAGGTTCGGGTGGGCTCCGACAGCGTGCTCGTGGCTCCTGTGACCCTCGGTGACGGTTCGGCGACCGGAGCCGGGACGGTGGTGCGCAAGGATGTGCCGCCGGGCGCCCTGGCGGTCAGCGCCGTCTCCCAGCGGAACGTGGAAGGATGGACCCTGCGACGCCGCGCGGGGACCGCGGCCGAGGGGGCCGCGCGTGCCGCACTCGGCCCTGACGGTGACACCGAAGACGCCGTATCTGCATCACCAGCCGCCGAGGATCACAAGGAGCGCGAGCAGCGATGAGCGGAATCGTCACCACCGGGGAGAAGCGACTGGTGCTCGCCAGCGGACGGGCCCATCCCGTGCTGGCGCAGGAGGTCTCCGAGGAGCTCGGTGTCGAGGTGCTGCCCATGGACGCCTGGGACTTCGCCAATGGGGAGATCTACGTGCGCTACGGCGAGTCCGTGCGCGGCACCGACGCCTTCCTGCTGCAGTCCCACCCCGCGCCCATCAACACCTGGTTGATGGAGAACCTGATCATGATCGATGCGCTCAAGCGCGCCTCGGCCAAGCGCATCACGGCGATCGCCCCGAGCTTCCCCTATGCCCGGCAGGACAAGAAGCATCGCGGCCGCGAGCCGATCTCCGCCCGGCTGGTCGCCGACCTGTACGAGACGGCCGGGGTCGACCGCATGATCTCCGTGGACCTGCATGCTCCCCAGGTCCAGGGGTACTTCGCCAAGCCCGTCGACCACCTGATGGCGCTGCCGATCCTGGCGGACTACGTCGCCGCCAAGTACGACCACGAGGACCTGGCCGTGGTCTCCCCTGACGCCGGCCGCATCCGGGTGGCCGAGCAATGGGCCAAGCGGCTGGGCGGGGTGAGCCTGTCGTTCATCCACAAGTCCCGCGACCCGAATCGTCCCAACCAGGCCATCGCCAAGCGGGTGATCGGCGAGGTCACCGGGAAGACCTGCATCCTGGTCGACGACATGATCGACACCGCCGGCACCATCGTGCAGGCCTCGGATGCGCTGCTGGCCGACGGAGCCGCCTCGGTGGTCATCGCCACCACGCACCCGATCCTGTCGGACCCGGCCACAGAACGTCTGAAAGCCAGCTCGGTGCGCGAAGTGGTGTGCACCAACACCCTGCCGATCCCACCGGAGAAGCAGTTCGAGCGCCTCACCCAGCTGTCGATCGCTCCGCTGCTGGCCCGCGCCATCCGTGCCGTCTTCGACGACGGCTCGGTCACGAGCCTGTTCGACGGTGAGGTCTGAGTCCAGGCCTACCGCAGAGGACAGCGGCAGGGCCCGCATCCGGAGTGGATGCGGGCCCTGCCGCGTACGAGATGGCGCGGATCAGGTTAGATCAGCTCAGATCAGGATGGCATTGCCCTTCACGAGCTTCCGCCACTGTACGCCCAGACCCAGGTGGTCACCGGCGGCGAGACCGGCCATCGCGAGCATGAGCACGCCGATGATCACGTGGTCGTCCAGGATCGGATTGGTGACCAGCGGGAACGCGGCCAGGTACATGAGCATGTACATCGCGAAGCCGGAGACCGCCCCGATCCGGGTGCCGATGCCCAGCAGGAAGGCGACGCCGATGCCGAGCAGGCCCGCCATGAACAGGATGTCGGTGATCGGGTTCAGGTCGATGAAGAACTGCCAGATGCCGGCGAAGGGATTGCCTCCCTCGATCGATCCCCCGAGGAAGCCGGTGGTGGGAGAGCCACCGTTGATCCAGGCGCCCTCCTTCGGTGTCGAGAACCCCAGGCCCAGCAGCTTGTCGGCGAAGGCCCACAGGAAATAGAAGCCGATGAAGATGCGGACCAGACCGAGCAGCGTGAAGCCCCAGGCCCGGGGGCCGGCACCCTGCCCGGTGGCGGGGGCGGCGGTGGTGGTGGGGGTGGTGGCGGTCATGGGGAGAGTCCCTTCAGGAGGTCGACCCGTGGAGTCGATTCGTGTGCGACTGACAAGACCAGAATAGAGAGCACCCACCTCCGGAAGCGGGGACGAAAGTCACCAATAAATCGCCATGACCTGCAGGGACGTAGGTCCCGGCGTGGGGGGGGACCGGGTGGGAGCGGCGCGCTCAGGAGCCGGGGCCACGAGGACGCAGCGGTCCGCCGGCCCCGGGCCGCGTGCTCCGGGAGAGGCCGCTCACCCCGGGTGCCCGCCAGGGGTCAGACGTGCTAATCTCAGCGGGTCACTTCGGCGAGGGAGCGGGCTCCGCCTGCTCCGTGATCGACGCGGTGCGGATCTGCGAGGCCCTGGCCCCGGATGCCGTGGCGTCGCTCACCGTCGAGCGAGTCACCACCACGAGGAGCATCGCATGGCCGAGAAGCTGAACGTCGAACTGCGCCAGGAGTTCGGCAAGGGCGCCGCCCGCCGTATCCGTGCCGGGGGCAAGGTCCCCGCCGTCCTGTACGAGCACGGCAACGACCCCGTCCACCTGGAGCTGCCCGGCCATGACATCGCGCTGGCCGCCCGCAACCCCAACGCGCTGCTGTCGCTGAAGATCTCCGACGGCACCGAACATCTGGCCCTGATCAAGGACATCCAGCGCCACCCCCTCAAGCGCACCCTGACCCACCTCGACCTGATCATCGTCCGCAAGGGCGAGAAGGTCGAGGTCGACATCCCGGTCATCGTGGAGGGCGAGCCCGTCGCCCCGGCGGTCGCCTTCGTCGACCTCCAGGAGCTCACCCTCCTGGTCGACGCTCTCAACGTGCCCGAGCAGATCGAGATCGACGTCGACGAGACCGAGGACGGCTACCAGCTGTTCGCCGGTGACGTGACCCTCCCGGAGGGGACCGAGCTGGTCACCGACCCCGAGATCCTGGTCGCCAGCGTGGCTGTGCCGCGCATCGAGGAGGAGCCGGAGGACGAGGAGGACGAGGGCGAGGACGTCAGCGCCGAGGAGCCCGAGGAAGCCCCCTCCGAGGAGGAGTGAGCCTGCTGAGCCCAGCCGGCCGGTCTGCCCGTGGTCTCGTCTGCGGGCCGCTCGGCCCCTGAGCGCTCGATTCCTCACACCAGCCGTCCGGGGCGTCGCGCAGTGCGCGGCGCCCCGGTACCGTTGCCGGGGCCGCCCGATCTCCGGAGCGGGCCCCGGGGCGCGCCCGGCAGCACGCCAGAGGCCGCCCACCGCGCCGCGTCGAGGAGTCGAGGAGCTGTCAATGAGTCAGACGGACCGCCGCCCCGGTGCCCACCTCGTCGTGGGGCTGGGCAATCCCGGGCCCCGGTACGCCGCCACTCGCCACAACATCGGCCAGATGGTCGCCGACCACATCGCGGGCTCCTCCCGCTTCGGCGCCGCCCGGCGCGCTCAGGCCGTGCTCGTCGAGGGCAGGATCGGGGTCCCGGGCGCGGATGAGCGCATGATCCTGGCCAAGCCCACCACTTTCATGAACGTCTCCGGCGGACCGGTCGCGGCGCTCGCGAAGTACTACGACATCCCCCCGGAGCGGATCGTGGTGATCCATGACGAGGTCGACATCCCCTTCGACACCGTGCGGCTCAAGCTCGGTGGCGGCGAGGGCGGACACAACGGTCTGCGCGACATCACCAGGGCCCTGGGCACCAAGGACTACCTGCGGGTGCGGGTCGGAGTGGGCCGACCGCCCGGTCGCGGCGACACCGCCGACCACGTGCTGGCGCCCTTCAACTCCACCGAGCGCAGAGCGCTCGACCTGCTGATCTCCGACGCCGCCGACGCGACCCAGGCCCTGATCCTGGAGGGCCTGACCATCGCCCAGCAGCGCTACCATTCCCAAGAGGCCCGATGAGCACCATCTCCGCACGCACCGCCGACCCCACGGCCGAGACCCCGCAGACCACGGCGCCCCTGGCGGCGCTGCTCGACCAGTTCGCCTCCGCCGGCGACCTCACCGCCGTCCGTACCCTGATGGACGAGGGGGCGGAGACCGGTGAGGGAGGCAGCGTCGTCGCCCCCACCGCCCTGTTCCCCCTCGCCGTCGCCGATCTCGCCCGCCAGGCCACCGCCGAGTCCCCGCTGGTGGTCATCACCCCCACCACCCGCGCCGCCGAGGACGTGCGGGCCGTGCTGTCGGCCACCGTCGGCACCGACCATCTCGCCGAGCTGCCCGCCTGGGAGACCCTGCCCCATGAGCGGCTGTCCCCGCGAGCCGATACGGTCGCCCGGCGCCTGTCCACCCTGCGCCGCATCGCCCATCCGGACACCGAACAGCCGGTGCACGTGCTGCTGATGCCGGTGCGCTCCCTGCTGCAGCCGATCGCCACCGGGCTCGGGGACCTGCGGCCCGTGCGCGCCGCCGTCGGCGACGACTACCCGCTCGACGACCTGGTGCGCGACCTCGTCGATGCCGCCTATGCCCGCGTGGACATGGTCGAGAGGCGCGGTGAGTTCGCGGTCCGGGGTGGGATCCTGGACGTCTTCCCGCCCACCGAGCCGCACCCGGTGCGCGTGGACCTGTTCGGTGACGAGATCGACGAAGTCAGCTACTTCTCGGTGGCCGACCAGCGCTCCCTGGAAGCGGTCGAGGGTGGCCTGGACGCCCCGCCCTGCCGGGAGATCCTGCTGACCCCCCAGGTGCGGGAGCGGGCCCGGGCGATGGCCGAGGAGCTGCCCGGGGTGCGCGATCTGCTGCTGCGCATCGCTGACGGCACCGCCGCCGAGGGCATGGAATCCCTCAGCCCCGTCCTGGTGGAGGAGATGGAGCAGGTCGCCGATGTGCTCCCGGCCGGCAGCCGGTTCCTGATCCTGGACCCGGAGAAGGTCCGTGCCCGCGCCGAGGAGCTGGTGGCCACCACCGATGAGTTCCTCGCGGCCGCCTGGTCCAGCGCCGCCGCCGGCGGGGGACTGCCCATCGACGTCGGGGCCGCCAGCTTCGTGCCGCTGTCGGAGGCCAAGGGCCACGCGCGCGCCGGCGGCCGCCCCTGGGTCACCCTGTCCGGCTTCGGCCTGGACACCGATGTCGACGTCACCGCGAGGTCCACCACCCACCCCGGCTACTCGGGTCGCCCCGGTGACGCCGCGAAGGACCTCGAACAGCGCCGCAAGGACGGCTGGTCCATCATCGCCACCATGGTGGGACCGGGCGGTGCCCGCCACGCCACCGAGAATCTGCGCGCCGAGGGGCTGCCGGCCGTCTACGCGCCGCAGCTCGAGGACCCGGTCGCTCCCGGCGAGGCCGTGGTCACCGTCGGCCCCTTCGCCGAGGGCCTGATCGACGAGGACGCCAAGCTGGTCCTCGTCAGCGAGCGGGACCTGACCGGCAAGTCCGGGGCCCGCCGCAGCGAGGAGCGGAGGATCCCGTCCCGTCGCCGCAACGTCGTCGACCCCCTGCAGCTGCGGCCCGGCGACCACGTCGTCCACGCCCACCACGGGGTGGGCCGCTTCGTGGAGATGACCAGCCGCACCGTAGGCACCGGCGCCAAGCGCACCACCCGCGAGTACCTGGTCATCGAGTACGCCCCGTCGAAGAAGGGCCAGCCGGGCGATCGCCTGTACGTGCCCAGCGACCAGCTCGACCAGGTCACCAAGTACGTCGGGGGCGAAGAGCCCTCCGTCAACCGGATGGGTGGCAGCGACTGGGCCAAGACCAAGTCCAAGGCGCGCAAGGCCATCCGCGAGATCGCCGACGAGCTGGTGCGCCTGTACTCCGCCCGCCAGACCGCACCCGGGCACGCCTTCGGGCCCGACACCCCGTGGCAGCGCGAGCTCGAGGACTCCTTCGAATTCGTCGAGACCCCGGACCAGATGTCCACCATCGACGACGTCAAGGCAGATATGGAGAAGACGGTCCCCATGGACCGGCTGATCCTGGGCGACGTCGGCTACGGCAAGACCGAGGTCGCCGTGCGCGCGGCGTTCAAGGCGGTCCAGGACGGCAAGCAGGTGGCCCTGATCGCACCGACCACGCTGCTCGCGCAGCAGCATCTGGAGACGTTCACCGAGCGGTACACCGGCTTCCCGGTGACCGTGCGGGGCCTGTCGCGCTTCCAGTCCCCGGCCGACTCCGAGCGGACCATCGAGGGCCTGCGTGACGGCAGCGTCGACGTGGTCATCGGCACCCACCGTCTGCTCACCGGCAATGTGCGCTTCAAGGACCTGGGACTGCTGATCATCGACGAGGAGCAGCGCTTCGGCGTCGAGCACAAGGAGACCCTCAAGGCCCTGCGCACCGACGTGGACGTGCTGGCCATGTCCGCGACCCCGATCCCGCGCACCCTGGAGATGGCCGTCACCGGCATCCGGGAGATGTCGATCCTGTCCACCCCTCCCGAGGAGCGCCACCCGGTGCTGACCTATGTCGGAGCCCAGGAGGACAAACAGATCACCGCCGCGATCCGCCGCGAGCTGCTGCGCGAGGGGCAGGTGTTCTACATCCACAACCGGGTCGAGGACATCGACCGGGTGGCCGCCCACCTGCGTGAGCTGGTGCCCGACGCGCGAGTGCAGGTCGCCCACGGCAAGATGAACGAGGCCCAGCTGGAGAGGGTCATCATCGACTTCTGGGAGCGGGACTTCGACGTGCTGGTGTGCACCACGATCGTCGAGACCGGGCTGGACATCGCCAACGCCAACACCCT
>DWZH01000021.1 GCA_019118275.1 Candidatus Brachybacterium merdavium | reverse complement strand
CAGCGTCGCGCCACAATGGACAGATGATCGACTGGAACATCGTGTGGCGGGACTTCGTCGGCATCTCCTGGAGCGGCGCACTGGGAGTGATCGCCTCATCGGTGGTGCTGTACCTGTTCTTCACGTTGCTGATCCATCTGTCCGGCCCGCGCCTGATGGCCAACCCGACGGTCGGCAGCTTCGTGGTGCTCGCGGTGATCGGCGGCGTCACCGCGCGTGCCACCCTCGGTGAGGCCACGACCATGCTGGGCGCGTTGATCGTGCTGAACACGCTCATGGTCATGGAATACCTGATGGGTTCGATCCGCGGTGCGCGGCGACTCACGACGAGGCGGCGCCCGCTGGTGGTGATGGTCGAAGGCCGCCCGCTGCTCGGGGCGCTGCGCCGCCGGCACCTGACGCCGCAGGAACTGCTGAGCCGGCTTCGGGTCAACGGCGTGAAAGATCCCTGCGAGCTCGAGCTGGTGATCCTGGAGATCCGCGGAAGCCTGACCATCGTGCGCCGCGGCGCCACCATCGGCCGATCCCTCGTCGCCGATGTCGAGGGGCGCGAGCTGATCCCGCAGCGGCTCCTGACCACGGGGGCCGCAGAAGATCATACGAACTGACCCGTTCTCGCAGAGGGCTAGCCCGGCGGATCGGGCTCGATGCGATCGGGGTGGCTCAGGCCAGCGCGCGCAGCCGCTGGCCCAGCTCGCGGGCGGTCTGGGTGTCCAGGGGCAGTCCGAGGTCGGCGACGGCGTCGATGACCTGGCCGACGGTCAGCTCCTCATGCACCGTCTCCTGCCCGGGCCGACGGAGGGTGCGGGCACCGCTGGTGATCGTCACGTGCCCGGCCTCGGTGAAACGGCTGACGATCAGCATGGTCTGGAAGGGGCCTGCACCAGGCAGGGTCGAGGTGATGTGGTGGCCGCCGTGCACGTCGGTGGGCATGACCGGCAGCAGGTCGGTGAGGTGCTGGACGGCTTCGCCGCGGCGCAGCTCCCACTGCTCGATGCCTTCATCGGTGACGCGACGATGCAGGGACAGGAGGCCGAAGAACTCCTCGCGCCGCGCGCCGTCCTCACGCGGGATCGGGCCCGTCAGCGATAGGCCGAAGCCGGGGTCCATCATCCAGTGCCGGTCGTCGAGTTCGACATCCAGGCACATGTGGGTGCGGGTGTTCTGCTCGGAGTGGACCCGTCCTAGGCGGCGGCGCACCCCCAGGCCGAGGCGCTCGAGCACCCCGGCCATGAGCTGGACGTGCTCGAAGCAGTATCCACCGGTGCCCTGGTGCAGCATGCGGCGGGCGACGATCTCCGGACGGACACCAGGGTGCCTGCCCAGCAGCACATCGAGATTGCTGAAGGGGAAGGCCGCGACATGGCCGCGATGGATGCGCTCGAGCAGATCCAGGCTCGGCGGGCCGGGCTCGACACCCACCCGCTCGAGATAGACGGCGGGGTCGTAGGCGTCCAGGTTCCAGTCGGTCATGCCTCAGCCCGTGACATCGCGCAGCCACTCCATCGCCTGCTGGGGGTCGTCGGCGGTGGTGCCGTCGGCCTGAAGCCGCACCGCCTGCTGCATGTCTTCCAGGGAACGCATCGGCCACACGTGCAGCTCGATCCCTTGCTCCCGGATCTGTGCGGTCAGCTCCTCGGTCAGCCCCTTGAGGCCGATGGCCACACGGTCGGCCCCGGTGTACTCGACCAGTCCCCGCCAGCCGCCCTCGAACCGCTCGGCGTCTGCCAGGGTGTGGCGGATGATGCCGCGGCGGATGCCGGGCATGAGCTCGCGGGCCTCCCGCAGAGCCTCCTCCTGGAAGCTCGTCAGGACGGTCCGCTCGGCGTCGGCGGGGTGAGCCTCGAAGTAGCGGGCGAGGTAGGGCACCGTCTCAGGGGCCTTGATCTCCAGCTGGATCACCGTGCTGGTGGCCTCGTACATCTCGGCCAGGGTGACCACGCCGCGGCCGGAGTCCAGGACGACTTCCTGCAGCTGGGCCAGGGTCAGCTGTCCGGCGGGGCCGCGGTCGCGGGCGGAGTCGTCACCGGCGGTGCGATCCAGTGTCGCGTCGTGGAGCAGGAACAGCTCCCGGTCGGCGCTGAGGCGCACATCCAGTTCGATCTCGTCGACCCCGACCTGCTCGGCCAGCGCGTACGACTCCAGGCTGTTCTCCGGGGCATGCGCCATCGCGCCCCGGTGCCCTGCGATCAGCATCGTTGTCATTCTTGCTCTCCCACTCTCTGTTCGTATTTCTCGCGGACCCGGTCGATAGCCGGCTCCAGCTCTTTCTGCATCCGGGTCAGCACCTCTTCGGCGTCCTCTCCCGCGGAGTAGACCGCTTGGATGGCGTCCTTCGCCTCGACGATCATCTCCGGGACGTAGCGACGGGCGACGTCGGGATCCCGGGCGATGTCCAGCTGATCGATCGCGACCCGGTAGTTGGGGTCCTCGTCGGCCAGCGCCGTGATCTCCGGCGATTCCATGGCTGTCTTCGTGGAGGGCACGTAGCCGCTCCCCAGCGTCCAGTCGACTGTGGCCTGGCCGCTGCTGAGGTACTTGATGACTTCCCAGGCGGCCTGTTTGCGCGTGTCGGAGGCGTATCTCAGCACGGAGAGGCCGCCACCTCCGGTGGGGACTCCGATCTCCGCCTCGCGCGGCAGGAAGGCGCAGCCAAACTCGAAGTCCGCGGCATCCTTGATGCTGGACAGGGAGCCGGTGGATTCCAGCAGGGTCGCGCACACCCCGGAGACGAAGTCGCCCTTGGGATCCGCGGCGAGATAGCCGGAACCGTCATCGTGGATGAATGCGCGGTCGTACTCGAGGGCGGCGATCGTGGCGTCGTTGGTCAGTCTCAGATCCAGTCCCTCGGAGTAGGCGCCGCCGAAAGCCCAGACCGATCCTTGGAAGTACCAGTCGTCCGCACCGGTGTACCCGCGCATCGCGATCGTGTTGCCGTCATAGTCCAGGCCCGTGAGCTCCCGCCCCCATTCCGCGTACTCGGTGTACGTCTCCGGCGCCCGGTCGGGCAGACCGGCGGCGGCGAACAGGTCGCGGTTGAAGTAGAACAGCGGAGTGGAGCGGGCGAAGGGCAGCCACCAGATCTCGTCCTTCACGGTGCCTTCGGCCAGGAAGCGCTCATCGAAGTTGTCGGTGTCGAAGCTGTCGTCGAAGTAGTCGGACAGCGGCTCGAGCGCCTCGGCCAGGTAGAAGCGGTTCCAGGAGACGTCGCTGAGAACGGCGATGTCGGGGACCTGCTGGGCCTGCAGGCTCGCGGCGAGCTTCGACTCGACGCCGTCGTAGCCCTCGAAGATCTGCACTTCGCAGTAGATCTCGTCCTGCTCCTGGTGGAACGCGTCGATGTTGGCCTGGATCACCTCGGCATTGTGCGCGGTGAACGAGCTCCACAGCACCACCCTCTGACGGCCCTCGAACTCGGGTGGGGTCTCACCGCCGGGCTGCTCGAGGACCAGGCCGCTGGTGTCGCCGAGCCCGAAGCAGCTCGAGAGCACGGGTACACCAGCGGCGGCGAGGCCGGCCCCCAGGAGCTGCCGGCGGGACGGGGCCGCGGCACCGGTGGGGCGCCGACGTGGAGACGAGATATGCATGACTCTCCTTCGACGGGATGGCGGGACCGTGCGGTCAGCGGCCGCTGCGGGCGGCCGCACCGGCGAGTCCGGTGACGATGTAGCGCTGGGCGAAGAGGAAGACCAGCAGCATCGGCAGCACGACGATCAGGGTCCCGGACATCAGCACCCCCCAGTTGGTCAGGCCCTCATTGGATTTGAGATACATCAGCCCGATCGGCAGGGTGCGCATGTTCACCGAATTGGTGATGATCAACGGCCACACGAAGTTGTTCCATTCGTCGATGACCGCGACCAGCGCCACCGTGGCCACTGCCGGCACCGACATCGGCAGGACGAAGGAGACCAGTTTCCGCAGATGACCGGCACCGTCGACCTCGGCGGCCTCGAACACCTCGCTGGGAAGCGACATGAAGTGCTGGCGCAGCAGGAAGGTGCCGAACGCCGAGGCCACCCCGGGCAGGATCAGACCGGCGTAGGTGTTGATCATCCCCATGTTGCCGATGGTGATGTAGTTGACCAGCAGCGTCACGTGCCCGGGCACCATCAGGGCCCCCAGCATCACGACGAACAGCCATTTCTTCGCGGGGAAGGGAAGGTACGCGAAGGCGTAGGCGGCGAAGATCGCCAGCAGCACCTTCAGGGCCGCGCCGACCACCGTGACGATCAGGGAGTTCTTGATGAAGGCGCCGAACGGGGCGATCTCCCAGGCTTCGGCGATGTTGTCGCCGGTGAGCTTGCTGGGCAGCCACTTCATGGGCCAGGTGTAGATCTCCGCGTTCGTCTTGAATGCGGTGGTCAGCAGCATGTACAGCGGGATCAGGAACACCAGGCCGACCGCCAGCAGCAGGAGGATCCCCCACCAGTTGCGGCGCCGGCTGGTGGGTCCGCGGCGGGGTCCGGGCGGTGGCGTCGCGGTGTCCTCGACGGCTGGGGGCCGGGTGGCCAGGGGGCTTGCCATCAGTAGTGCACCTTCTTCTCCACGAACCGGAACTGCAACGCGGTGATCAGCATCAGCACGACGAACATGACCGTGCCGGCCGCCGCGGAGTAGCCCACGTTCGAGCGCAGGAAGGCCTGCTCGTAGATGAACCAGCTGAGCGTGGTGGTCGCCGAGGCCGGTCCGCCGCTGGTCATGATCGCGATGATGTCGAAGGCCTGGAACGCTGCCAGGGTCTGCGTGATGACCAGGAAGAACGTGGTGGGTGACAGCAGCGGCAGCACCACCTTGAGGAACACCTGCACGGAGCTGGCCCCATCCAGGCGCGCCGCCTCCAGCACGTCGGAGGGCAGGCCCTGGATCCCGGCGAGGTACACGATGGCCACAAAGCCCACGCCCTTCCAGATCGAGACGATCAGCAGGGCGGGCAGAGCCCAGTCCGCGTCGGTGGTCCAGTTGGGCGATTCCGCGCCGAAGAGCTCGAAGAACACTCGGGCCAGCCCGTAATTGGGGTCGAAGATGAACAGCCACACCACGGCGATCGCCGCCCCGGAGACCACATGCGGAGTGAAGACGATCCCGGTGACCGCGGAGGTGCCCGGGAATCTCCGGGAGAACAGCGCCGCCAGCAGCACCCCGAGCACGAGGCTGACGCCGACCACCACCACGACCCAGACCACTGACACCCACAGCACCTTGTGGAAGGAGGGTGAGACCAGCATGGAGCTGTAGTTGGTCAGCCCGATGAACAGCGGCTTCGGCGAGATGAAGTCCCAGTTCGTCAGGCTCAGGTAGACGTTGGCGATGATCGGCCAGTAGGCGAAGATCGCGATCAGCGCGAGGTTGGGGAAGGCGAACAGGGCGAACAGGGCGTAGCCGCGGCGCCGGCGAGCACGCCGGGCGGGACGCTCCACGGCCGGCCGCGTCGCCGCGGCACGGTTGGGCATGTCACAGGTCCTTTCGGTCGAGCACCGACGCTCGGGTGCCACATTCCGGAGGGAACGGGCCGTCCATGCGGCCAGCGACCACCGTAGCGCCACCGAACCGCCAGGGCACGCCGTCAAGGTGGGTGTCGCGAGCCCTCCTGCATCCGATGACCACGTCATATACCACAGAACCGATGGTGCACATTATTTGCAGAACCATTGACATGCATACGCCTCGATGCAAACCTTGTGCAGCAGAACACGTTCCACACGCAACGAAGCGTCGGAGACCCCGAATGACGATTCCACCCCTGCCACCCCCACCTCGAGATCGTCGGCAGCGTCATCGCACGCACGAACGAGCGCACGGCCTGACCCTGAACCGCCGGCAGTTCGGGGGCCTCCTCGGCGCGGCCGGCACCGCCGCACTCAGCGGATGCGCGTCCCAGGACTCCTCGACGGATCTCGACACACTGCAGGTCTGGGGCGGGGTGCCCGCGGAAGACGGCCCTCAGCAGGTCGTCGACCACTTCATGGACGAACACCCTGAGTACGACGTGAAATACACCCGGTTCGTCAACGACGAGCGCGGGAACCTCGCACTCAACACGGCTCTCCAAGGCGGGGTCGACATCGATGTCTTCTTCACCTACAGCACCGAGGATCTCGCGATGCGTTCGGGCTCGGGCATGGCGGCCGATGTCGCCGCTCTGGTGCGCCAGGAGCCCGAGCTCGAGCCCTTCCTGGACACGGAGGAGCCGAAAGCACTTTTCGATGGCGAGGCGATCACCGCCCTGGCCACCACCAAGGAACCCAACTTCGTGCTCTTCAACGAGGATCTGCGCGAAGAGGCCGGGATCGAGCTCCCCACCGACTGGGATCTCGAGGAGTACCTCGAGGTCATCCACGCCCTGGCCGGGTCCGGGCGCTACGGCACCTATCGACTGCCTGATCTGCCCCGCATCGAACTGGGCCCCAACTACTGGTACACCGATCAGGGGACCTCGAACTTCGACCATCCGGCATTCCTGCGGCACCTCGACCTGTCGGCCGATCTGATCCGCGAGGGGGTGATCTTCCCCTGGTCGCAGGTCCTGGCCAGGCAGATTGAGGCCTATCAGCAGAACAACTTCATCGCCGAGGACTTCGCGATCTGGGAGACGGCCCCCTTCAGCCTGCGCTTCCTGAGCGACCCCGAGGAGTACCCCCACGACTTCCTGGTGGCCTGCGCGCCAATGCCCACGATCAACGGCGCCGATTGGAACAGCGGCATGTACGGCAACTTCATCCAGATCAACGCCAAGAGCCCGAAGCAGGAACTGGCCTGGGAGTTCGCCAAGTACTGGATCCTCGAGGGCTCGGAGGACATGGCCCCGGGCGGGAAGATCCCCACCCTCGACACCGTCGATCACGACCTGCTGATCGACGCCATCCTCGGCGAGGACAAGGAGACCTTCTTCGACGTCGACTCCTTCCGCCGCACCCTGTTCGACAACGATCCCAAGCTCCACGTGGACACCGACCTCACGGCGGTCGCCGAGATCACGCAGACCTATGAGCAGCAGCGCGACGTGTGCTGGCTGCTGGAGCGCTCCCCCACCAGTGCGATCGAGGCGGTCCACGCCAATGCCGACGCGCTCATCGCACGCTTCGGGGAGGACTGAGATGACCACCCACGCCCCTGCCACCCGAGCCCCTGCCCCGCGCACGGAGCCTGTCCGACCCCGCGCCGCGGGCAGGGCTCCCGCCGAACCGCGGCCCCTCGTGGGCTGGCTGTTCATCGCGCCCAACCTGCTCGGCGTGCTGCTGTTCACCTTCATCCCCCTGGCCTCCGTGGTGGCGCTGTCCTTCACCGAGTGGAACCTGGTCTCGGGGTTCGAGGGCATCGAGTTCGTCGGCCTCGACAACTTCTGGTTCGTGCTGCAGGACCCGACCTTCTGGCGCAGCCTGCTGATCACCATCGCCTACGCGGGGGTGGCGGTGCCGCTGACCCTGGTGGTCGGGTTGGCACTGTCGATGGCACTGAACCGTGACCTTCCGGGCCGGGGGCTGCTGCGCGCCTGCTTCTTCATCCCCTACATCGTCAACATCGTGGCGATCGGCATGACCTGGATGATGCTGCTGGACCCCTCGGCCGGGCTGCTGAACCAGTTCCTGGGCAGCTTCGGGCTGGAGGCCCTGCCCGGTTGGTTCGCCTCCTCGCGGTGGGCGCTGCCGGCGCTGATCCTGGTGACCATCTGGGCACAGGCCGGATACGCCTGCCTGATCTACCTCTCCGCCCTGCAGGACGCGCCGGAGCAGCTGTACGAAGCGGCCCGCATCGACGGTGCCGGCCGCTGGACCACGTTCCGCACCATCACCTGGCCGGCCCTGCTGCCTTCCACGATCTTCCTGCTGATCACCTTGTTCGTCGGCATCTCCCAGAGCTTCGGGATGATCGCGCTGATCACCAACGGTGGGCCGGGCGCCTCGACGACGACATTGTCTTTCTACATGTACCAGACGAGCTTCCAGTTCTACCGCTTCGGCTATGCCTCGGCGGTGGGCCTGGTGACGTTCTTGGGAATCTTCGTGCTGATGCTTGCGATGTGGCGGGCCCAGCGAGGAAGGGCTCTCCATGACTGACACCGCGCGCCCCGCCCGCACCAGCACGACTCTCCCCGGCTCAGGGCCACCCGATCGCTCCAGCCTCGCTGCTCGCGATGCCCTCCACCGTCGGCGCAGGCGAAGGCGACGCTGGGCCTGGGGCCTCCCGCTGTGGTTGCTCGCCCTGGTGTTCCTGCTCCTCTTCGCCTGGATGATCTCCACGTCCCTGAAACCCGATGCGGACGCCTTCCTGGTCCCCATGCAGTGGATCCCCGAGGACCTCCGCTGGGAGAACTACACCGAAGTGCTGTTCGGGGAGAACTCGATCCTGCCCGCCTTCGGCAACTCCGTGTTCGTGGCCCTGCTGCGCGTCACCGGGGAGCTGGCGACCGCGACGCTGGCCGGGTACGCCTTCGCCAAGCTCCGCTTCCGCGGCCGCAACATCGTCTTCATCGCCTACCTGGCGACGTCCCTGATCCCGGCGCAGCTGCTGCTGGTGCCTCGGTTCGTGTACTTCCAGAACCTGGGCCTCTACGACACCCTGTGGGCGCTGATCCTGCCCGGGATGTTCACGGTGCTGGGGACGTTCCTGATGCGGCAGTTCTTCGTGAGCCAGCCCGGTGAGTTCGCGGAGGCGGCCCGCATCGACGGGGCGAACGAACTCCAGATCTTCCTGCGCATCTATCTGCCGAACGCGATGCCGATGATCAGCGCGCTGGCGATCCTGACCTTCGTGTGGTCGTGGAACGACTACGAGACGCCGCTGGTGTTCATCTCCAGCCCGGAGTCGTTCACGCTGCCCCTGGCACTCACGAACTTCACCGACGAGACCGGGGCGATGGCCCCTGGGGTGTCGATGGCCGCCGCCGTCATCTCCATCATCCCGATCCTGGTCGTGTTCCTGATCTTCCAGCGTCGCTTCGTGCAGGCGATGACCGAGAGCGCGCTGAAGTGATTCCTCCCCCACGTCCCCTCCACGCCGCCCGCCCTCCCGCGCTCATGACCCATCCCGCACCTCACGACGAATCATCCAGGAGCAGTTCCACGATGTCCTTGCCCTCCACCATCGCGGGAGTCGTCCCCTCCCTCGCCCAGGTCGCCGACTACGGGCCGCCACGCAGCGAGATCGGTGTCGGCGCCCTGATGCCGTACAACGGCGCCCTGTACGTGCAGAACTACAGCTCGCACCGTGCGGCGAGCGGCACGGGGGTCAGCCTGCGCCGCATCGACGGTGAACTCTCCATGGAGAAGGTGCCCGAGGCGATCGGCGTCGATGGCACGTACACGAACCGCTTCGTGCATTTCGAAACCGGGATGCTGGTGATCGGGCCGCACGTGATCGAGCCCGACCACACCGTGCACACGATCGCCGAGCTCGCACCGCACCGCCTCTGCGGCACCGCCCGCCACCTGGCCCGTCCCGAGTCCGCGGTGTACGTGCTCACCATGGAGGGTCTGGTCTTCGAACTCGACCTGACCACGCTCGGAGCGACGCAGGTGTTCGATCTGAACCACGAGCTGGCCACGGAGGGAGAGTGGAAAGTCCACTACAAGGACTGCTACAGCGCCCACGGACGCCTGGTCGTCTGCTCGAACGAGTACGGAGAGGACGATTGGGCGGGCAAGCAGAGCCGCGGACGTCTGGCCGAGTACGACGGGACCGCCTGGCGGATCATCGCCCACAAGCCGTTCACGGCGATCGGCGGCCGCGGGGAGTTCACCGACACGATCTTCGCCACCGGCTGGGACCAGGCCTCCGCGATCCTGGAGGTGTTCACCGCGCGGGACGGGCGCTGGACCCGTTACCGGCTGCCGAAGGCCTCCCACACCTTCGATCACAAATGGCAGACCGAGTGGCCACGGATCCGCGAGACCGAGCACGAGCGGCTGCTGGTCGACCACCACGGCATGTTCTACGAGCTGTCCCCCTGGGCCTACGGGGGCAGGATCTGGGGCCTGAGGCCGATCTCCACCCACCTGTGGGTGCTCGGGGACTTCTGCTCCTGGAAGGGCATGCTGGTGCTCGGCGCGGACAATGCCTCCCCCAGCCACGGCATGAACGTCACCACCGCCGAGCCCCAGTCCGGGCTCTGGTTCGGCAAGACCGACGACCTGTGGGGTTTCGGGAAACCCAGCGGCTGGGGCGGGCCCTGGTGGCGGGAGGAGGTCCGCGCCGGGCAGCCATCGGACCCCTATCTGATGACCGGCTTCGACAACAAATGCCTGCATCTGGAGAACCACGGCGATTCCGCGGTCCGATTCGAGATCGAGGTCGACATCCATGGTGATGGGCGCTTCGCGCGCAGCGAGCGCCTGACGGTCGGCCCCGGGGCGCTGGTCACCCATGTCTTCCCCAGCGGGTTCAGCGCCCACTGGGTCAGAGTAGTCAGTGACGCCGACACCACGGCCTCGGCCCAGCTGTTCTACACCTGAAGGATCGTATGACCCACCCGAACGCGGCCGCACGACCGACGCTCCAGAGCCTTCGTGACGCCGCCCCCACGCTGAACCCCACCATGCGCCGAGTGGCGGAGGTGATCCTGGCCGACCCCCTGGCTGCAGGCTCCGCCTCCATCACCACCGTGGCGGCGACCGCCGATGCTGCCCCCGCCACGGTCTCGCGGCTTGCGACCCGTCTGGGCTACGAGGGGTTCCCGGCGCTGCGCTCGGCGATCGCTCTCGAGAACGGACGCAACGCCCAATCCGGTTGGGAGCGCGACATCGGTACTGCGATCACGCCCCAGGATTCCCCCGCCGACGTGCTAGAGATCCTGGCTGGAACCGCGGCCCGGGCGCTGCGCGACGCGGTCGCAGAGATCGACATCGACGCCGTCGACCGCGCTGCCACCGTGATCGCCCGCGCCGAACGCGTGCACCTGTACGGCGAGTGGGGAGACTCCGTGGCCCTGCGCGAGCTGCAGATGCGTCTGCAGCGAATCGGGGTGGCCGCCTGGTTCCTCGAGGGTGGGTCCGCGACTCTGCGCGCGGTCTGCAACACCCTGACGGACCAGGACGCGGTGGTCGTGCTGAACCGTTCCGGCACGGACGAGATGGCCACCCGGCTGCTCCGTGAGGCACGTGCCAAAGGGGCCGCCGCACTCGCGGTCCACGGGCTCCCGGGCTCCCCCGTCGCCCACGAGGCTGACATCAGCATCTTCTCCGGCATCCGCAACGGGGAGGTGTGGACGCACTACTACTCCGGCCGGGCCAGCGACACGCTCGTGACCAGCTTGCTGTGGGTGCTGGTGGCCCAACGCCGATCTGCCGACGAGTCGATGCGCTTCATCGACGACGGCATCCTCGGGGGCCGCCGTGCATCGTGAGCTCGCCGGCGCCGTCCGAACCATCTTCACTCCATGACGAAAGGATCATCGTGATCGAGGAGACCATCCATACCGATATCGCCGTGCTCGGCGGAGGGCTCGCCGGGATCTGCGCCGCCATCGGCGCCGCCCGCCAGGGCAAACGCGTCGTGCTCGCCCAGAACCGTCCCGTGCTGGGCGGAAACTCCTCGAGCGAGGTGCGGGTCTGGGTGTGCGGCGCGACCGCCCACGGGATCCACGTGTTCGCCCGCGAGACCGGCATCATGGGCGAACTGTTCGTGGAGAACCAGTTCCGCAACCCGGAGGGCAATCCGTACTACTGGGATCTCCTGCTGATGGAGAAGGTCCGAGCGGAATCGAACATCACGCTGCTGCTCAACACGGACATCACCGAGGTCGCGGCCGACGGCCCGCCCGATCGCCGCACCCTGCGCAGCGTGACCGGGTGGATGAGCGGTTCCGAACGCCGCATCACACTGGAGGCGCCGACCTTCATCGACTGCACCGGCGACGGCCTGATCGGGTACCTCGCCGGGGCGGAATACATGAGCGGACGCGAACCGGAGTCGCAGTTCGGTGAATCCTGGGCACCGGAGGTCCCGGATCAGAACATGCTGGGCAGCACCATCCTGTTCTATTCCAAGGACATCGGCAGCCCCTCGAAGTTCATCGCACCGCCCTTCGCCGTGGACGTTGTAGCGGCGGGGATCCCTGAGCACCGGGTGATCCGTCAGGACATGCGGGGATGCGCCTTCTGGTGGATCGAATGGGGCGGCGAACTCGATGTGGTCCATGACAACGAGCAGATCCGTGATGAGCTCCAGGCGGTCTGCTACGGCCTGTGGGACTACATCAAGAATTCCGGCGAGTTCGACGCGGAGACCCTCACCCTGGAATGGGTCGGAGCGGTGCCCGGCAAACGGGAGTACCGCCGGTTCGTGGGCGAGCATGTGCTGACCCAGCAGGATGTGCTCGGGCAGGCTGAGTTCGATGACCGCATCGGCTTCGGCGGCTGGTCGATAGATCTGCACCCGGCCGGGGGCGTGTACGCCACCGAGCCGGGTTCCAGGCACTGGCATCCCGACGGCAACTATCACATCCCGCTGCGCTCGCTGTTCTCGAAGAATGTCTCGAATCTGTGGATGGCCGGGCGCGATATCAGCGCCAGCCATGTCGCTTTCGGTTCGACCCGGGTGATGGCCACCTGCGCCGTGCTCGGTGAAGCGGCCGGAATCGCGGCGGCCCGCGCCCAGGACCTCGAGGTCTCACCGTCGCAGCTGGCGAACGAGCATCTGCCGGCTTTGCACCACGCGATGACCCGCGCGGACGCATCGGTGCTGGGCGTCCACCATGACGACCCGTCGGATCTGGCCCTGAGGGCCGAGGTGACGGCCTCGTCCACCAAAACGGGGCTGGCCTCCACGCAGAGCTCGGGCCAGCGTCCGCTCGTGGACGATCTGAGTCTGGTCCTGCCGGTCGACCCGCGGCTGGACGGCCTGGACATCCTGGTCGACTCGGCCAGGGACACCGAGCTGCGGGCCTCGCTGCACTCGACCTCCAAACCGCAGAACTACCTGCCCTTCGAGCAGGTCGACGAGGTGCACGTGACGGTCGCTGAGGGCCGCTCGTGGGTCCACCTGCCGCTCGCCTGGGAGGCCGAGCACGCCCGGAACGCTGTCGTGGTGCTGCACGCGAACCCTGAGCTGAGCGTCCACCAGGGCGACCGCATCGAGCCGGGGACGGTGACCATGATCCGCCGTGAGCTGCCCGAGGGCGAGAAGTTCACCGAGCAGTGGCGCTACTGGAAGGAGACCCTGCACGGCAGCGGCATCTGCTTCCGCGCCTCGGCCGCGACGGAGGCGTTCCGGCCCGAGCATGTGCGCGGTGGGTACGCCCGCCCCTACGGCGGGCCGAACATGTGGGTCTCCGAGCCGGTCTCCGAGGATCCTCAGCCGCGGATCGAGCTGACCTGGTCGAGCCCGCAGACGGTCCGACACGTTGACGTCATCTTCGATGATGACGTCAATGAGGACCTGATCAACCTCCACCATCACCGGACCGAGGCCGAGATCATGCCGACCCTGGTGCGCAACGCTCGCCTCGAGACGCAGGTGGGCGGGACCTGGCGAGTGCTGGCCCGGGTGGAAGAGAACCGGCGCCGCCGATGGTCCGTCGACGTGGACCCGGCGCAGCAGATCGAGAATCTGCGACTGGTGGTCGAGGACACGAACGGAGCTGATGAGGCGCGGGTGGTGGCGATTCGCGCGTATTCGGCGTGATCGAACATGCGGCGGGATCACGTACTTGGCGTGACCGCGTATGCGGCGGGATGACGTACTTGGCGTGACCGCGTATGCGGCGCGATGCTGGCGAGCCTGGTGTCGCCACCGGGCGTCTCGCTCACCCAGAAGCGCAGGCAGCAGGACGCCGTCACGATGAGCTTGTCGGTAGCGCCCTGCCGCTGCGCCACGTCGACCCTGCCCTGCGCCACGTCGCTGCTACGTCGCTGTGCCAGATCGACCCCACCACTCCGCTACGTCGACCCTGCCCTGCGCCACGTCGCTGTGCCAGATCTACCCCGCCGGGTGTCATGTCGCAGGACATCGACCCTGCCGGGTTTGGTTCTGAAAACTTCCAGAGCTTGGAAGATTTCAGAGCTCAACCCTGGGCAGAGAGTGTCATGTCTCAGGACATCGGTGACGTTTGTGTATCAGGACATCGGTGACGTAACGGAGCCCGCGGCTCCCCAATACGCATCGGAGCCGCCCCGCACAGCGCGGTTCGCGGTGCTCGATGTCGAGACGACCGGGCTCTGCCCCCGATTGCGGAGAGCACTACGGCGTGACCGTGCTGCCGGAGGGCTTCACGGCCGCCGAGCCGGTGGACGTCGCCTCGGTGCTGAGCCGGGGGCTTCTCCGGCTCGGCACAGTGCTCCGCTCACGGCCCACTCGACAAGGCGGAGCTGCACCGCATGGCGGAATCCTGCAGACTCGTAGCCGCCCCCACGCCCCAAGACGACGGCAAATGTGCACGTGGCCGCCGAGGCCGGGTCGCAGTCCAACAAAGCGAAAAGCGCGGCGCGGGGCGGGAAAGCCGGTGGTGGCGGCAAAGAAGCTACTGAGATGCACCGGGGATTCGCTGTCCACGCTTACGCTGTCCACGTGCTTCCTCTCACCGGAGCACTTCATCCACGCCTTCCCAGCCAACCTCTCCACGCACACGGGAGCTCGTATCACAACATGGAGGAACGACGAGTGGATGCCGCATGGCGAAAAATCAAACCGCAAGAGTTGGACTTACGCGGCCAGTTCGACGCCGTATTCCAGACGCACTTTCGCTTCGCGAGCGCGCACGTGCGCGACATCTGGAACGAATGGTCGGCCCGCGTGTCCGCACGGGATTCCACGCTTGCGAACAGACTCACCCATGAAATCGACATTGAAGTGGCCGCAGCGTTCCAGGAGCTCAAGGCCACGCTCCTACGAACCCACCCACTTGCCGCCACTTGGGTCCTCTTCGGCGAGCGCACGGACCCAGTCGACATGTACGCTTACTTCGCCCCCAAGGGAGGAGAGACCTACTCGCTCGCTCGAGGCGCATGGATCATCGGCGCCTTCGGCAAGGGGAACCACGCCGACCGCACGACGGCTTACGCCGCTTTCAACAAGTACGTACGCTGGTGCGCCGCATTCTTGGCCCAATGGAACATGCGATCCCAAGGGACCGAGTCCGCGCATCGTCATCACCTCGGCGAGAAGATCGCGGCACATCGAAACCTCGGCGTCGAGACGCGCATGCGATGGATCGCCGAAGAAATCTGCGACGCCCTGGGCTCCTGGGTTGATGCCAGCCTCGGCGAGAAGAAGGACGCTGTTGGTTCGCACGCCATGCGAACCATGTCGAGAAATGCGGCTGCAACATTCCGCACCTTGAATCCTCTGCTTCGCGCCCAAAAGGGCGATCAGGTACAGCTACCACGCCTCGAGCACACCGTGAGCGAACAGCTTCTCCTGGGGGTATCCGACGAGACACAGGCTGCAGTGACAGCACCTCCTCAAGAACTCACGGATCGAGCACTTACCCTCGCCCTCCAGGGAGAGGTGTCAGACCTGTTTCCTTTGGTCCGGGTGGGGGGACGCACTCTCGTCCTCCAACGATCCGCTTGGCTCGTCGAACGGGATCGCTCGATGCTGAACGCCGTCATGGGGATGGCTCCGTCAGATCGTGAAGGAGAGCCCCTGGAGGAGGTCAGCAGGGTGCTCCTGAACAAATGGGGGCCTTCCAATCTCACCTGGTCGACCGGCGAAATCATCGCGCCACCCAATGGCGGCGACGGCGACGAAACTGACCTACTCGGAATCGGTGAACAGGCCGTCGTGATCGGGGAGTGCAAGGCCAATCGGCTCTCGAAGAATGATCGCAGCCTCGACACCAACTTCGAGGAACGCATCCTCAACAAAGCCGCTTCTCAGGTCGCTGTAAGAGCCACTCACTGGAAAGAAGGGTGGCGACCCCCGGGCCATCTGGGCTCCCGAGCGGACGCGACAGGATTGGTCGTCACCCTTTCCAGCTACGCGGGCGGCGTCTGGTCAGAACCACACCTCCGCGTCGACGACGAGGTGGTCGACGTCGCGATCTTGCCCCTCCACTCCCTAATCTTGGCAACAAGCGCAATCCCAGACGCCACATCCCTCGCGGAATATCTGAACTGGCGCACCCGCATGTTCAAGGTCGGCCTTGTCTCACCGGACGAACTCGAGCTCGTATTAACGTTCGTCAGCCAAGGCTCAACGGTTCCGGAGGAGGTCACTGACAACGAACGACTGACCTTCCGCGGATACGAGTTGTCTGCGAATGCCGTTGCGGAACTAGATCCTCGACGTTTCAGGGACGATAACGGGTGGCGAGAGCGGTATATCACCGAGCTCTGGAAGCACTCGAACCCCGCGTCCCCTCCGTTCTGACGTGGACGGGGCGAGGTTGAGGTCGCGAGTCGCGTCTCGTTCGATGAGGAGGGGAGCCGAGCCAGAACGGCGTGGCCGATGATCGACCGATTCATCGACGCCAGGGCGCCGGCACTTTCCTGCTCCCGTATGCCGGACACTTCCCGCCAGGGCTACTACCGCTACCAGAGCCTTCCAACTGCCGCCACGGGCACCACCGGTGCTGATCGATGGGGCTGAACCGCGGGAATCACGTCGCTTTCCATGGCGCCTACGGCGAGCACGGCGCCCCACGTCACGGGCGTCTTCTCAGGAGATCAGCTGAGCGCTCCTCGCATCCGTCGCCGCGGTCCGGATCCGGTAGATGCTGGTCGTGGCACAGATGTACAGGGTCCGGCCGTCGCTTCCTCCGAAGCAGCAGTTGGCGACCTTCTCGGGTACGGGGATCTCCCCGAGCTTCTCGCCATCCGCGGTGAACACTTGGATCCCGGTGAGGGAAGAAGACCACAGGTTCCCCTCGGTGTCCACGCGGAAGCCGTCCGGAAGACCCGGACTCACCTCCACCAGCGGACGACCATTCTTCGCGTGCCGGCCTTCGAACACGTCGTAGGCATGGATCGAGTGCCCGCCGGGGCGGGCCGGGTTCGGGTGGTCGCGGTCAGGCGGGTCGATCGACGAGTCGGAGACGTACAGGGTGCTCTCGTCCGGCGAGAAGGCGAGTCCGTTGGGAGCTTCCACATCGATGACGACGGGCTGCAGCGAGCCGTCCGCGGGATCGAAGCGGAACACGTACCGATCGCCGTACTCCTCCTCCCCCGCGTGCCCCTCGGTGGGGCGCTTGATCCCGTAGGCAGGATCGGTGAACCAGATCGTCCCATCGGATTTCTGGACCACGTCGTTCGGGGAGTTCAGCCGCGCCTCACGGAAGCGGTCCACCAGGATCTCCGGGGAGTATTCCGCGCCCTCCTGAGAGGCTGTGCGGTCCAGCTGCACGGCCCGGCGGCCATGTGAGCACTCGATCACCGAGCCGTCGCGGCCCATGGTGCGGCCGTTGGTGAACTCGGCCTTCGTGCTCACCTCGTGGATGGTGCCATCGGCTTCCTCGAACTCCAGGACACGGTTGCCGGGGATGTCACTGAATCGCAGCACCCCACGAGCCGGGATCCAGGCGGGGCCTTCGGTCCAGGTGAATCCTTCAGCGACTTTCTCCAGCTGGGCACCGGGCATGAGCAGATGGTCGATCGTCATCGTTCTCCCTTTCGCGAGATGGGACGGGTACCTGCGGTGGTCATGCCGCAGCCGGGGCGTCGGGCAGGTCCTTGCGTGCCACGCGCACGGTCTCGGTGATCCGTGCCAGCGGGATGAAGCCCAGCAGACAGATGCCTGCCAGGATCACGTAGTGCCAGTTGAAGCCGAGGTGCGTGATGACGATGCCGGAGACCGCCGAGGCGAAGAGGCCGGAGACACCGAGCGCCACCCCGATCATGATGCCCAGCGCCGTGCCGGCGGCCTTGGGTGCCGAGTCGACGAGCAGGGCGTAGACGACCGGGAAGGGCGCATTGCGGAACAGGCCCCAGAACAGCAGGATCACCCAGGCGGCCGCCAGACTCTGGATGAAGATCATCGCGAACAGGCTGACCACCCAGCCGATGATGAGGAAGGTGATCGCGAACTTGCGTCCCAGCCGGTCCGAGAGCGTTCCCCACACCACCTGACCGATCCAGCCCGTGAGCCCGGACGCGCCGGAGACGAGGATCGCATCCGAAGTCTCCATACCCAGCCCCTTGAACTGCATGGTCAAGAAGGTGACCACCCCGGCTTCACCCCACAGGAACAGGAAGCACAGGGCCACCGCCCAGCGCACGTTCGCGTGCCGCAGCGCTTCCTTCACCGGAGCCCACAGGCTGCCGCTGCTACGCGAGGACAGTTCCTCCAGAGGCGGGGTCTGGCCCATCTCCTCGATCTTGCGGTACAGGGTGACCTGGTGCTTCTTCCGGCCCAGGACGGCCTGCCCGATGATGATCGGGATCCCCAGCATCGGGATCACCAGGAAGGCCGCGCTCCAATGGGCCGAGCCGAGCACGATGGCGATGAGGGCACCGGCCAGGAACTGCCCGATCGGGAAACCGGTGTGGTGCACCCCCACTGCGAAGCCGCGGTGTTCCTTGGGCCACCACTCGGCGACGATCGCAACGTTCACCGGTTCGGAGCCGCCGCGGCTGATGCCCATCGGAATGCGCAGCAGGAGGAAGGCCATGAAGCTGCCGGCCAGACCGAAAGTCAGCGCACCCCCGATCACGGCGAACAGCATCGCGACGTTCCAGGTCCAGGAGCGTCGATACCCGGTGCCGATCCGGTCCGAGATGTAGCCGAAGATGATGCCTCCGGCGACCAGGCCCGCGAAGTACACGGAGTTGATGAGGCCGGCCTGCTCGGGATTGAGCCCGTACTGCTCCGAGACCTGCGGGAGCACGGCCGGGAGGATCTGGTGGTCGACCGATGTCATCAGGATCGCGACCGTGGTCAGCAACAGCATCCACCAGGAGATCGCCGGCGCTCTCGGGAGCAGTCGGTGAGTTCCCGGGTTGGTTGCGCCATCAGCGGGAGTCATGGCGCTCCCGCCCCGGGACGGGTGTGACTGGTCATCGTCGGCCATCGGAGCTCCTTCGCGTCCTGTACCTCAAGAGAGCGTGAGTGCCGATGAGTGTGACCCCGGTCCTACAGGATGTCAAGCAAACACCCGATGGTTCTCATGCTGTGGAACCTGCCGCGGATCCGCGGAGCATCCGGCCGTGAACCTGCTTGGACGGCGCTGCCCTGCGAGGACGGAACCGTTTTCCCCTGTGGATCCCTGCAGGCCGCCCCGGATGTCGTACGCGGCAGGTCCTATAGGTTCGCTGGCAAGCAGAGTTTTAACATCGGAGGTTTGAAATGCCATGAGCGCGTCGATCGAGGACCTCCCGGTTCACTCCGCTCCCACGGGTGCTGGCGCCGCGACCGCTCAGGTGGTGCGAAGCCAGCCGGCGACCTACGACACCGTGACGGGGTGCGCGGCCCTCTCGTCGGCCTGTCGTTCGGGCAGTGCCCACGTCCCCAGTGCACCGATCACGCAGAGCACCGCGCAGAACCCGGCGACCAGCCAGGGCCGGCCATCGAGCGCCCCGGTCAGGGCAGCGGCGACGAACGGGATCCCGCCGCCGACCACGGCACCGGTGATCTCCCGGCTGAAAGTCACCGAGGCGTAGCGCACGTCCACCTCGAACAGGGTGCTGAGCATGGTGGCCTGGGAAGCAAGGGTCATGTCGCAGCACAGCGTGAAGATCATGACGAAGGCGGCCCAGATCAGGACCGGCGTACCGGTGTCGAGGAGCATGAAGAAGGGGAAGAACAGCACGGCACCGGCGAGCGAGCCGATGATCATGATGACCCGGCCGCCGAACCGGTCGGAGAGCCACCCGGCTGTCGGAACCGTGACGAGCTTGAGGGCGTTGGCGATGATGATGCCCAGCAGGCCTACGCTCGCGGGCGCTCCGACCTGATTCGCGAGATAGGACAGCGCGTAGACCGACGGCAGGTAGGACAGCACATTGGGGGCGATGCTCATGAGCATCGCCAGGGGGATCCGGCGGCCTCCGCGCCGCAGGACTGCCGCCAGCTGAATGCGCTCGGTGCGAGGCGCTGCCTTGCTCGCCTCGAATTCGGGGCTCTCCTCGACACGGAGGCGGATGATGAAGGCGGCCACCGCCAGCAGTGCGCTCAGCAGGAACGGGATCCTCCACCCCCAGGCCAGGAACTGCTCCTGGGTGAAGACAGCTTCTGCAAGGAAGAAGATCCCCGTGGCCAGCAGTGATCCCATGGCGTTGCCGACACTCGGGATCGCGGCGTTCAGGCCCCGATGCTCGTCCTGCGCATGCTCGGCCGAGAGCAACATCGCTCCCGCGTACTCGCCGCCGGCGCCGATGCCCTGCAGAACCCGCAGCACGACCAGTCCCACGGGAGCCCAGATGCCGATGGCTGCATAGGTAGGCATGAGGCCGATCGCGGTGGACGCGGCCGCCATCAGCAACAGCGTCAGGAACAGCATCTGACGGCGGCCCACACGATCACCGAGCAGTCCGATGATCACGCCGCCGATCGGCCGGGCGAAGAAGCCCACGGCGAAGGTGCCCAGCGAGGCGAGAGTCCCGGCGAGCTCGTTGCCCGCCGGGAAGAACACGTGGGCGAATACGAGGGCCGATGCCGTCCCGTAGAGCGAGAAGTCATACCACTCCAGGGCGGTCCCGACCGTCGAGGCGAAGGTGGCGCGCGAGAGGCGCGGAGGAGTCGTCATCGTCTTCCTTCCGAAGGAGTCCCGAGCACCCTAAACCAATCAACCGTTAGAACGGAAGCCCTTGACGTGAAATCACGTTAGCTCTAATGTCGATGAGCATGACCACACCAGCACATCCGAACGAGAACGCCGCTGCCCTGCGCGATGCCATCCGCAGCTCCGACCCGCAGCTGTCGAAGTTCCGGCCCCTCTCACGCATCCTCACTCACGACGACTTCAACACCGGCCTGCACGGCTGGGTCGAGCTCGGCGGCAACTACAACGGGAAGGGTGAGTACTCATCCCTGGACCGCCACTTCCGTGACTTCCGGCCGCCACAGCTGTCCACCTGCAACTTCTTCGATGTCGGGACGCACGGCGCGATGAGCGGCACCTACGCCCTCAAACTCGCCACACGCCCCTACCCCGGCCACACCGCCACAGGTATCCGCCGCCTGACGATGAGCGGGCGCGGGCTCCTGCAGATCGAGGCCTACCTTGCCTACAAGGCAGAAGCCGTCGTCGACCCGCACGCCGACAATGCCTTCGGCGATATGGAGTGGGACGGCAACCGCCACCCCTCCGAGGCCCAGTTCGGAGCCTTCACCGTCGCCACCGATCTGTGCGGTGACGACGGCGTGCGCTATCACACTGTCGTGCGGTACCAGAACGCCGATGAGGACGGGAACATGCTGCGCCAGTGGAAGTACCCGGTGGTCCCGGAACCCACTCCGCGCGAGGCCTACGAGGGCAAGGTCGATTACCCCTACGCCACCGACTTCACTGCACCGGACCCCGACGACTGGCGCGTCTACGGCCAGCCTCAGGAGCTGTGCATGAACGAGGTGCCCACGAAGGTCAACTGGCACTACCTGCGCTGGGTCATCGACACCGAAAAGCGCAAGAACGTCGAGGTCCAGCTCAATGATCAGCTCATGGACTGGTCCGAGGTGCCGGTGCCGATCTACGACGAGCGATATGGCTCGCTCGAGAACCTCCTGAACTTCTACTTCTCGGTGCGCACCCTCAGCGGGCAGCGCAACTTCCTGTACCTCGACTCCGTCCTCATCTCGGCAGATTGGTGACCACCATGCGTGAATCTCAGACAGCAGTCATCGAGCGCGGCCTCGAGCTCACCGGCGAATGGGCCACCGAGCCCTTCGAGGCGGCTTGGGCGCAAGAAGCCCGCTGGTTCGTCCAGTTCCTCGAACCGGGCAGCGGGACCGTCTCGCTCCGCAGCCAGATCTCGGCAGATGGGCTCACCTGGGTCGATCACGAGAACGCCCCGGTCAGCGGAGAACCCGTTGGTATCCTCACGGCGCCCGTCCGTGATTTCGGACATTGGCTCCGACTCGTCGTGACGCCTGCCGAGGGCACGGTCGCACCGCTGGCGCGCATCACCCTCTCTCTGAAGGAGTGAGCGCTGAGGGAGTGATCAGCCCCGTTCACACCGGGGCCGCGGCGCTCAGGGAAGGTTTCGTGGCGTAGCGCGCTCGAACCGTCCGCTGTACCTTCGATGGGCACCGCATGGAGAGGAGCGACATGCCCGACCGCCGGCACACCCTCGATGACCTCGCATCGACGCTGGGCCTCTCGGCCAATACCGTCTCTCGTGCGCTGCGCGGGAAGGACGGCGTCGGCGAGTCCACGCGACAACGCGTGCTCGACGAGGCCGCCCGCGTCGGGTATTCAACTCCTCGCGCGAGCGCCACCGCCCCGCATCTGGACGCGGTGGCGCTCTGCATCCCGTCCCTGACCCACCCCTTCGCCTCCGAAGCCGCGGCTGCGATCGAGACCGGGGTGCGCGCCGCAGGGTGCTCGCTCGAAGTCTTCGCGACCAACGAGGACCCGCGCCAGGAGGAGGAGATCGCCGAGCATCTCCTGCAGTCCCGGCCCGGAGGGATCATCAGCATCCCGGTGCACGCCCAGAGCACGTGCTGGCAGCGGGTGAGCGATGCCGG
>DWZH01000127.1 GCA_019118275.1 Candidatus Brachybacterium merdavium | reverse complement strand
AGGAGCTCGAGCGTCTGGAAGCTGTCGCAGCCGAGCAGGAGTGATCCTGCGCCACGGATCGCAGATGCGAGGACGGGCCCCGGCACACGCCGGGGCCCGTTCGCGGTCCAGGGGCGTCGCTGATCCCTAGGGATCCTTCTATGTTCGTCAAGCCGGGCTGATGGCTGGCTCGGCAGAGTTGAGGATCCGGTAGATCTGGCGGGCGAGGTAGCGCTTCAAGCAGCGGCGGATCTCCTTGGTGGTGCGGCCCTCGGCTCGTCGTCGCTCGACGTAGGCCCGGGTTTCCGGGTCATGTGTCATGCGGGTGAGGACGGCGATGTGCAGGGCCCGGTTCAAACGTCTATCGCCGCCGCGGTTGAGGCGGTGGCGGACGGTGTTCCCCGAGGACGCCGGGATCGGACTCACGCCGGCCAGAGCGGCAAACGCGGCCTCGGAACGCACCCGGCCGTGATGGGACCATGCGGTGAGGCAGATGGCAGCGGTCACGGGTCCGATGCCGTTCTTCTCGAGCAGTGGCGCGGCTTGGCTGGCGTGGACGAGTTCTCTCATCCGTGCGCTGTTGGCGGCGATCTGTTCGTCGAGCCCGACCACGTGCCTGCCCAGTCGAATAGCCTCCGCCCGGGCCGTCGCCGTGCCGAGATCTTCGTCGCGGGATCGCCAACGGGCGACCGTGGCGACCTGTGTGCGGGAGAGGGGCTGGCGGGCGTCGATGCCGAGGTCCACGACGCGCAGAAGAGCGATCAGTGCGTTCACGGTGGCGGTGCGTTCGGCCGTCATGTGGTCGCGGGAGGCGATCAGGACGCGCAGGGCAGCCCGCGCGCCCTCGGCCAAGCGCGGCCGACGCAGCTGGCCGGTGTCCAGCGGAAGCACGGCCGCGGCGATGCGGTGAGCGTCCAGCGGGTCCGACTTGCCAAGGCCTCGGTTGCCCCGCGCGTTCATCCGCGCCGCCTCAACCACCTCGTATCCGGCCCGCGCGACGGTGGCAGCCAAGCCCGCACCGTAGGACGCAACGCCCTCGATCACCCACAGTGAAGCGAGGTCTTCGCCGGTGCGGCGGCCCACCCAGGCAATGGTCCGGGCCAAGCCTGCGGCGGTGGTGGGGAACTGGCCGGTGTCGATGATTTCACCGGTGGCAGCAAGGATCGCCAGGACGTGATTGCGGGCGTGGGTATCGACACCGATGACGAACGGGTGAGCATGCGCGACGATGGTCATAGCGGCTTGGGTCCTTCCTACTCAGGATTGATGGTCCGGCCGCTGGTGGCCGGTGCCGATCTGGGTAGGAGTCACTTCGGGGCAGCACTGTGATGAGTCACGCCGCGAAGGGCGGACAGCCTTCTGATCAGGTCACCGAGGTGGGCCAGGACGGCGCCGGCCACCCCGCCCTGGCCGGACAGATCCCTAGCAGAGCACCCCAAGGGGGCCGAGCGTGTCTCGAGTCACGACCAAGGGCGGGACGACCGACGTCAACCCTGCCAGCCGGTCCCAGACCAGCCGCCGGAAAGACTCACAGCGTGTCTCTAAAGGAGGTGGTTGAGCCATTGGATGATGGCGCGGAGGACGGTTCCGGCGCGGCAGGTGAGGGCGAGTTTGTCGTAGCGGGTGGCCAGGCCGCGCCATTGCTTCACGTCGCTGTAGCCGCGTTCGATGACGTTGCGGCCGCGGTAGGCCTCCATGTCGAAGCCCACGGGGCGTCCGCCGCGTGAGCCGCGGTTGCGGCGGTGTTGCTGCTGGTCGCGAGGTTCGGGAATGACTGCCTTGATGCCTCGACGCCGAAGGGTCTGGCGGGTAGCGCGGGAGGAGTAGGCCTTGTCGCCGCGCAGCACGTCCGGCCTCGTGCGTGGCCGACCGGGGCCCTTGCGGGCGACGGAGAGGGCATCGAGCAGAGGGCCGAGCATGGGTGAGTCTCCGCCTTGGCCGGGCCCGCACAGGATCACCAGCGGCAGGCCGTGGCCGTCGACGAGTTGATGGATCTTCGTCGAGAGTCCACCGCGGGAGCGGCCCAGGGCGTGGTCAGGAGGCTCGTGGCGGAGATTCTTGTGGTTCCACGGTGCCCCCTGTGGTGCGCTCGAGGTTGGTGCCGTGCTGGTGAGCGCGACAGATCGTGGAGTCGACCGCGACCGACCAGTCAAGCTCACCATCCGCGTCGGCACGGACCAGCAGCGCATCCAGGATGCGGTCCCAGGTCCCATCGGCGGCCCAGGCCCGATGACGCTTCCACACCGTCTGCCAGGGCCCGAAGTCGGCCGGGAGATCGCGCCAGGCGATCCCGCACCGGTAACGGTAGATGATCCCCTCGACCACCTGCCGATGATCCCGCCTCGGCCTCCCCGACCAGGGGCGCTGAGCGGGGAGCAAGGGCTGGATCGTCTCCCACTGGGCGTCGGACAACACGCTTCGTCGGCTCATCCACCCACCATCACATTCCGAACTCCCACGACCTTAGGAGACACGCCCTAACCCTCCAGGGAGATCATCTGTCCGCCCACAGGGAGATGAACTGTCCGCGGACAGGGAGATCACATGACCGCCCACAGGGAAGTCCCGGTGACCGTTGACACTTGACGGTTCCATCGCTGCGCCTCTTCTTCGAGGGTTCCTGCTCCCCGACCGTGTTGCGCAGGTGCTTCACGCTCTCGTACCTCGCGGCTCGAGCAGCCTCGGTGAGGACGGCCTGCCGGGCGCTCCGCG
>DWZH01000126.1 GCA_019118275.1 Candidatus Brachybacterium merdavium | reverse complement strand
CCTCTTCGTCGGCGAGCGCCGCGCTGAGGCCGTCGGCCTCGTAGTTGCCGGGGGTGTAGGTGCAGATGCCCTCGCGCTCCTCCCACGACCGGGTCGCCGGAGCGTGGACCAGCTCGTAGCCCAATCCGCCGAGGGCGTCCTGCACATCGCTGATGACCGCGTCGTAGTGGGGCTCGGCCTGGCCGGCTTCGAGCAGCTGGGCAGAGCCGCAGGAAGCGAGCACGGCGGTCATCGCGAGGACGGTGAGGACGCCACCTCGAGGGCGGCGGGCCACGCTCGGAACGGGCATGGGAGTTCTCCGCTCGGTCGGGGACGATGCCGGATCATCGTCGGTGTCGAGTCTGGCAGATCAGCTCCGTGGTCCCGACCCAGGTGGTCCTCCTGAGCCTGCGGAGCAAGTCAGTCGCGGTAGGGCTCGACATCGTGGGCGTGACGCTCCCAGAGGGTCTCCGCGGCGGCCCACTGCTCAGCGTAGCGCCCCGGGTGGGCCGAGCGCTGGACTTCCTGGGCGGCGGCCCCCGGCTCCCACTGGCGGTAGTCGGGCGAGATCTGCAGCAGACCGGGAGGCTGGGAGTGGGTGCCGACGCCGAAGAAGGCATCGATGGCCTTCTTCTTGTGGCGCACCTCCTCGTAGCTGCCCCATCCCATCGAGGGCCGCTGCTGGAACAGGCCGCCGGAGTCGGCATCGACCGCCGGCTCGTAGTTGTACAGCCACGCCTCGACGATCGCCGTGATCAACGCGATCTTCGCGCCCTGGGCGTCGATGTCGTGCCCGGCGGCCACGGCGAGGATGAAGCGGGCGTTGGCGGTCTGCCACTCGTCCATGTCGTCGACCCGGAAGCCCTGACGGTTCTCGGCGCGGGTCATGAACTCCTGCGACCAGTCGTCGTCGGCCGCGGCGGCCGGGGCGATCGTGGCCGCGGTGGCGAGCGAGGAGACGCCGAGGGTGCCGGCAATCAGCAGGTTGCGACGGGAGAGCAGAGCGGGTGAGGAGAACGGCATGGGGGATCCTTCGGGGACAGGCCGGATGCGGCCAGCCCCTGGGTCGGGGATGGAAGTCGCCAAGGTAGTCAGGCCCCGCGGCTGTGTGAAGGGCACTTCCACCGCCCAGCTGTTGCGCCTGCGACCTCCTTTTACGGCGCGTTACCCGGCCTTGGGTCGCGCCCGGCGCCGACATGATCGGGCATCGGCCCTGGCCCGGCGGGGCCGGTGGCCCTCTTCACGCGGCACGGCCGCAGCACACCGCGGTGGGTGCAGCTCGTGCGACGGGGCCGAAGGCAAAACCTTCGTCATATCCTCGCGGAGCTCACAGTTCGGCGATGGCTCGCCGGATCCTCTTGTCCGAGACGGTGTAGCGGGTGCCGAGGGTCTGGGCGAACAGGCTCACCCGCAGCTCCTCGATCATCCAGTCGATCTCGCGGGCATCGGCCTGTGCACGCCGGCGCGGGGACAGCCGCGCCCGGGCCTGCTCCCAGTGCTGGGTGACCGCCTCGACCTGCCAGGCCAGCTGTTCGTCGCGCCGCGGGTTCTCCTGGAGCTTGTCCAGCCGGATCATGTCGGCCTCGAGGTAGCGGGGAAGATCGGCCAGGTGGTCGATGCCGGTGCGGGAGATGAACCCGTCACCGAGCAGGGAGGCCGCGTGCTCCTTGATCCGGGTCAGATGCGCCAGGATCGCCAGTGACGACACCCGGGACAGCTCCTTGGCCAAGCGGGCGTGGACCGCAAGCGCCGCGGCGGCGTCCTGGACGGCCTGCCCGGCGAGACGGACGTGGTTCTCCCGTACCCGGCCCAGGGTCTGCTCGTATTCCACCCGGGTGCGGGGGACGCTGTCTCCGACCAGGTGGGCGGTCGCGGCGCGGGAGGCATCTGCCAGCAGTGCGGCCGTGGACGCGTACTGGGAGCCCGCCACGGCGAGCTTGGTGGGGTTCGGCAGGGTGTTCAGCACCGCTCCCAGATCGGCGCCCAGGTCCCGGTCGATCATCGCGATCACGCCGGCGCGGTGCGCCAGGGCCTGCTCATCGGCGGTCGCCAGCACCTTCAGGTCGATACGGTCGACGCGACCGTCGCGATCGTGCTGGGCCACCAGCGCCGGGTAACCGGTGACCTTGAGTCCGCCGACCTTCGAGTCGTGGGTCTGGGGGACCCCGGCGGCGGGGAACTCGGTGAGGTCCGTGCGGGCCAGGTCGTCGGCCTGGGAGGAGACCGAGGCCTCCACGCGCTGCTTCAGGCGGCGTTTGAGGACCTCGAGGTCATCACCGCTGCCGATCTGCTTGCCTTTGTCGTCGACCACCCGGAAGTGCATCCGCAGATGCGCGGGCAGCTTGCCGACGTCGAACTCGGGACCGTACAACGGCAGGTCATCGGGCACGCCCGGCAGGGCGACCAGCTCATCGGCCACTGCCTCGAGGAACGGCTCGCCCGCGTCGGGGTCGTCGTCGTGGAGTGTGGCGGCGACCGTCCTGGCGCGCTCGGGCGCGGGCACCAGGTGGCGGCGGATCGATTTGGGCAGGGAGCGGATCAGCTCGGTGATCAGCTCCTCCCGCATCCCCGGCACCAGCCAGTCGAAGCCGCGGGGCTGCAGACGGTTCAGCACCGCCAGGGGCACCGTGGCCGTCACCCCGTCGGCCCCCTTCGCCCCGAGCTGACCGAAGGAGTAGGCCAGCGGCAGGGTGATGTCGCCCTGGACCCAGGTGTCGGGGTATTCCGTGGCCAGGTCCTCGATGTCGGCGTCGGGATCCAGCAGGTCCTGCTCGGTCAGGTTGAGCAGCTCGGGGGTCTGGTGCCGCTGCGTCTTCCACCAGCTGTCGAAGTGGCGGCCGGAGACGACCTTCTTCGGGATCCGTTCGTCGTAGAAGCGGAACACCTGTTCATCGGAGACCAGCAGGTCTCGGCGGCGGGTCTTTGCCTCGAGCTCCTCCAGCTCCTTGATGAGGGCCTGGTTGTCGCGGAAAAAGTGGTGGCGTGTGCGCCAGTCCCCCTCGATCAGGGCGTGCTGGATGAAGATGTCGCGCGCGGCCTCGCGGTCGATGCGCCCGTACCCCACCACGCGATCGGCGACGATCGGCACACCATACAGCGTGACCTTCTCGTGGGCCATGGCCGCGGCGCGCTTCGACGACCAGTGCGGGGCGGAGTGGGAGCGGCGCACCACGTGGGAGCCGGTCTCCTCCGCCCAGGCTGGGTCGATGCGGGCCGCGGTGCGGCCCCACAGCCGGGAGGTCTCCACCAGTTCGGCGACCATCACGTAGTCGGGGCGCTTCTTGGCCAGCGCGGATCCCGGCCACAGGGCGAACTTGGCGCCCCGGGCGCCGTTGTACTCGCGGCGGCGGTCCTCATAGAGGCCGACGTGGGACAGCAGGCCTGCCAGCAGCGACTGGTGGATGGCCTGCGGGGAGGCGGGGGTGTCGTTGGCCGACAGGTCCACGTCCCTGGCCATGTCGCGCAGCTGGGCGTGCAGATCCCACCATTCGCGGATCCTCAGGTAGTGCAGGTGCTCGGCGCGGACCTCACGGCGGAAGGCGGAGCCGGACAGGGCCTTGCGGCGCTTCTGCAGGTGGTTCCACAGGTTCAGGAAGGCCAGGAAGTCGCTGGTCTCATCATCGAACCGCTTGTGCTTCTCCTTGGCCTGCTGCTCCTGACCCAGCGGACGTTCCCGCGGGTCCTGGATGGACAGGGCGGCGACGATGATGAGCACTTCGCGCAGGGCGCCGAGGCGGTGGGCCTCGATCAGCATGCGGGCCATCCGGGGGTCCAGGGGGAAGCGGGCCAAGGTGCGGCCCACGCGGGTCAGGCGGCGGCCGCCCGGGGCACGCGGGTCGGACTCGATCGCCCCGAGCTCGTCCAGCAGGCGCACCCCGTCGGTAATGGCGCGGGAGGCGGGTGGTTCGACGAACGGGAAGGCCTCCACGTCCCCCAGCCCCAGGGAGGTCATCAGCAGCACCACGGAGGCGAGCGAGGTGCGCAGGATCTCCGGTTCGGTGAACTCCGGCCTGCCCTCGAAATCCTCCTGGGAGAACAGGCGGATGGCGATGCCGGGGCCGGTGCGGCCGGAGCGGCCCGAGCGCTGGTTCGCGCTGGCCTGGGAGATCGGCTCGATCGGCAGCCGCTGGACCTTGGTGCGCTGGGAGTAGCGCGAGATGCGGGCCAGCCCCGAGTCGATCACGAAGGTGATGCCGGGGACGGTCAAGGAGGTCTCGGCGACATTGGTGGACAGGATCACCCGACGGTAGGTACCGGCCTTCGGCGGGCTGAAGATCTTCTGCTGGTCCTGGGCGGAGAGCCGGCCGAACAGGGGCAGCACCTCGACGGGCAGCGCGGTCTGCCCGCGAGTGCCGCGGGCCAGGTGATCGGTCAGCGCCTCGGAGATCTCGCGGATCTCCCGCTCACCGGGCAGGAAGACCAGCATGTCCCCCGGTCCCTCGGCGGCGAGCTCGTCGACAGCGTCGATGATCGCCTGGGTGAGGTCACGCTCGACGGAGTGGATGTCCTCGAGCTCGTCGTCATCGGCGTCCTCGGCCATGAGCTCGGCGTCGAGCACCAGCGGGCGGTAGCGGATCTCGACTGGATAGGTGCGGCCGGAGACCTCGACGATCGGCGCGGGCACCGCCTCGCCGGAGCGCGGGCGGTGCGCGAAGTGCTCCGCGAAGCGCTCGGGGTCGATGGTCGCCGAGGTGATGATGATCTTCAGGTCGGGGCGCTGGGGCAGGATCTGTCGCAGGTACCCCAGGATCACGTCGATGTTCAGCGACCGTTCGTGGGCCTCATCGATGATGATCGCGTCGTAGCGCTTCAGCAGCCGGTCGCGGCCGATCTCGGCCAGCAGGATGCCGTCGGTCATCAGTTTCAGCCGGGCGCCGCGGGAGGTCTCTCGCGTGAAGCGGACCTGGAAGCCGACCGTCCCCTCCCCCAGCTTCTCGCCGAGCTCGGAGGCGATGCGGCCGGCGACCGAGCGGGCGGCGATCCGTCGGGGCTGGGTATGGCCGATCAGCCGGCCCTGGGCGCCGTAGCCCATCTCCAGCAGCATCTTGGGGATCTGGGTGGTCTTGCCGGAGCCAGTCTCGCCGGCGATCACTACCACCTGGTGGTCACGGATGGCGGCCTGGATGTCCTCGCGGCGCTGCGAGACGGGCAGATCGGCGGGATAGCTGATCCGCGGTGCGGCGCCGAGGTCGGTGGTGCTGGTGGTGTCCATGTCACCGTCCAGGGTACGGGCCCCGCGCACGCTGTGCCCCGTCCCGGATGTCGTCCCGGGACGGGGCACAGCGATCAGCGTCGAGGGGGTCTCGTGCTCAGGGGCCAGGGCGGCAGGGGTCGCTCACCTGCCACCGGCTCGGCGCCGGACTGTCACCTCACAGTGGGTGCCTGGGTGATCTGCACCCTGGGCCCGTCATCGGACTGCGTCGGCGCCTCAGTGATCTGCACCTTCGGCCCGTCATCCGACAGCGTCGGCGCCTGGGTGATCTGCACCTTCGGCCCGTCATCGGACAGCGCCGGTGCCTGGGTGATCCGGGCCTGCGGGGCGTCGGCGGGGGCCGGATCGGGCGCTGCGATCGCCAGCGCGGGGACCGCGAAAGCCAGCGCGGCGAGCGGTGCCAGCACTGCCACGGCCGCTCTCAAGGGTCTGCGTGTGGTCTTTTCACTGCTCATGTTCTCGTTCTCTCCAGTGAGTTCTTCGCCTCTCGCGAGGCCGGATCCGCGGATACCTTCAGCGGCGACCAGGCACATCGGGCCGTCACGGCGTTCCATGCCTTATCGGGGCACAGTACCCGTATCGGACGTCTTGCGCCACAAGCGTGTGCTCTGTCCAGTACGGGTCTGCCCCCCGGCGCCCGATTGCCGCGCACGGTGGCTCGAATGGTCTTCGCAGATGGCACCCGCGTTTCGAGTCGCGGGTGCGTCTTCGTCGGGATGGCACGCCCACAGCGCCGGCTCGGCATAGGCTCGGACCATCAGCGCCGAGATCAGCCGGGAGATGAGCAGCCGTGTCGAGACCCGACCGTGCCCGCACCGACCAGGGCCCCTCTGTCCCCGGCGCCGGGGACATGATGACCGCGCTGCGCAAGACCGAGCCCGGTCCCGGGCTGTCGCTGGTCCGGGTCCCGGCGCCGGAATGCGGGCCGTGGGACGTGAAGGTCCGGGTGCTGCGAACCGGGATCTGCGGCACCGATCTGCACATCATGGCCTGGGACAGCTCGGCGGAGTCGATGTGCGATGCGGTGCCCTTCACGCCCGGCCACGAGTTCTACGGAGAGGTCGTGGCAGTCGGCGCGGAGGTCTGCGACGTGCAGATCGGTGATCGAGTCTCCGGGGAGGGGCACATCGTGTGCGGCACCTGCCGCAACTGCCGTGCGGGCCGCCGGCACATGTGCATCCGCACCCGCTCGGTGGGTGTGCAGCGCGACGGTGCCTTCGCGCAGTACGTGGTCATCCCTCAGGTGAACGTGTGGGTCCATGAACCCGAGGCCGGTGCCGAGCTGATCTCCCCTGAGCTGGGCGCCCTGTTCGACCCGCTCGGCAATGCCGTGCACACCACGTTGAAGTTCCCGATCGTCGGAGAGGATGTGCTGATCACCGGTGCCGGCCCGATCGGTCAAATGGCCGCGGCGGTCGCCCGGCATGCCGGAGCCCGCTACATCGCGGTCACCGATGTCGCCCCACATCGCCTGGAGATGGCCGCCGAGTGCGGTGCCGACGCCGTGCTCGACGTCTCCGACACCCGGATCCGCCGGGCGCAGGCCGAGCTGGGGATGCGGGAGGGTTTCGACGTCGGGCTGGAGATCTCCGGGCAGGCCTCGGCCCTGCAGGAGATGATCGAGAACATGAACCACGGCGGCCGGATCGCCCTGCTGGGTCTGCCCACGCGCAGCTTCGAGATCGATTGGACGGCCGTGGTCACCCGCATGCTGACGTTGCAGGGGATCTACGGCCGGGAGATGTATGAGACCTGGAACGCGATGTCGGCGATGCTGACCAGCTCCTCCACGTTGCGCGCCCGGGTGGCCCGCACCGTCACCGACGTGATCCCTGCCGCCGACTACGCCCGCGGATTCGAGATCGCCCGCACCGGATCCGGCGGCAAGGTGCTGCTGGACTGGTCCGGTGAGATCTGATCCCTTCGGGCCGCACCTGCCCCCGCGCACCGGCCGTTCGTGCCCGCTCATCGTTCGAGCCCGCACCACGGCGCCCCTTCCCCGCGCGGCGCTCCCGCCTCACCACCCCGGATCGAAAGGAACCCCGTGTACTCGGACCTCAAGGACCAGCTGACCGCCGAACTCGCCGAGATCGAGCAGTCGGGCACCTACAAGCATGAGCGGGTGATCACCAGCCCGCAGGCGGGCCGCATCACCGCCGGCCCCGTCGGCCGCGAGGGCAGCGAGGTGCTGAACTTCTGCGCCAACAACTATCTGGGGCTGGCCGACCACCCCGAGCTGATCCGGGCCGCGACGCGAGCCCTGGATGAGCGCGGCTTCGGGGTCGCCTCGGTGCGTTTCATCTGCGGCACCCAGGATCTGCACCTCGAGTTGGAGGAGGCGGTCTCGAGATTCCTCGGCACCGAGGCCACGATCCTGTTCTCCTCCTGCTTCGATGCTAACGGCGCCGTGTTCGGGCCGCTGTTCGGGCCCGAGGACGCGATCATCTCCGATGAGCTGAACCACGCCTCCCTGATCGACGGGATCCGCCTGTCGAAGGCCGCCCGCTTCCGGTACCGCAATGCGGACCTCGAGGACCTGCGCGACCAGCTCGAGGCCGCCTCACAGCTGCACGACGGGAGGGGCGCTCGCCGCACCGTCATCGTCACCGACGGGGTCTTCTCCATGGACGGCTACCTCGCACCCCTGGAGGGGATCTGCGATCTGGCCGAGGAGTACGGGGCGCTGGTGATGGTCGACGACTCCCACGCCGTGGGGTTCATGGGGGCCACCGGTGCCGGGACCCCTGAGCACTTCGGGGTCTCGGACCGGGTCGACATCTACACCGGCACCTTCGGCAAGGCGCTGGGCGGCGCGAGCGGCGGCTACGTCTCCGGGCGCGCCGAGATCGTGGCGCTGCTGCGCCAGAAGGGGCGCCCGTACCTGTTCTCCAACTCCCTGGCACCCTCGCTCGTGGCCGCCTCACTGACGGCGATCGAGCTGGTGGCGGCCAGCACCGAGCTGCGAGATCGACTGTTCCGCAATGCGGAGCTGTTCCGTCGCCGCATGAGTGAGGAGGGCTTCGAGCTGCTGGACGGCGAGCACGCGATCGTGCCGGTCATGTTCGGCGATGCCGCGCTCGCCGCCCGCATCGCCGATGCGATGCTCGATCACGGCGTGTACGTCACGGCCTTCTCCTTCCCGGTGGTCCCGCGGGAGCAGGCCCGGATCCGGGTGCAGCTGTCGGCCGCACACACCGAGGCCGACATCGACGAGGCGGTGCGCGCCTTCGTCAGGGCGCGGACCGAGGCGCTGGGCTGAAGATCGGCCCCCGTTCAGGGAGCCGGGATGCTGCCGCCCGGGTTGTCCAGGCTGTGGGAACCGGCCGACGCCGTCCCTTGCCCAGGCCGAGCGCGTCGGCCCCGGCGGCCTCAGCGCGGCGCGGGACTGGGCTGTGAGCCTGCTGTACTCCAGCTGGGTGGCGGAGCGGCCCGCGCCCCACCAAGGTGATCACACTGTCGTCGCCGCCCGTCGCGCGGGCAACTACCGGCAAGACCCGAGAGTGCCCCAGGCCACTGGCTACCGTGATGGCTACGTGACCGGCGGCCCGCTGTGCCGCCCCGGGCGAGGCGGCCCGGCTCAACCACAGGAGGTTCCCATGGCACGAATCGGCATCCAGCTCATGATGCTCAAGGACCACATCGCCGAACAGGGCGTCACCGAGGTCCTCTCCCGCGTGAAGGAGACCGGCTTCCGGGTCGTCGAGGTCTCCCAGATCCCGATGACCGAGGAGAACGTGACGGCCATGGCAGCCGCCCGCGATGATCTGGGCATCGAGTACGCCGCGATCTCCGCGAAGACCTCCGCCCCGGCCGGCAGCAGCGATCTGACCCTCACCGAACACTTCGACCTCCACGTCGAGCATGCGAAGCGGCTGGGCACCTCGATGATCCGCATCGGGATGATGCCCTTCGCCGCGATGCGCTCGGCCGGGGCCTTCGACGAATTCTGCGCCGAGGTCGACGAGTACGCCCACCGCATGGCCGCGCAGGGTATCTCGCTGAGCTACCACAACCACCACGTGGAGTTCGCGACGCTCGACGGCGCGACCCTGCTGGACCACCTGCGGGAGAAGGCCCCGAACCTGCGCTACGAGATCGACTGCCACTGGGTCCAGCGCGGCGGCCGGGATCCCGAGCGCACCCTGAAGAGCTTCGAGGGCGTCCTGGACCTGGTGCATCTGAAGGACTACCGCATCGCGATGCCTCCGGCCGAGGCGCTCGACGCCCTGGAGGCAGGCGACCCCGCGCCGTTCTTCGACTTCTGGAAGGGCGATATCGTCCAGTTCGCCGAAGTCGGCCAGGGCACGCTGGACTGGAAGCCGGTCATCGAGCAGGGCATCGCCTCCGGCGCGCAGCATCTGCTGATCGAGCAGGACCAGACCTATGGCCGCGACATCTTCGAGTCGCTGACCATGAGCCGCGAGCACCTGGTCTCCCTGGGCTACGAGTCGCTCATCACCGGCTGAGCCGTGCAGCTCCCGCCGCAGGCCCGCACCGGACCGCGGTCGTCCGTCCCGCTGGTCCCGTTTCAGCGCCGCGCGCATCCCCGTATCCGCCTCCAGGAGTGTCACCATGTCCCAGCAGATCCCGATCTCCAGCCGACACAAGTCCATCCTCGAGATCGATGGCCTGCGCTTTCGTGACCTGGACGGCGATGGGCAGCTGACTCCGTACGAGGACTGGCGGCTGAGCCCCGCCGAGCGGGCCGCCGACCTGGTGGGCCGGATGACTCCGGAGGAGAAGATCGGGCTGATGGTGATCAGCTCCCGCCCCATGGGCATCTCCCAGCACAACAAGGAGCTGACCAGTCACGACGGGGCGCTCGACGAACAGCACCTGCCGATCAGGCTGGACCCGCACACCAGTGAAATGATCCCCTTCGAGGGGACCAGCGAGATGATCACCTCGAGACACATGCGGCACTTCATCATGCGCGAGGAACCCACCGGGGCCCGCATCGCCACCTGGATCAACGCGATGAACGAGGTCGCCGAGACCACGCGGCTGGGCATCCCGGTGGTGGTGGCCGCGAACTCGAAGAACGAGACCGGCGGCTTCAAGCTGGGCGGCTCCCCCGAGGATCAGCCCTTCACCCAGTGGCCCGGCACCCTGGGCCTGGCCGCGAGCGGTTCCCTCGAGGTGATCCGCGACTTCGCGGAGCACTCGCGAGCCGAATGGGTCGCCTCGGGCCTGCGCAAGGGCTACATGTACATGGCCGACCTGCTGACCGATCCGCGCTGGTACCGCGGTCACGGCACCTTCGGCGAGGATCCCGAGTTCGTCTCCGAGGCGATCGGCGCGATCGTGCGCGGCTTCCAGGGCGAGCAGGGCCTGCGGACCGACGGGGTGGCGCTGACCACCAAGCACTTCCCCGGCGGCGGGGCCCGGGAGAACGGCACCGATCCGCATTACGCCGAGGGCCGCTTCAACGTCTACCCGACCCCCGGGTCGCTCGAGAACTACCACCTGCCGCCGTTCCAGGCGGCGATCGATGCGGGCACCGCCTCGGTCATGCCCTACTACGCGGTCCCCTCGCGGCAGAAATCCGCGACACCGCAGGGACGGGTGACCGAGTTCGAGCAGCTCGGCTTCGCCTTCAACACCGAGATCCTGGGCCTGCTGCGCTCGATGGGGCACGAGGGCTACATCAACTCCGACTCCGGAGTGCTGTCGAAGATGGCCTGGGGCGTCGAGGAGGCGAGCACCGCCGAGCGGGTCGGGCTCGCGGTGAGGGCCGGCACCGACATCTTCGCCGACACCAATGATGTCGGCTCCGTCCGCGAGGCCTACCTCACGGGGCACGTCAGCACCGAGCGCCTCGACGACGCCGCCCGGCGCCTGCTGGTCGAACTGTTCCAGCTGGGCCTGTTCGACGACCCTTACGTCGACCCGCAGGAGGCGGACCGGGTGGTGGCGAACGCCGAGGCCGAAGCAGCGGCGGCCGATGCCCATCGTCGATCGGTGGTGCTGGCCAAGAACCATCAGCAGACCCTGCCGCTGCGCCCTGAGTCGCTGCGCGGCAAGAAGGTGTATGTCGAGCTGATGGCCAAGGACCTGCTGGTGCGGGATCTGGACGGCCTGCGCGACCGGCTCGAGGCCGTCCACCCCGAGGTGGACTTCACCAGCGACCACCGCGGTGCTGACGTCGCGCTGGTGCTGATGAAGCCCTATGTCGGCTCCTACTTCGACTACGTGGGGCTGAACGACATCTCCATCGGCGCGCATTCGCACATCGACATCACCAAGCTGCGCAGGATCCGCGAGAGCGTGGACACCCTGGTGATCGGGCTGAATGCGATGTTCCCCTGGCTGCTGGACAGCATCGAGCCGATCGCCGACGCCCTGCTGATCGGTTTCGACACCCGGTACGAGACGATGGTCGAGGCCGCTCTCGGCGGCTTCGAGCCCACGGGCAGGCTGCCGATCACCTTCCCCTGCGACGCCTCCGCGATCGCGGTGGACGACCGCGGGGTGTGCGCCTCCCCCAACGACGTCCCTGGCTTCGCCAAAGAGCAGCACATGGGCGGCCGTCCCTATGTCTACGTCGATGCCGACGGCAGCCGCTACCAGCTCGGGCATGGGCTGGGCTGGACCCGCGACGGAGCGGGAACCTGACCTCGGGCGCTCCCTCGCGCATCCCCGGCGTACGCGTGCCGTAGCAACAAAGTCGCTCGGCCATGGTGGCCGGCGCTCGGTCCGCGTCTGATGCGCCGTCGAGCCCGCGCCGCGTCCGACGGGCCGCGGCGCCGGGGCGGCTCCACGGCGCAACACACGACGAAGGCCCCTTCACCTGCACGTCTGTGCAGGTGAGGAGGCCTTCGTCGTCGAGTGCAACAGTGGAGCCGGCGGGAATCGAACCCGCGTCCGATAGTGCGGAGCCAGGGCTTCTCCGGGCGCAGTCCGTAATGACGTTTTCTCAGTCCCGACGCTCGTACGGACACGTCGTCGACGGACTCAGTCACTCTGAGGTGTTCATCCTTCCCCGGTGACCAGGGTCGGCAGCAGTGGCTCCTTAGATGATGGAACGATCCGGGTCAGGAGCAAACCCGGGGTTCCAGACTGCTCAGGCTGAATCAGGCAGCGAGAGCGAAGTCA
>DWZH01000125.1 GCA_019118275.1 Candidatus Brachybacterium merdavium | reverse complement strand
TCGACGAAGAAGCCGAGGATGCCGCTCAGCACGTCAGTGCCCACCTGACGGGGCAAGCCATGCGTCTCCAGGACCACATCGATGCGGGCGTTGACCCGCAATGTGCCGTCCGGGTCCTCGACCGAGGACAGCAGCTGCAGGGCATCGCTGACGCGGCTGCCGCGCGAGGCGTGCGCCCAGTCCACGAAGCTGACGGCGCCGTGATCGGTGATCAGCATGTTGTCCGCGCGGACGTCGGCGTGGCACAGGGTGTTCCCGTCGAGCGCGTCGATCCCTCGCCGCGCCGAGGCGCGCAGTTCGTCCAGGTGGTCCGCGAGCCAGGGCTCCAGGTCCTGCGGCGGATCGGCAGCCACGTGCTCGAAGCCGAGCAGGTCGGGCCCGAGCGTATCGGGCACCGACCGCAGCGCTCGCACCGGGCACGGCGTGGTCGCCTCCTGCAGATCGTCGAGGGCCCTCAGCACCTGATCGAGCTGCGCAGGAGTCCATGGCGCCTTCGGCAGCGCCCCCGGGGCGGCCTGGGTGACCAGCACGAACCACTCCCCCTCCTCGAAGACGTCCACCAGGGCCGGGACCGGGGCGGTCGCGGGCAGGGCAGCCAGCACGTCCGCCTCGGCGCCGTTCAGTGCCCGGGAGGCGGGGTTGTCGCGATCCCGCACGGCCTTGACGAACAAGGCGGAGCCGGAGGCCCCGAGGAGGATCTCGGCGCTGCTCGGGGAGAAGCCGCCCTCGCAGGAGCGGGTGCGTGCCACGGGTTCGCCGAGGAGCGCCTCGAGCCGGCAACGCAGTGGTGGCGGGAAGTCGTCCCAGGTCCGGCGGTGCGTCATGAGCGAGATCCTGCCACGATGCCGAACCGGCGCAAGGAGATATCGGGGCCCTCGGGCTCCTCCATCCCGCTCATCGCGGCTGAGGTCCGCTCAGACCCTCGCAGCCTCAGACCTTCAGAATGCCTGCGGTGGTCCGTCGGAAGAGTCCCTCGGTCATGTGGAAGGGGCCCAGGTCCTCCTCGAAGTCGACGTGCAGCCACTCGACCGGGCCGGCGCGGCAGGCCTCGATCGCCTGGGTCACCAGTTCCCGGCCGATGCCGGTGCCCTGGTGGTCGGGGTGGACCGTGGTGTCGACCAGAAAGGCGTGGCGACCCCCGTCGGTCACCACATTGCAGAATCCGACCAGGGCATCGTCGCGGCGTGCGGTGACCCATCCCAGCGAGTGGCGCTCGAGTCGTTCCCGCCAGGGCTCGACCTCGTCGGCGTGGTCGAAGGCCGCGGCGTGCAGCGAGGAGACCTCGGCGTCGACGATCGCCTCGCGCCAGGCGTAGCTGACCTGCTCCCGGTGTCCCATGTGCTCAGTGTGCCGGTCCTCGTCGATCTGCGCTCGCCGTTGCTGCGAATCGAGCTGCGGAGCTGCCCCGCCGGTTCGAGCGGCCCTCAGCCGGAGAACTTGGACAGCGCCGAGCCCTTGTGCGCCGCGATGTGATCGGTCTTGTCGCTCTTGATCTCGTACTGGGGCTCGTCCTCGCTGGCACGGCGGTGGTGACCCTTGTACTCGAAGTCCTCCGTGTGGACCTTCGTGATCGTGCCGCTGACCCGGCCCGCCTCGGAGTTCCAGCTGACGTGGTCGCCGACCTCGAACTTCTCGCTCATGATGCTCCTCCTCAGGAGTCGGGGTAGGTCACGATGCCATCTTGGCCGACCGAGGGCTCAGCTCCCCACCGTCCCAGCTCGTGCGGCATCGGCTCGGCCTCGTTCATCAGGTGCACGACGTCCCAGCCGCGGGCCGCCAGTGTGTTGGCGATCAGCAGGCGGTGGCAGCGCCAGGGCATCGGCTCCCCGCACATGATCACGACGCGACTGTCGGAGGCCAGGTCGGTGAGGCGGTCCAGGCCGGCTGCGTACTCCGGGGTCAGGGTGTGGTCGGCGTAGTTCTTGAAGCTGGTGTTCTGCCATCCGGCGTTGAGCGCGGGGTCGACATCCCTCTGCTTCGGGCGCCGGCCGGCGAGCTCGGTCAGGTGCAGGTACTCGATCCCTGCCTCACCCAGCCACGAGGCCATCTCGTCGGCGTCGAACTGGGGGCTGCGGCGCGACCCGGGCAGTCTGCGCACGTCCACCAGCACGTCGATGTCCACCGAGCCGAGGGTGTCGAGCACCACGGACTGCGGGCACGTCCAATGGCCGATCGTCCACACGGTGCCCGGTGCGGCAGGTGGCGTCCCCTCAGCCATCGCGGTCCCGGCCCTCCCTGCTCACGTTCTCCTGGAGCCACTCGTCGTAGGTCGGTCCCGCGGTCGGCACGTCCGGGTCCGGCAGCATCAGCCCCTTCCTCATCGAGGGGCTGGCGGGGATCCCGACGACGGAGGTGTCATCCCCTCTCGCCGCCAGCAGCCGCCGGGCCTGATCCAGAGTGTTCTCCGCCCGTGGCCCGGCGATCTGGGTGAGCGGTTCGGGGCGGGTGGCGGTGGCCTGGCGCAGCAGCTCCCGGGCGACCACGCGGGTGTCGACCGGCTGGGAGGCGACGTCGATGACGGTGAAGCGCTCACCGTCGCGCTGCAGCATCGTGCCCACGAAGTCGTGGAACTGCGTGGCCCGGACCACGACCGGGCCGGGGCAGTGGGCGCGGGCAGCGTCCTCGTGCACGAGTTGGGCCCGGTAGAAGCCGTAGTCCTGCATCCGGTCGATGCCGACGATGGAGATGACCACGGTGCGCCTGATCCCGGCGGACTCGGCGGCGGCGCCGAGTGTGCGCATCGCTGTGGTGAACCATCGGGTCGCCTCCTGCTCCTCGAGGGTCGGTGGCTTCGAGCAGTCGATGACCGCATCGGCGCCCCGCAACGCCTCCGGGAGACCGTCGCCGGTGAGCAGGTCGACGCCCGTGGAGCGAGCGATCCGGCGCACCTCATGTCCGGCGTCCCGGGCGGCTGTCACCACCGAGCGGCTGAGCGTGCCGGTGGCTCCGGCCACGGCCAGCACCTGTGCCATCTGTCCCTCCGATCAGATGTCCGGGGCCCCTGCGGGCCTCGACGTATCGTCCAGCGGAAAACCCCGAGGTCAGTCGACCGTGACGTCTCCGGTCTCGGCATCGACGGTGACCTCGTCCTCGTCCTCGTCCGAACCGGAGGCGATGTCGAACTGGTATTGGATCATGCCGTCGTCGTGCTCGAGCTTCCACCCGCCCAGCTCGCCATCGCGCTCCGCCGTGGCGAGCTCGAGCGCCTCGTCGTAGGTCATGGGAGAGTCGAGGTCGATGGCCTGCTCCTCGTCGTCGGTGGTCTCGTCCTCCACCTTGGAGACCTCACCGGAGACCGCGTCGATCACGACCTTGTGATCGGTGGTACCGTCCAGGATCTTGACGTCCCACTGCCAGGCCCCGGCGTCCTCGTCGTAGTCGAGCTCGACCGCGTGCAGCGTGCCCTCACCGACCTCGTCCTGCGCGGTGGTGACCGCGTCCTGCGCCTCGACGGGCGGGGCGTCGGTGCGCAGATCGGTGCCCGGGCCGTAGTCGCCGGCGTCCGCGGCGGAGTCTCCCCCGTCGTCGGACCCGCCGTCATCGCTCATGCCGCCGCCGTCGCTGGCACCGCCGTCATCACTGGCCCCGCCGTTGTCGCTGGATTCGGTGGTCGAGGAGTCCCCGCCCGAGCCGTCGTCGGACTCATCGGACGGGCCGCCGCATCCCACCGCGCCGAGCGCCAGGACGCCGCTCGTGGCCACCAGGGCACACCGCTGCCAGGCTGTGCGTCCAGTCTTCATCGTGCTCACCTCTCGACGTGCTCCGTCATCGGACAGATCCGCGAGCGCGGGACCCCTGCATGGGTGCGCCACCCCCGCAGGAGTACGCCGTCGCAGTCGGCCGCCGATCTGTGCGGTCAGATTACGCCTGCTGCCACGGGGCGAGAAGGCGCGCGGCGGCTCGGGCAGGGCCACCCAGCGATGTGGTGCCACGACGCCGACGACCGAGTGGTCCACCTCGCCGGACCCGGTGGTCGCGGACCCCGGTCAAGACGCCCGTCCCGGGCACCGGGTCAGGGTGCGGTGAGGATCAGGGGGCGGCGATCTCCAGCTCGCGGATCGTCAGCCCGCCCCGGTCCCAGCCGCCACCGGTGATCCAGGTGGTGCCGCTGTCGGGGTCGGCGATGATCTCGGCGCAGTGCTCATCGAGGTCGACGTCGATCCGGCCCGAATCCTCGAAGTGCAACGGGTCGCTGGAGAAGTAGGCCAGAGTCCGGTCGTACTGCGTGGACTCGCACACGAACAGGATCCAGCCCTCCCCTGCCCGGATCACGAAGGGCGATTCCGTCGGCCCGCCGTAGGTGCCCCAGACCGTCGATTGATAGGCGACCGAGGGCTGCGACCAAGCCACCAGGTCCTCGCTGCTGCGCACGGCGACCTGGTGGTGGCCGCCCCCGGGCGCGGAGGTACGGGTGTAGTACATCAGCCAGCGCCGGCCGTCGTGGATCACCATGGGGTCGCGGGCATCGAAGCCGTCCTCGAACAGGACCGGTTCGTGCCGGGTCCAGGTGAACAGGTCGTCGCTGGTCGCCAGGGTCATCCGGTAGGCGGTGTGGTCGGCGGTGCCACCTGCGAAGAACATCCAGTAGCGGCCATCGTGGTGGATCACGTGCGGGGCCCACACATGGGTCTCGCCGATCTCGGTGCGGGCGTGCAGCACCGGGTCGTGCACGGTCCATTCCGCGTCCGTGAGGTCCTGCGCGGAGGCGTGCAGGAACATCGTCTCGTCCAGCGGGTCGGCGGGTTCGGGGTGCCAGATCCCGAATACGTGCCAGCGGCCCTCGCCGTCCTGGATCAGGGTGTGGTCGTTGATGTACCAGGGTTCGCTGGCCGACGGGGAGGCATCGAGCAGGCGGCGCTTGGTGCCGGGAACGAGGCGGACGGTCACGGTTCTCCTTCAAGGGCGTGGGACGAGCTGGCGGGGCGGCTGGGCCGGCCTCAGGTGGGGTCGAGCAGATCCCAGGTGGGCAGGCGGTAGGTCGGGTCCTCGGTGAAGGGCACATGGGGTTCCGCCTGGTACCAGAAGGCGGTGGAGGCCACGTCGTCGCGCAGCGGCTTGTAGCGCACCAGGTCGTCGACCGGACGCTGGAAGCCGAGCGCCTGCACACTCACCCGGATCCGCTCGCGGAAGCGGATGGGGTCGGGGATGTGCCAGCGATACATGCCGAAGCGTTGCTGAGAGGCGTAGAACCCGTCGGGCCGCTGCACCTCGGGCATGCCCAGGTAGGGGGTGGAGTACTCGGCGTAGCGTCCCTGCGGGTCCTCGAAGGCCCAGGCCCCGCCCACGTAGTCTTCCGTGCCGGTGGTGCAGATGGTGGGGAAGATCGTGGGCGGCTCGGCGCCCTCGCCGCCCTGCCCGGGCGCGGCGCCGGTCAGGTCGTCGTCGAGGTAGAACTTCACCTCCCCCTCGCCCCACCAGCCCGACTGGTGCGATTCCCAGGCCAGATAGGTGCCCACGTAGTGCCCCTGCCCGGCGACGCCGTCGAGCAGCACGTGCGGGCTCATCTCCTCCAGCGGATCCGAGCGGCGCCACTGGGCATGCAGGTAGGCGGCCCGCTCGCCGACCTCCTCCTGCGACCAGGTGAACTGGTAGAAGAATCCCTCGATGGTCGCCGTGGACAGGTTCTCCACCTCGATCCGGGCGCTCCCGCGAAACGGCATCCGCCAGTAGGAGTTCAGACCACCAGCCGGGGCCACGGTCACCGGGAGGGAGCTGACCGGCACGTACCGTGCCCAGCCCTGACAGAAGAAGTCTCCCAGCGGCACCTCGACCGACGGGCTCTCCTCCTCGTCCCAGAAGATGCGCAGCACGATCGAGCGCAGGTGCTGGGGCAGCACCGTGATCCACAGGTGCTGCAGCACGCCGGGGCCCTCGATGTCGGCGACCGTGCGCCGAGACCGTCCCTCCAGGTCGATGCAGGGGGACTTCTTCCATCCCACGGGCAGCTCCCGCGAGGCCCAGGCGGTGGAGTGATCACCCCGGGTGGCCCGGCCTCCGCCGCCCGATCGGCCGTCACGGTTCTCCGCGCTGATCGAGAAGGTGCGGGCATCGCTGAGCAGGCCGAGGTCGCTCAGGCCGGCACCGCCTGACATGGTCATTCGCCGTTCTCCCGGGCCTTGAGAGCTTCCTCGAACTCGGTGCGGATGTCGTCGCCGCCGCGAGAGCGCCATTCCTCGCGGAACACCTTCAGGTCCG
>DWZH01000124.1 GCA_019118275.1 Candidatus Brachybacterium merdavium | reverse complement strand
GGCGTCGACCAGGGCGTGCATCGCGGTGTCGATGCTCGGGGCGGCTCCGCCCTTGCCGTGCAGGCAGTAGTCGAAGGCCGCGACCATCTCGTCCTCGCGCTCGACCCCGGGGTAGACGTCCTTCAGGGCCCGTACGCGGTCCAGACGCAGTGTGGCCAGGCCCTGCTCGGTCAGCGTCCCGAGGTCGCCCCCGGAACCCTTGACCCACAGCAGCTCGACCTCCCCACCGGTGACCGGATCGGTGTCGGTGCCCTTGGCCGAGGTGTTGCCGCCGGCGTAGTTGGTGTTGCGCGGATCGGAGCCCAGTTCGTTCGAGCGGGCGATCAGCGCATCGATCGTCTGACATGCCGTCATATCGCTGTTGTGCTCGGTCATGCTCAGGCTCCCCATCCCATCTGGTTGCCGCCCACACGCTCGGCGGCCACCTTCTCCTCGTACCCCGACGCGCGGAACGCCGCGAAGGGATCGGCCGGCAGGCCGCGCTCCTCGCGCAGTGCGGCCAGGCCCGGGCGCACATCGGTCCAGAACGCATCCATCAGGATGGCATTGGCTTCCATCACGTCATTGCGCTCCTGCGCGTCGGCCAGCGCCTCGAGGTCCACCAGCAGCGTCTTGGCCAGGGTCTCCTGGACGTTGAGCACGGAGCGGATCTGGGCCTGGATCTTCGACTCCAGGTAGTGGCACTGATCGAGCATGAAGTTCACACCGGAGCCGGGGCGGTGGGCGCCGACCTGGACGATCTCGAACAAGATCCGGAACAGCTGGAACGGATCGGCCGACCCCACGATCAGATCGTCATCGGCGTAGTTGCGGGAGTTGAAGTCGAACGCCCCCAGACGGTTCTGGCGCAGCAGCTGGGCGACGATGAACTCGATGTTGGTGCCCGGGGCATGATGGCCGGTGTCCAGCACCACCAGTGCCTTCTCGCCGAGCGCCTGGACGTGCAGCAAACTGGTGCCCCAGTCCGGGACATCGGTGTGATAGAAGCTCGGCTCGAAGAACTTGTACTCCAGCACCAGACGCTCGTCCTCGCCCAGCCCCAGGTAGATCTCGGCCAGCGACTCCGCGAGCCGGTCCTGACGGGCACGGATCGAGTCCTGCCCGGCGTAATTGGTGCCGTCGGCCAGCCAGATCTTCAGCTCCTTGGAACCGGTGGCGCGCATGACGTCGATGCACTCGAGGTGGTGATCGATCGCCCGGCGCCGGACGGTCTTGTCGCCGGCCGTCAGGGAGCCGAACTTGTACTCATCCTCCTGGAAGGTGTTGGAGTTGATCATCCCGATCTGCAGACCCAGATCGTCGGCGTACCGGCGCAGCTCCCCGAAGTCGTCCACCTTGTCCCAGGGATAGTGGAGGGACACGCGTGGGGAGCTGCCGGTGTAGGCGTGGGTCTGGGCGGCGTCCGTCAGCTTCTCGAAGGGGTCGCGAGGGGTGCCGGGTGTGCCGAACACCTTGAAGCGGGTCCCGGAGTTGCCGTAGCCCCAGCTGGGCACCTCGAGGGTGAACTCGGAGATGTCGCGGGCGACCTCGGCGGGCAGGGTATCGGGGGTGGTCACGGTGGGGCTCCTTCGGTCGGCCGCCTCGGCCCGGGCCATGACGTCGCCGATGAGGGCACAGCGGCACCCGGGCGGCGCCGACGAGACGGGGTTGAAACGACTCAACCAACGGTAGCACGAACTGCGCTGCCGATGCCATGGATGGCGTCCAGTCAGCCGGTCGTGACTGAAGTGGGGCGTTCGTCGTCGCTCTGCTGCCGGTGCGCGCCGCAGGATGCGCGGACGGCCAGATGAGGGACCAGCTGAATGTGCCGAGGCGGCATCCGGTCGGGCGCCTCCGTGCGAATGCGCTCGAAGAGGGTATCGACGGCCAGTCGGCCGATCTCTCGGCCGGGCGGGGAAACTGCGGTGAGCGGGACCATGGCGAGTTCGGCGAACTCATCGTCATGCGCGACCACTGCGAAGTCCTCGGGCACGCTGACCCCGAGGTCGAGCGCGATCTCGACCAGGCGGGAGGCGTGGAAGTCCGTGTGGACGAGGGCTGCGCGAACCCCAGCGTCGAGACACGCTTCGAGGAAGGCGCGCAGGGCGCGGTCGGTCGGATCGTCCGCTTCGCCCTCGTCCTTGGGCAGAGGACGCACCGGTGCAGGCGCCAGTTCAAGTCGAGCCGCAGCCTGCGCATACCCTTCTCGGATCGCCGGAGCAGCCGGGGTTCGGTCGAGCAGCGCGAGTCCGATTCGACGGTGGCCCAGAGCGGCCAGATGCTCCAGCGCGAGGACAGTTCCTCGGACCTGATCCGTGCGCACCCAGTCGTACCGGGCGAGCGGGGTAGAGTCCTCCAGGTCCCGTTCGATGAGCACGAGCGGCACCGGCATCTCGGCAAGCGAGGCGACCAGATCCGGGATCGACCGGTCCCGGAGGGACGGCGCGACGATGATCCCTTGCGCCCCCAGCTCGACCAGTCGTTCGAGCTGTCGTTCCTCGACACTGCTGCGGTACTTGGTGGAAGCGAAGATCAGTCTGCATCGTCGACCGTAGGGCGATGCCTCGGCGCCTCGTACGACATCCGGGAAGTGTGAGCCCGCTCCGGGGAGCACCAGGCCGACGATCGCGCGGGCGGCTGTGGGGATCGTTGGCGTGTCGGCCGATATAGCCCCGCCATGCACTCGAGCGAGGCGGCCAGCCTTCTCCAAAGCGATGATGTCGCGCCGGATCGTCACCTCGTTCACGCCGAGCTCGGAGGCGGCAGTCGCGACGCGCACGGCGCCGCGCAGCTCGATTTCTCTGAGCAGGTGCTCATGACGCGCACGGGGAAGACGGCGCGCTGAGGCGGCGGAGGGAGACATCGTCGTCCTTCAGGTCGAGCTGGAAGCGTGATGTCACCGTAGGCGACCGCTCGCCCACGTGCACGGTTCTGTCGGTAAATGTCCGTTCCGCGCGAAGGAGGCCGACGGGCGTCCATGCTGATGCCAGCGGCGGTGCACGGCAGCGCCGCACCGGCGGAATCCCCGCGCCTCCGCTTCACAACGTGGTCAAGAAGGAGAACGTCATGGAACACGCTGCTGTTACCCGTCGAGGGCTGCTTGCCCTAGGGGCAGGCGCCTCGGCGACGGCGATCGCCTCATGCGGCCCCAACGCTCAGAGCGACTCCGGATCGGCTGCGGACGGAGCCACTGAACTGCGCATGACCTGGTGGGGCGGGGAGACTCGCCGGGAGCTCACCGATGCGGTCGTCGCGGAGTACACCGATGTCGCCCCGGAGGTCAGCGTCAGCACCGAACCATCGGAGTTCTCCGGCTACTGGGACAAGCTCGCCACCCAGACGGCTGCGCAGGACGCCCCCGACATCATCCAGATGGAGGAGGCGTACCTGACGGAGTACGCGGAGCGCGGGGCACTGCTCGATCTATCGGCTGCGGGCCTGGACACCTCGGGGTTTACTGAGGGGCTGGCTGATGCCGGGGTGATTGAAGGGGCCGGTCAGGTCGGAGTCCGAGGAGGCTCCAATGCACCGGTGATGCTCGTGAACCCGGCCCTGTTCGAGGAGGCTGGGGTCGACATGCCTGACGACACCGCATGGACTTGGGATGAACAGCTCGCGATAGCCGAGGAGATCGCCGCTGCCAGCGAGGGGGCCTACGGAACGAGCCAGTTCGTCGTGAATCCGGTCGTCTTCCGTCTTTGGCTGCGGCAACAGGGACTCGGGATCTGGAAGGACGGAGAGCTCGGGTTCGATGTTGACGCCGCAACGGCGTTCTTTGAGTTCGCGGACACCGTGCTCAACTCGGAAGCGGGCCCGGCTGCTGAGCAGACCCAGGAGGACAACGCCGGTGGGATCGAGCAGTCCTTGTTCGCCACCGGGCGCCAGGCCATGACTGTGGCCTGGACCAATCAGTCCGTCGCGTTCGGTAACGCGCTCGGATCCGATGTGGCCCTGCTACGCCTCCCAACCGCTCCCGGTGGCGCCGGGGACCATCAGATGTGGCTCAAGCCCGGTATCTTCTGGTCCGTAGCAAGCTCAAGTGCCGCTCCCGATGTGGCGGTGGAGTTCTTGAACTTCCTGCTGAACTCGCCGGATTCCGGCAAGCACCTGGGCGTCGAGCGAGGCATCCCACCGAACGCCGAGGTTCGCGATTTGGTGAAGGGGCAGCTCGAGGGGACCGAGCTATCCACCCTCGAGTTCGTCGAAGCGGTCACACCCGAAGTCGGCCCCGACCCAGAGATCGCACCGATGGGAGGATCGGTCTTCGAGTCGTTGCTCGAGCGCGTCGGTGAGTCCTTCATGTTCGGCCAGATCGACGCAGAGGGCGCGGCGCAGAGCATGGTGGACGAGCTCGGTGCCGCCATCTCCTGAAGAACCATGACCATCGTGTCCGTCGCGGTGCGCACTGCTGGTAGCCTCTTGACGAGCGTTCGGTAAGGGCTTGCCGCGATGGAGATCGCCCATATAGTGCAGGTGGAGAAAGGTCTCTGCCGAACGGATTCGAAAACGCCCGAAGCAGGCGTGCTCTCAGCCTCGATGACCGCGATGACGCGGTGCATGCGAGCAAAGCGTGCCCACTGCACGTAAGGAGGAACCCGCATGGTTGATCTGTCCCGCCGAACCTTCGTCGCCTCGACTGCCGCAGCAGCAGGTATGGCCCCTCACGCCCATCTTGCCGCCGCTGCGGCGCCCGCCTCTCCTCTCACTCCACCCGCGGCCCCGAACCCTGATGAGGTCGACCCCGTCACAGTCCATTGGCTCGAAGGCGGCATGCCTGCAACCTGTGCGGCAGGCACCACCTGGGGTGTGCCCTGGGCGAAGGGTGCCCTCCCGGCAGAACAGACTTTCAGTCTGACCACCGAGGACGGTACCGCGGTGCCGCTCCAGACATGGACGCTCGGCTACTGGCCCGACGGCACTCTCAAGTGGAGCGCGCACGCCGTCTCCGACGCAGCTCCCCGCGCCGAGAAGTACACCCTGGCGCCGGGCGAGCCCGTGGCGGGGGAGCACACGGTCACGGTCAACGAAAACCGTGGCCGCGTTGTCGTGGACACTGGGGCGATCACCGTCGAGTTCCGCTCCGCCGGCCGGCACGTCATCAGTTCGATCAAACGCGGCAGCCAGGTGATCGCTCGCGATGGGCGGCTGGTCTGCTCGACGCAGGACGCGCTCCCGGGCGAGGCCTCCAAGGCGATCGCCTCGCAGGACTACGAGAGCATGATCGACACCGTCACCGTCGAGCAGAAAGGGCCCGTGCGTGCCGTTATCAAGGTGACTGGGACCCATGGTCGCGGTGACCAGGGATGGCTGCCATTCACGCTCCGCTTCTACCTGTTTGCCGGTTCGGACGGGATCCGGCTCGTCCACTCCTTCGTCTATGACGGGGATCCGCAATCGCGCTTCATCACCGGTCTCGGCGTGGAGTTCACCGTGCCGATGAGTGGTGAGCCGCACAATCGGCACGTGCGCCTCGCGGGGGCGGACCGCGGCGTTCTCGGTGAGGCCATTCGCGGCATCACCGGGCTACGCCGCGATCCCGGTGAGGAAGCACGCGCCGCGCAGATTGCGGGACAGGCGACCCCTGACCCCACCACTTGGGACGAGCGGGTCACCTCCCGCCTGCACTGGATCCCGGCCTGGGGCGAATACAGCCTGCGCCAGCTCAACGCCAACGGCTTCGAGATCCACAAGCGCACCAGCCCTGGTCACACCTGGGTACGAGTGGACGGGGGAACCCGCTCCGCGGGCCTCGGTTACGTTGGCGGTCCCAGCGGAGGGTTCGCGTTCGGGATGCGGAACTTCTGGCAGCTGCACCCGACCGAGCTCCAGGTCTCCGGGGCCGCATCGGACAAGGCCACCGCAACAGTCTGGATGTACTCGCCGCACGCAGTTCCCATGGACCTGCGGCCGTACCACGATGGCATGGGGCAGGACACGTACGAGGATCAGCTGGATGCTCTCGAGATCACTTACGAGGACTACGAGCCCGGCTTCGACACGCCCGTTGGGGTCGCGCGCACCACCGAGCTGATGTTCTGGGCTCTGCCGGGGACGCCCGACAATGAGACCTTCGCAGACCTCGCGGACGCCAATGCGATCCCGCCAATGCTGGTGAGCCCGCCTGAGCACAACCATGCCGCAGGAGTATTTGGCAGCTGGTCACCGGTGGATCGCTCTACCCCTGAGCGAGAAGTCTGGGAGGACCGCCTCGACGCGATCCACTCCTACCACCTGAACCAGGTCGACCAGCGGCACTGGTATGGATTCTGGGACTACGGCGACGTGATGCATTCCTATGACGCGGACCGCCACGTGTGGCGCTACGACGTGGGCGGTTACGCCTGGGACAACTCTGAGCTCTCAACGGACTTGTGGCTCTGGTACCACTATCTGCGCAGCGGTGATGCGAGCGCCTTCCGCTTCGCTGAGGCCATGACCCGCCACACCGGTGACGTTGACACCTACCACCTGGGCCAGTTCAAGGGACTGGGCACTCGCCACGGCGTCCTGCATTGGGCCGACAGCGCCAAACAGGTGCGCATCTCCAACGCGAACTATCGGCGCCACTACTACTTCCTCACCGCCGACGAACGCGTCGGCGACCTGCTGCACGATCTAATCGATGCCGACGAGACGTTCCTGACTCTCGACCCCAGTCGCAAGATCCGCGAGGACGCGTACGAGCCCGACCCCGCGGCGCTGAGCCTTGGCACGACGACTGACTGGGGAGCGCTCGCCGGTGCCTGGCTCACGGAATGGGAGCGTGGTGGCGATGAGACCGCGAAGATGAAACTGCTCAACGGAGCTCGTACTATCGCGGCGCTGCCGAACGGATGGGCGCAGGGCGACGCCCGTTACAACATGGAGGACGGGTCCTATCTGCCGCAGACTGAACCATCGGTGAGCATCGGCCACCTCAGCTCAGTCTTCGGTCTCATCGAAGTGATGACAGAGGTCATAGACCTCATCGATGACGAAGAGGTGCGCGACAAATGGACGGAGTTCTGCCGACTCTACAACGCCAGCCGTGAAGAGCAGGAGGAGACGACGGGCACGGATTGGGGCAATCTGAACCTTCGCCAGGCGTACTCGCGGGCCACCGCGTACGCAGCCGTGCAACTCGAGGATGAGGAGCTCGCCGAACGCGCGTGGACCGAGCTGCGCACCGGAGATGCCGGATACCCAGATGACCACGAATTCACCGGCCACTCTCTCGAGGGGCCGACCGTGTTGAACCCAGTGGACGAGACCAACTTCTCCTCCAACGCGAGCGCCCAGTTCGGTCTCGCCGTCATCCAGTGCCTGGCCCTGATCGGCGATGCCCTCGACTGAACCCTCCGCGAACCGTCCGACCCGCCCGACTGACCCGTCTGAGGAGCCTTGATGACCAGCACCGACCTCGACCAGCTTCTGTCCACGACTCCGGCCCGCAGCCCGGGCAGATGCTGCTTCCTGCTGCAGGTGCGCCCGGAGAAGCTCACCGACTACGTCGCCGCCCACCAGGAGGTGTGGGAGGGGATGCGCGAGGCGCTCACCGAGGCCGGGTGGCGCAACTACTCGCTGTTCCTGCGCCGTGAGGACGGGCTGGTGGTCGGCTACTTCGAAGCCGACAACGCCGACGCCGCGCAGGAGGCCATCGCCCGCGCCGCGATCTCCCCCCGCTGGGAGGCCGCCATGAGCGAGTACTTCACCGAGAACGGCGGCGAGAAGCAGGTGCTCGAACAGTACTTCTACCTGCCCTGATCTTCCCGCGCGGAGCCCTCCACAGACCGCACCCCTCGTCCCCGTCCCCACCGGGAGCCCAGATCATGAACACCCCCTCGTCGGTCGCCCCCGCCACCTCGGCCGCCGGCCCGCGCCCCGGGTCCGTGCGCGGTTGGAAGGCCACCATCGCGGTCGCGATGTCCAACTACATCGAGGCCGGCTCGATCATCGCCCTGGCCACCAGCCTCACCCTGTGGCAGGAGTACTTCGGGTTCTCCAACTGGGTGGTGGGCCTGGTGGCGGCGCTGTCGGCCAACGCCTTCGGTGCCGCGATCGGTGCCCTGATCGGAGGCCCGCTCGGCGATCGCTACGGCCGCAAGTTCATCTACACCTACGACCTCATCCTCTACATGCTGGGAACGCTGATCGTGGTGTTCGCCGTCCAGCCGGCGATGCTCGTGATCGGCGTGATTCTCACCGGCATCGCCGTCGGTGCGGGGGTCCCGGTTGCGTGGACGTATATCGCTGAGCAAGCCCCGCACGCCAACCGCGCCCGGCACGTCGGGACTGCCCAGCTGGCCTGGTCCCTGGGGCCGGCGATCGTCTTCGCCCTGGCCACTGCGCTGGTCCCGCTCGGGCTGTTGGGGACGCGGATCGTGTTCGCACACCTGTTCGTGATCGCGTTCATCACCTGGTGGGTGCGGCGAGGCCTGTCCGAATCCGACATCTGGACGGCGCAGAAGAAGGAGCGCGACGCTGCCACCGAACGCGGTCAGACCGTGCGCCACCGGGGGGTCCGCGAACTGCTGACCGACCGCCGCAACCTCAGCGCCCTGCTCTTCCTGACCGGTGTCTATGCACTGTGGAACCTGGTCGCCGGGCAGATGGGCATCTTCATGCCCCGGGTGTACGAGACCGCTGGCGTCGAGAGCGCCGCCCATCAGAACCTGCTGCAGGTGCTGCTGTGGACCATGACCGTGATCGCCACGTACCTGGGCTTCATGCTGCTGGGCGATCGGATGGACCGACGCCTGCTCTACGGCATCGGCGCCGGCCTGGGGATCGCCGCCTGGACCATCTTGGTCTTCACGCATGTGACCATGCCGTTGCTGATCCTGTTCGCCGTGCTGTGGGGCGTCTCGGCCGGCATCGGTGCGCAGGCCTTCTACGCCCTGTGGACAGCGGAGATGTTCGCTACCCCCTACCGGGCCACCGCGCAGGGCGTGCTGTTCTTCGTCGCCCGCATCCTGGTGGGCGTGCTCAGCTATTTCTTCCCTGTCATGCTCGCGTCCCAAGGGGTGCCTGCCGTCGGCACGTTGATGATCGCGTTCCTGGTGATCTCGCTGCTCATCGGGGTGATCGGTGCACCGAACACGCGAGGCAAGACCCTCGAGGAGATCGAGCGCGACCGCTACGGCGCCTCGATCTGACCCCCGGCCGCTCGCCGAACTCACCCGGTGAGCCGCATCCCGCTCAGCTGATCGATCCACCCCACGAAACGGAGACCCCATGACCAGTCCAGAGCTCGCTGCCGAGGCTTGCCGGGACCAGACCGGGCGGATGACCGCCCGGATGTCGGTGATCGGGCAGGCCGCCACCTGGACCGAAGCCGGTGAGCAGGCCCGAGCCGAGTGGGATGCCCCCTACGGGCCCGCCGAGCAGTGGGATCTGCGGGTCGAGGATCGGCAGGCCCCGGGCCCGCATGGCCCGGTCCCGGTGCGGATCTACACGCCGACGGCTCCGGCTGACGCGCCGCGGCCGGTGCTGGTGTGGTGCCACGGCGGGGCCTTCATGCACGGCGACCTCGACATGCCCGAGGGTGACCACGTCGCCCGCGGTGTCGCCGGCCGCGCGGATGCCGTGGTGGTCTCGGTCGACTACCGGTTGTGCGATGAACCCCCTGAGCTGGGTGGTCAGCCGGCCCGGCAGATCCCGGGCACGGTGGCAGAGGTTCGTGCCCCGATCCCGCTGGATGACGTGTGCGCCACCGTTGCCTGGGTGCGCGAGAACGCGCAGGAGCTGGGGGCCGACGGGACGCGGCTGGCGATCGGCGGGGCCAGCGCCGGCGGTAACCTCGCCGCGGCCGCCTCCCTGCGCCTGGCCGGCGAGGGGCGGCCGCCGTCGGCCTCGCTGCCGATGTACCTGGTGGCTCATCCGCTGAACCCCGAACCCACCGAGGAGGAGGCCGAGGCGCTGGCCAGCACCCCGGGCCCGCTGCGCTTCTCTCCCCAGACCATGCGGGCCATGTCCGCCAACTACATCGGCCGGCCGCTCGAGGAGGCCACGCCCTACGACTTCCCGGGCCTGGCCTGCGCCCAGGAGCTGGCGGTGCTGCCCCGCACCTACATCGAGGCCGACGAGTTCGATGACCTGCGGGTCAGTGCTCGTCGTTATGCCGAGCAGCTGCGCGAGGCGGGTGTCGACGTGCAGTACGTGGTGCGGCGCGGGGTCTCCCACGGCCACCTGAACCGGGTGGGACTGCGGGAGGCGCAGCAGTCGATGGATGCCATGGCGGAGATCGTCCGGACGATGTGACGTCCCCTTGTGACAACTGGTGAACGAAGTCCTGCTCCTGGTTGTTCCCGGTAACATTTCGGGCTAGGGTCCTCTGCTGACGACGTCGGACCGACGCCGGATGCGAGCAGGCAAGGGAGCCCAGCCTCACCTTTCGCCCTGATCCGAGGACGGTTCGGCACCGAGAATCCGCGGCGGCATCGCTGCGCAGACATCGGCCGCCAGGCCGGGAACGGGAGAACAGGATGTTCCGGAACAACGGTGCTTCGGGCAAGCGGGCAGCCATCGGCGCGATCGGCGGGCTCATGCTCCTGGGCGTGGGCGGTGCCGCCTTCGCCGACGAGGTGGGAGGCGACGATGTCGATCTGGACGTGACCATCGAGGAGCGACAGGACCCAGGGGCGCTGTCGCTCAGCGTGGCCGGGGACAGCGAGACGCTCACCGAGGTCGAGGACGCCGCGGCAGATCACCGCGAGTTCACCGGCGTGCTGCCCGAGGTGACGGTGACAGACACGCGCACCGACGTCCCGGAGGGGGTCTACTGGTACGTCACCGGACAGGCCGGTGACTTCGTCGGGAGCGAGGGGCAGGAGGCGATCACCCCGGACCACCTCGGCTGGGCCCCGGAGCTCGTGACCGACGGCAACGGCGAGGTCGCCCCGGGCCAGGAGGTCCCCACCTCGATCGACGACAGCACCGACCCGGATCACCCCGACAACGTCGGGCTCGAGGGGCAGGAGCTGCTGCAGCTCGCCCTCGACTCCTCGGAGGCCACCGCCGCGAACGGGGAGTGGACGGCCACCGCCGACCTGACCCTGAAGACCCCGCTCGATGTCGAGCCGGGCTCCTACAGCTCGACCGTCACGCTCTCGCTGTTCGAGGAGGCGTACTGAGGGGTCTCCGTCCCGGGGGAGAGCTGTGCATCGCCATGTCATGACGACCCGCCTGATCACATTCGCAGTGACGCTGGGGCTGGCCCTCGCCGCGAGCGTGCTCACCGCGACCACGGCGCTCGGCCAGCCGCAGGCCCCGCTCACACGCTGGGCGGTGACTGCGGCGGACGAGTCCGGTCCCGATGATCGCGCATCCATCCAGCCCGAGCTCGATGCCGGCCAGAGCGTCACCGAGCACCTGTCCGTGCAGAACCTCGGCGACCGCGAGGAGACCTTCCGCCTGACGGCGGCCGACGGGTTCACCACCCCCACCGGCCGCTTCGACATGCTCGCATCGGACGAGGAATCCACCGCGGCCGGCACCTGGATCGACATCCCCGACGAGGTGACGGTGGCCGCGGGCGAGAGCGAGGTCGTCCCCTTCACCATCACGGTCCCGGACCAGGCCGAGCCCGGTGACCATCCCGCCGGAGTGGCCGCCTCCGTGGTCTCACGGCAGTCGGCCGAGGACGGCACCGCCGTCGGTGTCGAGAGCCGGATGGGCGTCAAGGTCATCACGCGCGTGACCGGCGAGCTCTCACCGGCGCTCGAGATCGGCGAGGTCTCCACGAGCTACCACGGGACCTGGAACCCCTTCCGCCCAGGCGATGTCACGGCCACCGTCGAGCTGAGCAACACCGGCAACACGCGCCTGGCCGTCGCCGGCCGGGCGACTTCGGGCACCGGCGAGACCACGCTTCCCGACCCGGCGGAGCCGATCGGTGACCTGCTGCCCGGGGACACCCGTCAGGTCTCGCTGACGATCGAGGACGTCTGGCCCACGATCTACCTGCCGGGCGAGCTGGTCCTGGCCCCTGAAGGCGCCGCACTCGACGGCAGCACGGTCACGGCTCCGCAGGCCCGCGCCTCGTTCGGGCTGTGGGCGGCCCCCTGGCCCCAGCTGCTGGTGCTGCTGGGGCTGGCGCTGATCATCGCCGCGCTGATCGGCAACCGTCGTCGCGGCCGGCGCCGCCTCGAGGCGCTGCTGACCCAGGCACGTGAGGAGGGCCGACGCTCGGCCGGCTCCCAGCGCCGGATGCTCGCACCCCACGGGGCCCTGGCAGCGGCCGTCCTCGTGACCGCCTCGCTGGTCCCGACCGCAGCCGTCGCAACCGGGCCTCAGCACGACCCCGAGGAAGTGGGGGTGCACGTGACCATCGAGGAGCGTGACGAGGCGACCTCGGCACCCACCGAGACCCCGGCCGTCCGGCCGGACCACGAACCGGGCGAGACCCCCGGGGGCCACCTGGCGACCACCGGCACCGAGCTGATCGAGCTGCTCGCACTGGGAGCCCTGCTGGGCGGCGCCGGCCTGATCATCCGCCGCACCGGTTCCCCGCGGGGCGAGTCCACGCCCCGCTCCTGACCTATCCGTCCCGATCCCACCCCATGAGACAGGAAGTCGATGACGACCATGACGATCCTTCCCCGCCGGATCCGCAGACTCGCCGGCGCCGCCACCTGCGCGACGCTCCTGGCCGCGGCGACGGTGCCATTGGCCGCCGGCTCGGCGAGCGCCGCCCCCGTCGGAAGCTCCCCGACCACGGCGGCGGCACCGGCGGCACCGTCGCCGCTTCCGGACGGCGCCGCCCGCCACGACGCCGAGGAGCTGGCGATCGAGGGTCTCGACGACGTGCGTGAGGACCTCTGGCTGCCGACGGTCGGAGCGCAGGGCTCGCAGTTCTCCTGGCGCATCCGCTCCGGCGGTGAGCATGCCGCCCTCCAGGACCAGGACCAGGACAGCGGATCCGGGGCCATCGTGCAGGTGCGGCGTCCGGCGGCCGGCACCGACGCCGCCCCGGTGCGCCTCGAGGCCACCATCGACGACGGGAGCCAGGCCATCACGCGGGAGTTCACCGCGACGGTGCAGCCGATGCCCTCCGATCCCGACCAGGACGAGGCCTACGTCTGGGCCTTCTTCACCGGCGAAGGCGTCGGGGGCGAGAAGATCAGCCTGGCCGCCTCCCGCGGCAACGACGCGCTCGACTGGAACACCCTCAACGACGGCGAGCCCCTGTTCACCTCCGAGCACGGCGAGGAAGGGCTGCGCGACCCCTTCATCCTGCGCGCACCCGACGGCGACACCTTCTACCTGATCGCCACGGACCTGAAGATCGACGGCCGCGAGGGCGGATTCCAGGGTGCCCAGGTGGACGGTTCGCTCGCCGTGGAGGTGTGGGAGTCCACCGACCTCGTGAACTGGTCCGATCAGCGCCACGTGGTGGTCAACACCGAGCACGCGGGCAACACCTGGGCCCCCGAAGCCTTCTGGGACGCTGAGCGCGAGACCTTCGTCCTGTACTGGGCCTCCAACCTCTACGACACGGCCGACCCCGACGATCGCACCACGCCCAGCTACAACCGGATGATGTACGCGACCACCGACGACTTCACCACCTTCTCCGAGCCGCAGGTATGGATCGATGTGGATCGCCGCGGGCAGGACGGTGCCGGGTCGATCGACGTGACCGTCGCCGAGCACGAGGGTGACTACCACCGCGTGTACAAGGACGAGAAGTCCATGACGCTGCGCCAGGAGCGCTCCTCGGACCTGCTCGCCACGGTCGAGGACAGCTACCCGGGCGCGACGGGAGCCGACGACGAATGGGTCGAGCTCGGCACGGAGCTGGGGTCGGGGCAGGACAACGGCTATGGCGGCACCTTCACCGAGAGCGAGGGGCCCTCGCTGTTCCCCGCGAACGAGGGCGACCAGAACGGCTACGAGTACTACCTGTTCGCCGACCAGCCCGACTACCACGGCGGCCCCAACCACTACGTCCCGATGGCCACCGACGACATCACTGACGCCTCGTCCTGGCAGGTGATCGGTGAACAGATGCCCCAGTCGCAGTTCCCGCAGAACACCGATGGGGGCAGGCCGCGGCACGGCACCGTCGTGCCGGTCACCCGTGAGCAGTACCAGGGGGTCCTGGAGGCCTACGCCCCGCAGATCGCCGTGCGGACCGTGGAGGCGATCAGCGTGAGCACCGAGGTCGGCACGGCGCCGCAGCTGCCGGACTCCGCCCACCTGGAGAAGGTCGACGGCAGCGTCGAGGAGGCCGAGGTGATCTGGGACGAGATCCCCGAGGAGGCCTACGAGCAGGCCGGCACCTTCGTCGTCAGCGGTGTGGCCCAGGACGATTCACGCCAGCCGGTCGAAGCGACCGTGACCGTGGACGGCAGCGCGGGCGAGATCGGCCTCGAAGGGGCCACGCGATGCGTCACCGGCACGAACGTCCTGGTCACGACGGTCACCAATGAAGGATCCGACGACGTCACGGCGACCGTGACGACCCCGTACGGCCGGCAGGACCTCACCGTCGCCGAGGGATCCCGGGGCTCCGCGGCGTTCACGACGCGTGAGGCCGAGCTGCCCGCCGGAGAGGTGACGGCCGAGGTCGACGGCGCCGTGACCACGGCGGCGTTCCCGGCCGCCTCCTGCGGCTGACCGCAGCCGCTCGGGCGGGGCCGCACCCGGCCCCGCCCCCTCGATCCAGGACATGGGCACAGGACCAGGTACGAAGGAGTGCATTCACCATGAACCCGAAGAGCCCGCCCGGCCACGAGCGCCGGCCCCGACTGACCAAAGGCCTGCTGACCAGCACCACGGTCGCCGCGATGGCGGCGGCGATGGTGCTCCCCCTCGGCACGGCCGCCCAGGCCGATCCCGCCGATACGCCCGTCGTCGACTATGAGTTCACCCAGACCACGGGAGCCAGCGTTCCCGACGCCGGCGGATCCGAGGCTGCCGTCGTCCAGAACGCCGAGGACGGGCAGTGGACCGGCACCTCCCTGGAGCTGACCGGAGGCGAGCCCGAGGACGGCAACTGGGTACGCCTGCCCGAGGACCTGCTGGCCGAGGCGAACTCGGCCACGATCACCACGGAGGTGAAGATCGACGAGTCGATGAAGCAGGACTACAACTTCCTGTGGAACATCGGCGCCGAGGACGACACCGACGAATACTTCTTCACCTCGGTGCAGGACGCTCCGCGCACCGCCATCACCACCGGCTCCAACGACGAGGAGGACAGCGCACAGGCCGATCAGAACCTGCAGGCCGACCGCTGGTACTCCCTGACCAGCGTTCTCGACGGCGAGGCGGGCACCATCTCGCTGTACGTCGACGGGGAGCCGGTCGGCACCACGCAGACCGAGCTGGTGCCGTCCTCGATCAGCGACCAGTCGCTGAACACCATCGCTCGTTCCCCCTGGCCCGATGAGCTCTTCTCCGGGGAGATCTCGACCTTCCGGGTCCACGACCGGGCGCTCAGCGCCGAGGAGATCGCCGCGGCCAGTGAGCAGGACGCCGAGATCAACCAGGAGGAGATCCAGCAGCAGGTCCAGGACCTGCTCGAGGGCGTGGACGCGCCACCGGAGAGCATCGACTCCGACCACATCGGGCTGCCGACCGCCGGCGGTGCGGTGTCATGGAGCAGCAGCGACAGCTCCGTGATCGCCGAGGACGGGCGGGTGACCCAGCCCGAGCAGGGCGCCGATCCGGTCGAGGTCACGCTCACGGCGACGGCATCGATCCGCGGCATCACCGAGACGAGCGAGCACGTGGTCACGGTGGTGCCCTCCAGCGACTCGGACGAGGAGCGCGCCGAGGCCGCCGCCGAGCAGTACGTCGTGCCGGCCGTCCTGGCCGACGGCGAGCCGCTGCCCAGCGCCCCGGAGGGCGTGAGCGTGACCCCGACCGGAGCCACCGGAGCACGCCTCGAGGAAGGTGCCCTGACCCTGGAGACAGAGGAGGCCGCCGACGCGACGGTCACGGTCGAGATCGCACGTGAGGACGCCCCGGGGACGACCGTGGCCAAGACCTTCGAGGTCACCGTGCTGCCGCAGGACGCCTCGACGGATCTGGCCGCCTACCACCGCACGCCGACCTCCGAGCAGGAGGCCAACAACGCGGACGTGGCCTACAGCATGCACCTCGCCCTCGCCGAGGAGGACGGCTGGCAGCCGCTCAACGAGAACTACGGCATCTTCTTCCCCCGGATCTCCGAGGAGGTCCCCGAGACCGGTCCCGACATGGACCTCATCCGCAGCCTGAAGGACCCGGCGGTGTTCGCCCTGCCCGAGGGCGGATACGGCATCGTGGCCACACGGATCGCACGCGGCGGTGGCGCGGACGGCACCGAGTCCGACTCGGTGCTGGTCGCCACATCGCCCGACCTGCGCAGCTACGAGGAGATCGGGCTGCTGGAGCTGGACGAGGTGGGCGGCGTCAACCAGCCCACCGCCATCTACGACTCGGCGGACGAGGTGTACCGGCTGTCCTGGACGACCGACTCCGGCGCGGTGCGCCACCAGGCGTTCACCGATCTCGTCGCCGCCGTCGAGGAGGGGGAGCAGACCGCGTCCTCCTCGGGAGCGGTCACCGGCACCACCGTGGCCGAGGACACGGACATCGATGACTTCGCCGCCGGGGTCGAGCTGACCGTGCCGCAGGAGGACGCCGACGCTCTCCTCCAGCGTTTCGGGCGGATCGAGAACACCGGGTACACCCCCTTCGACGAGGTGTCGATCCCCCAGGGCGACGAGGTGGACACCGAGGCGCTGCCCGGCACCGTCGAGCTCGACTACTCCGACGGCTCCACCCGCGACCTCCCGCTCCAGGAGTGGGACCTCAGCGAGGTCGACCCCACGACCCCGGGCACCTACACGGCCCGGACCACTGTCGAGCGCGACGACTACCCCACGCCCTTCGCTGATGAACGGGCCGATCCCTCGGCCTACAAGTACGAGCACGACGGCGAGACCAGCTACCTGATGATCGCCACCAACGACCCCGACCTCGACAACGTCAACCAGGGCGGGCAGGCCTTCATGCCGCTGCGCTCGGCCGACACCCTGATGGGTTTGGCCGACGAGGCGGGGCCGGAGGAGGTCCATCTGCTCGAGCGCGGCGACGTCGACGCCCACGGGGACACCATGACGGGCTGCTTCTGGGCGCCCGAGATCCACGAGATCGACGGTCGCCTGTCCATCCTGTTCATGCCCTGCTACGGCGACTCCCCCGACTACATGAACGGCCGCGCCTCGATCATGCAGCTCGAGCAGGACGAGGACGGACGCAACCTGGACCCGATGGATCCGGACAACTGGAGCGCTCCCCAGCACGTCACCCGCAGCGACGGGTCGGAGCTGAACGAGGTCAGCGGGGTCTCGCTGGACATGACGTACTTCACCGATGACGAGGGACAGGCCTACTACGCCTGGCAGCAGGTGTGCACCACCTGGATCGCGACGGTCGATCCGGAGGAGCCCGCCCGTCTGACCAGCGAGCCCGTGTCGATCATCGAGCCGGAATACGCCTGGGACAACGCCTGCGCCGAAGGCCCGAACGTCCACACCCGGGACGGACAGCTGCTGATGATCTACTCCGGATCGAGCGTGGGCGACACCTACACCACGGGGCTGGCCACGGCCGATGCGAGCGGGACCGATCTGACGGATCCCGACTCGTGGACCAAGCTGAACTACCCGCTGCAGAAGTCGAGCAAGTTCGACGGCGAGTGGCAGCTGGGCACGGGCCACGGCATGTGGTCGAAGGACGAGGCCGACAACCTCATCTACGTCTTCCATGCACGCACCGACCATCTCGGGCTCACCGGACGCGACATGTTCGTGCGCCGCGTGCACTTCGACATCGAGGACATGCCGGTGATGGACATGGAACCGGCCGAGGAAGTGGCCGACGAGACGGTCGAGCTCACGGTGGAGGTGACCGAGCCGGCCCCGCTCGAGGTGGAGGCCACCACCCGATGCGTCGCCGGCAGCGCCGTCCTCGCGACCACGCTGACCAATCCCGGCGACGAACCGGTGACCGCCTCCGTGGCCACCCCGCACGGGAAGCGGACGGACCTCCCCCTCGGCGCCGGAGCCTCCGTGACCGAGACGTTCTCGACCCGCAGCGCCGAGATCGAGGGCGACGACGTGACCGCCACGGTCGACGACGAGGAGGTCTCGGCCTCGTACGAGGCCACCAGCTGCGGGTGACCCCGGCAGGCCACGGGCCGCACGGCGATGATCACCGCCGTGCGGCCCGCTCCGACAGTTCGAATCTGATGAGGACGAGGTACTGACAACCATGACCACCCGAGAACACGACGCTCCACGCCGTGCCCGCGCAGTGCGCACGGCGCTCGCCTGCCTGCTGGTGCTGCCGGTGGGCACGCTGGGAATGCATGCGGCCGGTGCGGAGGAGGCTGCGCCGAAGACCGAGTCCGTCTCCTCGCCATCGGCCGACCTGGAGGCGATCGAGCTGGCCGAGCAGACCACGGAGAACCTGCCGCTGGTGACCAACGGCGAGGTGGAAGGATCCGACATCGTCTGGGAGTCCACCGATCCCGAGCTGGTGTCCGGGACCGATCCGGGCCACGTGGCCCCCGAGATCGGGATGGACGACCCCTATGCCGGCGGTGGCGTCGTGACCCGGCCCGAGTACGGGGCCGGCGACGCCGAGGTCACCCTCACCGCCACCGCGACCCTCGACGGGGCCACCGCCTCCCGGGAGTTCGAGGTCACCGTGGCCGAGCAGAGCCGCAGCGTCCCTGATGCCGGGTACGCGGCCGCCTACTTCCGTGCGGACGACGACGAGCGCATCTACAGCGCGGCCACGACCGAGAACGACTTCTTCACGTTCGAGGAGGTCAATGACGGCCGACCCGTCGTCGACAACGCCGAGGACACCACGGGCCACCGGGACCCCTACATCCTGCGCTCGCACGAGGGAGACCGCTACTACATGATCGCCACCGATCTGTGCATCGGCTGCGGCACGGGCTGGGACGAGGCGCAGAGCGAGGGCAGCCTCAAGGTCAACGTGTGGGAGTCGACGGACCTGGTCACCTGGGAGCGCACCAACGGCGACGGCAACGGCGGGATCGAGGTGAACCAGCCCGAGGCCGGCATGACGTGGGCGGCCGAAGCGTACTGGGACGACGATCTGCAGTCCTATGTGCTGTTCTTCGCCTCGCGCCTGTACGACGACGCCGAGCACACCACGGGCGATCTGCACGCACGGATGTTCGCGGTCCTCACCCGCGATTTCGTCACCTTCACCTCGCCGCCGCAGTCCTGGCAGGACACCGGATACGGACGCATCGACTCGACGGTGCAGAAGATCGGCGATCACTACTATCGGTTCACGAAGAACGAGGACGGCGGCGAGGCCGACGGCCTCGAACGGGGCAAGGATATCTTCCTCGAGCGGTCCACGGTGCTGACGGCACCGACGACCGCCTCGGACTGGGATGCCGACCCGAACACCGGCTGGCAGCTGGTCGACACCGCGATGACCACCCCGGTGACCGGGAACGCCGGCGAAGGCCCGCAGATCGCCGAGCTCAACCAGGGCGATCCGAACAACACCGCCGACGACGACGGCTACGTCTTCCTCGTCGACAACTACGGCGCGGGCGGCTACCGGGCCTTCGTCACCAGCGGAGCCGAGATCGCGGCGAGCGAGCGCGACCACCGCCTCTCGCAGCAGGACGGCTGGGAGCCGCGCACGGACGGGCTGCCCGAGAGCCCGCGCCACGGCTCCTTCGTCAGCGCCTCGCAGCAGGTGCTCGATGCGATGCACGGCTGGCGCGAGGTGGAGGCCGTGGGATCGCAGACGGCTCTGACCGCCTCCGGTCGGACGGTGACCGCCGAGGTGGCCGCGGATGATGACGGCGAGGTCGCCGGGGAGGTGACCTTCTCCGGGGACGGCTGGAGCGAGACGGTCGCCCTGTCGGACGGCGAGGCCTCGGCGCAGGTGCCCGCCAGCGTGCAGGAGGTCGTCGCCCGGTACGAGGGATACCGCGATGGCCTCGTCGAGCCCTCACGGTCGACCGCGCTTGAGATCGACTCGCCCGCCACGGTCGACGTGGACACCGCCACGCGCTGTGTCGCCGGGCAGGTGGTGCTCGCCGTGACGGCCGGCAACGCCGACGACGAGACCGTGACGGCTGCGGTCAGCACGCCCCTGGGGGAGAGGACCGAGCTGACCCTGCGCCCGGGTGCGAGCAGCACCGCCACGTTCAGCAGCCGGCGCAGCGAGATCCCCGCCGGTGAGGTGACCGTCGACGTGGACGGGGCGGAGACCACCGCCTCGTATTCGTCAGCTTCCTGCGGATGAGGCACATCGGCGGGGGCGGGTGCTGTGCGCCCGGCCCCCGCCGGTACCGGGGCCTTCCCGGGGCCGAGCCGCAGCGGGCACCGCGACCTCCCCCGGTGTCGAGCCGCAGCGGGCACCGCGACCGCGCGGGTGTCGACCCGCCGCCGCTGCCGGGCCCGCTGAGATGGCGACGGGGGCTCGACTGCATCCCGTCAAGGCGCTAAGGTGCTCTCACACTACTTTTAATTACCCTTAATCTAAGTAGTGTCGGTTCGGTCGCGCCGATGCGGCCGGATGGCTCGATCCATCGAGGAGCTCAGCGATGACGCAGAATTCCCCATCGACCGCCGCACCCGCCCCGTCCCTCTCGCGCCGCAGTCTGCTGGTGTCCGGGGTCTGCACGGCCGCGGTGCCCGCGGCGCTCGCCGTCGGCGCGTCGCCGGCGTCGGCCCGCCCGGTCGGAACGTCCCAGGGCGTTCCGACCGTCGGCGGATCGTCGCACCTGCCCACCGGGGCCGGGGGCGCCGCACCGTCCATTGAGCCCGGTGAGCCCTGGACCGATACGAACGGCTCCGTGATCCAGGCGCACGGGGGCCAGGTGGTGATCCACGAGGACGATCAGGGGACCATCTACTACTGGTACGGCGAGGACCGCAGCAACGGCTACGGGAACAGCCCCGGTGTCCACGTCTACTCCTCCCGGAACCTCTCCGACTGGGACGACGAAGGGCTGGCGCTCAGGGCGCTCGAAGGCCCCGAGCAGCTCGACAGCGACCCGTACTTCACCGCGCTCTACGCGGGATACGACGAGGCGCAGCGGGAAGCCGTGATCCGCGATTTGGTCACCTTCACGGACGAGGACAGCGAGGAGACCGTCGCCATCCTGGAGCGACCCAAAGTGCTCTACAACGAGGCGACCGACACCTGGGTGATGTGGGTGCATGCCGATGGCCCGAGCGAGAGCTCCGATGCCCAGTACGCCAAGGCACGGGCCGGGGTCGCGGTCTCCGAGAGCCCCACGGGCCCCTTCCGCTGGATCGACAGCTACCGGCTGCATGTCGCACCGGAGGGGGAGGAGAACTACGACCCCGACAACCCCGGCATGGCTCGGGACATGACGCTGTTCAAGGACGACGACGGCACCGCCTACATCATCTACTCCTCCGAGGAGAACTACTCCCTGTTCATCTCGAAGCTGGACGCGGAGTACACCTATCTGGCCACCGGTCCCGATGACGCCGTCAAGGGAGTGGACTTCACCCGTCCCTACATCGGTGCGCACCGAGAAGCCCCGGCGCTGTTCAAGCGCGGCCAGATCTACTACCTCATCACCTCCGGGGCGACCGGCTGGGACCCCAACCCGGCCAGCTGGGCGACGAGCACCGAGATCCTCGGCGAATGGACCGACCACGGCAACCCCTGTGTCGGGGACGGAGCCGAGATCACCTTCGGCTCCCAGTCCACGAATGTGATCCCGGTGGATCCCGAACGTGGCGTCTACGTGTACATGGGGGACCGCTGGACCCCGGAGGACCTGGCGAACTCGCCCTATGTGTGGCTGCCCGTCCGTTTCGGTGAAGGAACCGAGATCGCTCTTGAGTGGCACGACTCCTGGAACGTCGAGGACCTCCCACCCCAGCCGCGTTTCGAGGTGGACGCCCGGATGCCGGACGCCATCCGCCCCGGTGCCGAGCACCTCCTGCCCACGCAGGTGGAGCTGGATCGCGACGGAGAGGTCAGCACGCAGCCGGTCCGCTGGGACGGCGACCTCGAGCGGCCCGGACTGACCACCGTCGTCGGCCGGATCGGTGATGGTGACGAGGGCCTGACCTTCCGTCGCCAGGTGCTGGTGGTCCCGCGGCGCATCGAGTACGTGGTCAGCGCCGGTGGAGAGTCCACTTCCGACTACCGGGCCCTGCGTGAGCACTCCCGCGGCACGGTCGCGAACTCGGTGCCCGACCAGGAATATGGCCAGGATCCGCAGACCGGCCGAACCTGGGGGTTCACGGGAGACAGCGATGCGGCGGGCAGCGGCATCGACTCCATGGACCGCACCGTGAGGTACGCGCAGGGCGGCGCGGATCTGCGCTACCGCTTCGACGGACTGGACTCGGGGCGCTACCGCCTGCATCTGTGCTTCTACGAGCCGTGGCCCGAGACCGAGGGCCGCACCGCACAGGTGATCCTCAACGACGAGGTGATCGTCGCGGAGCAGTCCTTCGACGTCGAGCCGACCGTCGTGGCCCATCCGTTCCGGCTGGGGCGGGAGGAGACGGTGGACCTGGTGGTCTCGCCCACCGCGGACCCCGACGTGCAGATCAGCTGGATCCTGATCGAGCGCATGTGATGAGAGGTGCGAGGATGCGACAGCGCAGGACTCTGGACCGCCGCACGCTGCTGAGCGGGACGGTCGCCGCCGCGGGCGCGGCCACCGTGGCCGGCTGCGGTCAGATCTTCGCGGAGGCGGAGATCAAGGAACCCGACCCCAGCCATACCCGGTTCGTCATGACCGTCTGGGGAGGGGAGCCCGACCGCGAGGCCTATCAGGCGCGGGTCGACCTGGCCCAGGAGCAGTTCCCCGAGTACGAGATCGTGCTGCAGCTGATCCCCGACGCGAACTATGCGCAGAAGGTGCAGACGATGATCTCCTCGGACACCGGGCCGGACATCATGCAGGTCGCCGAGGACATCAACGTCTACTCCTCGCGCGCCCAGCTGGTGCCCCTGGACGAGATGATCGCCGAGGCCGGGATCGATATGGAGCGGACCTTCGGGGACGTGCGCGAGGGCTACGTCTTCGAGGGGTCCACCTACGGGATCCCGGACCGCTCGGGGGCCGCGATCCTCTACTACAACCGGGACCTGTTCGACGACAAGGGCATCGAGTACCCCACGGGGGACTGGGACTGGGAGACCTTCCTGGCAGCCGCCACCGAGCTCACCGAAGGCAAGGAGCAGTTCGGCTTCGGCGGTGCCTCCTGGTGGCCCCTGTGGTTCTCCCTGATCGAGCAGAACGGTGGCCACGTGGTGGACCCCGATACGGGGCTGCCGCAGATCAACAGCGAAGAGGCGGTCGATGCCCTGCAGTGGGCGCAGGACCTCTTCTTCGCCCACGAGGTCGCACCGAGCGAGGTCGACCTGTCGAACATGGGGCCGGACATGGGGCCTGACGGGGCGTTCGAGCAGGGGCTGATCGCGATGAACTCTACCGGCTTCTGGGCGATCGGATCGCTGGCCGAAGGGGACCTGAACTGGGATGTGGCACCCTTCTTCCGGGGCCGTGAGCAGGCCGTCAGCGCTTTCGGATCGGCCCTGACGATCCCGCGGTCGGCGCGCAACTCGCGGGGGTCCTTCGAGATCATCCAGTTCCTCACCGGGGTGGAGGGGCAGGGCCCCATCGCCTCCCGCGGGCAGGACGTGCCGGCCAATATCGACGTCCAGACCAGCGACACCTTCCTGGACCCGGAATGGATGGACGAGGACGTGGACCTGGAGGTCTTCCCGAACTCCGCGGACATGATCTCCAGCCGCCAGTTCATCCCGGAGTGGAACCAGATGCAGAACACCATCACCGATGCCACGGCGACCTTCTGGCTCGGACAGCGCAATGCCCGAGAGATGGCAGATGACCTGCAGGAACGGCTCGAAGCCTTCATCGGCCCGTCCTCGTCCTGACCCCGATGACCCTCACGCGCACCAGGAGACCCCGATGACGATCACCTCGAGCGCCCCGGCGGGCACCGATGCCCCGAGCCGACGTGGCGCACCGCGGCCCACCCGGCAGCGGATGACCCAGCACCGGCGCAAGGAAGCGCTGCTGTTCTACCTGTTCATCTCCCCGTGGGTGATCGGATTCCTCGCCTTCATGGCGGGCCCGATGCTCTTCTCCATCTACCTGTCCTTCACCGAGTGGGACACGTTCACCCCGCCGCGCTGGATCGGCCTGGAGAACTACACGACGCTGCTGTTCGACGATCCGGTGTTCCGGAAAGTCATGTTCAACACCTTCTTCTACTCCCTGATCTCGGTGCCGCTGGGTATGGGCGTCTCGCTGTTCCTGGCGAATCTGCTCAACAAGAAGATCGTGCTGCGCAAGTTCTTCCGCACCCTGGTCTACCTGCCGCATCTGATCCCCCTCGTGGCGGTGGCGCTCATCTTCCAGATGGTGCTCGCCCCGGAGGCCGGGCCGTTGAACCAGATGCTGTCCTGGGTCGGCATCACCGGACCCAACTGGCTGATGGACCCGGCATGGGTCAAGCCGGCCCTGATCCTGATGTCCCTGTGGCAGGCGGGCGGTGGGACCATTCTGCTGCTGGCGGGCATGAACGGCATCCCGAAGGAGTTCTACGAGGCCGCCGAGATCGATGGCGCCTCCGGTCTCCAACAGTTCTGGACGATCACGTTTCCCCAGCTCACCCCGGTGATCTTCTTCAACCTGATCATGGGGATCATCGCGTCCTTCCAGGTGTTCGCGCAGGTGTTCATCCTGACCGAGGGCGGCCCCGACAATGCCAGCCAGATGGCTGTCCCGATGCTGTTCGACGAGGCCTTCGTCTTCTACAACATGGGGTACGGCTCCGCGATCGCATGGATCCTCTTCGTGGTGATCATGGTGTTCACCGCGATCGCCTTCTCCACCTCGGGACGTTGGGTCTTCTACGAGACGGAGGTGCGCCGATGAGCGCTCTGCCCACCAGCAGTCCCACTGCCACCGTGAGCGAGGCGCCCGGCGCCCCGGCAGTCCTGCGCAGCCGGCGCCCCCGGACGCTGAAGGCGTTCCGAGCCGGGCCGGGCACCTATGCCCTGCTGACGATCGGATCGGCCATCTTCATGGTCCCCCTGATCTTCGTGGTCTCGATCTCCCTGAGCACCGATCAGACCGTCTCGAGCGGGCAGCTGTCGGTGATCCCGCGGGAGTTCCACTGGCAGAACTTCGTCGACATCTTCGCCACGACCCTGCCTGTGGGACAGTTCTTCATCAACTCGGTGATCATCTCGGTCACCTCGGCCTTCGGGCAGGTGCTGTCGAGCTCCCTGGTGGGCTTCGCCTTCGCCAGGCTGAGGGCCCCGGGCAAGCGGATCATCTTCTACATCGTCATCGCGACGATGATGATCCCCGCCCAGATCACGATGATCCCGCAGTTCTTCATCTTCACCGAGCTCGGCTGGATCGACACCTTCCTGCCGCTGATCGCCCCCCAGTTCTTCTCCAACGCCTTCAACATCTTCCTGGTGCGTCAGTTCGTCACCCGCATCCCCTTGGAGATCGACGAGGCGGCGGCGATCGACGGACTCGGCTTCTTCGGGATCTACTGGCGGCTGATCCTGCCGATGATGCTGCCGATCCTGATCGCGATCTCGATCTTCACCATGACGGCCATGTGGGGCGACTTCATGGGTCCGCTGATCTACATCAACAGCGAGGAGAAGATGCCGCTCGCCCTCGGTGTCCAGTATCTGACGTCGACCAGCCAGGACCTGCAGACCCCGCCCTGGAACCTGATCATGGTGGGCTCGATCTTCCTGTCGCTGCCGATGATCCTCATCTACTACTTCGGTCAGAGATACATGTACGAGATGAACCTCTCGGCCGGAAGTGCAGGAGTGAAGTGATGTCCACGCTCGAACTGACCACAGGGCGCCTCAGCATCGACGGCACCCCTTCGGTGCTGCTGTGCTCCTCGGTCTTCCCCTTCCGCATCCCCTCCCAGCAGTGGGAGCACAGGCTGCGTCTGGTGCGCGAATCCGGCTACCGGATGATCGACCTGTATGTGCACTGGGGGTTCCATGAAGAGGTCGAAGGGCAGATAGACCTCAGTTCCCCGGAACGAGACCTGCAGCGATTCCTCGATCTCGCCCACGACCAGGGCCTCCTCGTCATGGCACGGCCTGGGCCCTACATCTGCTCCGAGACCGACGGAGGGGGCCTGCCCTGGTGGCTCCACGGCCGTCGCGCGGGCGGGGGGATCCGGGTGCGGACCACCGATCCCGCCTACCTGAAGGCAGTGGGCCGCTGGTTCGATGCCGTGATGCCGGTGCTCGCCGCCGCCCAGACCACCCGGGGCGGCCCGGTGGCACTGGTGCAGATCGAGAACGAGCTGGACTTCTTCGACTGCCCGGACCCGGACGGGTACATGACCTGGCTCGCCCAGCGCACCCGCGCCCACGGCATCGATGTGCCGATCATCGCCTGCGCCGGGCAGGGAGAGCTCCACGGAGCCGGCGGTGACGCGCACGGTGTCGTGCCCACCGTGAACCTCTATCCCGCGGACGACTCGACCACCTTCGACGCGGAGACCCGGTACTACTCCGCCGAGCTCGAACAGCGCGAGCTGCCCCTGATGGTGACCGAGACCAATCGGCTGCATCGGACCCTGCGGCGCGAGATCCTCGCCGGGGCCCGTCTGGTCGCCCCCTACCTGCAGACCTCCGGCTTCAACCACCTCGTGCGCCCCTCCGCCGGCAACTGGGGCGACCCCGGGAACCTCATGACCTACGACTACGACTTCGGCGGCTACATCAGCCCCGACGGCCGGCGCCGCCCCGAATACGACGAAGCGATCCGGCTCACCGCCACCCTCGAGGCCTGGGGCGAGCGACTGGCGACGGCGCGGCCAGTGCCCCTGTCAGCCACCCCGTTGACAGGGATGAAGACCGGCGGGGCCCTCGCGCTCGAGGGCGGAGGCCTCATCGTCGGCCCCGCAGAGGTCGAGGGACTGGACACCGCAGTGCGACTGCGGCCCACGGCCGGGACCATCGAGGGCGACGCGATCGATGCCACGGTGACTGCGGGAACCTGTCCCTTCTGGGCGTTGGACGTGCCGCTTCGGCCCTGGGGACGCAGCGGCACCCTGACCGTGGCGACCGCCGAGCTCGTCGGTGCGGCCACGGTCGGCGACCAGCTGCAGCTGACCTTCGAGGGAACTCAGGACTCGCTGGTTAAGCTCGACCTGCCGGATGGAGCGGCGGGCGGCGGCCGACTGATCCAGCAGGGCATCGGCAGGACGGAGACCGCAGGGGAGGACGGGGCGATCCGCGTGGAGATCCGGGAGGGGGCCACCAGCCTGGCCGACCCCCTGCCGCGAGCGCGGCACCCCGAGCACGCGGCCCGGGTGATCGAGGACCCCCTCGACCATCTGGGCACCAGCCATCCCCTCCCCGAGGCCGGCGACCTGATCCCCGGCACGGAGGAGCTCGGCCTCGCCGACGGGCGTCTGCGTGTGGACCTCGCGGTGCCGGACACCGCCACCGAGCTCCTCCTGCTCGGCGCGGCCGACCTGGTGCGCATCGTCACCGACGGCGCGGAGCACGGGGTCCATGTCCCCCACGGGGCACCGCTCTGCGTGCCCCTCGCTCCGGGGCGGGCCCGCCGGGCCCGTGTGATCACGCAGACCTGGGGACGCGCCAACTTCGACGACGCCCGCCGACCCGCCCTGCACCTCGGCGCCGGACGTGGACCGGGCATGGTCCTGGCCGTCACGGAGACTGCCGACGTCAGCGACCTGTGGCGGGTGCGCCGGCTGCCGGACCAGCGCTCGACCGGCGACCTGGCCCAGCAGCCCCTGCGCGAGCTCGGTGGCTGGTCCAGCCCACAGCTCGGCCGCGATACCGTCTATGTCCAGCAGCTTCCGCTCCCCGGGCCGGGACGGGTGGGGGTGCTGCGGCTGCACGGGCTCACCGAGCCGATCCGCGTCAGCCTCGACGGCGGTGAGGAGACCCTGGTCTCGCCCGCGGCCCCCGTGATCGTCCTCGGCGACACCGCCGGGGAGAGCGGAGAGGTCGAGGTCGCGATCCGTGCTCCTCACGTCTCCGGGGGCCTCCTCGATCGGGTCGAGCTCCTGGAGACCGTCGTCCCAGACGTCGACCATCTCCGCACGGTGGCCGAGGAGGACTTCATCGCCCATCTCACCGCCGCAGCCGGCGCCGATGACGCCTGGTTCGACCTGCCGGGGAACGCGCGAGGAACCCCTGCCCTCACCGTGGACGCGGGACACCCGGCCCTAGTGCGGCTCACCCCGCCGGCCGGCAGCACGGACCACGGTGCCCTGCTCGACCTGGCCGGCAGGGATGTGGCCGTGACCGTGATGACCGATGGGCGCCGGGTCTCCCGACACGTGCTGGGAGCTCCAGCCGTCGCCGGCGGGGACCCGCGCCGCTCCTGGATCCCTGCGGAATGGTTCCGCACTCCCACGCAGGAGGTCCTCCTGTGCGTCGAATCGCTGACCGTGCGAGACGGTATCTTCGAAGGAGCTGCATGGGTGATCACGCCACTCTGAGCACACCTCGGACCACCGTCCCGGCCCCATGACGTGGCGTGCACGATCTGGGAGGGGAGTCGTGGCGAGCAAGACGTCCAAGGATATCCGCAACGAGAGCCGCTTCAAGGTGCTGCGGTCCGCATACGCGCGGGGCACTGTCACGCGGGCCGAGATCAGCGCCGAGACCGGCCTCAGCCCAGCCACCGTGACCACCCTCGTGGGCGAGCTCGTCGGCGAGGACGTGCTGCGGGAGGCCGGCCGCATCTCGTCCCGGGGCGGCCGGCCCACCGCGACGTTCCAGGCGAATCCGCGGCGGGGGACCCTGCTCGCAGTGGATGTCGCGGAGACCTACGTGCACGTCGACCTCTTCGATCTCGCCCTGGCCAGGCTCGACCGCGAGGAGATCGAGCTCGAGGCACGAGGCCAGAGCATCGTGACCATCGCCGAACGGATCCGCGAAGCGGTCGACAGGCTCCTGGCTCGCACGGCGGACGACGTCGGTGAGCTGCTCGGAGCGGGCGTCTCCCTGCCCGGCCAGGTCGACCCCGCGCGGGGAGTCGATGTGTTCGCTCCCAACTGGGGGTGGCACGACGTCCCGGTGCTGGACGCACTGCGAGCGGCGATCCCCGCACCGGTGCGCATCGACAACGCCCTGATGGCGCTGGCGACCGGGGAACTGTGGTTCGGTGCGGGTCGTCGGTACCGCGACTTCCTCGCCGTCAACCTCGGCACCGGGGTCGGCGCCGGCGTGATCGTCGACGGCCAGCTGCTGCGCGGGGTCGGCAACTCCGCCGGCGAGTGGGGCCACACCTCCCTGCTCTGGAACGGCAGGCAGTGCTCGTGCGGCCGCGCCGGCTGCATCGAGGCGTATGTCGGGGTCGAGGGCATCCGTGCCACCCTGGCCGAGCTGGAGGAGGAGCACGAGCTGCTCTCGGTGCGCCATCATCGCGAGTTCATCGAGCGGCTGATGCGCGCAGAGGCCGCCGGCGATGAGGCCGCCACGCAGGCCGTGCTGCGCACCGGCGACTACCTCGCCGCCGGGATCGGCAACCTGGTCAACCTGCTCAACCCCGAGCACGTCTCGGTCCTGGGATGGATCACCCACTACGCGGGAACCGGCCTGCGCGACCGGGTGCGCGATCGGATAGCGCGCGAGTGCCTGCCGGGCCCCGCGGCGGCGGTGAACATCGAGTTCACCGAGACCGGCGGCCATGTGGTCAGCCTGGGCATGGCCGTACTCGCCCTGGAAGCGTTCCTCGAGCGGGTGGGGCTGCCCAGCTCCAGCAGCCTGCCCGCACCGGCCAGCGAACGGTCCCGGACGGTCAGGCCACTCGCCTGGGCGATCCCGGGATCGCCACCTCACGATCCGGTGCCCTGACGCCAGCGTTCACCCGCACCGCCTCGGTCACGGTGGTGCTGTCGCGGGCCCAGCCGTCCCGCTTATCCCGGCTCATCAGCGGGCGTGATGCGGTGGTCCGGTATCAGGTCCC
>DWZH01000123.1 GCA_019118275.1 Candidatus Brachybacterium merdavium | reverse complement strand
ACCTGGTTCACGATGCCGAACTGAGGATTCACGAACACGATGAAGATGAAGGACATCGCGAACATCGGGATCAGCGACGGCATGTAGAGCAATGTTCGGTAGAGGGCCACCTCCCGCACATTGCGGTTCATCGCCATGGCGAGCAGCAGTGCGATGACCAGGCCCAGCGGGACAGCGAGCGCCATGTAGTACGCGGTGTTCGCCACCGCCGTGTGGACCAGGGGAACGACAGCGGCGGTGATGTAGTTCTGCAATCCTATGAATGTCGGTGACTGCATCCCCGAATACTCGGCCAGGCTGATCACGAAGGAGTAGACGAGCGGATAGACGACGAAGACGGTGACGCCGATCATCCAGGGGGAGATGAACAGCAGTCCCATCCGGAGATTGCGCTTCTCGCGGTCCGTGAGCCTCTTTCGGCCGCGACCGGGCGCCGCCCCCGGCACGGCCCCCGGTGCCCGCGGCCCCGCCTGCGGGCTCATGTCGGCACTGGGACCTGCCCCGGGCGTCCCGGGCCCGGGACTGCCCCCTGCGACGGAGTCAGTCGTACTCATCGCTCTCCCTTCCCATCCTCGCCGCACCCTCATCGGTGCGGAGCAGAGACTTCGGCATCGTTGCCCTTGCGGCCCCCGGAAGAGGACTGCGCCGTCCCGTGTGAGGCAGGTTACTCACACCGTTTGACATATGCAATCATGAGGTCCTGGGGAGCGAGAGAGGGGGAGGGCGTGCGGGGATCCTCGATGACCGATATCGGTGATTACAACGAGAAGCTCGTGCTGCAGACGATCCGGGCGACCACTGGGGGGATCAGCCAGTCCGAGGTGGGCAGGCGCGCCAATCTCTCGCGCCAGTCGGTCTCTCTGATCACCCGCCGACTGCTGGCCGAGGGGCTGATCGAGACCGCCGGCCGCCGCAATACCGGGCCGGGCAAGCCGCACACGGTGCTGCGGGTGGTCCCAGATGCGTGCCTGGCCGTCGGGGTCCACCTGGACCCAGCGCACATCATGGTGGTCGTCTGTGACCTGTACGCGCGACCGCTCGTGAAATCGACCATGGAGGCGCCGACCCGCAGCTCGGATCGAGACATCGCACGGATCGCCGCGCGGATCGGCGAGCTCAGCGACTCCATCGGCGCCGCCGCTCCAGGGGCCGAGACGGGGCCGGAGGATGGGGCGGCACGGCCAGTGCGCCGACGCCTGCTGGGGCTCGGAATCGCCGCACCGGGAAGTCTGGATTCGACCGCCGGCACTGTGCGCCGACCACCGTGGATCCCCTGGCGAGACGTGCCGGTGGCGGCGCAACTGGGAGAGGCCTGTGGGCTGCCGGCAATCCTGGACAAGGACACGAACGCTGCTCTGACCGGCGAGATCTGGTCTCGGAACCTCCCCTTCGAGGAGACGGTCCTGTACATCTATGTCAGCCACGGAGTCGGGTCCGCGGTCAGCGCCTACGGGCGGGTCCATCGCGGCTCGAGCACCCAGGCCGGCGAGATCGGGCACCTGCCCACCGGTCGCGCCGACCTGCGCTGCGAATGCGGGGCCTTCGGGTGTCTGAACATGTACACCGACGCGCACCTAGTGGTGGACCAGGCCCGAGCGGCCGGAGTGGAGGTGCCCGTGGGCGCCGGGATCAAGGAGGAGATCAGAGCGGTCTCCAGGGCAGCTGAGAGCGGCAACGCGGGGGCCCAGCAGTCGATCGCCCGTCACGGAGCCGCTCTCGGACCTGCACTGCGCACACTGAGCGGGATCCACGACCCCGAGCGGATCATCATCGGCGGGCCCGCATGGCCTTTGCTGGCACGGTACGGAATGCCCCCCATCCAGGACGCGCTCGGTGACTGGCAAGCCGGCCCCGATGCGGTCCTGGAGTCGTCCCACCTGGGAGATGACGTGGGGGCGGTCGGAGCGGCGAGCCTGTTCCTCGAGCAGGAGCTGGCACCCGCCAACGGAGCCGCACGGTTGTTCCTGCGCCCCACCCCCGCGGTATGAAGGGGCAGGGGCGGCCAGCGCGTGACCTGCGCTCAGACCCCCAGCACGGCGGAGAGCAGCAGCAGCACGAACACGGTGCCGATGGTGGTGATCAGCACCGTGTCACGTGCCAGGTTCTCGGCCGCCTGGTAACGCGCGGCCGCCACGTAGACGTTCTGCGCCGTGGGCAGGGCCGCCATCACCACCACCTCGTACAGCGACTGTCCGCGCAGCCCCAGCAGCAGACCGACGCCGAGGGCGATGGCGGGCATCACCAGCAGCTTGGTGCCCGAGGCGAGCGCGATCAGACCGCGATAGCCGTCATCCTTGGCCAGGGGCTTGGAGCCGTACAGCGACAGCCCATAGGCCAGCAGCATCGCCGGGATCGCCATGTCCGCCAGGGAACGCACCGGCTCGAGCACCACCTCGGGCAGCTGGACGCCGGCCAGGGACAGCACCAGACCGACAGCGGAGGCGATGATGGTGGGGTTTGCGCCGATGCTGCGGGCCACGCCCATCAACCCCGGGCTCTTCTCCTGGGTGATCGAGTGCAGGACGAACAGGTACAGCGGCGTGTAGATCGCCTGCTGGAACAGGATCACCGGGATCGCGTGGGAGATGTCGCCCAGCACGTAGGCGGCGATCGGGAAGCCCATGTTGGCGCCGTTCACGACGCTGCTGCTGATCGCGCCGACCACCAGATCGCGGCCCCGGCGCTTGGTGAGCAGGCGCAGCACCAGCACCATCAACAGCCCGGTCGACAACCCGGCGGTCGCAGCGACCGCCATCGGGGTCGACAGCACCTCCGTGGGGTCGGACTGCAGGAGTCCGACCAGCACCAGGGCGGGGGAAGCGACGAAGAAGGTGGTGCGGTTGAGCACGTAGCGGCCGTGGGGGCCCAGCACACCGGTGCGGCCGACGACCCAGCCCACTCCGATCAGGGCCCAGACGATGAAGAACCCCGCCAGGACCCCGCTCACGGCAGAAGGGGACGCAGGGTTCGGATCATTCGCACCACCCTAGATCCCTGGGGGAGAGGGGGTTCGGCAGTCCGACCTGCGGGACGGGGCACGGGCCCGCCCGGGACGGTTACCGACCGATCCGGGACCTAGGGCCGCGGGGTGCCGGTCGTGACGCCGATAGCGTCAGGACACCCGCATCGCCAGGAAAGGGAGTCCTGCTCATGTCCGCTTTCAAGAATCTTCTATCGCCCCTGCAGATCGGTGGCTTGCGCCTGCCGAACCGCGTGATCATGGCTCCGATGGGCACGGAGATGGGCACCGAGGATGGCCGCTCCACGCCCCGTGAGGCCGCCTACTACGCGGCTCGCGCCGCAGGCGGGACCGCGCTGGTGATGACCGGCGTGAACTTCATCCAGTCCGATCTGGAACCGATCGCTGCAGGCCTGGCGCGGGCCGATACCGATGCCCACACTCCCGGGCTGGCGGGAATCGCCGACGCGGTCCACGCCGCAGGTGGCCTCGCCGCCTTGCAGCTCACCCCGGGACTGGGACGTAACAACCAGAACTACGACCAGATGGAGATGGAACCCGTCTCCTCGAGCGACAACACCTACTTCTTCGATCCTGAGCGGCGCTGCAGACCTCTCACGGTCGCTGAGATCCGTCTCATCGTCCAGCGCACCGGTGAGGCGGCCCGACGGGCCCACGATGCCGGCTTCGACGTGATCGACGTGCATGGGCACACCGGGTATCTCATCGACCAGTTCATGTCGAGGTGCTGGAACCGGCGCACTGACGAATACGGCGGCAGTCCTGAGAACCGGGCTCGATTCGCGGTCGAGTGCATCCGCGCTATCAAGGAGAACGCCCCCGGTGCGGTCGTCTCCTTCCGCATCTCGGTCAACCACCGGTTCGATGGTGGCCGCACCTGGGAGGAGACGCAGGAGCTGGTGACGGCTCTGGAAGCCGGTGGCCTGGACATGATCCTGTGCGATGACGGCTCGTACGAAGCGATGGACTACGTCTTCCCGCCGTACTACCTCGGTGATGATTGCATGGTCAGCGCCGCGCAGAAGGTCAAGGAGGTCGTCTCGATCCCGGTCGTCGCATGCGGCAACATCACCCCTGAGAACGGAGAGCGGATCCTGGCCCGCGGGGACGCCGACCTGATCGCCATCGGCCGCGGACTGATCGCCGATCCGGAGCTGGTCAACAAGCTGCGCGAGGGGCGGGCGCTGGATGTGCGTCCCTGCATCCGCTGCAATCAGCTGTGCACCGGCAACGCCTTCTTCGGTAGGGCCATCGGCTGTGCGGTGAACCCCGAGGTCGGCCGCGAAGGGGACCGGGGGATCCGAGCCGCGGATGATCCCCGACGCATCGTGGTGATCGGAGCGGGCCCCGCCGGCATGGAGTTCGCACGGGTGGCCGGGGCCCGGGGGCACCGCGTCGATGTGTACGAGCAGCGCCACGAGGCCGGCGGGGTGCTGCTGCCCGCCGCGACTCCCGAGTTCAAGCGCGAGCTGCGACGGATGATCCCGTGGTGGGAACGGCAGCTCGCACAGCTCGACACGGTGGAGCTGCACCTGGGCACGCGCCTGGGGCCGGACGACCAGCGCCTTGCCGACGCCGATACCGTGATCGTCGCCGCGGGATCCACCCCGGCACGGCCCGACGAGATCACCGGGCTCGACCGGGAGGAGGTCGTCGACGTGCTCGCCTTCCATGAGGGCGCGCCGGTCGGCAGGCGCGTGGTCGTGTGCGGAGGAGGGTTGTCCGGGGCAGATGCGGCCCTCGAGCTGGCTGAAGCCAGTCATCAGGTCACGGTGGTCGAGATGAGCGACCAGATCGCGCACGACATGTTGATGCTCAACCGCGTCTCACTTCTGCGTCGACTCGCCGAGAGCAACGTCGAGCTGCTCACCGCCACCTCGGTGCGGGCTGTCACCGACCAGGGGGTGCTGGTCGAGGGTCCCGGGGGCGAGCAGACCCTCACTGCCGACACCGTGATCACCGCCTTCGGTCTGCGACCGGCGAGGGCGCTTCTGGACCAGCTGCGCAGCCGTGGCCTGTCGGCACATGCAGTAGGTGACTGTGCAGCGCCACGGAAGGTCGGTGACGCCGTCAACGACGCCTACGAGCTAGCGCTGTCCCTGTGACGGGACGAGCAGGCGACCCAGCTCGAGGAGCTAGTGCAGGCCCTGGCTGGCGCGGCCGCTGATCTGGTCGGGCATGCCGGGAACCGGTTCGGCACCATCGGTGCCGGTGGCGACGATCCGATTCTCCCCATCGACATGAACCACCCGCGGGCGGTGCTCGGCGATCTCTGAGGTCTCGAACATGCCGTAGGCCATGATGATGATCAGATCGCCAGGGCTGACCAGCCGAGCAGCCGAGCCGTTGATCCCGATCACACCGCTGCCGCGCTCGCCGGCGATGACATAGGTCTCCAACCGGGCGCCGTTGTCGATGTCGGAGATGGTGACCTGCTCGTTCTCGATCAGACCCGCCGCATCCAGCAGATCGAGGTCGATCGTCACCGAGCCGACATAGTGCAGGTCGGCCTGCGTGACTGTGGCCCGGTGGATCTTCGAAGTCATCAGAGTGCGCAGCACTCCATCAGTCTCCCATGAGCGATGATGGATGTGCCCGCTTCGTCAGGAGGATCACCATGCCCAAGGCGCGCAGCCGCTCCGCCCCCCGATCGCAGCGATTCGAGGACATGCCTCTGCCCGATGAGCTTCTGGGGGTACTCGCCGAGCAGGGCCTCGATCGTGCGTTCGAGATCCAGGAGGCGATCCTGCCCGACGCCCTGGCCGGGCGCGACGTGCTGGCCCGGGCCGAGACGGGCTCCGGCAAGACGCTGGCCTTCACACTGGCGATGACAGCCCGCTTCCGAGGGCGCAAGGTCCACCGGCGCCGGCCCCTCGGAGTGGTGCTCGTGCCCACCCGTGAACTGGCCGTGCAGGTCGTCGACACCATCCACCCCTATGCCCGGGCGGCGGGGATCCGTTCCCAGCTGGTGGCCGGCGGCATGAACATCGACAAGCAGGCCGATGCGCTGGCGCGGGGCGTGGAGATCATCGTAGCCACCCCCGGCCGGTTGATCGACCTCGCCGAGCGCGGCCAGCTGATGTTGGATCGGGTGGAGACCACAGTGGTCGACGAAGCCGACCACATGGCCGATCTGGGATTCCTGCCCGATGTGCGCGACATCCTCGCCGCGATCGAGATGGGCACGCAGAAGATGCTGTTCTCGGCCACCCTCGACGACCAGGTCGAGGCGATCGTCGATGCCTTCCTGGTCGATCCGGTGACCCACGAGAGCACCCCGGTGGCCGCGGCGGTGGCCACCATGGACCATCACGTGCTGGCCATCGAGCCCTCCGCCAAGCGTGCCGTGACCGCCCACCTGGGGGCCCGCCAGGGACGCACCTTGATGTTCACCCGCACTCAGCTGGGCGCGGAGCGCGTGGCCCAGGAGCTGGTGGAGGTCGGGGTCCGCGCGGCGGCGCTGCACGGCAACAAGCAACAGGGCCTGCGCACCAATGTTCTGGCCGGCTTCCGGCAGGGGGCCTTCCCGGTGCTGGTGGCCACGGAGGTCGCCGCACGTGGTCTCCACGTCGACGACGTCACCATGGTCGTCCATGTCGATCCCGCGGCTGATCTGAAGGAGTACGTGCACCGCTCCGGGCGCACGGCGCGGGCCGGCGCGGAGGGAACCGTGGTCACCCTCGCGCTGCCCCACCAGACGTCCTCCACTCGCACGATCACCGCCGCGGCCGAGGTGGAGCCGGTCTGGGCCGACGTCGCGGAGGCCTCCGACCCGGCGGTCGCCGAGCTCGGTGGCCGCGAACCGTCCGGGGAGCCCGCCGACGATCCGACGCAGACCAAGTACAAGGGAGCCCCGCGCAAGCTGAACCTCAGGCAGCGGGGCGGGGCCGATGCCCGCCGCGCCCAGGAACGCCGCGAGAACGAGGAACGGCGAGCCGGCTGGGAGGAGACCGGGCAGGACCAGCGGGGACGAGGCGGCGCCGGCCGCAGCACCCGGGGCGGGCGCGGCCGCGCCGGGGCAGGGAGCACAGCCGGCGGCCGGGGCGCGCAGGCCCGCGGTCGCGGTGGCCGCGGGGGCACGGGGGCCGCTCGCGGGGGCAAGGGCCGTGGTCGCGGGCGCTCCGGTGCCCCGACACGTGGATCCCGTCGGCGGAGCAGCTGATGAGCATCAGCACCTTCGACCTGTTCACGGTCGGGATCGGACCCTCCAGTTCCCACACCGTCGGACCCATGCGGGCGGCTGCGAGGTTCGCGCGCGAGGCCTTCGAGAACCCCGCCGTGGGGCCGCGCCTGGTCGATGTCGCCGTGCACCTGTACGGCTCGCTGGCTGCCACCGCGCATGGTCACGGCACCCTGGACGCGGTGGTGATGGGCCTGGAGGGAGCCGACCCCGAGACGGTCGACCCGGTCATCGGGCGGGAGCGCGTGGCCCGGATCGAGCAGCAGGGGGGATTGCTGCTGGACGGTCGCCTCGAAGTGACGTTGCGTCCCTCGGGGATCGTGCTGCATCCGCTGACCGTCCTGCCCCAGCACCCCAACGGCATGACCTTCATCGCCCTCGATGCCGACGGCCAGGAGCTGCTGCGCCGCTCGATGTTCTCCGTCGGCGGCGGGTTCATCCTGGAGGAGGCCGATATGGAGCGGCCTCTGGCCGAGGTCGCCTCCGAGGGCGCCGGCGACTCCGTCTTCACCACCGGCGACGAGCTGCTGCGGGTGTGCGAGGACCGCGGCATCTCCGTGTCCGAGGCGATGCTGCAGCGAGAGCGGCAATGGCGCAGCGATGAGGAGATCCGTGCCGGTGCGCTGAGGATCTGGCGTGCGATGCGCGAGAGCATCGAGCGCGGCACCAGCACCCACGGCACCCTGCCCGGCGGGCTCGACGTGAGCCGGCGGGCCGCGTCCTGGCACGAATCACTATCTGCCGAGGACCCGGCCCGGCTGCCGATGAACTCCTTCGAGTGGGTCTCGCTCGCCGCGCTGGCCGTCAATGAGGAGAACGCCGCCGGGGGACGCGTGGTGACCGCCCCCACCAACGGGGCGGCCGGCATCATCCCGGCCGTGCTGTTCTTCGCCACCACCTATATCGAGGGCGTGGACCCCGATGAGGTCGCCGTGCGCTTCCTGCTGACCGCGGGGGCGATCGGCTCGCTGTACAAGGAGCATGCCTCGATCTCCGGCGCCGAGGTGGGTTGCCAGGGAGAGGTGGGCTCGGCCTGCTCGATGGCGGCGGCGGCGCTGTGCGAGGCGATGGGTGGCAAGCCCTTCCAGGTGGAGAACGCCGCGGAGATCGCCATGGAGCACAACCTGGGGCTGACCTGCGACCCGGTCGGCGGCCTGGTGCAGGTCCCGTGCATCGAACGCAATGCGATGGCCGCGGTCAAGGCCATCACCGCCGCCCGTTTCGCGCTGCGGGGCACCGGTCAGCACGTGGTGTCCCTGGACACCGTCATCGAGACGATGCGCCAGACCGGCCGGGACATGAACGAGCGCTACAAGGAGACCGCGATGGGCGGGCTCGCGGTCACCGCGGTGCCGGTCAGCGTTCCCGACTGCTGAGGTGGACCTCGCGCGGCACCGAGGCCGCGCCCAGGCGATCCCGCACCAACGCCCGCAGCCCGTCGGGGGTGGGGGAGACGTCCAGGTCCTCGGCCACGGTCACCTCGGCGACGGTCCGCCTGCCCATCCGCTGATCGGGCACCACCCGCAGCCGCACGCTCTCGACCCCGGGAGCGGTGGCGATCAGGCGGGCCACCGAGCGCGGGGCGTGCAGCATCCCGCCTGAGGACACCATGCCGTCGACCCTCCCGGTGACCGTGACCCGGCCCTGGTCATCGATCGAACCGTGGTCGGTGATCACCTCGCGGCCCCGGGTGAACGGGGTGCGGACGAGCAGCAGCCCGTGGTGCTCGCGGATCCGCACCCCCTTGAGGGGACGGCCGTCCACGGTCAGCGTGCCGGTCTCGGCGGTGCCGTACACGTCGTGGACACGGGCGCTCCAGCGACGGGCGAGATCCGCGCTGAGCGCGGGGTCGAGCACGTCGGATCCCGAGACCACGCGCCGGATCCGCAGCGGACGGTTCCCGCTCAGCTCCTGGTCGGTCAGCAGCAGGTCCGACAGGTGCACCGGGGCCCCGGTCAGCACGTGCGGAGCCGTCCGGTGCAGCAGCGCGATCCGCGCCTCGGCCGGGAGGTGGGTGAGGTCGACCAGCGGCGCCCCCAGCGACAGGGCTCCCAGGGCGAACAGGAGGCCGTGACCATGGACGCCGGGGGCGGCGGTGGCCACGCGGGCTCCGGCCCGCAGCCCGATGCGGCGGGCCAGATCGGCCAGGGTGCGCAGCTGCGCAGGGGTGAGCGGACCGCGATGCTGGATGCGCGGGGTGCCGGTCGTCCCGCTCGAGCGCAGATCGATGTCCCCGCGCCCGGCCAGGGCCGTCAGCAGCACCTCGCGCAGAGGAGCGTGCGGCGGCAGATCGGCCAGACCGGGACGCTCCCGGGAACGGCGGCGGATCAGGTGGACGAGATCCAGCAGGTCCCGGGCGGTCAGGTCCCCGTGGATGTCGGTCAGCACCACCGAGGAGGGACGCGTGGCCGCGCGCAGCCTCAGCGCGGTGGACGCCTGGAGCAGTCTCCTGGGTCTCATCCCGGCCTCCCGAGGTCGCGGGCGAGCAGTCTGGTGCCGAGCCTGCCGGCCCGGCCCGCGGCTCGGGCGGCCAGCGAGGGGGCGACCGCCGAGGCGATGGCGCCCAGGCGGGCCCACCAGGGGGAGTACAGGCTGCGCCGACCGTCGAGGGCTCGCAGCAGCTGATCGGCTGCCTGCTCGGCGCTCAGGGCACCGCGCGGGGCCCGGCCGTAGGTTGGAGCGGCCATGGCGGTGGCCACCAGGGGCAGCTCCATCACGGCGATGCCGACGCCGTGGCGGATGGCATCGGGACGGATCGAGCGCAGCCACGTGTCCAGGCCCGCCTTGCTGGCGCCGTAGGCGGCCCAGCCCGGAGCGGGGATGCGAGCGGTGGCGCTGGTGGTCACGAGCAGGCGTCCGCTGCCGCGGGCTGCCATGGCCTCCAGCAGGCCTAACAGCAGCGTTGCCGGTCCGAGCAGGTTCGTGCCGGTCAGGCGCACCAGGTCGTGCGGGCGGCCGAAGCTGGCGTCGAGGTCGCGGTGGATCGAGTGCCCGGTCAGGCAGATGACGGCCTCGGGAACTCCGTCCTGGGCGAGGATCTCCTGGACCAGTGCCTGCACCTGTTCCTGATCGCGCAGGTTCGCCGGCCGCACGCTCGCCGACCCTCCCTGTTCGGTGACCCGGGTGGCGAGCGCCTCGAGGCGAGGGCGGTCGCGGGCGGTCAGCACCAGGTGCTTCCCGCGGGCGGCCAGCCGCATCGCGAGCGCGGTGCCGATCCCTCCGCTCGCTCCGGTCAGCACGATCATGTTCTCAGTCCATCACAGCCGGTACGTGTCACAGGGCCCTCACCAGGATCCGCGGCGATAGGGCCCGGGGTAGAGGGCCGGATCGCGCACGCCCAGCTCATGGGCCGCGCGCTGGGGCCAGGCGGGCTCGCGCAGAGCGGCCCGACCGATCGCGACGAAATCAGCGTCCCCGCGGTCCAGCACCTGCTGCGCATCCTCGCCGTCGGTGATCAGACCGACGGCGGCCACGGGGAGGTCCGTGGCCTCGCGGATGGTGCGGGCGAACCCCACCTGGTACTGCGGCCCGACGGCGATGTCGGCGACCACGGCGCCTCCGGTCGAGACATGCAGGGCGTCGACGCCCAGCTCGGCCAGTTCCCGGGCCAGCTCGACGGACTGGTCCACGTCCCAGCCGCCGTCGATCCAGTCGGTGGCGGAGATCCGCACGATCACGGGCCTGTCGGCGGGCCAGGCCGCCCGGACCGCGCCGGCGATCTCCAGCGCCAGGCGGCGGCGACCGGCTCCGTCGCCGCCGTAGGCGTCGGTGCGGGTGTTCACCAGCGGTGAGAGGAACTCGTGGACCAGGTAGCCGTGCGCGAAGTGCAGCTCGAGCCCGTCGAAGCCGGCCTGCTGTGCCCGGTGGGCGGAGGCGACGAAGGAGTCGATCACGGCGGTGATGTCCGCGGTGCTCAGCTGCTGCGGAGCATCCAGGCCCGGGAAGGGATCCTGGGTGGGGCCGACGGTGTCCCAGCCAGAGGCGAGCTCGGGGATGGTGCCGTGCCGTCCGCGGAACTGCGGCAGGACCGGCCAGGTGGAGGCCTTCCTCCCGGCGTGGGCGAGCTGGACGGCGACCGGCGCCCCCTGCCTCTGGCAGAAGCCGACGATGCGCGCCCAGGCGCGGGCCTGCTCGGTGTTCCACAGCCCGGTGTCGCGAGGGCTGATGCGCCCGACCGGGTCGACGGCGGTCGCCTCGGTGACCACCAGTCCGAAGCCGCCGGCCGCACGGGCCCCGAGATGGACCAGGTGCCAGTCGGTGGGGATCCCGTCCTCGGCCTCGACCATGTACTGGCACATCGGGGCGAGCCAGGCGCGGTTGCGCATCTCGAGTCCGCGCAGCGCGGCGGGCGAGAACAGGGTGGGGTCCATGTGTCCTTACGCTAGCCGGAATTCCTGGCCGCTTCCTGCGCTGACCGTCGTGGGGCCACCGGTGCATCCCCTGGTGCGGCCGGGGTCGCGAGCAGCGGGCATCTCGATGCGCTCGGCTCGATGGGATCGCCGCACGTCTGGGCGTGGCGGGCTGCGGCGCGGTGCGGTTGCGCGTGACGTGGGTCTCCTACGATACGGTGAGCGTGACCATTTCGCCCCGAGCCGGGGCCCACGACGCAGGAGCGCTGATGTCTGACGCAGCCGATACCGGGATCCAGAACCTCTCCGAGGAGACCCGCAGCTTTTCCCCACCGTCCGAGTTCGTGCAGAACGCGGTGGCCCGCCCGTCGCTGTACGAGGAGGCCGACCGCGACCCCGTGGCCTTCTGGAGGGCCCGGGCGCGCCTGCTGAGCTGGAAGACGCCCTTCACCGAGACCCTCGACTGGTCCAACCCCCCGTTCGCTCGTTGGTTCGCCGACGGCACCCTGAACGCCGCCTACAACTGCGTGGACCGCCACGTGGAGTCCGGGCACGGCGAGCAGGTGGCCTTCCTGGCGGAGTACGAGGACGGTTCCGATGCGAGCTTCACCTACGCCGAGGTCAAGGACGAGATCAGCCGGATGGCCAATGTCCTGGTCGATCTCGGGGTCAAGACCGGTGACCGCGTGGTGATCTACCTGCCCATGGTCACCGAGGCCGTCTTCGCGATGCTCGCCTGCGCCCGCATCGGCGCCCCGCACTCGGTGGTGTTCGGCGGCTTCAGTGCCGACGCGCTGCGCTCTCGCATCGAGGACGCCGAAGCGCGCGTGGTGATCACCGCCGACGGGCAGAACCGGCGCGGCAAGCAGCTGCCGCTGAAGAATGCCGTCGACGAGGCCCTCGCCAGCGGAGCCGAATCGGCGGAGAAGGTCCTGGTCGTGCGCCGCACCGGGACCGAGGTGGACTGGACCGAGGGTCGTGACGTGTGGTGGCACGAGGTCCGCGAGACCGCCTCGACCGAGCACGAACCGGTGTGGGTCGAGGCCGAGCACCCGCTGTTCATCCTCTACACCTCCGGCACCACCGGGAAGCCCAAGGGCATCGTCCACACCACCGGCGGCTACCTCACCCAGTCCGCCTACACCCACCGCAATGTGTTCGACCTCAAGCCGTCGTCCGACGTGTACTGGTGCACCGCTGACGTCGGCTGGGTCACCGGCCACACCTACGTGGTGTACGGGCCCATGGCCAACCGTGCCACCCAGGTGATCTACGAGGGCACCCCGGACACCCCGCACCAGGGTCGCTGGTGGGAGATCGTCGAGAAATACGGCGTCACCCAGTTCTATTCCTCGCCGACCGCGATCCGCACCGCCATGAAATGGGGCGAGGAGATCCCCGGGCGCTTCGATCTGAGCTCGCTGCGCCTGCTGGGCACCGTGGGCGAGGCCATCAACCCCGAGGCCTGGATGTGGTATCGCCGGGTGATCGGCGCGGACCGCTGCCCGGTGGTGGACACCTGGTGGCAGACCGAGACCGGCGCCATCATGATCTCCCCGCTGCCGGGCATCACGGCCACCAAGCCCGGATCGGCCCAGGCCGCCGTGCCCGGTATCAGCGCCGACGTGGTCAACGACGCAGGAGAGTCTGTCGAGCCCGGCAAGGGGGGCTTCCTGGTGATCGATCAGCCCTGGCCCGCGATGCTGCGCGGCATCTGGGGCGACCCCGAGCGCTACAAGGACACCTACTGGTCACGTTTCCCGGGCCGCTACTTCGCCGGTGACGGCGCCAAGCGCGACGAGGACGGCGACATCTGGCTGCTGGGCCGTGTGGACGACGTCATGAACGTCTCCGGACACCGCCTCTCGACCATGGAGATCGAGTCTGCGCTGGTCAGCCACGAGTGGGTGGCCGAGGCCGCGGTGGTCGGCGCCGAGGACGAGACCACCGGCCAGATCCCGGTCGCCTTCGTGATCCTGCGGGAGGAGAGCGCCGACGAGGTCGAGGCCGCCGGCGGTGAGGATAAGGCCGCCGAGGCCCTGCGCCTGCACGTGGGCAAGGAGATCGGCCCGATCGCCCGCCCCAAGCAGGTGCTGGTGGTCACCGAGCTGCCCAAGACCCGCTCCGGCAAGATCATGCGTCGCCTGCTGCGGGACGTGGCCGAGAATCGCACGATCGGCGACACCCAGACCCTGGCCGACGCCTCGGTGATGGATCTGATCCAGCAGGGTCTGACCGGCAAACGCTGAGGCCCTCAGCCCCGATCATGTGAAGAGGGGGCGCTCCGGCTCCGGCCGGAGCGCCCCCTTTTTCCACGCTGCGATCACCGGGTGAGGGTCACGTCGCCGGCGCTGGCTCGCACCGTCAGGTTCCCGCTGATCGTCCCGTCGGCCCGGGTGAGGTCGGGATCGGTGCGAACCTCACCCATCTCCGAGGCGGCGTTCACGGCCCAGCGGCCGGTGCCCGGGGCCGCGAGGGATGCGTTGCCGATGTCAGTGGTGATCGTGACGTCGCCGGTGGCGTCCATGGGCAGGCGCACCTCGACGTCCCCCACCGAGCTGGTGATCTCCACGCCGGCGGGGACCGGATCGCTCAGTTCCAGCTCGACGTCGCCGACCTCGGCGTCGATGTGCACCCCGCGCGGGGCGCTGACCGCTGTCAGCAGGACCTCGCCCACGTTCGAGGTGGCGGTGAGGGAGGAGAACTCGCCCTGCGCCCGGACGTCACCGACATCGCTGCTGAGATCCAGCTCCATGATGTGCTCGGTCGGCACCACCACCAGCAGGTCCCGGAGATCGGGTTCCCAGGGGATGGGCCCTGTGGTGCGGGGTTGGCGCACCTCGACCACCGGGGAGCCGGGCTCTCCCTGCACATCGACACGGGCCCGTTCCCGGGTGTCCTCATCGGGCACCGTGGTGGCGCCCTCGGGCACCAGGGCCACGGCGACCCCCTCGGCCTGATCGGAGTGGATCACGCGGATGTCGGCGACATCAGTGGTCAGCGTCAGCGACTCCGCCTGGCCGAGTTCGGTGGTGGCCGGGACCTCGGAGAAACCGCGGTTCATCGCCCATCCGGCCACCGAGGAGGCCGCCAGACCCATCAGGGCGAGCACCAGCACCACGGCGGCGAGCACCGTCAGCGTCACCCGCCAGGCGCGGTCCGGGCCGGGCGAGGGGGACAGGCGCCGTGCGGGCTCCAGCGGCAGGGAGGCGCGTCCCTGCGGCGGGGTGGCGGGGGCAGTGGTGGTTGTCATCACAGGTCCTCGGTCTCGAGATAGCGCAGCACGGCCATGACGCGACGGTTCTCGCCGTCGACAGGGGGAAGATCGAGCTTGGTGAGCAGGGAGGAGATGTGCTTCTCCACACTCCCGGCGGAGACGAACAGGGTGTCGGCGATCGCCTGGTTCGAGCGCCCCTGCGCCATCAGCGAGAGCACCTCCCGCTCGCGCGGGGTGAGGGTCTCCAGCGTGCGGCGGCGCCGTGAGCGCACGAAGATCTGCTGGACCACCTCCGGATCCAGCCAGGTGCCGCCCGCGCCCACGTCCGCGACCACCGACAGGAAGTCGTCCACGTCCGCGACCCGGTCCTTGAGCACATAGCCCAACCCGTGCGGGGAATCGGCGATCAGCTCGGAGGCGTAGCGCTCCTCCACGTACTGGGAGAGCACCAGCAGCTTGACCCCGGGGTCCTGCTGACGGATCAGGGCGGCCGCCCGCACGCCCTCGTCGGTGAAGGTCGGTGGCATGCGCACATCGATCACCGCCAGGTCCGGCTGGTGGGTCGTGACCGCGCTCAGCAGGGCGGTGCCGTCGCCCACCGCGGCGACCACCTCGTGGCCCGCCTCGGTCAGCAGGCGTTCCAGGCCTGCGCGCAGCAGCACGGCGTCGTCGGCGATCACGATCCTCATCGGGCAGTCTCCTGGGGGTCGGGACGGGAAGCGTCGGCGGGGGCCGTCGTGTCCTGTGCAGCGGGCGCGACCGGCATCTCCTGCACCGTGGCCGCGCCGGCACCGGGCCGCGGATCCAGCGGGATCACGGCCATCAGCACGGTGCCGCCGCCGTGAGGGCTGGCCACCTCGAGGTGGCCGCCGGTGGCGCGGACCCGGTCGGTCAGACCGGCCAGGCCGGTGGAGAGTCCGCCGCGGCTGACGGCTGCACCGCCGCGGCCGTCATCCTCGATCCGCACCCGCAGCGCCTGGTCCGTCTGGGTCACGGTGACCGAGGCGCTGGTGGCCTCGGAGTGCTTGGCGATGTTGGTCAAGGCCTCGGAGACCACGAAGTAGGCCACCGCCTCGGGCTCCCGGCCCAGTCCGGAGCTGATCTCCACGCGCAGGTCGACGGGGACCGGGGAGCGGGCGGCCACGGCGGACAGCGCGGCGTCCAGGCCGCGGTCGGTCAGGACCGCGGGATGGATGCCCCGGGCCAGCTGCCGCAGGTCCGTCATCACGGCCTTCGCCTCACTATGTGCCTCGCCCACCATGGCGCTGGCACGGTGGGGGTCGCTGTGGATTGTGTTCCTGGCCATGCCCAGGGTCATCGCCAGGCCCACCAGGCGCGGCTGCACCCCGTCGTGCAGGTCCCGCTCGATCCGCAGCCGTTCCTGGGCGGCCGCGTCGACCGCCCCCTGGCGACGCTCGGCGAGCTCGGCGACCTGCTCGCGCAGATCCTCCTGCGAGCCGGAGATCATCCCGCGGGCCAGGCCGCGGTCGGCCAGGGCTCCGGCCACCAGGATCAGCAGCGACAGCAGCAGCGCCGCAGCCGAGATGGCGGTCAGCAGCCAGACCGGGAGGACCCGGCCAGCCAGCTCCAGTTCTCCATGGCGCACCGCGATGTCCGCGGCGGTCCAGGAAGCCCACAGCAGCGTCAGGGAACCGAGGAAGAAGACACCGGCGACCAGCATCGCCAGATGGTGGTGGAGCACGCCCTTCCAGAAGGCTGCCGAGGAGACCTCCAGCCACAGGTCGTGCAGCCAGCCCGGGAAGCCCGTGCGCCGGCTGCGGCGCCGGGCCGGCACGATCACCGAGATGCCGTGGACCGCCACCGCCCGGCGCCTCTCGATCCGCACCGCAGCTTGCATGGCCAGCAGCCACGGGACCAGCAGCAGCAGGCCGGTGCCCAGGACCGGCAGGGCCCCCAGGCCGGTCGCCAGCAACATCAGGCTGATCCAGAACCAGGAGCAGAACAGCACTCCGCCGATGACCACCGCGGCGACCGCCGGCAGGCTGAGCCGCGGGCGGTGCTCGGGGGCGGGGTGAACCAGGGTGTCGTCCATGACACCGACAGTATTCCTGCTGCGCACCCCTGCCCACCGGGACCACCCGCCGCTCCTCCGGGGGAAAACCCCCGCCCTTGGAGAACAGCCCCGACCTTTTGGGGTTCAATGGAGGCCATGAGCAGCGACGCGAGTACCCCCTCAGACGGAACCACCGACCCCGCTTCCGAGGCGGCCCGCCCCCCGGGCGGCACCGATCGGGCCATCGAGCCGGACGAGCAGGTCACCACCTCGAACGGGGAGGACGACGAGGGCCCCTCTCGCGGCACCCTGCGGGACGTGGCCGACTCGCTGGGCATCTCCAGCGCCGTGGCCCTGCGTGCCCTGCGCGGCCTGGACGACATCAAGCCGCAGATGAGGGAGCGGGTGCGGGAGACCGCCGAGCGGCTCCACTACCCCCTCGAGGAGCTGGTCGAGGAGACCGACCAGCGCGGCGTGGTCGCCGTGCTGGTCAACACCATGCGCAACACGTGGATCTCCGACCTGGTGCGCGCCATCCGCATCGAACTATCGGCCACCGGCCGGTCGGCGGTCGTCGTGCCCACCCGTCGGCGCGTTCCCGAATACCCGGTCGCCGCCGACACCGACGCGATCGAGTCGTTGGTCCACCTCGGCGTCGACGGGTTCCTGATGATCTCCGACCTCGCGGACATGGACAGCGTCCTGTCCGCCACCGGTGACCGGCCCTTCGTCGGGATCGGCTGCTCGAAGCAGTTCGTCGGCCACATCGACACCGTCCGCATCGACGACGAGGTCGGGCAGGGGCTGCTGGTCGACCACCTGGTGGGCCTGGGGCACCGCGAGATCGCCCATGTCGGCGGGGTCGGGGCGGCGGTGGCCCGGGAACGGGCCGAGGCTTTCCGCAAAGCCATGGAGCGCCACGGGCTGGGCGAGCTCGCCCGGGTGGAGCCCGGGGACTTCACGGAGCAGGTCGGTCAGACCGCCGGTTCGATGCTCCTGCGAGGCAGCCAGGTCCCCACCGCGGTGACCTGCGCCAACGACGTCACCGCCGTGGGGGTGCTCTCAGCCGCCCGGGAGGCCGGCTACTCCGTGCCCGAGCAGCTGGCGGTCGCCGGGTACGGCAACACCTCCTTGGCCTCCTCCGGGATCTCCCAGATCACCAGCGTCGACCCCAACTCCAGCCGGCTCGGCGCGCTCGCCGCCCAGTTCCTGGTCGAGCGGGTCTCCGGCCATGAGGTGGCGGCGCGCGACGTCGCGGTGGCACCCTCGATCGTGGTGCGCCGCACCAGCTCCGCGGGGCCCCGCCCCGAGACCACCAGACGCAAGCGCATCTCCGTCGATTGAGGTGCGCCGGACGCGACGGTGACACAGTGAACAGACCCCACCTGCGATAGGCTCCGACCATGATCAACACCACGAACGACCCGAGCACGCCGCCGACCCAGCGGTCCATCGGCGAGCTCGTCCAGTCCATCCGCGACGAGCTGCTCGGCGTCGTCCACCATGAGATCGACATCGCCAAGAAGGAGATCACGGCGATCGCGATCAAGGCGGGGATCATCGCCGCCTGCGCCGCGGTGCTGCTGTTCCTCCTGCTGTCCGCCTGGGTGATGCTGCTGTTCGCCGCGGCCACCGGGCTGCAGGCGCTGGGACTGCCCTACTGGGGAGCGTTCCTCATCGTGGCGGGAGTGTTCATCGTGGTCGGCGCGGTCGCGGGCCTGGTCGCCTTCCTGGTCTCCAAGCGGATCAAGGCCCCCGAGACCACCATCGAGACCGCCCAGACCGCCCTGGACGCGGTACAGGGCAAGCGCCGCCAGAACGCCGTCTCCTACGACGACACCTTCGAGGAGCTCTACGGCAAGCAGGTCAGCTCCCGCAGCAGCTGAGCGGCCGGTCCGCGAGCGGAGGCCGGACGGAGGATGTCGGCCCCGGTCCCGGTCGGATCGTGCCTGCCGGGGCAGTACCCTGGAGGGCGTGAACCTCCAGCTGCATGACACCGCCACCCGCCGGACCGCACCGCTGATCCCCGTGCGAGAAGGGGCGGTGTCGCTGTACGTCTGCGGGCCGACCACCCAGGGCGCGCCGCACCTGGGCCACCTGCGCACCTTCCTGGCCTTCGATGTGCTGGTGCGCTGGCTGGAGCGCAGCGGCTACGAGGTCACCCACATCCGCAACGTCACCGACATCGAGGACAAGATCCTCACCAAGTCGGCCGAGGCGGGCACCGAGTGGTGGGCCTGGTCACTGCGGTTCGAGCGCGAGTTCCAGGATGTGCTGGACGCGGTCGGAAACCGGCGTCCCACCTACGAGCCGCGAGCCACCGGCCATGTCACCGAGATGGTCGCGCTGATGCAGCGGTTGATCGAACGGGGGCACGCCTACGCCGACGGCAGCGGCTCGGTGTACTTCGATGTCGCCTCGCATCCCACCTACGGGTCCCTGACCCGTCAGTCCCTGGACGACATGCAGGACGCCGGCGAGGAGATGGAGGAGGGCAAGCGCGACCGCCGAGACTTCGCCCTGTGGAAGGCCGCCAAGCCCAGCGAGCCCGCCACCGCCGCTTGGGACACGCCCTTCGGACGCGGCAGGCCGGGCTGGCACCTGGAGTGCTCGGCCATGAGCCACCGGTACCTGGGGGAGACCTTCGATATCCACGCCGGCGGCCTGGACCTGCGTTTCCCCCATCACGAGAACGAGCAGGCCCAGTCCCATGCGGCCGGGTACGGCTTCGCGCAGCGTTGGATGCACTCGGGGATGGTGACGGTCGACGGGTTGAAGATGGGCAAGAGCCTGGACAACTTCGTGACCGCCGCGCAGGCCCTGGCCGACCATCCCACCGCGGCGGTGCGCCTGGCGCTGATCGGCGGGCACTACCGAGCCACCGTCGAGTACAACGCCGCGGCCACGCATGAGGCCGAGCGGGTCTGGGAACGCTTCGTGTCCACCGCCCGCCGGGCCGCGGAGCGGCTGGCCGGTCATCCCATCACCCGAGCCGACGCCGATCTGGGGTCCGCGGAGCTGCCGAAAGATTTCGTGAGCGCGATGGACGATGACCTCGCCGTGCCCGAGGCGCTGGCGGTCATCCACCGAGAACAGGCGGCGCTGAACACCGCCCTGGCCTCCGGGGACGCGGGGACCGAGGAGCTCGCCGGAGCCCTGGGGTCGCTGCGCGGCATGCTCGACGTGCTCGGCCTGGACCCCCTGTCGGCCCAGTGGGCCGGCGACGCCACGGCTGCCGGCGGCGAGCACCAGGCCCTGGACGCCCTGGTCACCGCCCAGCTGGCGGCGCGGCAGGCGGCCCGCGCGGAGAAGGACTGGGCCCGTGCCGACGCCCTCCGTGACTCGCTGACGGCTGCCGGCATCCGCATCGAGGACGGACCGGACGGTGCCCGCTGGACCCTCGAGACCACGAACTGAGGAGAGAGATGGCAGGCAACAGCTCACGCCGCGGCAAGAAGGGCGCGTCAGTCGGCTCCGGCGGGATGCGTCGGAAGGCACTGGAGGGCAAGGGCCCCACCCCGAAGGCCGAGGAGCGCCCCGGACACAAGGCCTACCGTGCACCAGGCCGGGGCGGATCCCGCCGCCAGCCCCCGGGCCGGGGCCCGGGCAGGCGCAGGAGTCCCGGCAGCGACCAGGTGGCCGGCCGCAACGCCGTGCTCGAGGCATTGTCGGAGGAGGTCCCCGCGACCCAGCTGACCGTGATGGCCCGCATCGAGATGGACGAGCGGGTCCGGGAGATCATGCGCCTGGCCGGGACACGCTCCCTGCCGATCGCCGAAGCCTCCCGCACGGATCTGGATCGGCTGACGGATCATGCCGTCCACCAGGGCGTCGCGCTGACGATCCCGCCCTATGAGTACGCGGACCCCGACGAGCTGCTGCAGATCGCCTCCGACGCCTTCGAGCCGCCGTTGCTGGTGGCTTTGGACGGCATCACCGATCCGCGCAATCTCGGGGCCGTCCTGCGGAGCGCCGATGCCTTCGGGGCCCATGGCGTGATCGTGCCCGAACGCCGCAGCGTCGCCATGACGGCGAGCGTCTGGAAGGTCGCCGCCGGCGCCGCGGGACGGGTCCGCGTCGCCCAGGTCACCAACCTCAACCGCACCCTGACCTCCCTGAAGGAACGAGGGGTCTTCGTGCTCGGCCTGGACGCCGACGGCGACGTCACCAGCCGTCAGCTCGAGCTGGGCACCGAGCCGGTCGCGCTGGTCATCGGGGCGGAGGGCAAGGGCCTGTCCCGGCTCACCCGTGAGATCTGTGACCAGGTGGTCTCGATACCGATGGGGGGCGGCACCGAGTCGCTCAATGCGTCGGTGGCCGCAGCGATCGCCCTGTACGAGATCTCCGGGGTGCGCGAGGCGAAGGGGCGCGCCTGAGCGGCTCGCCGCTCGCCACCCAGTTCGCGCGCGGGACGGTGCGGGACCGGCAGCACCCGGACCGGTCGCGACGCGGGCAGTGCGCGTCGGAGGCAGCCGAGTGGGTCGGGGAGGTGTCCGAGTGGGCCGGGAACGTCCTCGGGCTCCTCATGACTGGTCGGGCTGGCTGAAGATCGCCAGAGCCGAGGTCTCGGTGGTCACCAGGGACTTCTCGTCAGGGCGGTGCGCGAGCTCGGTCAGGATGTAGTCCCGGGTGGCGTCGGGCAGACTCACATCGGTGCCCTGACGCTCCGAGAGGAACCACTTGTGCTCGAGGACCTCGTGGAAGAACTCGGGCGGCTCGAGCTTCGAGCGCATCTCGCGGGGGATGGAGCGGACCACGGGCTCGTACTGGTGCTGCAGCCACTCGTGGGCGACGAACTCCTCCTCCTCTGCCTGCTGCTCGGTGTCGGCGATGTACTGATCGAGATCGTTGAGCAGTCGGCGAGCCTGGTTCTCCTGGGCGTCGATGCCGGTCAGACGCAGCAGGCGGCGGGCGTGATGGCCCGCGTCGACCACCTTCGGGCGGATCGACAGGGACGTCCCGTCGAGGTCGGTGGTGATCTCCAGCTCGCCGACGTCGAAGCCCAGCTCGTTCAGCCGCTCGATCCGGGCCGAGACCCGCCAGCGCTCATCGGCGGAGAACCGCTCGCGCGCGGTCAGTGCCGACCACAGGCTCTGGTAGCGGCTGACCAGGTCATCGCCCACCTCGACTGGATCGGCCTCGGGGTCGAACATCTCCCCGGCCTGCAGATCCATCAGTTCACCGATGATGTTGGTGCGCGCCAGGTCGAGGTCGTAATTGCGCTGCCCATCGGACAGCTGCTCGTAGAGGCTGCCGGTCTCGACGTCGACTATGTAGGCCGCGAAGGCGCCGGCATCCCGCCGGAACAGGGTGTTCGACAGCGAGACGTCCCCCCAGTAGAAGCCCTCGAGGTGCAGGCGCACCAGCAGCACGGCCAGGGCGTCCAGCAGACGGTGGGCGGTGTCCTCGCGTGAGACCTGGCTGAACACGGCACGATAGGGCAGGGAGAACTGCAGGTGCCGCGTGATCAGCATCGCGTCCAGCTGCTCGCCGTCGCTCGTGGTGCGGCCGGAGACCACACCGAACGGTTCCACCGAGGGGACCCCGAGCCGCCCCAGCACCCGCAGCATCTCGTACTCGCGCCGGGCGAGATCATGGTTGATCTCCTTGAGCGCCAGCACCCGCCCGGAGACCCTCACGAAACGGACCACGTGCCGCGAGATGCCCCGGGGGAGCGCGGCCAGGACGTCCTCGGGCCACTCCTCGAGAGGCTGTTCCCAGGGGAGGTCGAGCAGGGCCGGATCGGCGCGGGAGGCGGTGATCTCCAGTGGTGCCATGGCTCCATTCTCCCCCTTGGAGGTCATCGACGCCCGTCATGGTGCGTACAGACGGGGCCGGCTGTGCCCAACGGCATCATCGCGGGGCCGGACGGTGGCCGTAATGGTGACGGGCGCCCGGCCGGAGCCGGACGCCCGTCACCTGGTCGAGCCGGGTCAGCTGCCCAGGCGCTGACCGGTCTTGATGTCGAAGAGGTGCATGTAGCCCTCCTTCGGACGGAAGTAGACCGTCTCTCCCTTCGCCGGAGGACGCCGGCCGTCGACACGAGCGATGAACGGCTTGGTGACCTCGTCCGTTCCGGCGCGGCGGCCATGGACGTAGGCGTCGGCACCGAGCTCCTCGACCAGATCGACCTCGACCGCGATGCCCTGTTCGTCCGGGACGAGCTCGAGGTCCTCGGGGCGCACGCCCAGGGTCACGGAGGTCTCGTCGGTGTCGGACAGGGTCTCGCGATCCACGGGCAGCACGGCGCCGCCGAACTGCACGCCCTGGTCGGTGAGCTTCTCGTCCACCAAGTTCATGGCGGGTGAGCCGATGAAGCCGGCGACGAAGACGTTGTCCGGGTGGTCGTACATGCGGCGCGGGGTGTCGATCTGCTGAAGGACCCCGCGGTCGAGCACCGCCACCCGGTCACCCATCGTCATGGCCTCGGTCTGGTCGTGAGTGACGTAGACGGTCGTGACGCCCAGGCGCCGCTGCAGCGAGGCGATCTGGGTGCGGGTGGCCACACGCAGCTTGGCGTCGAGGTTCGACAGCGGCTCATCCATGAGGAACACCTGCGGGGAGCGCACGATCGCGCGACCCATGGCCACACGCTGACGCTGACCGCCGGAGAGGGCCTTGGGCTTGCGGTCGAGGTACTCGCTCAGGTCCAGGATCTCCGCGGCGTCCTCGACCCGCTTGCGGATCTCCGCCTTCGGGCGCCCGGCGATCTTCAGGGCGAAGCCCATGTTGTCGGCGACCGACATGTGCGGGTACAGCGCGTAGTTCTGGAACACCATCGCGATGTCTCGGTCCTTCGGCGGGACGTCGGTGACGTCACGATCGCCGATCAGGATGCGCCCGGCATCGATCTCCTCGAGGCCTGCGAGCATGCGCAGCGAGGTGGACTTGCCGCAGCCCGAGGGGCCGACGAGGACGAGGAACTCGCCGTCGCCGATCTCGATGTCGAGGCTGTCCACCGCCGCGCGCTCCTGCCCCGGGTAGATGCGCGACGCATTGTCGAATGTGACTGTTGCCATGGTGTGTTCCCTTCACCGGCAGGTACGTGCCGGACGGTCCGTTGTGAAGTGTCGGTCACCGGTCTCGTGCGCTCTCGCAGGGGAGGTGCGCCCTTGCACCGGCTCCCGCAGTGTAGCGCAGCTCTCATCGGGTTCGGGCCTCGGTCCGCGGGTGTGTCCCCGGGCACCTGGCGGGAGGCTGACGAGGGATACTCGCGGGGTGGACATCGCTGAGCTGACCCGGAAGATCCTCGACCGCCGTGATGGCCCGAGCCGTCCGCTGCGGATCGTGCAGGCCGGCCATCCGGCCCTGCGCCACACCACCCGCTCTGCGCGCGGGCGCCTCGACGAGGACCTGCTGCGGGAGTTGGTCGAGGCGATGACGGTGACGATGCGGGGAGCGCCCGGAGTGGGGCTCGCCGCGCCGCAGGTCGGGTTGCCGCTGGCCGTGTTCGTGATGGAGGACCGCAGCGCCGACCCTGGAGCCGGGGCGCGCTGCCCGGATATGGAGCCAGAGGCGGAGCAGGATGTGGGTGATGTCACGGCGGCGCTCGAGCGCACCCCGGTCCCGCTGAGGGCGATCCTGGATCCGACGGTCGAGCCGCTGGGCACCCAGCGCGTCTACGCCTGGGAGGGCTGCCTGTCCGTCGATGGCTGGCAGTCCATCGTGCCGCGCTCGCGCCGCGTGCGCCTGCAGGGCACCGAGCTGGAGGCGGACGGTCGGCTGCGGGAGATCGATGAGGGGCACGTGGGCTGGCCGGCCCGGATCCTCCAGCACGAGACCGATCACCTCGCCGGAACCCTGTGCCACGACCTCATGGTGCCCCGGTCCTTCGTGGAGGCGAGGTACACCTCCCACTATGCGCAGATGCCTGAGGCGGTGCGGCGACTGGGCCTCGACGGCGAGATCACCCGGCTGGGCCCGGGCGAAGTGGTCCTGGGGTGAGTCGGCCCGTGCGGTCGGCGCCGAGGCGGTCAGCGCGCCGGCAGGCCAACGCGATAGCTTGACCCTGTTCACCGACATCTGAGAACGGAGCTGATGGTGACTCGGAACGACCCGAACATCCCCCACCCCGAGCAGATCGGCGACGGCGAGTTCATCGACCAGATCGACGAGCGCTGGCTGGAACTGATCGACATCGCGCTGAAGGTGCAAAGGCCGCTGGCCGGCAGCTACGTGGCCCGCTTGCGGGATCGGCACCCCGAGGCGACCACACATCAGCTCATGCACGGGCTCACCTCGCGGTTCACCCATCTGATGACCGCGACCGGCGCCGGAGTCGGAGGCGTGGCCGCCCTGCCGGGGCTGGGGACCGCCGCCGCGATCGGGCTGACCGTCGGCGAGGGCGTGTCCTTCGGCGAGGCCTGCGCTTTCGTGACCCTGGCGGCCGCCGAGATCCACGGGGTCGACATGTCCGACCCGGGCACGCGCCGACTGGTGCTGACGGCGATCCTCAGTGGTGACCGCGGCACCGAGATCATGGCCCGGGCCCTGGGCAAGCAGGGACTGCAGTGGAATGCCGTGCTGGGCGGCGGGGGAGGGTTCCTGCCCAATGTCATCACCAAGCAGATCACCCGCTACGTGCGGCGACGAGTGATCTCGCGCACCGGCAGGCTGTGGTTCCTGCGCCTGCTGCCCTTCGGGATCGGCGCGATCATCGGTGGCGTCGGCGCCCGCGCAGTGGCCCGTTCGGTCTCCGAGGCGCTGCACGAGATCTTCTCCCAGGCACCTTCCCTGGAGGGTGAGCTGGTCGGCGACCTTCCCGCGCTCGACGGCTGAGCCGGCGACGGGCCGAAGACGTGGGGCACGGACGGGCGTGCCATCTGGCCCCGCGGCCGGGAGTCGCCCTGGCGTTGCCGGGCGCGTCGTCCCTCCCGTTGCCACGCATCAACGGGCGCTATGCGCGCAGACGGTGCGCATAGCGCGCTCCGTGCACGGATGCCGCCAGCCGGTGAATGCGCCCGGCCGGTCCCAGCGAGTGCCGCTGTCGAGCCCGTCCGGGCAGGGCCTCAGAAGGTCTGGGTGAACTCGTTGGCGTGCTCGGTGCCGGCCGCACGCACATAGGAGCGGCGGATCTCCGCCTCGGCATCGCTGCGGCCCTCCCAGTGGGCGCCCTCGACGCTCTTGCCGGGTTCCAGATCCTTGTAGACCTCGAAGAAGTGCTGGATCTCCAGGCGGTGGAACTCCGAGACGTCGGTCAACTCCTGGCGACGCACCTGACGGCGGTCACCGACCGGCACGGCGATGATCTTGTCGTCGCCGCCGGCCTCGTCGCGCATCCGGAACATGCCCAGGGCGCGGCAGCGGATCAGACACCCCGGGAACGTCGGTTCCTCGAGCAGCACGAGGCAGTCCAGCGGATCGCCGTCCTCCCCGAGGGTCCCTTCGATGAACCCGTAGTCGTCCGGGTACCGGGTGGCGGTGAACAGCATCCGGTCCAACCGGATCCTACCGTTGTGGTGGTCCACCTCATACTTGTTCCGATTTCCGCGAGGGATCTCGATGGTCACGTCGAATTCCACGACAGCCGCTCCGTTGCTCCTGCCCTGAGGGCCTGGGGTCTCTCGCCCTGAGGGCGAGGGGTTCTGACCGGGACACCCTATCGTGAGGGTATGGACTCCGAGCACATGTGGAAGGCCACGGCCATCGTGCTGTGCGCGGCGGTGCCCGCAGGCTTCTATGTGCTCGGCGACCTCACCGATGCCTTCCCCGGTGTGCTGACCATCGAGCCGGAGGAGACCGAGCCCGCTGCCGGGCCGCCCGCGCAGGCAGAGAGCTGGGACCGGGCCCCGGGCGAGGTGCCCACCGGCGCGGTCGCCACCTCGCCGGATCTCGCCGAGCAGACCGATCTGCAGGCCCGGATGGATGGCCACGCGGATCTGCCGGTGGTGGCCGACGGGCTGGCTTTCAGCGTCGTGGATGCGGGCACGAATGAGGTCCTGGCGGAGCGCGATGCCGGCACCGCCCGCACCCCGGCCTCCACGCTGAAGCTGCTGACCGCCGCTGCGGTGCTGCGGCAGTACGAGGGGGACGAGGTGCTGGCGACCAGGGCGAGCGTCGAGGACGGGGTCGTCACCCTGCAGGGGGGAGGGGACATGACCTTGAGCGAGGAGGACCTGCGCGAGCTGGCCGCCGACACCGCGGCGCTGGCCCGCGAGCAGGACACCGAGGAGGTCTCCCTGGTGCTCGACACCAGCGCCTTCGGCGGAGGCGAGAACCCCGCCTGGGGCAACAACGGCACTGCCGGCGGCTGGGTGGCCCCGACCGCTGCGCTCGCGGTCGAGGAGGGCTGGCTGGACGAGGACCAGTACGGCCCCAAATCGAGCGACCCGGCCGGTGACGCCGCCGAGCTGTTCGCCGAGCTGCTGGCCGAGGAGGGGCTGGAAGTCAGCGGCGAGATCACCTCTGGTGAGGCGCCCGACTCCGCTGCGGTCGCGGAGGTCGTCTCCGCGCCGCTGGCCGAGCTGGTCCGCCACACCCTGCTGATCTCGGACAACACCACCGCTGAACTGCTCGCTCACCTGGTGGCGCTGTCCCGGGGCGAGGAGACCACCCCCCGCGGCGCCGCCGCCGCGGTCGAGGCGGAGGTGCGGGAGCTGGCCGCCGAGCTCGGCTTCCCCGAGGAGGCGCTCGAGGACCTGGAGATCCTGGACGGCTCCGGGCTCTCCCCCGACAACCGGGTGCCGCCCGCGCTGCTGGCGGCCGTGCTGGCCCAGGTCTCCTCCGGCGAAGCACCGCGCCTGGAGCAGATCCTGTTCGACGTGCCCATCGCGGGCCTCTCGGGCACCCTCGTCGACCGCTTCGACACCGACGACACCGCCCCGGCCCGCGGCCTGGTCCGCGGCAAGACCGGGTACCTGGGCGGTGCCGCGACCCTCGCCGGGGTCGCAGTGATGCCCGATGGCCGGACCGTGGGCTACTCGATCGTCGTCCATGGATTCGACGGGGCCGATGCCGACGACGCCCGAGCTGCCGTCGACGCCGTCGCCTCCGAACTCGCGGAGGACTCGTGATGGCCGGCCCCCCAGCCGTGATCGCCCGCGCCCGCACCGCCGTGAGGGCCGCGCTGACCTCCCGGCTCGAGGCGCTGGCCGATGACACGGCCGCCGGAGGGCTGGCGCCGCGGCTGCTGGTCGGCCTCAGCGGGGGAGCGGACTCCCTGGCGCTGCTGGCCACCACCTGCTGGGTGGGCACGAGGATGGGTCTGGAGACGGAGGCGGTGATCATCGACCACGGTCTGCAGGAGGGCTCCGTGCAGATCGCCGAACGGGCCCGGACCCAGGCCGAGCAGGTGGGCGCGGCCGCGCACGTGATCGGCGTGCAGGTCCCCAGCACGGCCCCCGGCGGGGTGGAGAACGCTGCCCGTGCGGCTCGTCACGAGGCTCTGGACCGCCGGCTCGAGGAGCGCGGTGGGCTGGCTCTGCTGCTCGGACACACGCTCGACGACCAGGCCGAGCAGGTGCTGATGGGGCTGGCGCGCGGCGCAGGTCCCCGCGCCCTGGCCGGCATCCCCCGCTCGCGCGGGGCGATCCTGCGCCCCTTCCTGGGCACCGGCCGGGACGAGCGCACCGCCCTTCGCCACGTCGACACCGAGGAGGTCTGCCGCCTGCACGACCTGACGTGGTGGGACGACCCCATGAACGCTGACCAGTCGCTGCTTCGCGCCCGGGTGCGCCACCGGGCGCTGCCGCTGCTGCGAGAGCTCCTCGGCGAACAGATCGACGAGAACCTCGCCCGCACCGCGGAGCTGGTCCGCCCCGATGTGGAGCATCTCGATGCTCAGGCCGCCGAGCTGCTGGAGGCCCTGCGTCGGGAGGGTGGCGAGCTGTCCGAGGATGGTGATCTGCTGCTGCTCGACGTGCACGCCCTGGCCGCCGCCCCCGCCCCGCTGCGCACCCGCGTACTGCGTGATGCCTCACGCCTGGCTGAACGGGCCGCGGCCACCGCCTCGACGAAGTCCCTGCTGCGCCGCCAGGTTCTCACCGTCGATGCTCTCGTGGTCTCATGGCACGGTCAGGCAGCCGTGCCCTTACCGGGTAGGATCGAGGTCGCTCGCCGCGACGGCCTGCTCGTGTGGCGCCGCCGGGATCCGTGAGTCGCGGCGCGTGCACCCCACCCCCCATCCACGGAGGAGAACCGCGTGCCACAGACGCACCCCCATCCCGACGTCGACCACGTCCTGCTGAGCGAACAGCAGATCCAGGACCGACTGGCCGAGCTCGGTGCCCGGATCGCCGCCGACTACGCGGACGAGCCTCCGATCCTGGTGGGAGTGCTCAAGGGCGCCGTGATGGTGATGGCCGACCTCTCCCGCCGGATCGAGCTCAAGGTCGAGATGGACTGGATGGCCGTCTCCTCCTACGGCTCGGGCACCAAGTCCTCCGGCGTGGTGCGGATCCTCAAGGACCTCGGCACCGACATCTCCGGCCGCCACGTGCTGATCGTCGAGGACATCATCGACTCCGGGCTGACTCTGAAGTGGCTGCTGTCGAATCTGCGCTCGCGCGGACCCGAGAGCGTCGAGATCGCCACCCTGCTGCGCAAGCCCGACGCCGCGCGGGTGGACATCGACGTGAAGTACATCGGCTTCGACATCCCCAATGAGTTCGTGGTCGGCTACGGCCTCGATTACGCGGAGGCCTACCGCAATCTTCCCTACGTGGGCGTGCTCAAGCGCTCGGTCTACGAGGCCTGAGATGGCCGACAACACCAAGAGCACCAAGAAGCGCGGGCCCTTCCGCGGCGTCGCGATCTGGATCATCGTCGCGCTGCTTCTGGGCCTGGCGGCCTTCTCCCTGTTCGGCCGGGACGGTTTCGAGCAGATCGACACCGAACAGGGCCTCGAGCTGCTCGAGAGCGGCCAGGTCGAGCAGGCCAAGATCATCGACGGCAACCAGCAGCGGGTGGACCTCGTGCTGTCCGAGGACTTCGTCGACGGTGACCAGAACAAGGGCACCGAGGTCCGGTTCAGCTACGTCACCGCGCGCGGATCGGCGGTCGTGGACGCCGTGGAGGAGGCGGATCCGGCCGACGGCTACACCGACGAGATCGCCTCCAGCTCCTGGTGGTCGACGCTGCTGCTGTCGTTCCTGCCGATCCTGATCCTGATCGGACTGTTCTGGTTCCTGATCATGAACGCCCAGGGCGGTGGCCGGGCCATGCAGTTCGGCAAGTCCAAGGCGAAGCTGTTCAACAAGGAAGCCCCGAAGGTCACCTTCTCCGATGTCGCCGGAGCAGAGGAGGCCGTCGAGGAGCTCGACGAGATCAAGCAGTTCCTCGTGGACCCGGGCCGCTACCAGGCCGTCGGCGCAATATCCCCATTGCGGCGTGCTGCTTACGCT
>DWZH01000122.1 GCA_019118275.1 Candidatus Brachybacterium merdavium | reverse complement strand
GCGGCCAGGTCCACGTTGGCCAGCACCTTGCGCAGGCCGAAGCGGCGCACGGAGCGGTCGTTGGAGGTGAAGGCACCGTCCTTGAAGACGGGGTGGGAGAAGGTGTCGGTGGTGACCATCTCGATCACCAGGCCGGTCTCCTCGGTGACCTGCTTCAGCTCATCGATGATCCGCTGACGCTCCTGTGGGGTCGCGTCGAAGGGCACGATGTCGTTGTCGTGGAAGGTGAACCCCCAGGCGCCGAGCTCGGCGAGCCGGCGGATGTGCGCGCTCATCTCCAGGGCTGGGCGGGTCGCCGAGCCGAACTGGTCCTGGGCCTGCCATCCTGTGGTCCACAGACCGAAGGAGAACCTGTCGTCACGAGTAGGGGTGGGGGCAGTCATCAGAAGAGTCTCCTTCGTCGATCCTCGGCCGTACGCCACCGTACGGCGCTGTTAGTAAGTTACCGTAACTAACGTCGGCGTGCCAAGCTGTCGCCAGAGATCTCCGGGGTGCCGCACCGACGCCGCCCCGCCCGGAACCATCGCCAGGAGGCCCAGGTGCAGTCCGCACACCTGCGTGAGCACAACCTCTCCGCCATCCTCACCGCGCTGGCGGCCGCCTCCGCCACGGCCACGCCGACCTCCCGCGCCGGCCTGGCCAAGCGCACCCGGCTCACCAAGCCCACCGTCTCCAAGCTGGTCGAGGAGCTGGTGGGCGCCGACCTGGTCGCGGAGGGGGATCCGATCGCCGTCGGCGCCGGTCGCCCAATGGTGCCGCTGACCCCGGCCCACGGCACCCTGCTGGCCATCGGCCTGGAGATCGCCGCGGACCACGTGGCCTGCCTCGGGATCGACCTGTCGGGGGCGGTGCTCGGCCACGGCATCGAGTACCTGAAGGTCACCGCGACCTCCGCGGAGGAGGCGATCGATCTGGCCGCGGAGCTCGTGGGCCGGGTGCGCGCCGAGGCGGGCGAGCTGCCGGTGGTCGGAGTGGTGGTGGCGGTCCCCGGGCGCATCGCCCCGGACGACGGGCGCGTCCTGTCGGCCCCGAACCTGGACTGGACCGAGGTGCCGCTGGTGACCCGGCTGCTCGCCCACCCGCAGCTCGCGGGACTCCCGGTGCGGGCGCAGAACGACAACCGCCTGTCGGTGCTCACCGAGATCGACCACCGACCGGGCGAGTCCTTCATCTACCTGCGCGGATCGACCGGCATCGGTGGCGCGGTGGTGCTCGACGGCGCCCTGCTGACCGGCGCCCACGGCTGGGCGGGCGAGTTCGGGCACACGATCATCGAGCCCGGCGGCGCACTGTGCCGGTGCGGCCGCCGCGGCTGCCTGGAGGCCTACGTCTCGTACCACGCGCTGCGCGAGCGGGCCGGGCTCGGCGACGACATCCTCATCGAGGATCTGGTCGACGCTCTCGCCCTGACGCGCGACCGCGCCGAGGTGATCGGCATGATCGGCCGTTCGCTGGGCACGGCGATCGCGAACGCCCTGAACGTGCTGGACATGACCACCGTGGTGCTCTCGGGCTACCTGGCCCCGATCGCGGACGAGCTGGAGCCGGTGATCCGCGAGACCGTCGAGCGGCACGCCCTGGCGGTGGAGGCGGGGCCCGTGCTCATCGAGCGGTCCGACGGCGTGCCCGACCCCGCGCTGCGCGGGGCGGCCCGGGCCGCACTGCAGCCGGTGTTCAGCGCTCCGAGCGCGTGGATCGCACGGGAGCCGACGACTCCCGCTCGATGAGCTGGGTCTCCAGCTTGAAGGGGTGGGCGAACAGCCCCGGATCCGAGGACAGCGCCAGCAGGCGCTCGATGGCGACCTGCCCCATCGAGAACAGGGGCTGGCGCACCGCGGTGAGCTGCGGGTGGGTCCACTGCGCGATCATCGTGTCGTCGAAGCTGACCACACTGAGGTCCTCGGGCACGTCGACCCCGAGGCGCCGCGCGGCGCGCAGGGCGCCGACGGCGAGGGTGTCGGCGACGGCGAAGATCGCCGTGGGCGGCTCCGGCAGCTGCAGCAGGCGGTCGGCGCCGCGCTGGCCGTCCTCGTACGAGAAGTTCCCGTGGGCGATCAGGTCCTTCTCCCACACCACCCCGGCCGCACCGAGGGCGGAGTGGTAGCCCTGCAGGCGCTGCCGGGCGGGCACGGAGTCCTTCGGCCCGGCGAGCACGCCGATCCGACGGTGGCCGAGGTCCAGGAGGTGCTGCACGGCGCTGCTGCCGCCCTCCCAGTTGGTGGCGGAGATGGTGACGATCCCGTTGACGTCGGGGTCGATCGAGACTGGGTCGATGGCGATCAGCGGCAGGCGCAGGTCCCTGCTCCAGCGGGCGTGCTGCGCACCGATCGGGGTGGTCACCAGGATCACGCCCTCGACGCCGCGGGAGGCGGCATCGGCCATCCAGGCACGGGTGAGGCCGGCCGGGGTCTGGTCGCCGCTGATCACCAGCAGGTCCACGCCCGCACGATGGGCGGCCTGCTCGGCGCCCTCGAGCACCTGGAGCGAGTAGGGGCTGGTGAGGGTGTCGAAGTGGATCAGGGCGGAGCGGCGGCCGTCGGTCTCGCGGCGCTTGGGCTCGTAGCCGAGGTCGCGGGCGGCCTGGGCGACGGTCTCGCGCGTCGACTGCCTCACGTCGGCGCGGCCGTTCATCACCTTGGAGGCGGTGGCCAGGGAAACCCCGGCCCTCTCCGCCACGTCCTTCAAGGTGACGCGCTCGCTGCGCGGCTCGCTCTGCGCCATGTCCTCACCTCTCCCCTGCTGCGGCGGCACCGGCTCTGATGCGCCGCCTCGAACGGTACCCGCACGAACCGGTCTTGACCGGCATCTCCGGCACACGTAGCCTAAACCACTACGCAACTTTCGGTTGCTTTTTCGTCAGTTTCGCCCACCGGGACGGGAGCACCGCCTCCGCCCGGTCCTCACCGTGGAGGCCGCCCGCATGGCGCTGTTCGACCTGCCCCTCGAGGCGCTGTGGGAGTACCGCCCGCAGCTCAGCGAGCCCGAGGATCTCATGCCCTTCTGGGAGGAGACGCTCTCGCAGGCGCGCGAGGCCTCCTCGCCGCTCCTGTCCCTCGAACGGGTCGACAACGGGCTCACGCTCATCGACACCTGGGACGTGACCTTCGCCGGCCACGACGGTTCGCCCGTGCGTGCCTGGTACCAGCGCCCCGCCGGGGCCCAGGCGGACCTGCCGGTCGTGGTGGAGTACCTCGGCTACGGCGGGGGCCGCGGAGAGCCGCTCGAGCGCCTGGCGTTCTCCGCCGCCGGATATGGACATCTCGTGATGGACACGCGCGGCCAGGGCTCGACCTGGGGCGCGGGCGGGCACACCGCCGATCCGGCCGGCTCCGGCCCGGCCGCCTCCGGGGTGATGACCCGCGGGGTCGCCTCCCCGCACACCTCCTACCTCACGCGCCTGTTCACCGATGCGGTGCGCGCCGTGGACACCGCCCGTGAGCTGCCCGGTGCGGACGGCCGCATCGCGCTGACCGGCAACAGCCAGGGCGGCGGCCTCGCGCTCGGCACCGCGGGCCTGGTGCCCGACGTCGACGCCCTGGCCGCCAACGTCCCGTTCCTCACGCACATGCGCCGCGCGGTCCAGATCACCGACGCCGATCCGTACCAGGAGATCGTGCGCTACCTGGCGGTGCACCGGGACCTCGAGGAGCAGACCTTCACGACCCTGGCGTACGTCGACGCGCTGCACCTGGGTCGTCGCGCGACCGCGCCCGCGATGTTCTCGGTCGCACTGCGAGACGTGATCTGCCCGCCCTCGACGGTGTTCGCGGCGTACAACCACTACGGCAGCGCCACCGACGCGGACCCCGCCCGGGAGATGGTCGTCTACCC
>DWZH01000121.1 GCA_019118275.1 Candidatus Brachybacterium merdavium | reverse complement strand
GACGTCCCGGTCGCCATCGCTCTGCCCGGTGCCACCCAGAACGAGCTGGACGGGGACGCCGCCCGCACCCTGATCAGAAATGGTGTCCAGGCCGTCTCGGAGGGCGCGAACATGCCCTGCACCCCCGAGGCCGTGGCCCAGTTCCGCGAGGCCGGAGTGGTCTTCGGGCCGGGCAAGGCCGCCAATGCCGGGGGCGTGGCCACCAGCGCGCTGGAGATGCAGCAGAACGCTTCACGCGACGCCTGGAGCTTCCGGCACACCGAGGAGCGGCTGACCGAGATCATGAAGAACATCCACAGCACCTGCCTGGAGACCGCCGCCGAATTCGGTTGCCCCGATGACTACGTGGTGGGGGCGAACGTGGCCGGCTTCCGCAAGGTGGCCGACGCGATGCTCGCCTTCGGCGTCATCTGAGACCGCTCGCGTCACGCGGATCCGGGGCCGGGTGCTCTGCCCGGCCGCGGCGGCCGGGCAGAGCATGGGCCGCGCCGTGCGGTTCAGGCCCGGCGCTCCTCCAGCTGCTGCGCCCGGGCGGTGATCCGCCGGGCGACGGTGACCGTCTGCTGCGCGTAGCCGCCGCCGAACAGGGCCACGTGGGCGAGCAGCCCGAAGAACAGATGCGCGGGCAGGTCCTCGCGCCAGCCTGCGGGCAGCGGGTGCTCCGCCTCGTACCCAGCGAAGATCTCCTCCAGGTACGGGGCGCCGAACAGGGAGAGCATCGCCAGGTCCTCGAGGCGGTGCCCGCCGTGGGCGGCCGGATCGATCAGGGTCCCCCCGGAGGCGGTCCACATCAGATTGCCCGACCACAGGTCGCCGTGCACCCGGGCCGGCGCCTCGCGGCCCTGCCCGCTGATGCCGTCGAAAGCGCCGGCGCCGATCACCTCGATCGCCGCATCGACCGCATCGGCGCCGGCTCGGTCCAGCTGGTCGCGGGTGCGCTGTGCGAGCGGTGAGAGCCGGTCCCTCGCCACGAACGTGGCGTGGTCGTCGTGCGAGGTCGTGGGCACCGGGAAGGGATCGTCCAGCGGCCCGAACCAGGCGGTCTCGGCCGGGGCCCAGCCGAAGCCCGGGGCACCGGCTTCGTGCAGGCGGGCCAGGCCTCGCCCGAACTCCTGGGCACCGGCGGCGCTCGGCGGGGCGGGCTCGACCCGCGCCAGGCGCAGGAACTCCGCTCCGGTCTCCAGCACCTCGACGACGGGCACGGCCGAGGGCTCTGCGAGCCAACGCAGGCCGGCGGCCTCCGCGGCGAAGAAGCCCTCCGGTGCCCCGGGGCGGGTCTTGAGGAAATCGTTCATCATCTACAGTCCCAGTTCCGCTGCGAGGGTGCGGCGCAGCACCGCCAGGATCGGCCGGTACGAGGGGTCGGCCGTGGCACGGACGGCCACGTGCACCAGCATCGCAGTGCGGTCGTAGGCGGTCCAGGCCCGCATCCGTCGGCGCAGCGCCGCGGTGTCGGCCACGGAATTGGGAACCGGTCCGTGCTCGGCGCGGGCTGCGACGTACTCGGCGACGAACAGCTCGACCTGCCGCTCGCCCATCGGCACGAACCAGGGACCGCCGTGCACGGCGCCGCCGATGATGGCCAGGTCGCGGGCGGGATCATCGCCCTGTGCCCACTCGAAGTCGATGTAGCGCACCGAAGGGAGGACGGAGCCATCGGCCGGGGGCTCCCACAGGATGTTGGTGGCGCACAGGTCGCCATGGGCCAGCACGAACTGGTCCAGGCCCGCGATCTCGGATTCGATTCCCGCGACCACCTCGTGGGCGGCCTCCAGGAACGGCTCGAGCTGCTGGTCCGCGAGCACCTGCGGGTGCTGGGCTCGCCAGGTCGCGATCTCCTCGGCGACCTCCGTCAGCAGCGACGGCGGCCCGGGAGGCACCTGAGCCCAGACGTCGGCCCCCAGGCTCACCGGCCCGCGGCCGGTGGCCTCGATGGTGTGCAGGAGCGCGAGATGCGCGGCGTGGGCCGAGAGATGGCGCTGTGTCCAGGCGGTCGGGGCGGCAGCGGTGCCGGGGATGTCGGTGGTCACCACGTAGGCATGCCCGAGCGGGCTGAGCCGGGGATCGTCCTGGAAGGCGACCGGGTCAGGGCCCACCCCGTCGGGGATCAGGGTCAGCGCCGCGATCTCGTGGGCCAGTCCCTGATGCAGCTCGGAGGCGGCCACGTGCGGGACCCGCACGATCACGGGGGCGTTGAGCTGCGGGGTCACGCGCCAGGCGGCGAAGCGCTCGCCGACGCCCGCCAGCGCCACTCGGGCCCGGCCCGACAGCGAGGAGGGCAGCACCGACCTGTGCAGGCCTGGCAGTCGCACCGGGGAGCTGTCGTCCCGCGGCGGCAGCACCAGCATCCCGCTGCACCAGGTCTCGGCCAGCAGCTCGCCCATGGCCTCCGACCGTGGATCCACCCGTGCAGGATGATCCTCGGGACGGGTGGCGGACATGACGACTCCTGGGGGACGGAATCCACGATTCTAGCCCGGTCCTGGCCCGGACTACTATGAGCTCCGGCGCGCCGCCCCCTTGCCCGACCCGAGGAGCCCCCATGGAGATCGCCCTGCTCGCCATCGTCGTCGGCCTCGGTGTCGGCGTCGTGGTGGGGGCGCTGGGCGCCGGGGGCGGGATCCTGGCAGTGCCCGTGCTGGTGTTCCTGCTGGCCCAGCCGCCGCACGCCGCCACGGCCTCCAGCCTGATCATCGTGCTGATCACCGCGGTCTTCAGCATCCCCCACCATGCTCGCAAGAAGAATGTGGACTGGAAGAACGGGTTGGTCTTCGGGGCCGTCTCGGTCGCGGGAGCGGTGGTCGGCTCCCGCTTGTCCGCTCAGGTGGACCCGCAGCTGTTGCTGACCCTGTTCGGGACGATGCTGGTGGTCGTGGCGGGCGTGATGGCCCGGCGAGGCGTGATCGGCAGGCGCGAGGAGAGGGATGAGCAGGCGGCGCACGGCCCCGGGGAGGGGTCCGAACCGCTCGCCGTCCACGACGACCCGGTGCTGGATCAGCCCGGTCTGGACTCCGTCGAGGGGGCCGACGGGATCCACATCCACCACGGCGAGCCCGAGCTGCCGTTCAGCCCGTCGACGCGCAGCAGCCCCCGACTGTCGGTGGTGATCCTGACGGCGACCCTCACCGGTGGGCTGACCGGCTTCTTCGGGGTCGGTGGCGGATTCATCGTGGTGCCGATGCTGGTGATCGCCCTGGGCCTGGCGATGCGCCGAGCCTCCGGCACCAGCCTGCTGGTGATGATCATCGCCACCGCCGCGAGCCTGTTCGCCCGGATCGGCACCGAGGTGCAGATCGACTGGCTGGTGACCCTGCTGTTCGCCGCCGGCTCCGCCCTCGGCGGCATGCTCGGCGGGCCGCTGTCGGCCCGGGCCCGGCCCTCGACGCTGACGATCCTGTTCGCGGTGCTGCTCGCTGCCGTGGCCGCGGTCACGCTGCTCGAGACCCTCGTCCTGGGCTGAACGGAGGATCACGTGCGCAGCCCTGCTCCGCCCTCCGTCGTCATCACCGCCGAGCATCCGACCCTCGCGGAGGTGCTGGGACTGTACGAGTCCGTCGGCTGGTCGGCCTACACCGAGGAGCCCGGGGAGCTCGAGCGGGCGCTGGCCGGCAGCACCCGAGTGGTCATCGCCCGACGAGGTTCCCAGCTGGTCGGGCTGGCCCGCGTGCTCAGTGACGGCGCGACCATCGCCTACCTCCAGGACGTGCTGGTGCGACCGGATGCGCATCGCTCCGGGATCGGCCGACGCCTGGTCGAGGCGGCCTTCGCGCCGTTCGCCCGGGTGCGCCAGCACGTGCTTCTGACGGACGCCGAGCCCGGTCAGCGGTCGTTCTACGGGTCCCTCGGCTTCGTCGAAGCTCACGATCACCGGGCTCAGCTGCGCTCCTTCGTCCGCTTCCAGCTCCGGCCCGAGTGAGAAGCGGGCGGATCCTCACACGGCGGGGGTGGCGAAGCCTCCGTTGGAGTGGAGCAGTTGCCCGCGGATCCAGGCGCCCTGCTCCGAGACCAGGAACCGCACCAGATCCGAGACCGTCTCCGGCCCGCCCAGGTGCCCGCCCGGAGTGGCGGCCGCGCCCGCGGCCCCGATCTCCTCACTCATCCAGCCGGTGTCGATCGGGCCGGGATTGAGGACATTGGTGCGGATCCCGCGATCAGCCAGCTCATGGGTGCCGGCAAGGACCAGCCGGTCCAGCGCCCCCTTGGTCGCGCCATAGGGAAGGTTGTGCACGGTGTGATCGCTGGTCAGCGCGATCACAGCGCCCCCACCGGTGGCCGGTGAGGGCTGCTCCTCGCGCCCGGGACCGTCGGCATCGGGCATCTCTGCCAGAGGCTCCACCTGCTCGGCGAAGGCCTTCAGCAGCAGCCAGGTGGCCCGCACGTTGACGGCGTAATGGCGGTCGAAGCTGTCCACCGTGGTGTCCAGGATCGAGGAGTCGACCGATTCGCAGTGGCAGGTCACGAGCACCCCGAGCGGGCCGAGTGCGTCGCGCGCAGCGGTCATCAGCGCGGGCGGGACCTCGGGGTGCTCGAGATCCCCGGGGATCAGCACCACTCGTCGTCCTGATTCCCGCAGCTCCTCGGCGAGCAGTTCGACGTCGGAGCTCTCGTCGTGGACCCGACGGTCGTAGGGCTCGAAGTAGTTCAACGCCAGGTCGAAGCCGTCGGCGGCGAGTCCGCGCGCGACCGCGGCGCCGATCCCGTGACGACGCCCGACGCCGGTGATCAGGGCGGTGCGGGGGAGGGGGACGTGCATGCGAAGGACGGTAAGGGCGCGGGATCCGAGGGGCAACCCCATTCTCGGACGGGGTCTCGGCACGCCTGCGGTCTTCCGTCGGGCTCAGCGGTCCGGCCGCGCCAGGAGCTCCTGGCGGGCCTCGGTCAGCAGCTGTGTGGTCAGCCGGATGTATGCCAGGACGGCGCTCTGCTGCGCCGGGGAGAGGGTCTCCAGGAACTCGGCCGTGCCGCGGTCGATACGGCCGAAGACCTGCGCCTCGAGCGAGTGCTCCGGGGCGGGTGAGGAGACGGCGCGAAGGTGCACCCGCCGGCGATCCGCCGGGTCCGGGCAACGCTCGACGTGGCCGGCACGCTCGAGCCGGTCGGCGATGGCCGTCGCGGCACTGGGCACGACACCGAGGCGGTTTGCGAACTCTCCGAGCGGCAGTGGTCCCTCCCGACGCACGAACCCCAGCGCTTTGTAGTCGGCGGCCGTCAGGCCGGCAGCGCGTCCCAGCTCCTCGTGCAGCAGCACGACGGCCGTGCTGAGATCCTGCCCGAGTCGATCACCCGATGTGCTGTGCATGAGATGACTGTACTTTCGTTCCACCGCTCCGTATAGTTCACGCTGTTGGACAGTTGTCCGGAGAGAACGATGTATACACACATCTCCCTCGAGGCGCTGCTATGGGCCCTGTCCTTCTACGGGCGGCATCTCGTGCTCGTCCTGGGCCTGTCCCTCGTCCCCGCCCTGCAGCGATTTGGCACGGTCTCCGGTCTGATTCCGATGGGGCCCTTCGCGGGCAGAGCCGGCGAGGTCCTCACCGCGGCGGCGCGACTGGGGCTCATCGTGGCCGCTCTCGTGCTCATGCTGCGCGAGCTCAATCCGCCGATGACCTCCCTCCGCGAGGGGTGGCGCGGATTCGAGGCGGGTCTCGAGGGCCGGGTCGGGGTGTTCCTGCTCCAGTTCGTCCTCCTCGCTCTCGCGTTCGCCGTCTTCGACCTCGTGCCCACCTGGGCGGTGGCTTCGCTGGTGGCCGAGGAGTCCCGGGCTCTGGCGACCGCGATCGTGCTCGCGGTGAAGAACCTGACGGTCATCGCGCTCACGTTCCTATGGCTGATCGGCCTGGCACGCTTCTTCGTGGTCAGCGGCGCGCTCAGCCCCTGAGCGACGAGTCGTCCTGGACGTCCCTCACCACCTGGCCCGCCCGGTCCCCCCCTGGCCTGCCTGGGCGCCCTGGCCTTCCTGGTCCCCCACCTGGCCTGCCTGGTCCCTACCTGGCCCGCCCGGTCCCTACGCGCTCCGGGGATCACGGCGTGCGGCCGCTGCTGACGGGAGCGCATGCGGTCGACGGCCTTCACCTCGTGCTTCGGGGCTCCTCCCTCCCGGACCCGGCACGGAGCACCTCAGCGCTCGAGGTCACGTCGATCTGCGGTGGGAACAGCCCCATGATTTGCATCGCCGCCGCCCCATCGGCGGCCGTCGAGGCGGCGCAGGCATCCTGGACCACGCTGAGCCGTGCGCCCGCGTCGGCCGCGGCCAGGGCCGTCGTGATGACGCAGCAGTCGGTCGAGACGCCGGTGAGCAGCAGGTGAGGGTGGGGGCCGACGATCTCGGCCAGCTGCGGGCCCCATTTCCCGAAGGTCGGTTCGTCGATCGTGGGGTGCGCCGACAGCTCGCGCGCTTCATCGACCAGCTCGTACAGCGGGTGGCTCGCCGGGACGTCGGCGAAGGGCCAGGCCCGGAAGTAGTCGCCCCAGGCGGTGGAACGGTCCGCCGTGGGAAGCCAGCGCGTGACCAGGGTGCGTTCGGGGCCGACGTGGGTGGCCAGCCGCCGGATCTGCGTCATGGCCGCGGGGAAGAAGGAGGAGGCCCAGTCCGAGGCGGGATCGGCGAAGATCCGCTGCGGGTCGACGACGAGGAGCCAGGGCCGATCATCCGAGGTGGAGGTCATGACGGCACCTTACGGCCCGGTGCCGGCGGGCTCGGTGGCCCCGGCGGGCAGGACCGGGGCCGTGTCACCACACAGTCACCTGGCCGCGTCCTGCTCCTGGCGGCGGATCGTCCCGCGGCGGGCGAACCAGGTGATCGCGAAGCCGAGCACCAGGGCCAGCAGCACCCCGACGTTGGCGTAGGCCCAGTTGCCCTCCCAGTAGGAGCCGGCGGGATCATCGACGAAGGTGCCCAGGCCCAGTGGCTCGAGCAGATAGCCCTGCCAGTTGTTCCAGGGGGCGGCCTCGGTGTGGGAGTTCACCACCAGACCCCAGCCCAGGATCGAGGCGAGCACCATGGTGATGATCGAGGTCCAGTCGAAGGCGCCGTAGCGGCCCCGGGGGTCGAACAGGGCCTGCTCGTCGTAGACGGCGCGACGCGAGAGCACGTCGGCGATCAGGATCCCGGCCCACGCGGCGATGGGGACGCCGAGGGTGATCAGGAAGCTCTGGAAGGGGCCGATGAAGGAGGTCGCGAAGAAGGCCACCCAGATGGTGCCGGCGGTCAGGATCAGGCCGTCGACCGCAGCGGCCGCGGGGCGCGGGATGCGGATGCCCAGGCTGATCAGCGTCAACCCCGAGGAGTAAATGCCCAGCACCGCGCCGGAGACCAGCGTCAGCACCGCCACGATCCAGAAGGGGATCAGGGCCCACAGCGGCAGGATCGTGATCAGGGCGCCGATCGGATCGGCCTCGATGGCGGAGTTCAGGTCCGCGTCGGAGCCGGCCAGCAGCAGCCCGAAGATCACCAGCACCATCGGGGCCGCGGCGCCGCCCAGGGTGTTCCACAGGATGATGGAGCCGTCGGAGGCCGAGCGCTTCTGGTAGCGCGACCAGTCGGCGGCGATGTTGATCCAGCCCAGTCCGAAGCCGGTCATCACCATCACCAGGGCCCCGATCATCGCCTGCGGTGGGCCGTGGGGCGCCGAGGCCACCGCCGCCCACTCGATGTGGGGGATGGTAAGGATCATGAACAGGATGGTCATGGCGCCGGTCGCCCAGGTCAGGATCGACTGCAGCCTCATGATGGTGTGATAGCCCAGCACGCTCGCGACCACGATCAGCGCGGCGATCAGGATCGCTGCGATCACGGTGACCGCCTGCCCGGAGGCCACCCCGAGCACGTCGAAGACAGTGGCGGTGGCCAGCACTGCCGAGATCGCCAGCACCGTCTCCCAGCCGATCGAGGTCAGCCAGGAGATCACGCCCGGCACCTTCTGGCCGTGGACCCCGAAGGCGGCGCGTGACAGCACCATGGTGGGGGCGCTGCCGCGCTTGCCGGCGATCGCCACCAGCCCGCACAGCATGAAGCTGAGGATGATGCCGATGATCGCCACCACGGTGGCCTGCACGAAGCTGATGCCGAAGCCCAGCAGGTAGGAGCCGTAGCTCATCCCGAACACGGAGACGTTGGCCGCGAACCAGGGCCAGATCAGGTCGCGGGGCTTCGCGGTGCGCTCGGACTCGGTGATGATCTCGATACCGGCGGTCTCGATGACGCCGGGGGCGCCGGCGGGGGGGACGCCCGAGGCGTCGACGGGGGAGTCGGTCATGGAAGCTCCGGAGGGCGGGCCTGCGCGCTCACGCGCGAGAGGCGGCGGACATCATGATGAGGTGCAGTCTCCCACGTGGCCTGCGCGCACCGGCTGTTGCCCGACAGGTCGGCGAGGCATAACCTGGCCGGCGGCGCGCTTGTGCCCTGGCGTCCGGCGTGCACGCCCCGTCCCCGGACGAGCGGCGCCGGAGGCCGGCGATGCGCCAGCAGAACTGCATCGGGAGGGAGCCGCGTGCCTGATCCGTCGTCCGTGCGGGGACAGCTGCAGCGGTTCGTCTCCCTGGCGCCGGGCCGCGTGGATCACATCCCTGCGTTCCGCATCGCCCTGGGCTTGGCGATCCCGCTGACCGTCCTGCTGGTCACCGACAGAATCTCCTGGGCGATGTATGCCGGGTTCGGGGCCTTCACCGGCATCTACTCGCGCTATGAGCCGACCAGGGTGCGGTTGCGTCGCCAGGCGCTGATCGGGACGCTGCTGACCCTCTGCGTCACCCTCGGTGCGGCTCTCGCCGAGCTGGGGGCGTCGATCCCCGATCCGGCCGCATCGTGGGTGTCCCTGGTGATCGCTGCGCTGGTCGCGGGCGGCGCCGCCACTCTGGTGACCGCGCGCGGCATCAGACCTGGCGGGGCCGTGTTCCCGCTGTTCGCCGTCGCGGCCGTGGCCGCTGCTCCCCCCGCCGCCCCGGTCTGGGTCGCGGCCCTGGTGGCGGGGCTGTCGGCCACCGGCTGCGTGCTGCTGGGGCTGCTCGGCCACTGGGCCGGGGAGCGACACCCCGCCGCCGGCTTCGCCCCCGGGCAACGGACCCTCACCCGCGGTCAGATGGCTGCTGAGTTCGGCCGCTACGCCGGTGCGGCACTGGTGGCGGGCGCCCTGGGGCTGGCGTCCGGGCTGCCCTTCCCGTACTGGGCGCAGATCGCCGCGGTGGTGCCGTTGTCCGCTCCGGGGCGCCCCGCACAGGTCGAGCGGGGCCTGCACCGCGTGGTCGGCAGCACCTTGGGGATCATCACCACCGGCTTCCTGCTGTCCTTCCCGGCCGAGGCGTGGCAGCTGGTGGTGTGGGTGGTGATCCTGCAGTTCCTGGCGGAGATGTACGTGCTGCGGAACTACGCGTTGGCGCTGCTGTTCATCACCCCGCTGGCACTGCTGATGGTGCAGCTGGCGCACCCCCAGCCGGTCGGGGCGATGCTGCAGGCCCGGGTGCTCGAGACCGCTATCGGGGTGGCCGTGGGCATCGGCTTCGTGATCGCCTCGGCTCTCTTCGACCGTCGGATGGCCGCGCGACGTGCACGGCTGCGGAAGCAGGACCGGCAACGCCTCCGGGAACGCCACGCGACCCCCGGGCGCACCGACGTCTGAACGTTCCTCGTCGGGCGGGCAGGTGTGCCAGGAGCGCTCGGCCCCGGTCCGCGGTCCGCTCTCGGGACCGGTGCCCGGGCCCGGTCGGAGCCGACGATGGTGGACCGATGGCACGGGTCGGGGCGGATCCCCGTACCGTGCATGCATGCCGGATCCCGCGTACACCCACGGATACAGCGACGCCGTGCTGGGCAGCCACCGCCACCGCACCGCCGAGAACTCCGCCGCGCACCTGCTTCCCCGCCTGCGCGCCGGGATGCGGCTGCTGGACGTGGGCAGCGGCGCCGGCACCATCACGGCGGATCTGGCCCGCCTGGTCGGCCCTGAGCACCTCACCGCCCTCGAGGTCTCCGAGCAGGCCGCCGCCATCACCCGCGCCGAGCTCCGACGCCAGGACCTGCCCCAGGTGCGCATCGTGGTCGGGGACGCGCACGACCTGCCCTTCGCTTCCGCAGAGTTCGACGTGGTCCACGTCCACCAGGTGCTCCAGCACGTCACCAATCCGGCAGGGGTGCTCGGCGAGGCCCGCCGGGTGCTGCGGCCAGGGGGTATCGCCTCGATCCGCGAAAGCGACTACGAGGGGTTCCGCTGGTATCCCGACAGCGCGGGCCTGACCCGGTGGAGGCAGCTGTACCTGCGGGCGGCCCGCGCCAACGGGGGCACTCCCGACGCGGGGCGGCGGCTGCTGGCCTGGGCACATCAGGCCGGCTTCACCGAGGTGACCCCCAGTGCATCGACCACGCTGCATGCCACGCCGGAGCAGCGCTCGACCTGGGGCGCAGCCTGGGCGAAGCGGATCCTCGCCCCGCCCCTGGCCGATCAGCTCCGGGCCGAGGGCTGGGCCGATGCCGCTGAGCTGGAGAGGATCTCTGCCGCCTGGCACGAATGGGCCGCCCACCCCGACGGCTGGTTCGCCCTGCTCCACGGAGAGATCATCGCCCGGGCGTGACGGCCTCGAGGTCGATCCCGCCGAAGCAGCTCGCCGCGATGCGACCATGGCCGATCGGCAGGGTCTGCCAGGACCAGTCGGTCGCCAGGACGTGGCAGGTCAGTACCTGTGGCGCCCGCGCCGAGCACCCGGCGCTCGTCCCGCCGTTGCCCGTGCCGGGTCCGCGGCGTAACGTTCAGGCCCCGCGACGCATCACACGCGCCCCGCCCCGCAGGCCCGATCCCGTGAAGTCCCATCCCGCGGGCCCCATCCCGCATGCCCATCCCGTAGGATTTAGTTGAAAGCTGTTGTTTCCTAGGAGGAGCTCCCATGAGCCTGACCAACACGATCCTGCGCGCTGTCCCCGGTGCCTTCATCCTCAACTCCGGCATCGGCAAGCTCGGGATGGACGCCGAGACCGCCGAGTCGATGCAGGGCATGGCCGTCCAGGGGGTGCCGCCGCTGGGCAAGCTCTCCCCCGAGCAGTTCGCGAAGTTCCTCAGCTACGGCGAGATCGCCGTCGGGGCCGCCCTGCTGCTGCCCTTCGTGCCCACCCGTCTGGCAGGCCTGGCGCTGGCCGGCTTCTCCGGCTCCATGGTCTCGATGTACCTGCGCACTCCCGGCATGACCCAGTCCGACGGCGTGCGTCCCACGCAGGAGGGCACCGCAATCGCCAAGGACACCTGGATGCTCGCCATCGCCGGCGCGCTCCTGCTCAACCAGAGCCGTAGCAAGAAGAACGACTGATCGACCCGCCCGGTTGACCGCCTCGCACGACTGAGCACCTCGCCCGGCTGAACATCCCGCCCGGTTGACCGCCTCGCCCGGTTGCATCCAGGAGCGCCAGCTCAGGCGAGAATGCGGGCGTGAACGGTCCCAGAAGCGGGTCCAAAGACGAGTTGGGCGCCGAAAACTTCCGGATTCTGGAAGTTTTCGGCGCCCAACTGGCGTGTTCACGATGTTCTGCGACGTGACACCGGCGTGTTCACGATGCCCCACGCCGTGACACCGGCGTGTTCACGAGGCGGAGAGGCGGGCGGGGCGGGGCCGGCCGGACTGATCGCTCCGTCCGGGGCAGCAGCCGCCTGGCTGGTCATCCCGCCCGGCGCCGCTCGATGAAGCGGCGCTCGGCGGTGTTGCCCGCGAGCTCCAGGGCGCGATCCCAGGCACGCTCGGCGGCGGTCCGGTCCCCGATCTCCGTCAGGAACAGCGCGAGGGCCACGTAGTAGGGGTGGTGACCGGCCAGGCCCGGCTCACCGGACAGCTCCTCGAGCAGGGTCAGACCGCTCTCGGGGCCGTCCCGTCGGCCGATGGCGATGGCGCGGTTCATCCGCACCACCGGGTCCTCGCCGTGCATCAGCAGCATCGAGTACAGCGAGACGATCTGCGCCCAGTCGGTGTCCTCGAAGCGGGGCGCCTGGGAGTGCAGCGCCGCGATCGCCGCCTGGACGGTGAAACGCCCGGCGTCCTCGCGGCCGGCGGCCTCCTCCACCAGGGCCAGGCCTTCGGTGATCAGGTCCGGATCCCATCGGCTGCGGTCCTGGTCCTCGAGCGCGATCGGGACGCCGTCGGCATCCTCGCGGGCGGGGGAGCGGGCCTCGGTCAGCAGCAGCAGCGCCAGCAGCCCCTGCGGTTCCGCGGTCGCCGGCAGCAGCTGCCGGGTGATCCGCGCGAGGCGGATCGCCTCCCCGGTCAGCTCCCGTCGGATCGGTGCATCCCCGCTGGTGGCCGCATACCCCTCCGTGAACACCAGGGAGATCGCGGTCAGCACCAGGGGCAGGCGGTGCTCGCGCTCGTGCGGGTCCTCAGGCACCGTCAGCGGGATCCGGTTGGTGGCGATCCTCTTCTTGGCGCGCGTGATCCGGGCCGCCATGGTCGGCACCGGCACCAGCAGGGCGGCCGCCACCTCGGCGGTGGACAGCGAGCCGACGAAGCGCAGCATCAGTGCGATCCGGTCGGCGGGGGCGAGCGCCGGATGGCAGCAGCCCATCAGCATCGCCAGGCGGTCATCGGGCAGGTCGCCCTGCGCGAGCATCCCGGCGTCGGCCGGTGACCGCGGGTCCTGCGGATCCTCGGGCTGGTGCCGTTCGTCCAGATGCAGCTCCGCGAGCCGCCGTGCGTAGATGGCGTCGCGTCGCACCCGGTCCAGGGCACTGCGGCGGGCGGTGGTGATCAGCCAGGCCAGCGGCTGCTGCGGGACACCGCGCTCCGGCCAGGTGCGCAGCGCCGCCTCCATCGCCTCCTGGGCGGCGTCCTCGGCCAGTTCCAGGTCCCCGAAGCGGCGCACCAGGGTGGCCAGCAGTCGCGAGTGCTCCTCCCGGTGGACCCGCGCCAGCACGTCACCGGTGGGAACGCCCCAGGGCGCCGCGTCAGGAACCATGGCGCTCAGACGTCCAGCATCGGGCGGATCTCGACGCGACCGCCGATCGCGCCCGGGCACTTCGCGGCCCAGGCCAGGGCCTCGTCGAGGGAGCCGACGTCGATCACGACGGTGCCGCCGACGAACTCGCGGCTCTCCGCGTACGGCCCGGCGGTGATCACCGGCTCCGCCTCGCGGGTGGCCTTGGACAGGCTGGTGCCCTCTTCGGGGTCGGTGAGGCCGAAGCCGCCGGCGAGCACCCCGGCCCGCTCCAGCTCCGCGTCGAAGGCCATGAACTCCTCGACGCCCGGGCCCTCCTCGCTCTCGCCGCAGCGGTCATCGGTCAGATTCCCCATCAACAGCAGCACGTACTTCATGACGTCTCCTTCATCGGATGTGATGACCGAGCCGTGCGGCCCGGACACCACTATGACGAACGGGCGAACCCGGAATCGACAGCGGACGACGAAAAGTCTGTGCGGGCTCGCGTGGGCCGGGATCGTGTGGTGAGGGCGGGCCCGGACCTGCTGGGTGGCCGGCCGACTCGGCCGGGCGTCACCGGACCGCGGGGTGCTCAGGCGACGGACAGGGCTCAGGCGACGGACAGGGAGTCGACCATCGACTCCAGATCGGCGTTCATCGCCGGATCGTCGGCCGAGGTGGCCACCTTGAAGACCGCCGGGCCCGACGGGGTCTCGACCACCACGGCGACGATCTCGACCGCGGTGTAGGTGGCGATCTGCCCGTCCTCGGCGACCTCGACGACCCCGCGCACCATCCAGCCGTCCTGGCCATCGACCTCGACCGCCTCCGAGACGTAGCTGGTGACCTCCGGGTTCTCCCCATAGGCCTGGACGCCGTCCGCGCGCGTGAGATGGCACTGCACGTACGCTGCGGCGGCGTCCTCCGCGCCCGGGTACCCGCCGTCGGCGCCGGACCAGTCGACCTGCCCGATCTGCGCGACGGAGTAGTAGTTCTGCTCGATGTGCTTCTCGGCGGAGGCGACGTCGGTGGCGTGGGGGAGCGTGCCGCCCCAGTCGATGTCCGTCGACCAGCCCTCGGGGATCGTGAAGCTCATGTCCCCGCTGCTGCGGGTCCCGGGCGACTGCGGGGAGGTCGACTCCTGGGGCAGGAACTCACACGGAGCGGTCGGGGCCTCGATATGGGTGACCTCCGGGTCCGGCTCCGAGGACTCCTCCTCGCCATCGGGCACGTACTCGCCGCCGGCGGGCTCCCGCTCGGGCGCTTCGGACTGCGGGGTGTGCTCGGAGCCGGCCAGAGGATCCTCGGAGGGCCGGAAGACGGTCAGGGTCAGCACCAGTGCCACCACCACCAGCAGCACCGCGGCAGCACTCAGGCCGCCGACCACCAGCATGGTCGCGATGTTGCGGGGCGGGTCGCCGCCGGGGCCGCTGCCTCGTCCCGCGCCAGGGGGGCCGCCCGATGGGCCGCGTGGATCGCCCGGACCGCCTCCCGGACCAGGGCCTCCCGCCCTCGCCGACCCGCCGCGGGGGTCACGGCCTGCCCCGGAATCGCCCTGGAAGTCCGGCAGCCGCGGGCCGCCCGGCGGGTGCCCGGAGCCG
>DWZH01000120.1 GCA_019118275.1 Candidatus Brachybacterium merdavium | reverse complement strand
ATCGCCTGCACCCTGATCTTCATGATCGCCCGCGCGATCACGCTGGGGTGGCGGGTGCGCGGGGACGCGTGGATGCGGATCGGGGCCTGAGGCAGGAGCGCGGCCGGCCCGGTCTTCAGGTGGCGAGCTCGATCTCGGCCTGCCCGTCCTCGGTGAGCACTGAGTCCCAGCTGACCCCGGATCGTCGCCTCCGCGCTCTCCTCCACGGGCTCGTCGTCCAGCCACGTCTCGCGCTGAGAGGACTGGTAGCGTTGCCGGTGACCTGGGCGGAGTGAGTGCTGAACACCCGGTCCTCCCATCCTCCTTCCACGGTCACGGCCGGGTAGGCGTCGATGGACCAAGAGCCGCTGCCCCCGACGACCTCGTAGCTCCTGGTGCCGATGGGGCTGTCCCCGGGGTCGGAGTAGGTGGAGGTGGCGCACTCGTCGAGCACCTCATCCAACTGGGCCTGCACTTCGCTGCGGCCCGTCTCCGAGATCTCGAAGCAGAGGGAGGCGAATAGTTCCTAGCACTGACTCTGGTCGGCCGAGACGTGCACCGAGCTGTCCAGGGCGGTGCGCCCATCACGCTCGACGAGACGGTGGTCATCACACCGTCCCGGGTGTGGCGCTACTGCTCGGATCGGGGACGAACGCGGGAGAGCAGCACTGCCGCCGTCAGCGACACGGCATCTTCGATGATGCTGAAGCTCCGCTGGTAGACCTCAGGCGCAGCCCCGTAGGGGTCCTCAATATCGTCGCCAATCACCATGTCAGGACCGATGAGCGCACGACACCGCGCCGCAGCTTCCGCGATCGCGACCACAGAAGGAAATGTGGCCCCCTCAGGGAGCCAGGGCACGATTCGAACGAACTGGCGGAGCGTGAACACTCGGCGGAGCGACGACGGAGCGCACTGTGCGACGAAGGTGCGCTGGGCTTCCGACATGGTGAGGATCAACCCGGCGGCCTCCGCGCGACGACGCGTGAGCTGAGTTCCTTCGCCCTGAAGCACCACCCCGGTTCGCCGATGCACGTATTCCACCGCCTCAGGCACGGGCCTGCGGCCGGTAACAGCGTGGGTGCCAGTGCTTCCGACCAGGATTCCTGATCCCGCTACAGCGTTCTGCAGCATTGCAGCACCGACTGGAGAGCGGCAGATGTTCGCTGTGCACACCACGAGGATGTCGGCCGCCTTCACTCCACTGCTCCCCCTCGAGGCCTCGCCATCGTTCCTTCCAGGCCATCACGACTCCCGGGAGCCGGTGTCCTGACGAGAACACGCTGCGGGAGATCACCCTGGGCAGGTCCGTTCGCTCCCGCCGACCCCGAGAGAACCGGCTCCACATCCGCGGCGGGCGGCACGGCGCTGTCGCGCTCTGCACTCAAATACGCATCCCCGTAGGCATCCTGGGCGCTCGCGGAGCCGCGAACCCGGTTGAGAACGACCCCGACCACCTTTGCACCGACCGCTTCCAGTTTCCCCATCGATCGATCGATCTCCGCCCTGCGAACCCGCTCGCTCTCGGCTACGACCACCACACCACCGACGAACTGCGAGAGGACGGCGGCATCGGTCACCGGGAGCATCGGCGCCGCATCGATGATCACGATGTCATATCGCATCGTCGCCTCCTCGAGCAGTTCCTCCATGGCTGAGCTGCCGAGAAGCTCATTCGGATTTGACGGGACCGTCCCACTGGTGAGCACGTCGAGCCTTTCCATTCCCACCGGTTGCACGACATCCCGCAACTCTGCCTGCCCGATCAGGACGGTGCTGAGCCCTGCGCTGCCCTCAAGCCCGAGAATGGTGTGCAATGACGGGCACCGGAGGTCAGCATCGATGAGGAGGACTCGCGAACCCGAGCTCGACATCGCGTAGGCAAGGTTCACCGAGCAGGTCGACTTCCCTTCTCCCTGAAGTGAGGACGTCAGAAGAACGCTGCGCTTGTCGTCGACGAACTTCATGAACTGCAGATTCGTACGGAGTTCCCGATAAGACTCCGCTGCGGCGCTACGCGGAGATTCGACCAGAACCCTCGCCGCGTCCCTCGCCCCCGGATGGTCGGAATCGTGGCAATCACCGTGCGTCCGGGGCCGCTCGGAACACCATCGACGCCCCTGACTCGGGTACTGAGCAGGGAGCGGCCGAGAGAAGTGCCGACGCCTGCCAACAACGCCAACACTGCCCCGAGGGAGGCATTGCGCGCGACATTCGGAGAGGCCGGTGAGTCTGGAGCGAGCGCTGGGGAGACCACGCGGAGCTCAATGCTCGCGCGCACCCCCTCGGAGGCGAGCGTCGCCACTCGATCCTCCAGGTTCTCCGCCGTCGAGTTGGCGATGGCAGCGGCCTCATCTGGATCTTCCGAGCTGGCAGTGATCTCGAGGATCAGCGTCTCCGCCGGGACCGTGACGGTGATGTCCTCCGCCAGCCGCACCGGGGTCACCGCGAGCCCCAGCTCCTCGATCACCGGATCCAGGACATATGGGGTCGTCGCCAGATCGGCGTAGCTGGAGATCTGCTGGCTCGCGAAACTGACCCCGCCGTTCAGGTCGACCACTCCATCCCCCGCGCGGGCCTGCACGAAGATCCGATTGGTCGCCTCGAATCGGGGGGTCTGCAGCGCTGTGATCCCCATGACCACAACGAGCACGAGGACGGCGACGAGCAGGCCTGACAGCCAGCGCTCACGGATGCTGCTCAGGTACTGGTGAAGCTCCACGTCAACTCGATTCATGGTCGGGACGGCTGCCTGCTCCGGCTCCATGGCGTTCCCCCCTGGGAAGCACCCGGACCCCTAGGATAGCCATAAATCGCCCAAAAGGGGCATTCAGGTCCGCCGGGTCTCGGCCGCCTGAGTACGATATGCCTCCTATGCCCGACTTCAGGATGCCTTCCCGGGCACTTGCCTCGTAGGTCCGGCTCGATCCTCGGAGGTCCGAATGAGCACCACTCAGCAGTCGCGGAGCCTGCGCCCGAACGCGACATCGCCCGGCGGGGGACCTCACGACCCGAGCGGAGCCCACGTTGCGGCACGCACCCCTTACGACATCCTGCTCACTGCGATGCTCATCGCCTTCGGGGTGGCACTCAACCACTCCAGCGTGATCCTCGGGTTCAATCTTTCCCTCGCTGACCCGGTCGCGATCCTGCTCACTCTGACGCTCCTCGCCTCACGTCGACTGTTGATCCCGCCAGCCCCCCTGCTCTTCTTCCTCCTGCTGTCAATCCACCAACTCGTCGTCGCCTTGTTCGTCTCCCCTCGATGGACGAACACGGAGCTCCCGATCACCACAATCGCCAGCGACTACACCAAGCTCGCAGCAACTTTCCTGTGCCTTCTGCTCGGCATCCAGATCGTTCGCGCCGGCCGTACCCGACTTGTGCTCCGCGCCTACATCACGGGCTCCGTGGCCGTGAGCTCCATCGCGGTCGCATCGATCGCCCTCCCTACGCTCATGACCGTCGGCGACCTCTTCTACGGCGGCTTCCGCTTCCAGGGGTTCACCAATGACCCCAATTACTTCGCCGTGATGACCGTGGCGGCCTTGGCCGCACTGTGGTTTGACCCCGGGATCCGCCCTCACCTCCGCGTTGTAGCTTCGGCGATCCTCATCGGAGGAGTGTTGCTCTCGGCGTCGAAGACGGGGGCCCTCGCGCTGGCCTTGTTGGCGACATGGCGCCTTCTAGGCCTCCGGAGGGCCCAAAAGGGCGCGGCCCGCCCCAGCAGAGTCATGGCCTCGATCGCCGCGCTCTCCGCCATGGCCATCGGCCTGTTACTTCTACCGGGAACCGGTGCTGGGGCCGCCCTGGCAGAGTTCGCCTCCCGGACCCCGGCGCTGAACCGCCTGGTTCCGCTCATCACCGACTTCGATTCGGCCGTCGGTGCCAGCGGCTCGGAACGCGGCGACGCATGGGACGTAGCCCTGGCCGTCATCGCACTCTCCCCCGCACTCGGCGTCGGAGTCGGGACGTATCTCACCGTGGCCAACGAGGTCACAGGCATCCCGATGCTCGCACACAATACGTATCTCCAAGTGTCGGCGGAGTGGGGCCTGATCCTCGCCATCGTGTTTTTCGTATGGCTCGCACGGCACACCTTCCTGCGCCCGCTCGAAATCTCGCACCGGGCCGCATGGGCGATAAGCAGCAATGCACTGCTGGTGCTGCTCGTGGGATCGCTCGGCCTGTCCTTGAACTATTCGCGACTCTTCTGGGTTCTCCTCGGAGCCACGGTGGCGACACACCTGCTGAGTCAAGCGACGCTCTCATCCTTCAAGGGGGCAGCGCCGAAGACATTGCCCTCGACATCCGACCCCCTCGACCTTGACGCTTCCCACCCCTGTCACCCCCATCTCGCCAGTCGTGAACCGCGACGCCACCGGCACGAGCATCCCGTAGAGGCAGTCCATGAGACCCACCCATGAAGCGACCACACCCGAGACCTTGGGTGCCCTAGTCGGCCAACTGGCCAATCCCACCGCAGACGACGCTGCAGTCGAGCTGCTCCCTCCTATCGGAGACGCTTTGGAGCAGGTCACCGCTTTCGATAGAAGATCATGAACAGCTCAGCTCCCCACAACGCGCACGAATACCCACCCAGACGCAAGATGCTCATCCGGCAGCTGGCCGTCGTCATCGCGCTTGCCACAGCATGCGTGCTGGCAGGGACGGAACTATTCCAGGTCACGCCCGAATCGACGGTTGATGATCCCGTTCAGAGCCCCTCCGCCTCCGCCGCCCCTGACAGCGGCCCGCTCCTCATCAAACACGGCTGGGACATTCCAGACGTCTCCTTCGTCACCAGCAATGCGAAAAGCATGGAACGGATGCCGTTCGACGGCGTCGTGATGCGGATGGATGACGGACTCAGCTCTGCCGTGCAGAGACAGGAGCCCGTCGGGCATGAAGTGTTCAGAAATGCCCTGGCCCCCCTCAAAAACGCCGACTTAAAAAGCTTGAAACACAATTTCTTGATCGTCTACTCGACGCCGGCTGGCGATATATTCGACAACTGGTCAACACCTCTTGACAATTATAGCAATATGGCAAAGGCGGCGAGTGCAACCGACCTGGAAGGCATATTTTTCGACAATGAAGAATACTTCGGTAACGCCTTGGACGAGGACGCCAACTGCTCTGGCGAAAGAACTATCGACCAGTGTCGCACCCAGGCGTTCCATCGCGGCCATAACGTGATGAACGCGATCCTCTCTAGCTGGCCGGATGCCAGGATCCTCATCGCTCGCGGCCCGTACATCAGCGCACCTGAGACAGCTGATCACTTCAACAAAAAAGGCATGGAGTTCAATGACATCGCCCGAGCCAACGTACTTCGTGGCGATTTCGCAGCCGGCATGGCTTCGGCCACCGTCGGCAAAAATGCGCAGTACATCGATGGCGGCCAAGTCTACTCTGCCCGGACCATCCAGAATTTCGAAGCCCTGAGATCCTGGCAGAAGTATGGGTCCCTCACGCCGGGAAGCCTCATACCCAAAGACCTGAGACCCCACTGGCCAGGCAGCACATCGGCCGCTTTCGGCGTGTACGACGCGTCTCCAAGTGCTCCCGCCATGGACCACGAAGTGTGGGGGACCACCTTGACCAATGCCCTCCACACCACCGACCGCTACGTATGGGCTTACACCGAAAGGCACGACTGGTGGGGTACCGGCCACCCGAACACCTCGGTGCCGAGCACCTGGGTAGCCGCTGCACGCCAAGCACGCGACGCCGCCGGGTAGCTGGCCCCACCAGGTACATATCATCCCGGAACACGTTGATCAGCCCGGGAGCCCCTCGAGGCTCGAAGGGCGCAAGCACACCGCGTGCGCCTTGACATCCGCTTGTGCAGATTCGAGCACAACTGCCGCACGCCCCGCAGAGTGAGGTACATTATTGAGGACCAGTATGCCCGTTTTCGGGTATTTGCCGGATCAGGGTGCCCTTGCCGATCCACCAGACCTCGGGAGCGGGGATTACATGGCGACCACACTGCGCTACGTCACGATCGTCCGTGAGCGGTCGCGAGCCGCCCTGATCACTGCGTTGATCGTGCTGGGTGCCATCGTCGCGGCCGCCTCCCTCCAGCGTCCCGAATACGAAGCCTCGGCCGGCATCTTCGTCCGGACAGGCACGGGCGCCTCCGTCATGGACCGGGCCGCGGCGGCAGATTACGTGAGCCAGCAGATCGAGACCTACACGGATCTGGTCACCGCTCCCCTGGTACTGGACCCGGCCATCGAATCGCTGGGGCTGGAGACGGGTGCTCGACAGCTGTCCGAGGACGTCTCCGCGGCCGTACCGCTCAACGTCGCCCTCGGCGCACTGGCCGCGGCGCTGGCCGGAGCACTCATCGCACTGCTGCGCGGCCTGATGGACGACAAGGTCCGAAATGTTCAGGACATCCACCCGCTGACCGATTCACCGATCCTGGCGACCATCCCGGCGGAGAAGTCCGACCATGCGGTGATGCCGATGCCCGACCTCGAGGGGCACGGCCG
>DWZH01000119.1 GCA_019118275.1 Candidatus Brachybacterium merdavium | reverse complement strand
GGTCCCGAGATGATGGTCGGTGTAGGGATTGGCGAACTTCCGGCCCGCATCCAGCCGGTCGCGCAGCGAGAGGAAATCCGGCAGGCGCCGGTACTGCGCGCGCACCGTCTCCGGGTCGAGCGTGAACACCTTGCCCCAGTGCGGCCGCGGGGCGAAGGGGGCCAGCCGCTCCTCGATCTCGGGCAGCAGCTTCTCGACCTCGGCCGGCAGCTTCTTCCAGGTGAAGTGGATGCAGGCGCTGTCGCGCTGATGGGCGGGGGAGAGCCAGAGATCGTCGGCCGCGACGGTGCGCACCTCCGAGGCGTGCAGCAGCGGGCGGATCCGCTGGCCCAGCGGCATCACCGCCGCGAGCGCTTCGGCCACGTGCTCGCGCGCCACGAAGTACTCCGATTGGATCTCCTCGCCGTTGCTCGGGGTGAACTCCATGCGGAAATGCGGCAGACGCTCGTGGGAAGGTCCCGGCTCACCGGTCTGATCGGTGCAGAAGTCCGCTGGCATCCCGGGCAGGGGGTGCACGGCTGAGCCGGCTCGTCGGCCCCCGTACCAGAGCTCTGGCAGTGGTTCCTCGTGGCCGACGGACTGCTTGACCCAGGCCTGGGCGATGTGCCCGTCCCAATGATGGAACAGGCTCACGCTGTACCCGCCCGCCAGCATCCCCAGGAGATCAGCGGCTTCCATGCGGTCGGGTGGGAACGCCAGATGGACGCTCTGCCGCACCTCGAAGGCCGCCACCAGATCCAGTGTCAGATGGGTGACCACCCCGAGCGCCCCGAGCGCCAGCACCGCCCCATCGAAGCTCTCGGGATCCTGTTCGCGGGACAGCTCGACCAGGTCACCGCTGGCCGTGACCAGTTCGATGGCCCGCACCGAGGAGGCCAACGACCGCTGGGCATTCCCGGAGCCATGTGTGCCGGTCGCGCTCGCCCCGCCCACCGAGATGTGGGGGAGGGAGCCCATGTTCGACAGCGCCAGCCCGGCCTCGGCGGCCGCGAGGGCCAGTTCGCCGTACCGCACCCCGGCCGAGACCCGGACCGTGCGGGCCGTGATGTCGAAGTCGATCGTGGCGGGCAGGTGCTCGAGCGTGACCAGCTCGGCATCGCTCGCCGCGATCGTCGAGAAGGAGTGGCGGGTGCCCAGCGCCCGGATCCGCCGGGAGCGCGCCACCAGGGCCTGCAGCGCCTCGACCGTGGTGGGCGCGTGCAGGGGGCCGGGACCGTAGTCGACCGTGCCGGACCAGCTGCGCCCGGGCTGGGCACCGGATGGTAGGGCCTGGTCGCTGCCGGGTGGTCTGCTGGCCGGGCGGGTCTGGTTGCTGCCGGGTGGTGTGCTGGCCGGGCGGGTATGGTCGCTGCCGGATGTCGTGCCGTGGGACATACGACGTGCCTCATCGGGGTCGAAATCGAATCGATCGGGTTACCGAGCTCTGCGAAGTCGTTGCTTCAGAGCCTGTAACCAACAGCTTCGCAGAGCTCGGTGCGGGCGGCGCCGGGAAATGGCGCCGGCCCCGGTGCGGATGGTGCCGCTACCGGGCACCGGGCGCCTCTGGGCCTGGGTCAGAAGCCCTGGTTCAGGCGGTAGTAGACCTGGTTGGTGCGCAGCTCCTGGGCGAAGGAGCGCACTGTGGTGTCCTCGTCGATGACGGCCAGCTCGAGGTCGCCGATCTGGGCGAGGTCCTGCCAGGTCTCCAGGTCCACGGCGTTGCTCATCACGGTGTGGTGGGCGGCGCCGGCGGTCAGCCAGCACTCGGCCGAGGTTGCGAAGTCCGGGGCGGGCTCCCAGACGGCGCAGGCCACCGGGAGCTTCGGCAGCTCGTGATCGGGCTCGACCACCTCGACGACGTTGGCGACCAGGCGGAACCGCTCGCGCATGTCGCTCATGGCCACCACGACGGCGGGGCCCGCGTCGGCCGTGAACTTCAGACGCACCGGGTCCTCGCGGTCTCCGATGCCCAGCGGATGGATCTCCAGGGTGGGCTTGGAGGTGGTCAGCGAGGGGGAGACCTCGAGCATGTGGGCGCCCAGGATCTTCTCCTGTCCCGGGGTCAGCTCGTAGGTGTAGTCCTCCATCAGCGAGGCGCCGCCGGGCAGGCCGTAGCCCATCACCGCGGCCACCCGCACCAGGATCGCGGTCTTCCAGTCGCCCTCGGCGCCGAAGCCGTAGCCGTCGGCCATCAGCCGCTGGACCGCCAGTCCCGGCAGCTGGCGCAGCCCGCCCAGGTCCTCGAAGTTCGTGGTGAACGCACCGAAGCCGCCCTCATCGAGGAAGGAGCGCAGTCCCAGCTCCTGGCGGGCGCCGTAGCGCAGCGACTCGTGGCGGTCCCCGCCCTTCCTCAGCTCCGGGACCACGTCGTAGGTCTGCTCGTACTCGGCGACCAGCTCGTCGACCGCCGCGTCCGAGATGCCGTCGACCACCTCGACCAGGTCGTTGACGCCCCAGGTGTTCACGGACACGCCCAGGCGCAGCTCGGCCTCGGTCTTGTCGCCCTCGGTGACGGCGACCCCTCGCATGTTGTCCCCGAAGCGGGCGAGCTTCAGCGAGTGCATCTCGGCCCAGCCGGTGGCGGCGCGGGCCCAGCGGCCGATCTTGGCCTGCACGCCCCGGTCGCTCGCGTGACCGACCACGGTCTTGCGGTCGACGCCCAGGCGGGTGGCGATGTAGCCGAACTCGCGGTCGCCGTGCGCGGCCTGGTTCAGGTTCATGAAATCCATGTCGATCGTGGCCCAGGGCAGCTCCACATTGGCCTGCGTGTGCAGGTGCAGCAGCGGGGTGCGCAGCGCATCCAGGCCCTGGATCCACATCTTGGCGGGGGAGAAGGTGTGCATCCAGGCGATCACGCCCACGCAGGCGGGGTCGGCGTTGGCGGCCAGGGCGACCTCACGGATCGCATCCCGGTCGGTCAGCACCGGCTTCCACACGATCTTGACGGGGATGTCGGAGCCGGCGTCCAGGGTGCTCGCGATGGTACAGGACTGCTCGGCGACCTGGTCCAGGGTCTCGGGGCCGTACAGGCCCTGGCTTCCGGTCAGGAACCAGATCTCGCGGGATTCGAAGGGATTGCGCATGGTGGATGTCCTCGTGGTCAGCGGTCGGGGATGGATGGTCGGTGGGTGTCGGCGTGTTGGGCCGACGGGGAAGGGGAGCGAGCGGAGCGGGGCCGGCGTGGGCGTCGAGGCGACGGAGCCGATGCCGACACCGCGCGGCGGCGGGGCGGATGCCGGCGCCGTGCGGGGGCGGAGCTAATGCGGCACCGCGCGGCGGCGGGGGAGTGCCCGGCTCCCGAGGTCAGCGGCCCTGACCGTAGACGTTCTGGTAGCGGTCGTAGAGGGAGTCGATGAAGTGCTGCTCGATGGGCAGGGTCTCGCCGAGCTGCTGGGAGATGTGCACGGTGCGGGCGACCTCCTCGACCATCACGGCGGCCTTCACCGCGGCCCGGGCGTCGGAGCCGATGGTGAACGGGCCGTGGTTCTGCATCAGAACCGCCTTGGAGCGGGAGCTGGAGAGCGTCTCGACGATGCCGCGGCCGATCGAGTCGTCACCGATCACCGCGAAGGGGCCGACGGGTATGGGGCCGCCGAACTCGTCGGCCATCATCGTCAGCACGCAGGGGATCTCCTCGCCGCGCGCGGCCCAGGCGGTGGCGTAGGTGGAGTGGGTGTGCACCACCCCGCCCACCTCGGGCATGTTCGCGTACACGTAGGCATGGGCCGCGGTGTCCGAGGAGGGGGCCAGCGCGTCCGGGGTGCCGTCGTCGATCTTGGCGCCGTCCAGCGTGCACACCACCATCGTCTCGGCGGTCAGCTCGTCGTAGGAGACGCCGGAGGGCTTGATGACGAACAGGCCGGGCAGCTGGCGGCTGTCGGCGGCCGGCTCGGTGGGCATCGGGACCCGCTCGGAGACGTTCCCGGCGGTCCACACCACCAGCTCGTTGCGGGGCAGCTCGGCGTGCAGGTCCGCGACCCGCTGGCGAGTGGTGGCGACGGCCTCCTGGACCGCGGTGGGCAGATCGCTCAGGACTATGGTCATCGAGACGCTCCTTGGGTATGGGTAGCAGGGGTGAGGTGAGACGCGGGGCCCGTGATGGTGCGGGGCTGGTGGTCGCGCGCGGCTTCTGGTGGGTGGTGCGGGGCTTCTGGTGGGTGGTGTGGGGCTTCTGGTGGGTGGTGCGGGCGAAAAATGGACTGAGGACTGCCGGTGCGACGTATACGCCCGCTCCGGGCCTGTGGAGTCCATTTTCTCCACACGGGCTCGACGGGTCCGGCGGATTCGGCGGGCCCGACGGGCTCGACACGCGCGACGGGCGGGCCCGGCGGGCCCGCTGCGCGACGGGTGGGGAGGCTGGTCAGTCCAGGACCTCCCCGGCCAGGCGCTCGACCTGCAGGCCCGTGCGGTAGTGGCGCAGCCAGGTCGCATAGCCCTCGGCCCCGGCGGGGTCCGGGGCGAGGGTGGTCAGGTCGAGGTCGGCGAAGATCCGCGAGCGCAGGAACTCCGCCAGGGAGAGGGGACCGTCCGCGGGGTTCCCGCCCGCAGCCGCGCCGC
>DWZH01000118.1 GCA_019118275.1 Candidatus Brachybacterium merdavium | reverse complement strand
GGGGTTGTTCTTGGTGCGGCGCGAGAGCACCTGGACCACGCGGCGGATCTCGGCGTCGCGCCCGATCACCGGGTCCAGGCGGCCCTCGCGGGCCAGCTCGGTGAGGTCGACGCCGTACTTCTCGAGGCTCTGGAAGGTGCTCTCAGGGTTCTGGGTGTCCGTCTGGTTCATAGGGTCCTTCCCGGGGTGGAGTCTGGTGACGGCATCGCGGAGTGCTCGGGGTCCGGCCCCGACGCCGGCGAGCAGCTTGGCCGCCGGGTCCTTGCCGAGCGCGATGCCGATCATCAGGTGCTCGGTGGACAGGTAGGTCCGGTTCTGGCTGTCGGCCTCCCGGCGGGCCGCCTCGAGGGCATCGAAGCCGGGGCCGACGAAGGTGGGGTGCCCGGCTGCGCCGGGCCCCGAGACCTGCGGCAGGGCGCGCACGGCCTCCTCGGCACGCCGGGCGACCTCCTCGGGATCCGCGCCGGCGGCCTCGAGGGCGGCCCGGCCGATGCCGTCGGTCTGCTGGGTCAGCACCCACAGCAGGTGCATGGAGCTGATCTGGTGGTTGCCGAGCTCGGCCGCTCGCTCCGCGGCTGCGGTCACGGCCTCCTCTGAGCGGGTGGTGAACTGGAACTCCACGGGGCTCCTTCCCTGGGGTGCGGGTGTCGATGAGGTGATGCGAGGGCCGGGGACGGCCGCCTCATATGTCGTTCAACGCGTCCGGGTTGAGTCTATTCCGCTCAAGGTTGTGGTTCGTCGCTGCTGGGCGCGGGGAGGTCGGTCCATCGCCCTGTAGCATCGCAGGACGTCCAACGCTGTGGCGGGGACAGGCCACCGTCGGACCTCTGCGCCCCCACGCGACCGTGCCCGTCGCCCTGTCATCCCGTCCTCCGGTATCCCAGCTCGCCCAGATCGAGGCCCCATGTCCCAGCCGCCGAACCCTTCCCCCTCCGGACAGCACGTGCCCACTGTTCGGCCGCGTCCCGGCGCCTGCCCGCAGGCCCCCGGCGCGCCGTCCTTCCAGTCCCGGCCCCGCTACATCGACTACGGCAGGCCCCGTGCCTACGACACCTCGGTGCGACCGGCCACAGGACTGACCGCGGCCCGGTACGCCCCCGCCCCGATCCACCGACCCCAGCAGGCGCAGCCGCAGTCGGCCTGGTCCACGCAGACCCGCCGGGTGCAGGACGTCGCGCAGGAGGCGAGCCGGCTCCCGCTGGGCGGGATCCTGGTCTGGCTCGCCGTGGTGATGCTGGGCATCGCGATGATCGTGGTGCTGGGATACTTCTTCCTGGAGTTCGTGCTGACCGCCAGCTCCAGCCCGGTCTGGTGGCCGGTCACCGCGTTCCTGGCCTTCATGTCCCTGGTGGTCATCGCCGGTGTGATGGTGCTGGCGGACCGGTGGGACCCCCAGCCCCTGCCGCTGGTGATCATCGCCGTGTTCTGGGGCGCGGCCATCGCGGCCTTCTCCAGCTACTGGATCAACAGCCTCAACGTCCTGGTCGCCGTCACCCTCACCGGCGACGACGACTTCGCACAGGGATTCGTGGGGCCCGTGCTCAGCGCACCGCTGGTGGAGGAGGTCACCAAGGGGCTGGGACTGATCCTGCTGATGCTTCTGGCCCGGCGCTACTTCAACGGCCCGCTGGATGGCCTGATCTACGGCGCACTGATCGGCGGCGGCTTCGCGTTCACCGAGAACATCATCTACTACTCTCGGCAGCTGGAGAGCTTCGGGGTCGGCGGCATGGTGGTGCTGGTGATCATCCGCGGGGTGCTGAACATCTTCGGCCACGCCATCTACACCTCGATGACCGGGGTGCTGATGGCGCTCGTGGCCCGCAAGTGGGGCACCCTGCTGGGGCTGCTCGCCTTCATCCCGGCCCTGATCCCGGGAATCGGTCTGCACGCGGCCTGGAACCTGTTCGCCGGGTTCGAGAGCCTCCTGGTGCTGGTCGCGATGCTGGCGATCAAGGCGATCCTGTCCCTGCTGTGGCTGATCCTGATCGTGGCGCTGGTCTTCGACGAGTCGCGCCTGACCCGGGTGCGGCTGGGCGACTACGCCAATCAGGGATGGCTCACCCATGAGGAGGTCGACATGCTCGCCACCTGGAAGGGCCGCCGGGAGGGCAAGCGCTGGGCCGCTCAGCTGGGTGCCCGCCCGATCATGAAGCGGTTCATCCGCGAGAGCGCGGACCTCGCCTCGGTCCGTCAGCGCCTGCTGGCCGACGGCGCCCATCCGAAAGTGGTCACGATCGAGGCGTATCTGCTGCACCGGCTCACCACCAATCGCGCCGAGCTGCTGCAGCGCGCTGCCTGATCATCCCCGGCCGGCCCCGTCCCGATGCGCGAGCCGCAGCGGTCTCAGCGAGGTTCGCGGCCGCGCAGCCGGTCCAGGGCGCGCCGTTCGCGCTTGGTCGGCCGCCCGCTGCCCCGGTCCCGTCGCGGCGGGGCGGCCAGCAGCTGCGGGGCCGGTTCCGGGGTGTGGTCCTCATAGGCCGTACGGGCGACCGGGGCGCCGACGCGCTTGGTCAGGATCTGGGTGACCACCACGATCCGCTCCCGGCCGGACCGGCGGATCCGCAGCTCGTCGCCGACGACGATGCGCTGCGATGCCTTGGTGGGCTCGCCGTTGCGGCGCACGTGTCCGCCGCGGCAGGCGGTGGTGGCCGCCGAGCGGGTGGGCATCAGCCTCACGCTCCACAGCCATACGTCCAGGCGCACCGTGGCCGGTGTGCTCTCGGCGGTGCTCACGCGACTGCCGGGGGTGTGACCAGGGGCCACGGGTCGTGGGCCTCCAGCTGGGCGGCGAGCGCCAGCAGCAGTGCCTCCTCCCCCGGCCTCGTGGCGCCCAGATGGACCCCGAAGGGCAGCTCGGTGCCGTCGATGCTCTCCCGGTGCAGGGGGACCGACATCGCGGCGCGGCCGAGCATGTTCCAGGTGCTGGTCCAGGGGGTGAAGGCGCACTGGGCGTCGAAGTCGTCGGCGCCGTCTGGCAGCTGCAGGTCCTCGGGGTGGGCGGGCGGCCCTGACAGCGCCGGGGTGAGGACCACGTCGAGATCGGCGAAGGCCTCCCCGGTGCGGCGGGCGATGGTCTGGACGCCGGCGAGGGCCTCGGCCAGCTGGATGCCGTCATATCCTCTGCCCTGCTCGCGCAGCCACCGCGTGAGCTCGAGCAGCTCGCCCTCTTGCTCGGGAGCCAGGGGGATGGTGGCGGCGCCCACCGTCCACAGCGGCATGAAGCTGCGCCACTGCGCGGCGGTGAAGGGCGCGGGGATCGCCGTGGTCTCGTGCCCGAGGCCGTCCAGCAGCTCCACCGCCCTGTCGACGCCGCGCAGCGCGGCCGGATGGACCTCGGTCTCCGCGGCCAGCGGCTGGGTCAGCACCCCGATGCGCAGCGGACGCTGCGGCTCCTCGCAGGCCTCGAGGTAGCTGCCGCCGCGCCGCGGCCAGGGCATGAAGTCGCCGGGCCGCGTCCCGGCGATCAGGTCCAGTCCGGCGGCGGCATCACGCACGGTGCGTGCGAGCATCCCGTCGGTGACCAGCCCCATGCCCTCGCCCGAGTAGGGGCCTGGGGAGACCAGGCCGCGGGTGGGTTTGATCCCGACGATCCCGCAGCAGGCGGCGGGGATGCGCACGGAGCCGCCGCCGTCGGTGCCGTGGGCCAGCGGGGCGATGCCGGAGGCGACCGCGGCCGCCGCACCGCCGGAGGAGCCGCCGGCGGTGCGGCGCAGGTCCCAGGGGGTGCGGGCGGGGGCGCCGGTCGCCGGCTCCGTGTAGCAGGGCATGCCGAACTCGGGTGTGGTGGTCTTGCCGAGTGTGACGGTACCGGCGTCGATCAGCAGCTGGGCCACGCCGTCGGTGACCTCGGCGATGACGCCCCGCAGGGTGCGGGAGCCGGCCTCGAAAGGTTGCTGGGCGATCTGGGTGAGATCCTTGATCGGCAGCGGCACCCCCAGCAGGGGCCGTTCGGCGGCCAGCTGGTCGAGGGCGCCGGTGCGCCGCGCCTGCTCCAGCTCCCGGGCCGCGGTCTCGGCCTGGCGAAGGGAGAGGTCTTCCAGCAGGTGCGCGAAAGCGCCGACGCGGGCACCTGGCCCCCGGGCGGCGGACAGCGCCCCCTCGGTGTGCTCGATGGCATCCAGGTCCCCGGACCGCAGTGCCGCAGCAGTCTCCAGAGCGCTGAGGTCGCGGTGGGCTCCCTGGGCGGTCACCGCCGGTCCTCCCCTGATTCCCGGCGCACGTGGTCGATGATCCCGTCGATCGCGGCGGTGATCTGGTCCCAGGCCAGGTCGAAGTCGCTCTCGTCCCCGTACCAGGGGTCGCGGATCCCGGTGTCGGAGGGCTGGTCGGGGTCGAAGGAGCGGATCATGTGCACCTTCTCCCCGGCCTCGCCGCCCAGCAGCCGCTGCACCGGTCCGACGTGGTCGTGGTCCAGGGTGAGGATCAGGTCGGCCCGCTCCAGCTCGGCGGCGTCCATCTGCCGTGCCCGGTGGGAGCCGGCGTCGAGGCCGTGACGGGCCAGCAGGGCGCCGGCGCGGGAGTCCACGGGGTTGCCGATCTCCCAGCCGGAGGTACCCACCGACGCCACCTCGACCCGGTCGGCCAGCCCCTCCTCCTCGAGTGCCTGGCGCAACGCGTACTCGGCCATCGGCGAGCGGCAGATGTTGCCGGTGCACACGGTCACGATCTGATAGGTCAAAGGGTCTCGTTCCTCTCGTCGTCGGGATCGGCCTGCGTCCGCTCACGCGACGGCTCGGCGAGCAGGTCGGCGTAGACGCGGTGACGCTGGATCCAGCCCCGCACGAACCAGCAGGTGGGTCGAGCCATGAGCCCGCGCCTGCGGACGTCGTCCAGGGCGAAGCGCACCAGGGTGGAGCCGATGCCCTCGCCGTTGCGCTCGGGGGCCACGACGGTCGACCGGAGGTCACGCACGGTGGGTTCCTCGGACGGCTCGTCGCCGTAGTAGAGGACTCCCACCACCTCGTCGCCGTCGAGCGCCACATAGCGGTCGCGGTCATCGTCGTGGAGCAGGCGCACACCCGACGCGCGGGAGCTGGGTTCCATGCTGTTCACGGTACACTGCCGACCATGCCCGCGCCCGTGATCTGGCACATCACCGAGCTGGCCGCGTGGGAGGCCGCGGTGCGGCAGGGTTCCTTCACGCGCTCGACCCGGGATGCCGACCTGTCCGAGACCGGACACATCCATGCCTCCTGGCCCGAACAGGCGTCCTCCGTCGCCAAGCGTGTCTACCCCGACCGCCCCGATGATCTGGTGATCCTCGAGATCGATGTCGGCCGGGTCGAGGCGGCCGGGGTCGCCGTCGACATCGAGGCCGATGACGACGGTCGCGGACGCGGTTACCCCCATATCAAAGGGCCCCTGCCGATCGGGGCGGTGGTGCGGCTACGGCGCACCAAATGGATCGGCCGGGAGTTCGTCGTGGTGGCCTGACGCTGCACGGCGTAGCATCGAGCATGGCCAGATCGTCACCGACAGCGAAATATCTCGAGATCCATCCGGTGGATCCGCAGCCGCGCCTGGTCGGCCAGGCGGTGGACATCCTGCGCAGGGGCGGCTTGATCGCCTATCCCACCGACTCCTGCTATGCCCTGGGGTGCACGCTCGATGCCCGCGACGCGCTCGCGCGCATCCGTCGCATCCGCCAGGTGGGCAAGAACCACCATTTCACCCTGGTGTGCGCGAACTTCGCACAGCTGGGCCAGTTCGTGCTGGTCTCCAACCCCACCTTCCGGCTGGTCAAGAATGCCACTCCGGGGCCCTACACCTTCATCCTGCCCGCCACCCGGGAGGTGCCGCGACGGATGGCGCACCCCAAGAAGCACACGGTGGGGGTGCGCATCCCCGACCACCGGGTGGCCCGCGCCCTGGTCGATGCCCTCGGGGAGCCGATCGTCTCCTCGACCCTGCTGCTTCCCGGCCATGAGGATCCTCCGGCCGAGGGCTGGGAGGTCCATGAGCTGCTGGGCGCGCAGCTCGACGCGATCGTCGACTCCGGTCAGGTAGGGGTGGAGCCCACCACGGTGGTCGACCTCTCGGGCGGTGAGCTCGACGTGCGACGTGAGGGCGCCGGCGACATCAGTCGCTTCTGACCATCGCCGCCCGCGGTGAGGTCCTCGCCCGTGGACCGAGCGCCCCGGAGAAGATCAGGACGCCCACTGCGTACAGCGGCACCATCCACAGGGCGTAGCGCAGGGTGAGGGCGTCGGCGAGCGCCCCGACGATCGGCGGAGTGACGAAGAAGCCCAGCCTCGCGAACCAGCCCACCACGGTGATGCCGACCCCGTGGGGCACCCCCGGCAGGTCGTCGGCGGCGCGGTAGGCGGCGGGGAACAGGGTCGCCACTCCCCAACCGGCGGCGGCGAAGCCGATCATGGCGGTGGTCGGGGTGGGCAGCAGCAGCGCGAAGCTCATCCCCGCTCCGGCCAGCAGCGCTCCCAGGCGCGCGGTAGTGCGGTCGCCCAATCGGTCCACCACGAAGTCGCCCGTGAAGCGTCCGATGGTCTGAGCTCCTTGCAGGGCGACGAACGCCATCCCCGCCATGAAGGGGGTGACCTCGAAGGTCGCGTTCATGAACAGCGCTCCCCAACTGCTGCCGGCGTCCTCGGTGGAGCCGGCGAACACCAGGATCATGCCCAGCGCCATGATCAGGCCCAGATCCCGCAGGCTCATCCCGGCCAGGCGGAATCCCGAGGGGGCCACCTCGGCGGGCACGGCCGCACCGGAGGCCGCCGAAGGACCGGCGGCCGGCGGGCGCTCGGTCGAGTCGTGCCCCGGGAGCATCAGGCGCAAGGACAGGGCGGCCAGCACGCCGAAGATGATCAGCCCCGCGGCCCCCTGGCTCCACAGCGGTAGCTCGATCTGGGCGCTCGCCGCACCGAGCAGACCGCCGGCCACGGCGCCCAGGGACCACCAGCCGTGGTAGCTGTTCATGATGGAGCGACGGTAGCGGCGCTCCACGCGCATGCCGTGGGAGTTCATGGAGATGTCGGTGATCGAGTCGGCGGCCATCGCCAGCGCGAGGGAGACCGTCAGCCAGAGCCATGATCCGGAGACGTAGACCGCCAGGTGGGTGGTGGAGGCAGCGATCTGGGCGATGACGCTGACCCGCGCGGAACCGAAGCGTGACATCAGACCGGCCGCTCCGAGCCCGGCCAACAGCCCGCCGATGGGTCCGATGCCCACCGCCAGGCCGAAGGCGGTGTTGCTCAGACCGATGCTCTCGACCAGTTCGGGGTAGCGCGGCAGGATCGCGCAGAAGGAGGCCCCGTTGAGGAAGAACAGCATCGACACCGCCCAGCGGGCGCGGCGGGCATCGTCAGGGGTGGGGGCGGCGGTTTCCCGCACGGGCCGGGAGTGATCGTTCACGAGCGACCATTGTGCTCGATCGACGGGGCTCCCACCAGAGGTGGGCGCCCCGTTCCCCGGGGAGAGGGCCGTGTGTGCCCGGCCGGGGAGACGGTTCCTCGGGGCCGCCCGAGCCGACGCCCATCACCCATCAGGCAGCGATCGGCGAGGGCGACACCGCTCTGTCCACGGATCGGGCCTGCTGCATGATCAGGAGCCGCCGAGCTCCTCGATCAGGGACGGATCGGAGCGATCCACGGTGCGCACGTTGTTGACCTGCCGGTCCACGGGGCGGGTGACGAGCTGCCCCGCGATCGCGGTCGAGACGGCCTCGAGCTGTGCGAGCAGCGGCGCTTTCTGGTCGGCCTCGAGCTTCCCGGGGAATAGCCACTCCTCGAGCGCGTCCTCGGTCAGGAAGGCCGGCATCCGATCATGGACCTCGCCGCCGGCATCTCGCGCCTCGCGCGTGATCACCGTGAAGGAGATGTCCCACGCGTCGGCCTCGTCCTTCCGGGCGGCCGTGAGTCCGGCCGCGTGCAGCAGCTGCCCTTCGGGGTGGTGGATGAAGAACGGGTCCTTCCCGCCATCGGCAGCCTCGACCCACTCGTAGTAGCCGGTCATCGGGATCACGGCCCTCGCGCTCGAGAACGCGCCGCGGAACATCCCGTTGGTGCTCACGGTCTCCAGGCGCGCGTTGATCGGCCGGGGACCCTTGTCCTTCGCCCAGCCCGGATGCAGCCCCCAGCGGGCGAGTTCGAGACAACGGTGCACCTGACCGCCGTCGATGAACTCACGCACCACGGGGGCCTTCGTGCGCGGGGCGATGCTGTAGGTCGGTTCCCACTGAGCTGCACGGTCTCTGCTCGCGGCGACGTAGGAGCGCAGCAGCCCGTCACCGTCGAATGCCAGCGTGAATCGTCCGCACATCGAGAACCTCCCTCAGGATGTCCCCAGTATGCCCCGAGAAGGGGAAGCGGTCCCTGTCGATGCCGAACGGTTCGAAGAACAGTCGCACATCGTCATGACGGCC
>DWZH01000117.1 GCA_019118275.1 Candidatus Brachybacterium merdavium | reverse complement strand
GGGAGATCCCGCCGGTGCCGACGATGCCGACGCGCAGGGAGGGCGCGGGGTCCGCGTGGGGCATGTTCGATCTCTCCGTCGTTGGAGTGGGGGTCATGAAGGCTCCTTCGATACTAACCGCCGGGGTGCGGCGCTCCTGCGATCAGCCGAGCTCAGAGTTGATCGAGGAGAAGATGTTCGAGGTCGCCTCCTCGACGGTGATCCGGTCGTACAGCAGCTCGAGGGTCTCCCGGTCGAAGATCCCCTGGATGTTCCCCGAGCCGATCGGGGAAGGACCCGGGGACTCCACAGTGAGGTCATCGGCGAGGTCCGTGACGAAGTCCAGCACATGCTGATCCATCTCCCCCAGGTCGCTCGAGGCCTGCTCTACCGCATCAGTGTTCGGCGGGACGCCCATGATCATGCCGGCCAGTTCGAGGGCCTCGGGGTCGTTAACCATGAAGTCCACGAATCGCATCGCCGCGGCCTGCTGGTCCTCGTCGGAGTGGGCGGAGATCGAGTAGAACTCCGACCCCTTGTAGTACATCCCGGCCTCGGAGGCTTGACCCGTCTGCGAGGGGACGCGCATCAGCTTCATGTCCGAGTCGTCGACCGCGGCGATCTCCCCCAGCTGGTTGGAGTACATCCAAGTCATCCCCACCTGGCCGTTGGCGAAGGGGCTGGATTCGATCGGCATTCCCGCTCCCTCGGAGACCTGGTCGGCTGTCTGACCACCGTGCTCGCGCAGGGTCAGGAGGTGTTCGAGGTAGGAGGACAGGGTGGCCTCGTCGAATCCTGCAGCGGTGCCGTCCTCGGTGTACATGGTCTCGCCGTGCTGGTGCAGCCAGGGGCGGAGGGATTCGATGCCGGATCCATAGTTGGAGCCGACGAATCCGGCGTCCGCGATCGCCTGCGAGGCCGCGTAGTAGTCGTCCCAGGTCCAGGTGGTGTCATCAGGCACCTCGACCCCGGCTTCCTCGAAGAGTCCGATATTGGCCGCCAGTACGAAGGTGTTCAGCCCAGCGGGGACCGCATAGAGGGCGCTGTCACCGGATTCGCCGAGGGCGACCACGGTCTCGTCCAGGCTGCTGAGGTCCAGACCGTCGCCGGAGTGCAGGTCCAGCAGGGCATCGCGCTCCCCGTACTCAAGGATGTAGCGCTCGGACATGTGGATGACGTCGGGGGCGTCGCCTCCGGCGCTCATGGTGGCCAGCTTGTCCCAGTAGCCCTCCCAGGGCGTGGACTCGCCCTCGACGACGATGTCGGGATTGGCGGCGTTGAAGGCGTCGATGGCGGCGAACAGCGCCTCGTCCTTCTCGGGGCTCCCCCACCATCCGTACAAAATGGTGGTGGTGCCGTCGTCACCTCCGCCGCCGAAGCCGCCGAGTCCTCCGTTACAGGCGGTCAGGGCGCCGCCGAGGGCCGCAGCTCCGCCGGTGGCCATCAGGGTGCGTCGCGTCGGTGTGTACATGGCAGTTCCTTTCACTGGGGTGTCCCGGCGGCGCCGAGGAGGTCATTTGCCGCCGGTGGTCGCGATGCCCCGGATGAGGAATCGCTGTCCGAACAGGAAGATGAGGAAGACAGGGAGCAGAGAGACGATCGACATTGCGAACAGGGCGCCCCAGGAAGAACCGCTGCCGGTGGAGCTGGAGTCCACGAAGCTGCGCAGTGCCAGCTGCACGGTGTGCGCGTTGGAGTCGGTCAGGAAGATGAGCGGCCCCAGGAAGTCGTTCCAGGTCCAGATGAAGGTGAAGATCGCGGTGGTGGCCAGCGCCGGAACCATCAGCGGCAGGATGATTCGCCAGAAGATCCGCAGCGGTCCGGCACCGTCGACCGTGGCCGCCTCGTCCAGCTCCCGCGGGATGCCGCGGATGAACTGCACCATCAGGAAGATGAAGAAGGCATCGGTGGCCAGCAGTTTCGGGACGATGAACGGCAATGGGGTGTTGGTCCACCCCAGGGCCGAGAACAGGACGTACTGCGGGACCAGCAGCACGTGCACCGGCAGCATGATCGTCAGTAGCATGATCGCGAAGAACAGCCGATTGCCGCGGAACCGCAGCCGGGCGAAGGCGTAGGCCGTCATGCTGCAGGCGATCAGGTTGGCGATGATCGACCCGACGGTGATGATCGTCGAATTGATCATGTAGTGGCCGAAGGGGTGGCGCAGCGCGTCCCAGCCCTCGCGGTAGTTGTCGAAGGACAGATCCGACAGCGAGAAGACGCCCTGGGAGAAGATCATTTCGTCCGGTCGCAGGGAACTGATGATCATCCAGATGATCGGGTACAGCATCAGTATCGCCATCGCGGTCAGGGCGACGTGCCGGAGGAGGCGCTTGAGGTGAGGCCGCCGCCTGCGGGCCCTGGTCAGCTCAGTCGTCATAGAACACCCAATACTTGGAGGCTACGAAGTTCAGGGCGGTGAACCCACCGATGATGACCACGAGCACCCATGCCATGGCCGTGGCGTACCCCATGTCGAAGTTCCCGAAGCCCTGCATGTAGAGATAGAGCGTGTAGAACAGCGTGGAATCGGATGGTGACCCGTCGCCGCCCGAGATGATGAATGCCTGTGTGAAGGCCTGGAACGCTCCGATCAGCTGCAGGATGAGATTGAAAAAGATGATCGGTGTGAGGATCGGGATCGTGATGTGCCATACCCGACGCAGGCGGCTGGCGCCATCGACCGCCGCGGCCTCGTAGTACATGGTCGGCACCTGCCGGAGCCCGGCGAGAAAGATGATCATCGGGGCCCCGAAGGTCCAGACATTGAGGATAATCAGTGTTCCGAGGGCCGTGTCGGGGTGGGCGATCCAGCTCATCCCCTCGATCCCGAACCAGTCCAGCACCTGATTGACCAGGCCGTTGGCACCGAACACCTGACGCCACAGGATCGCAATCGCGACTGAACCGCCGATCAGGGAGGGGAGGTAGAAGGCCGAGCGATACAGCCCCATCCCCCTCAACCCACTGTCGAGCGCCATCGCCACCAGCAGCGCGATGATCAGCTGCAGCGGCACGGAGATGATGACGTACTCAAAGGTGACCCGCAGCGCCTGGTGGAAGCGATTATCCTCCAGAAGCCGGACGTAGTTGTCCAGACCCACCCAGGAGGGGGACTCCAGGAAGCTGTAGTCCGTGAAGGACAGGTACAGCGAAGCGAGCATGGGGCCCGCCGTGATCACGATGAGCCCCAGGATCCACGGGGTCATGAATGCGTACCCGGCTCGCTCCTCGCTCTTCTGCCGATGCGACAGGCGGCTGCGGGTGCTGCCGTCGCGCAGTTTCAGCTGGGATAGCTCGTTCAGGGCGGACATCCGTGCTCTCCTCCTTCCGGTGACGAGTGATGCTGGTCTTCGGTGACGGGCATCATCTGCTCCTCCCGTTCGGTCTCTGTCCGGGCCGCTCTCAGCAGCGCCTCGGTGGGCGGCGGAAGGGTCCACCGTGCCAGGCCGCTGATCGCCGGCTCGTCGTATGCGGTGACCAGGGCTCCGATCGCGGAGGAGTAGCGGCCGTGGTCGGCGACGGCGACCTCGGGGACGATGGGCACCGTCAGGCGCTCGGCGAGGGCTTCAGCCAGCATCGGGGCGATGGGGGCCGGAGATTCGGACAGCACCCCGGAGATAACCACCAGGTGCGGATCGATCATCGCGGTCAACCGGGCGAGGGGGCGGGCAATGTCCCCGAGATAGTCCTCGAGCGCGGCGCGGGCGCTGTCATCGCCGTCGACGGCGCGCTGACCGGTCTCGAGCGCGCCCAGGCCACCGGGCCAGGTCCATGCCCCGTAGACGGAACCCTGGGTCCATTCAGTGCCGACGGCCGCGGTGATCTCCCCGGCGAGACCATGGGCTCCCTGCAACACGATCCCGTCCATGACCACTGATGTCGACACCCTGCGCCCCAGCCAGACCAGCAGCATGGAGGACGCTGCCCTGCCGGCACCCACGCGCGCCTCCCCCAGTCCGGCGAGCTTGACGTCGTTGCCGATGCGCACTGGAGCGCCGGTGCGCTCCTCGAGGGCGCTGGCGACATCGAAGGTGTTCAAGGCTGGCAGGACCCGGGAGAGCGAGACGCGCTGCTCGGCGATGATGCCCGGAAGCGCCAGCCCAATCCCGGCCAGTTCGCGGTCGCCGACGACGGCGTCGATAACACCCTCGAGGTCATCGAGGACGGCGGCGGTCGATTCGAGGTCTGCGTCGGACGTCGGCTCTCGGCGGGGGATCTCGCGTCTGTCGATCACGACTCCGGCCCGGTCCGCGACCACGGCGCGCACAGTGGAGCGGCCGATCTCGAGGCCGGCCGTGAGCTCGTCGGCGGTGAAGCGATAGACGCGGGCGGGGCGACCGGCTCCCTGTGCGGGACGGATCGCTGATCCGATGGCCCCGCCCTCCTCGAGAACTCTGGCGATGCCATCGGCCGTGGGGCGGGACAGGCCGGTAGCGACCATCAGCTCGGTGATCGTCAGTTCGCCGGCATCACGCAGTGCGACCAGGCACGACAGCTCGTTGCTGCGGCGCGCAGTCTCTGATTCGGTCATGCCCGTGCACCTCCTCCACCCTCGCCACCGGCCTCCGGGGCCGACGTGCTTACGATCACACAATTACTAAGGGGCGTTTAGTAAACACGTTCGGGAAGGTCGGGGCAAGGGCCGCGGCGCAGTCGAAGGAGGATTTCTTCCGACGTTCACCTCTTGGTCGACCTAGCGGTACGGTTGCTCAGACCGGCGCCACGGTGCTCGAACGCTTGACGAGGCGGAGGTGTGTCGACCATGCGTGGAGAGCCGTCGTAACAACCGAGGAGCACGGTGAGCAGGCCTAGGACCGTCGCGGCCAGGGTGGGCTTGTCCGGGTCGATCGTGGTGAGGGGCGGCCGGGACAACGGGGGCTCGAGGGTGTTGTCGTGACCGACCACAGAGGCCTGATCGGGGCCAGGACACCCAATCCTTGCAGACACTGCAGCGCACCGCGCGCCAGATCATCGTTGCCGCCAACGATCCCATCGATCTCTAGCGCGTGGCGCATGAGGGCGTGGGCGGCCGCGAGTGCGCTCTCCTGATTCCAGTCGAAAACCGCCTGGATGGCCGGGGTAGTGCCGGCTTACGCAAGGGCTTGGTGATGACCGCGCAACCGCAATCAACTGGTGGAATGCTCCTACTGCGCCTCCGGGAGTTCGAGCGCGCCGAGGTGGTCCGACGACCGGCGACGCCCTGGAGCCAGCAGGTGCGCAGTGGCCTCGTGCGCGGCACACTGATGATCAGTGCGCACATGGTCGCTCCCGGCTGGCGGAAGGGCGCGCTGAATGAACGATTCCAGGAGAGCGCTGCATGAACACCGCTGCGACGAGGCCCTTGCACCCCGCCGATCCGGGGGTTCCCACGCTTTTTCGTGAGGTGCGATCGTGGGAGCCAGGTGGCATCGAGGACCGGGTCTGACCAGGAGCAGTGCGATGAGTTCTCTGCCGCCTTGGCCGAACGGTCCCACGGACAGCGCCGCTCCTTGCTCATCGGGCATCCGAGCCGCTGTCGTAGCGATCGGGATCCTGGGCGCCGCCATGGGCACGCTGTGGATCGCAGCCGCAATCCCCGGGTGGGTCCGGTGGGAACAGACCATGCTCGGCGGTACCTGGCTGGTGCAGATCCTTGCCTTCATGGTGGTGCCGCTCGTCGCCGTACGCCTCCTCGGCGGTCGGGCCGGCCAGCTGGGCGTCACCTTCGGTGGGATCGCGCGTCCTCTCGAGACCGCTCTGACGGCACTCGCAGTGGTCGGCCCCGCCAACGGAGCGGCGTTCCCGCTGCTGGCCGTACTGGGATGGTCACCGTTGAGCTGGCGCGGAGGCCTCGTGCTGGCCGCCGTCTATGCCGCGTCCTTCCCGCTCACCGGGCTCCTGATCCGCAATGTCCGGCCCACTGCGCACGACACGCTCCCGCTCCCGCACCTGGGGATGGCGGCCGGCGTGCTGGCCGTGGCCGTCGCGGCATCGGCGTCGACCGCCGGCTCGGCACCGGTGGTATCCGCCGTGCTGCTTCCTCTGCTGGTCGTGGGGCCGGGGGAGGAACTGCTCTTCCGAGGTGTGGTGCAGACCGGCCTGGACCAGGCCCTCGGGCGTCCATGGCGGATCTTCGGCGCGGAGCTGGGCTGGGGCTGGGTGATCGCCTCTTTGCTGTTCGGGCTGGCCCATTTCCTCTCTCCGGTCACCTTCGGCCACGGTGGATGGGCTTTGTGGACGGCGGTGTCCGGCTTGCTATTCGGATACATCCGCGCCAAGGGTGGCAGCTTCGTCGCGTCCGGCCTCGTCCACGGCGTGCTGCTCGCCATCGCAGCGGTGATCACCGAGCTTGCCGCGAATCAGTCATGACGGCCGGCCCACAGGTCTGGACTGTTCGGTGCGGCCATCAGCGCTCACGTGCCCATCACGCACCGCGTCGCCCTGCCCGATACGAAGCCCTGGATCGCGATCAGCGCCACGGACGGCGTGCCGTGAACAGGGCGACCGTCCCCACGACGCGGACTGTCACATCCTGGAACGAGAGCCTGAGGGCCGCCTCCAGACCCCGTGCGTCATCGTCTCGATTCTGGAAGACCCCGATCGTGTTGTAGAGCGCCATGAGCCCCTGACCAACCAGGTTGTGGTCGACTCCGCGGCCGAGGATCGTGGCCCCGAACAGGACCCCCTCGTCGCTGAGTCGATCGGCAAGATGTCGAAAAGCCGTGCCCTTCTCCGACCACGAACCGGGGAGGCAGTGGATCAGGAAGTTCGCCGCGATCGAGTCCATCGGACCGATGGACTCCGGGAGAGGGTCGAGAACGTCCGCCACCACTGTGCGGTGCTCGACTGCGCCCAGGTGAGCAGAGGCGCTGTCGAGACTGTGGGGGTTGAGGTCCATCAGCGTGATCTGCGAGGCCGGAACCCGGTGAGCATGCGCAAGGTACCACCCCGTGCCCGGTCCGACATCCAGATGCCTGGGCCCCAGGTAGCAGTTGTACAGCTCCAACATCAGATGCCGAGGGCATCGCCAGGCCACGGAGTTGGACAGACGAACGACGAGGAGATCATAAGCACCGAGGACGGGCTTGCTGTAGATCCGGGCGCCCCGGCGGACCACGTCGTTCATGGCAGGAACCTCCCAGGCGCTGAACATCTGTCGACCCGCAGCCCCGCGTGTTCACGTCGACGATCGGCCCGCATCCCCTGTGCGTTCACATCCACCCGCTCACGATGTCAGAGCGGCCTGGAACGAGCTCGCCCGCCCGCATCACTGCGGATAAGGTGTGACACAAGCTACATCGTTGAACTACAGTCGACAAGCGGCCGCCCGTGAACGCCAGCAACGTCGATCTCCGCGGGCGACGTCGACCTCCGCGGGCGAAGGAGTCTCGATGACCCTCAACGGCACCCTCCACCTGCATCCCGCCCACCGCGTGGGCCCGGTGCGCCGGCGCACCTTCGGCAGCTTCGTCGAGCACATGGCGCGTTG
>DWZH01000020.1 GCA_019118275.1 Candidatus Brachybacterium merdavium | reverse complement strand
TCGAGATCGGCCCCGGCTCGGGTCGCGAAGGCGGGCAGGTGGTCGCCGCGGGCACGGTCGCGCAGGTGGCGGCCTCCCCCGCCACCCGGCTGGGTGGCTTCCTCGACGGACGCGAGGAGGTGATCGTGCGCGAGCGCGCCGAGCCGGGCGAGGTCTTCGCGGACGGGGCGCTCACCCTGTGCACCGCGCCGCTGCACACCGTCCACGCCCTGGACGTGCGGATCCCGCGCGGCCGGCTGACGGCGGTGACCGGGGTGTCGGGCTCGGGCAAGACCACGCTGGTGCTGGAGTCTCTGATCCCGGCGCTGCGGGCCACCTTCGACGGTACCGAGGTGCCCGCGCATGTGCGGCAGGTGGACGCGGCCGGGATCCGCCGGGGCCACCAGATCGATGCGAGCCCGATCGGGGTGAACATCCGCTCCACGATCGCGACCTACTCCGGGGCGCTCGATGAGCTGCGCCGGGCCTTCGCCCGCACCGACGATGCCCGCGCGCAGGACCTCGGCGCCGGCGACTTCTCCTACAACACCGGTTCGCTGCGTTGCCCGCGCTGCGACGGCACCGGCCGGGTCGAGCTGGACGTGCAGTTCCTGCCCGACATCGACATCGACTGCCCCGAGTGCGAGGGCAGCCGCTACGCCCCCGCCGCCGCGGAGATCCGCCGCCCGGTGAGGGCGCCCCAGGACGACGGCCGGGCCGACGAGTCCGTCTCCCTGCCCGAGCTGATGTCGCTGACAGTGCGCGAGGCGGCGCCTCTGGTCGCCGACATCGCCGGGGTGCGCAAACGCCTGCAGGCCCTGATCGACCTGGGCCTGGGGTACCTGACCCTCGGGCAGGACACCCCCGCGCTCTCGGGCGGGGAGGCGCAGCGGCTGAAGCTGGCCGGGCAGGTCGACCGGCGGCAGGGCGATGCCCTGTTCGTCTTCGACGAGCCCAGCGTGGGCCTGCACCCGCGGGACGTGCGCACCCTGCTGGACGTGCTGGACCGGCTGATCAGCCGAGGCGCGACGGTGATCGTCATCGAGCACGACCTGGACATGATCGCCAATGCCGACCACCTCATCGACCTGGGCCCCGGCGGCGGTGAGGCAGGCGGCCGCATCATCGCCACCGGCACCCCCGAGCAGGTCGCCGCCCAGGGCACTGGCGCGACCGCCCGGTATCTACGAGCGCATCTGAGGGGCCAGGCGTGACCGTGCCACCGACCGCAGCCACCGAATCTGCCGCACCGGTCCCGACCGTGCCGCGCACCGTGGTGATCACCGGTGCATCCGACGGCATCGGTGCGGCTGCCGCACACCGGCTCGCCGAACAGGGGCATCACCTGCTGATCGTCGGCCGCTCCCCGGACAAGACCGCAGCCGTGGCCCGCACGACGGGAGCGCAGCCCTTCGTGGCGGACTTCGCGCGGCTGGACGACGTGCGCCGCCTGGCCGGTGAGCTCAGCGACGCGGCCGGTCCGGCCGGGATCGACGTGCTGGCCAACAACGCCGGCGGGATCTTCGGGGACCGCACCCCCACGGCCGATGGGTTCGAGATCACCCTGCAGGTCAACCATCTCGCCCCGTTCCTGCTGACGAACCTGCTGCTGCCGAGCCTGGAGACGAACGGCGGCGCCAGCGTGGTGACCACCTCGAGCAGGGCGAACCGGATGGCCGGGCGGATCGACCTCGCCGAGCTCGGGCGACCGCGCCGCGCCCCGGCCCTGGCCGTCTACGCCGAGGCGAAGCTCGCGAACGTCCTGATGACCCGCAGCCTGCATCAGAGGTTCCATGCCCGAGGGCTCTCCTCGGTCGCGTTCCATCCCGGAATGGTGCGCTCGAACTTCGCGCTGGGGTCCTCCAGCCTGATGCGGATGTTGTATGCTTCGCCGCTCGCGCCGCTGGTGACGATCACCTCGGAGGAGAGCGCCGAGGTGCTGTCCTGGCTGGTCACCGGCACGCCCGGGCGCACCTGGACCTCGGGCCGCTACTACGAGCTGCGGCGCCCGACGGGCCGGGTGAACCCTCAGGCCGACGATCTGGCACTGGCCGACGCGCTGTGGCGGCGCAGCGCGGAGCTGGTGGGACTGCCCGACTCGCCTTAAGGTCCCGCGGGCTGAACGGAGGGCTCGCGGGCACGACGCCCCTGGTAGCTTCGCGGCAACGCCCACCCCCATCGAAGGAGCTGCCATGACCGTCGTCGTCACCGCCGTGTTCTACCCCAAGCCCGGCAAGAAGCAGGAACTGGCCCAGGCCATGCAGCGCGGCATCGCGGCCGTCCACGAGGAGAAGGGCTGCGAGCTCTACGCCATCCATGACGCCGAGGACGGCACCATCACCATGCTCGAGAAGTGGACGACGGCCGAGGACCTCGACGCCCATGGGGCCGGTGAGCCGGTCCAGACCCTGAACGCCGACATCGCCGAGCTGATCGAGAAGCCGACGCTGGTCACCAGGATGACCCCGATTCCGGGGGGCACGGAGGCCCAGGGACAGCTCTGAGCCTTTCCGCTCAGCCTTTCCGCTCACGGCGGAGATCGCTGCGAGGTGACCCCTGCTGCGCGTAGGTTCGGTGCATGACCCCGCTGGAACCGCTGCTGCGTGAGCTGCTCGGCGAGGCGCTGCGCCGCCGCCGTCGTGCTCAGGGGCGCACACTCGCCGACGTCGCCGCACAGGCCGGGATGAGCATGCAGCACCTCTCCGATGTCGAACGCGGCCGCAAGGATCCCTCCAGCGAGATGGTCGCCGCGATCTGCGGAGCCCTGGACCTGACTCTCGGGCAGCTGATGAGCCTGGCCGGAGCGACGGAGGCCGGGCGCACCGACCGCGCGGTGGCGCCGGTCATCCTCGATCTCACGGACACCCTGCGAAGGACCCGCCCGGATGCCCCGGCCGACGTCGGCCCGACGGGTCCGGGTGTCATGGCGTCGGCCGCGTGAACAGCACCTGATCCGCCAGGCCGTAGGCGACCGCGGCCTGCGCATCCAGCACTCGTTCTCGCTCGAGGTCGCGTCGCACCTGCTCGCGGGGGCGGCCGGTGGCGTCCGCCAGGAGCTGTTCGATCTGCCTGCGGAGTCGCTCCACCTCTTCTGTGGCCAGGATCAGGTCGGGGATCGCCCCGCGACCGCTGGCCTCGAGCGGACGCAGCACCACCCGCGCATGGGGCAGCACCGCCCGCAGTCCCGGCGTGCCCGCGGCGAGCAGCAGCACCGGGGCCGCGACGACCTGCCCGACGCAGGTCACGGCGATCTGGCTGCGCACGTAGGCCAGGGCGTCGTGGATGGCCAGCATCGCCTGCACGTCTCCGCCCGAGGAGTTCACGTAGACCTGGATCGGCTGGTCCCGGGACTCGTTCTCCAGGTGCAGCACCTGGGCGATGACGGTGTTGGCGACGCCGTCGTCGATGGGGGTGCCGATGTAGACGATGCGGTCGCTGAGCAGCCGGGAGAAGATGTCGGTGGCACGCTCGGTGCCGTTGACCGTGCGCTCGATGACGCTGGGGATGGTGTAGCCGCTCATCGTCCCGGCCCCGCTGCTGCGGTCCCGGTCCTGAGCGGGAGGATCTCGGCGAGGTCGGTGATCACCCGGTCGCAGAACCCGTACTCGACGGCGGCCTCCGCGTCCCAGAAGTGGTCCCGCTCGGAGTCCCGGGCGATGGTCTCGCGGCTGCGACCGGTGCGTTCGGCGGTGATGTCGATCAGCAGATCGCGATTGGCACGCAGGTCCTCGGCCTGGATCTCGATGTCGGCCGCCGAGCCCCCGAAACCGGCCGAGCCCTGGTGCATCAGCACCCGGCCGTGCGGGAGGATCAGCCGCTTGCCCGGGGTGCCGTGGGTCAGCAGGTACTGCCCGGCGCTGTAGGCCATGCCGAGGGCGACGGTGCGCACGTCGCACGGCACCAGGTCGAAGAGGTCGCCGATGGCGAGCATGGACGGCACCATCCCGCCCGGTGAGTTGATCAGCACCGTGATGTCGCTGCGCGGGTCCTCGGCCGCCAGCAGCAGCAGGCCCGCGCACAGCTGGGCCCCGTTGTCCTGGTCGAGCTCGCGGTCCAGCAGCAGGATCCGCTGATGGAGCAGCCCGAGCCCGGTGCGGTCGGCGAGCGCCGTGCCGGTGCGTTCGGGGGCGGTGCCGGGGTCGGAGAGGGTCGGTGGGTGAGGAGTTCGTGTGGTCATGCTCCGAGTGTTCGCCCGCTCCGGGTGCTCGCGCATCGATATCCGCCCTGTGCTGATCCGCCCCGGGCGGATCAGCACAGGGCGGATCAGCACAGGGCGGAGCCCCGCGTCTCGACCTCCACCCTCGCGAGCGTTCCATTCGTTTGGTGCGTTTCGTGTCACCTTGCTGACACGCCTTGGAGGCGCCCATGAGGTCGGCACCGATGAGCGATTGCCGTCGGTCCGTCAGCTGGCCTCCGATCTCGAGGTCGCCCCCGGCACGGTCGCCAAGGCGTATCGGCCCCTCGAGGCCGAGGGGCTGGTCGTCTCCCGCGTCGGCTCGGAGACCCGGGTCAGCGAACAGGTGGCCGTGGTGCCCTCCTCCGTCGTCCAGGCGGCACGCCGACTGGTGACCATCGGCCGTCGCGAGGGACTCGACCTCGACGCCGTGATCCGGGTGCTGCGCACGATGTGGGGAGCCCGGCCCTCGCAGCCCATGGGAGACTGGCTCGTCCCTCCCCTCCTCCCCCTCGTCCGATCCGGAGACCGATGTCCGACCCGACCGAGCCCACGCCCGCGACGACGCCGTCCGAGACGCGCGAGGCGCGCCGGACGCGTGAGCGCGACGGCACGCCCTGGGGTTCGATCCTGCGCAACATCGCCCTGGTGCTGACGCTGGTGACGATGCTGTGGTTGGCCTTCAACGTGCGCCTGCCCGATCTGGGCACTCTGCAGGCCGATATCGCCGGGCTCGGGACGTGGGGAGTGGCCGCTTTCGTCGTGCTGTACGCGCTGGTGGCCCTGACCCCGATCCCGGTGACCATCATGGCGGTCACCGGCGGCCTGGTGTTCGGGATCCCGGTGGGAACCGCCTTGTCGATGATCGGGGTGGTGGCCGGCTGCTGGGGCGCCTACTGGCTCGCGCGCGGGCTGGGCCGGGAGACCGTGATGCGCCTGCTGGGATCGCACGCCGGAATGGTCGAGGATCGCCTGGAGGGCGGCGGTTTCTACGCCGTGTGCACCTTGCGGCTGCTGCCCGGAGTGCCCTACTGGCCGGTGAACTACGGCAGCGGGGCGCTGGCCGTGCCCAGCCGCGACTTCCTGATCGCCACCATCGTGTCCTCGTTGCCCGGCCAGCTCTCCCTGGTGGCGATCGGGGCCTTCATCGCTGATTCCAACCTGCTGCACGGGATCATCGTCGCGATCTCCTGGACAGCGGTGCTCGTGCTGACGTTCCTGGCCTTCCGTCGCTGGCGTGCCGCGCACCACGAACATGACGTCCGCCCGTGAGTGGTGGGCGGCTCCCGCATTTCCGGCTTAGACTGCCCATACGCCGACGGAGCACTCTCCTGCGGGGCCGCTCCGACGGGTCGCAGCGTGCCGCCCGGTGCGCCCAGCCGCTCGACGGGATCCCCGGTCCCGCCGACTGTCGATGAGGACACGTCATGAGCACAGCTACTGAGGCCGAGCGCGGGTTCAGCCCGCGTGTGGCGTTGCAGAAGGTCGGCACCTCCCTGTCGAACATGGTGATGCCGAACATCCCGGCGCTGATCGCCTGGGGCATCCTGACCGCCTTCTTCATCCCCGATGGCTGGACGCCGAACGAGCCGCTGGCCAGCGCCGTCGGCCCGATGATCCACTACCTGCTGCCGCTGCTGATCGCCAACACCGGCGGCCGCATGATCTACGAGGCGCGCGGCGCCGTGGTGGGCGTGATCGCCACCATGGGCGTGATCGCCGGCTCGGACTGGCTGATCGCGCAGGAGAACGCCGCCGAGCTCGAGAGATGGCTCGCCGCGGGCAACGCCGAGTCCGCCTTCGAGGCCCTGCCCGAGGTGCACATGTTCATCGGGGCGATGATCATCGCCCCGCTCACCGCCTGGCTGATGCAGAAGCTGGACCGGCTGTGGCAGGACCACATCCCGGCCGGCTTCGAGATGCTGGTGAACATGTTCTCGGCCGGCATCTTCGGCTTCGTGATGCTGGTGGCCGGATTCTTCGGCCTCGCCCCGCTGGTCAACGGCCTGATGACCCTGCTGGCCAACGGCGTCGCCGGCCTGGTCAACGCCGGGCTGCTGCCCCTGGTGTCGCTGTTGATCGAGCCGGCCAAGGTCTTCTTCCTCAACAACGCCATCAATCACGGGGTCCTCACCCCGCTCGGCATCTCCGAGGCCGGCCTCAACGGGAAGTCGGTGCTGTTCCTGCTGGAGGCCAACCCGGGCCCCGGCGTCGGCATCCTGCTGGCGTACACGATCTTCGGCCGCGGAGCGGCCCGCGCCTCGGCCCCCGGCGCGGCGATCATCCAGTTCTTCGGCGGCATCCACGAGATCTATTTCCCCTACGTGCTGATGAAGCCGGTGCTGATCCTCGCCGCGATCGGCGGCGGCATGACCGGCGTGTTCGTCAACGTTCTGTTCGACACCGGGCTCATCGCTCCCGCCGCGCCCGGATCGATCATCGCGGTGTTCGGGGTCGCCGCCCGCGACTCCTATGTGGGCATCGCCCTGGCGGTGGCGGCCGCAGCGGCCGTCAGCTTCGCCCTCTCGACGCTGTTCCTGCGGATCGGCAAGCAGGAGGACGGCGACATCACCTCCGCGACCGCGAAGATGGAGCAGATGAAGGGCAAGAAGTCCTCCGTCTCCGGCGCTCTGACCGGAGGTGGCGCAGCCGGCGCGGCCGGGGTCGCCGCCGACGACTCGAGCCACACCGGGCCCATCGAGAAGATCGTCTTCGCCTGCGACGCCGGCATGGGCTCCTCCGCGATGGGCGCGACCGTGCTGCGCAGGAAGGTGCGCGCGGCGGGCTTCGACGACATCGAGGTCACCAACAAGGCCATCTCGAGCCTCAGCGACGAGTGGGACGTGGTGGTGACCCAGAAGGAGCTGACCGACCGCGCCCGCCAGCGGACCGGCTCCGCCGTGCATGTCAGCGTGGATCAGTTCATGAACTCCCCGCGCTACGACGAGGTCGTCGAGCTGATCGCCCAGCGCAACGATCCCGAGACGGCGACCGAACCGGCCGACGATTCCGCACCGGCTGACAGCTCCGACGCCCCGGCCGCAGGTGCCGCCGCGGCCGGCCCGGATCACCGCCCGACCCACCGGGCCGACGTCGAGGGCCGACAGGCAGCGGACGCTCGGGCCGAGGTCGAAGCCGAGGCCGACGCCCCCGCAGACGCCGCGGACACGCCCGCGGACGCCTCCGCCGAGCCGGTGATCCTGGCCCGCTCCTCGATCATCCTGGACGGCTCGGCCACCGACGCCGCCTCCGGCATCGACGAGGCCGGGTCCCTGCTGGTCGCCGCCGGCGCCGTGGACGAGAGCTACGTGCAGGCCATGCACGACCGTGAGGCGACGGTCTCGACCTTCATGGGCAACGGATTGGCGATCCCTCACGGCACCGGTGACGCGAAGGAGTCCATCACCCGGTCGGCGATGTCGTTCGTGCGCTACCCGGGCGGGATCGACTGGGGCGGCAACGAAGCCAAGTTCGTCATCGGAATCGCCGGAGTCGGCAACGAGCACCTGACCCTGTTGCAGAATGTCGCCATGACCTTCTCCGACCCCTCCCAGGTCACCCGGCTGGAGGAGGCCACCACGGCCGAAGAGATCCTGGCCATCTTCAGCGACGAAGAGGAGTGAACCGGACATGAGAGCAGTCCATATCGGGGCGGGGAACATCGGCCGTGGTTTCGTGGGGCTGCTGCTGCACGAGGCCGGCTACGAGCTGGTGTTCTCCGACGTCGCCGAGGACCTCATCGCCTCGCTCCAGGCGGCCGGCTCCTACACGGTCCGCACCGTCGGCCAGACGCCGAGCTCCACGGTGGTCGACGGGTTCCGGGCGATCAACTCGGCCACCAACCCCCAAGATCTGACCGATGAGATCGCCGCCGCCGACGTGGTCACCACCGCCGTGGGGGCCCACATCCTGCGCCTCGTCGCGCCCGGCATCGCGGCCGGCATCGAGGCTCGACCCGCCGGTTCCCCGCGCATCGCCGTGATGGCCTGCGAGAACGCGCTGAACGCGACCGACCTGCTGGAAGCGGAGGTCCGCTCCCACTACCAGGGTGAGGACCTCGACGAGAAGGCGCTGTTCGCCAACACCGCGGTGGATCGGATCGTGCCCATCCAGGCCCCGGATGCGGGACTGGACGTGACGGTCGAGGACTTCCACGAGTGGGCGGTAGAGCGCGGACCCTTCGACGGCACCGAGCCCGACATCCCCGGCATCACCTGGGTGGAGGATCTGGAACCATACATCGAGCGCAAGCTGTTCACGGTCAACACCGGCCACGCCGCAGCCGCCTGGCACGGCTGGGGCGCCGGCCATGCCACTATCGCCGATGCCCTCGCCGATCACTCGGTGCGCGACCGGGTCCGCTCGGTGCTGGCCGAGACCTCGGCCCTGCTGGTCGCCAAGCACGGCTTCGAGACCGAGACCCAGGAGGAGTACGCCCACCGGTGCCTGGACCGGTTCGCCAACCCGCATCTGCCCGATCCGGTCGAGCGGGTGGGACGGGCCGTGCTGCGCAAGCTCTCCCGACACGAGCGGATCATCGCTCCCGCCGCTGAGCTCGCCGATCGGGGCATGTCCCACGACGCCCTGCTGGATGCCTTCTCCGCGGCGCTGGCCTTCTCCCCCGAGGGGGACGAGGAGGTCGACCGGCTCCAGGAGCTGCTGCGCACCGAGCCCGCTCATGTCGTCGCCACCGAGGTCACCGGACTGACTCCCGATGATCCGGCCTTCGCGGCAGTGCTCAAACGCATCACCATCCACCACCCCGCCACCTGAGCGGCACACCGTAGCCCAGACACCTCAGCGGCACGGCTCATCCCGCCGTCTCAACGTCACGACTCATCCCGCCGTCTCAGCGTCACGACTCATCCCGCCGTCTCAGCCCACCGTCTCACCCCGCCGTCTCAGCCCACCGTCTCAGCGACCAGATCCACCCCGCCGCTCCCGCGGCACTCGAAAGGAAACACACCATGGCAGAGCGCACCGTCACCATCGCCAGCAAGACCGGCCTGCACGCACGTCCCGCTGGGATCTTCGCCAAGGCCGCTGAGCAGCAGCCTGCGACCGTGACCATCGAGAAGCCCGGTGGCAACGCCGTGCAGGCCTCCAGCATGCTGATGCTGATGACACTGGGCGCCGCGCAGGGCGACGAGGTCACGCTGCGCGCCGAGGGCGAGGGCGCCGAGGAGTCCGTCAACGCCCTGGCCGATCTGCTGGAGAAGGACCTCGATGCGGAGGAGTGACCGGTTCAGGGGAGCAGGAGTGACCGGGCCTGGGGAGCAGGAATGACCGGGCCAGGGCGAGAGTCCCTGTACCAGGTCGCCTTGTCGGGTTCGGGTCTGAAAACTTCCAGAGCTTGGAAGATTTCAGAGCTCAACTGTCACCGATTGTCCTGCGACATGACACTGTCACCGATGTCCTGATGGGGAACTGTCACCGATGTCCTGCGACATGACACCGGCCTGAGGACGGGCTCGACGATCCCCGGCGGCTTGGACGCTGGATGTGAAGGATGCGACGGGGCCTGTCCGGACCGGTGATCGAGGGCGTGCACGGTCAGGGCGTGTCTGCTCGCGTTCGGCGATCGCCGCGTCCAGGCGTTGGAAGAAGGTTTCCGGTTCCATATAGTCGGCGATCGCGATGCGCAGGACCTTCCAGGCCTGGTCGTGGAGGACCTCATTCTTGTGCAGGTCCTTCTCCCACTGCTGCTTATCGTCCCAATGCCCCTGCCCGTCGTATTCGATGGCGATCTTCCATTGCGGATAGGCGAGGTCGACGTAGTACACGATCCCGGTGGCCGGGTCTATGAACTCCAGGTTCGGCACTGGCTCGGGGTAGCCGCGAGCGAGGATCATAAGTCTCACCTTGGTCTCCATCGGCGACCAGACCCGTTCTCGTGCATCGGCCACAGCACTGCGAAGGGCATCCGCACCGCGTCCCTTGAGCGGTGCGACGCTTTTTCTGATCTGCTGCAGACTCACAGGTACCGCCGCTCCGTGACGATCGGCCGCCACCGCATCCACGCAGGCGACCAGGTCCGGATGAGACAGCGACCCTGCGATCTCCTGCAGCGCGATCACCGGATGGGAGATCGTGAGTCCGTGAAATCGGATCGTGGGTGCAGCAGCTCTCACATGCACCACGAGCAGTCTGCCTGCAGTTCGTTTGCCACCCGCAGTCACTCGACAGCGAATCGGTGCGCCGCCCTCTCTCGTGAGGTCCTTCGGCAGTGGGAATCTGAAGATCTCAGCGGCCGTCTCATGGCTGATCACCGCCCCCGGACGAAGACGACGCTGCACGACCTCGGCGATCGAGCGGAGGTCGGCGGGCGCGTCCGTCCGCATGACGTAGCCGGGGATCGCACGGGTCAGCTCCTCGGATGCGAGGTCACGCGGGTGCATTCCCTCGCCCAGAAGCCACGCACTCGGATAGAGGGTCCGGGGTCGAAGGTCATGCGGGCGAAGTGTCATACCAGCGGACCGTAGGCGCCCAGTCCTCACGCCTCGGCCCAGCTCCCTCGGATGGGGACGACAGGGCCTCGGGGAGGAGGAACGAACCCCGGCGCGTGGCGGACAACCGCAACGGAGGCGGTCGGCACTCGAAGGGCAACAGGAGCGGTGGCAGTGTGCGACAGCGGCGGTCGACACGGGGCGGTGGTTAACAGTGGCGGTGGGCAGCGGTGGCGGTGGGCAGCGGTGGCGGTGGGCAACAGCGACGGTTGGCGCGGCGCAGTTGGCGCGGGGTGGGCCGCGGGCGTAGTTGAGCTCTGAAAACTTCCACCGGGTGGAAGTTTTCAGAGCGCAGCTGCACGGTGGGAGCTGCGCGGTGGGAGCTGCGCGGTGGCAACTGCACGGTGGGCCCCGTCCATGGCGACCCGAGTCCATGGCGACCCGAGTCCATGGCGCCCCGAGGCGGCGCGTGTCCGTTTCTCACGGTTCAGTCCCCGGCGAGTCCGAATTCGGTCCCCGACGAGCCAGAGCCCCAACCCTGACAAGCCAGAGCCGCGGCCCCGACGAGCCAGGGCCCCAGCCTGCCAGCTCAGAGGCCCAGCTCCCCGAGGATCGGCAGGCCCGCGCGCACGGCATCGCGGGCGTCCTCGGCGCTGCGGGCGGCGAGCGCCTGCGCAGCGAGGTCCTTGGCCTGCTCGAGGCTGACGGTGGACAGCACCCGGGCGACCGCCGGAAGGGAGCGCGGGGTCATCGACAAGCTGCTGACGCCCAGGCCGACCAGCACCACGGCCAGTCCCGGGTCGCCCGCGGCCTCACCGCAGACGCCCACCGGCCGCTGCGCTTCCTCGCCGTAGGCCTGCGGGTCCCCACCCGCTGTTCGGGCTCCGGTGCAGGTGGCACCGACCAGGGCCAGGACGGCAGGCTGCCACGGGCTGTTCAGGTGAGCGAGCGAGCCCAGCTGCCGGTCGGCGGCCATCGTGTACTGGGTCAGGTCGTTGGTGCCGATGGAGGCGAAGTCGCACACGGTCAGGTGCCGGTCGGCGATCAGCGCGGCGGACGGCGTCTCGACCATGATCCCGGCCGGCTGGAGCCCGCGCTCGGTGCACAGGGCCACGAAGTCCTCGGTCTCCTCGACGGTCGCGATCATGGGGGCCATCACCCACGGGATCGCGGCGCCGCCCGGTGTCGCGGTCTTCGCCGCGGCCGCGATCGCGTCGAGCTGGTTGGTCAGCACCGAGCGCTTCTCCCAGGAGGTGCGGTAGGCGCGCACCCCGAGCGCGGGGTTGGGCTCATCGGCGTCGGTGAGGAAGGGCAGTGGTTTGTCGGCCCCTGCGTCGATCGTGCGCACCACGACCTTCTGCCCGGGGAAGTGGCGCAGCACCTCGGCATAGGCGGCGGCCTGCTCCTCGACTCCGGGTTCCTCGTCCCGGTCCAGGAACAGGAATTCGGTGCGGAACAGCCCGACGCCGTCGGCGTGCGCGGCGGCGGCCTCCTGGGCGTCGGCGGCGTTGCCGATGTTGGCCAGCAGCTGCACGCGGGTGCCGTCGGCGAGCACCCCTCCCCCGCCCTCATAGGTCAGCGGGTTCTCCTGCAGCTCGGTCCAGGCGGCGGCGAAGCGGTGGTGCTCCTCGGTGACCTCGTCGGTGATGGTGCCCAGCCCGGCGTCGACGAACACCTCGGTGCCGTCGTCGAACTCGTGGATGCCCTTGGCGGCGACGATCGCGGGCAGGCCCAGCTGCCGGGCCAGGATCGCGGTGTGCGACTGAGGGCCGCCATCGGAGGTGATCAAGGCGATCACGCGGGTGGGATCCAGGGTCGCGGTATCGGCCGGGGCGAGGTCGATCGCGGTCAGCACGAAGGGCTCGTCCCGCTCGGGGATGCCGGGGGCCTGCTCGCCGCGCAGCTCGGCGACGATGCGGGCGCGCACATCGCGGACGTCGGTGGCGCGCTCGGCCATGTAGCCGCCCAGCCCCTCGAGCATCGCGGCGACCTGGTCACCGGCCTCCCACACGGCGCGTTCCGGTGACTTCCCGCCCGAGGTGACCAGGCCCTGCGCGGTCTGGCTCAGGGAAGGATCAGCGGCCATCTGGGCGGTGGCCTCGAGGATCTTCTTGCCCTCTCCCGGAGCCCGCTCGGCCAGGCGGCTCAAGGTGGCCTGCACCGTGGCGGCCGCGGCGGGGATGCGCGCGGCCTCGGTCGCCGGGTCGGCGCCCTCGGGGATCGTGTCGCCGGCCGGGGGCTCGGCGACAGGGGGCGCCATCGAGTAGATCGTGCCGATCACACGGCCCGGGCTGACGGCAACACCTGTGTACTGGGACATCCACGTCCCCTCCCTCGATCGGATCCAGGGCGGTGGCGCAACGGAGTCGGCTGCTCCCGTCTGCAGGCCATCGCATCACGACATGCTCATCCTACGGGGCGACGGGCCGGTGACGTGCCCGGCACCGGCGGACTCAGAGCGTGAATCCGGCCGGGAACGGGTCGGTGGGATCGAGCATCTGCTGGGTGGTGGCGATGATCCAGGCGCTGCCGGCGATGGTGGGCACGACCGCCTCGTGCTGCCCCACCCGATCGGTGTCGACCAGGCGACCGGTGAACGAGGTGCCGAGAAGGGTCTCGTTGACGAAGTCCGTCTCGAGGTCCAGCCGGCCGCGGGCGTGCAGCACCGCCATCAGGGCGCTGGTGCCGGTTCCGCCCGGGGAGCGGTCCAGCCATCCGGGATGGTTGATCAGAACGTGGCGGGTGTGTCTCGCGTCGGACCCCGGGGCGATCATCACCACGTGCTCGCAGCCGGTGAAGCCGCTCTCAGGATGGGTGAGCGGGTGCTGCGCGTCGACCGCGGCCATGACGGCCTTCCCGGCGGAGATCAGCCGGTCCGCGGCGGCCACCTCGAAGGGGATCTCGAGCTGCTCGAGGTCGACGATGGCGTAGAAGTTCCCGCCGAAGGCAAGATCGCAGGCCAGGGTCCCGTAGCCGGGCACGTCGACTCTCTGGTCCAGGGCGTGGGCGTAGGAGGGGACGTTGCGGATGGTGGCCGAGGTGGCCTTGCCGCCCGCGACCTGAACGTCGACGGTGATCAGGCCGATCGGGGCGTCCAGACGGACCGTGGTGACCGGCTCGGTGACGGCCACCATGCCGGTGTCGACCAGCACGGTCGCCACCCCGATGGTGCCGGCGCCGCACATCGGCAGCACGCCGGTGACTTCGATGAACAGCACGCCCCAGTCGGCGTCGGGGCGTGTGGGCGGCTGCAGGATCGCCCCCGACATCCAGCCGCTGCCGCGCGGTTCGCACATCAGCAGGGTGCGCAGCTCGTCAGCATTGTCGAGGAACCAGTGGCGGCGCTCGTCCATGGTCGCGCCGGGGACGGTGGGCGCTCCCCCGGTGACCACCCGCACGGGCAGCCCCTCGACGTGGGCGTCGACGGTATGGATGATCCGCGTGCTTCTCATGCTGTCGGCTCTCGCTCGTGGTCGGTGGTGGCGGCCAGTGCCTGGTACAGGCCCTCGGGGATCTCGACGTGGGTGCGGGGCGGCCTGCGTCGGCCGACGTCGATCCCGAACCGCTCGTGCAGCCGGAGCAGGTGCGTCTCGGCGCGCTCTTCGTAGCCGGGGTCGAAGGCGGTGGGGTCGATGGCCGCGATGAACAGTCCCAGGCGCGGTGAACGCGAGCCGGTGTCGAAGGGGGCGGCGTCCAGGGAGAAGGACCCGCCCGACATCGCGGCGAGCAGCTCGATCATCATCGCGATGTTCGCGCCCTTGGCGCCGCCGAAGGGCAGCAGCGCCCCGGTCAGGGCCGCTGCCGGGTCGATGGTCGGCTGTCCGTCGGCGTCCAGTGCCCAGCCGGGCGGGATGTGCTCGCCGCGCTCGGCGGCCTGCCGGATGCTCACGAAGGCGGTCGCGCTGCTGGCCTGGTCGAACACGCGGGGACCGGAGCTGTGCGGCAGGGCGAAGGCGAGCGGGTTGGTGCCGGTGACCGCTTCGGTGGAGTCGTAGGCGGCCATCAGCGCCGGAGAGTTCCCGCACACCAGGGCGATGAGTCCCTGCTCGGCGAGGCGGGTGGCGAAGTGGCCCAGCTCCCCGCCGGGGAAGGAGTCGTGGATCGACAGCACGGCGACGCCGCAGCTGCGGGCCGCCTCGACGAGGCAGTCCGCGGCGTGGTCGAAGGCCAGTTGGGCGGCGCCGCGATCCGCATCGACGGTCAGGGCGGCGGCTCGGCGGTGTGTGAGGCGGGGCCGGGCCGTGCCGTTCAGTCGTGTCGTGCGCAGCGCATCGAGGTAGTCGACCAGGTGGGCGGCCCCGACCGCGCTCTTGCCGCGACGTTCGGCGGCGACGGTCGCGGTCGCCAGCGAGGAGGCCAGCTCGGGCGATCCGCCTGCCGCGCGGACGGCATCGGCGCACAGTCGTTCGAGCTCGGGCAGGGACAGCAGACGGGTGGGATGCAGGGAAGCCATGTCCGCTCAGGCTATCGGTGATCACCGGAGCCGGAACGCCTCGGCCCAGTGCGCCGGGTCCACGGTGCGCGGCAGCTGCGCGGGCCGGTAGCCGTGGCGGCGGCAGAATGCGCGGGCCCGGCCCGCCGGCAGCTCTCCGCTGCGCTGCAGGATCTCCTGCAGCCCGCGCCCTCGCCCGGTGAAGATGCGGCGGACGAACTGCTGGTATGCGCGCTGCTCCCGCAGCGACAGCAGCGGCTCGCCGCGGCGGTGGATCAGCAGCAGACCGGAGTCCACGCCGGGTCGCGGCCGGAAGGCCGAGGCGGGCACCCGACGGTCCAGGATGAATTCGAACCAGGGCCACCACTGGGCGGTCATCAGTGTCGCCCCGCCCACTGCGGCGCGTTTGCGGGCGACCTCCCACTGGGTCATCAGCACCGCCCGCTCCCAGCCGCGCCGGGTCAGCAGGTGACGCAGCGCCGCAGTGGTCAGGTGGTAGGGCAGGTTGGCGACCAGGGTGGAGCCTGCGGGCGGGTTGTGTCGCAACAGGTCGCCGTGTCGCACGGTGACGTGCGGGCCGAGCCGGCGGGCGAGCTCGGAGGCCGCGCGCTGATCGATCTCGATCGCCTCGAGGGGTCGGCCGAGCTCGGACAGGGGGACGGTCAGCGCTCCGTCTCCTGGGCCCCATTCGACGATCGGGCCGTCGCGGCGGGCGGCGAGTTCCACGATGCGGGCGATGGTGCGGCGGTCGCGGAGGAAGTTCTGGCCCAGTTCATGGGCTCCGGGATGGTGACGAGGCACGAGGGCTCCTGGGATGGTGCGGAGCCGGGCAGCAGGACGGGCCGCCCGGCAGGGGCCGGGAGCGGCGCGAGATCGTCCAGAGGGTGGTGAAGCGGATCCGCGCCGTCAGCGGCGGCGGATCCGGATGAAGATGGCGTTGATACCCATGAGGAAAACGGTACGGGCACCGGCTGCGACCGGCAACGGAATTCTCGGGCACCGGCGCCGCGGGGATGAACGCGGATCACGCCATGCGCCGGCGGACTCGACGCGGGAGGGGCACCGGGGGAAGACTCGGGAGGGGACAGGGCAGGACGAAGGACCGGCGAGGGCCGGCGAGAAGACCCCGAGGAGACCGTCATGAGCACCAGCGACCCATCGTCCGACGCCGCAGCCGTCAACCCCGCCTGGCAGGAGTTCCGGATCCGGCGCGAGCAGGGCCTTTCCGCGCCGCACGGGGTGCTCGCGCAGGTGGCCCTGCACTGGATCGAGCCCGGCGCCGGCCCGCAGACCGTCCCGGGGGTGCCCGGACAGTGGCAGCTCACCGCGGACCGGCTGACGGTGACCTGGGAGGGTGAGCAGCTGCGGCTGCTCACCGGGTCACCCGAGGTGGAGGCCGGTGACCAGGACGGGACCCAGCGCGCCACCGTGCTCTCCGCGGCCGATGTGCGCCTGGCCCGCTTCGGGGACGAGGTGGAGATCGAGGTGATCCGGCGCGGGGGTCGCACCGGGCTGCGCATCCTGGACCCCTCGGCCCCGCGCCTGACCGGTTTCACCGGCGTCCCCACCTACCCCTACGACCCCGAACTGGTGGTCACCGGCATCTGGACCGCCCGGCCCGCCATGGTCACCGTCGGCGCCGCCCTGCCGTGGCTCGAGCACGAGCTCCCCTCCCCCGGGGTCGCCACCGTGGAGATCGGCGATCGAGGGCTGGATCTGGTGCTGACCGGGGAGTCCAGCATCCTGTTCACCGATGGGACCTCGGGGTCGACGAGCGCGGACTGGCGTGTGGTCAACGCGGAGCTGGACGGGGAGGCGATCCGGCTGGACCTGAACTACGCCGTCAACCCCCCGGCGGCTTTCAGCGCCTGGGCGACCTGCCCGCGTCCACCGCACGGGAACCACATCCCGGTGCCGGTGCGCGCCGGGGAGCAGCGGGTCGAGCAGACGGAGCGGTGACCGCTCTCGCGGCGCCGCGGGGGACGCCGACGGCATGGCGTTGCAGGCCCGTGGCGGTGCCTCAGCGAGGCCCGGGGCGCGGAGGGTGCGGGATTCGAACCCGCGGTACGGGGTTACCGCACAATGGTTTTCAAGACCACCTCATTCGGCCGCTCTGACAACCCTCCTGGATGTTCCCGTGCCGACCAGAGGGCACCGTGCGCACATCTGATCCTTGCCGGAAGCACCGACGGAGAGCCTATCGTGCCCTCGACGCGTCCTCCATCCAGGAAGGTCCGCGCAGCTGCGAGATGACGGCCGTCGATCGTGCGCATGTCCACCCGATCCGCTGCTCCGCAGCGCCCCGGGATCCGGCACTACGCTGAGGTCGACCGCACCCCGCATCGGGCGTCGGTCCGGGTAGGAGGGAGGGCGCGATGGCATCGCAGGACATCGGTCTGGACCGGTCCCCGTCGGCCGGCGCGCGCCGCACCATCCCCCTGCGGGAGATCACCCTGCCGCACCGCTGTCCCCGCCCGGTGCGGATGCACGTGCTGGCCCGCGCCCCGTACTTCGAGGGGCTCAGCGAGGAAGAGCTGGGCCGGATCGACGATCGCATGCACACCCGCTCGTACGCAGCGGGCGATCCGATCTACCGGGCCGGCGAACGCGCCGAGTACCTCTACGTGGTCGCCGAGGGCCGCGTGAAGCTGTCGCGGACCACGGCGGGCGGCACCGAGACCGTCACCGATCTGCTGGTCCCCGGCGAGCTGTTCGGGGCGATGAGCTCCCTGGGCGAGCCTCACCATCTGCAGTCCGCCTCCGCCCTGGTCGGCAGCTGCGTGCTGCGGATCGGCCAGCGGGACTTCCGGGAGGTCCTGGCCTTTCAGCCACAGGTCGCGCTGCGGGTCCTCGACGATGTCGCCGCCCGCCTGGCGCGCACCCAGTCCGATATCGGCGGTCAGGGCACCGAGACCGTCCCGCAGCGGGTGGCGACCGTGCTGCTCCGACTGGCCGACAAGCTCGGGCAGGACCGCGGGAGCGAGGGCATCATGCTCGAGGTCCCGCTCTCGCGCGCCGACCTGGCGGGGCTGGCCCGCTCCACCCCGGAGTCCGTCTCCCGCGTGATGAGCCGCTGGAAGAAGGACGGGATCATCGACTCGGGCAGGCGCTGGACCGCGGTGCTGGACCGCGCACGACTCGCGCACGAGGCCGCCGGCGAGGGCCCGGCCACAACCCTCTGACCACGACCCCCCGACCACGACGACGGAAGGACACCATGGAGCTCGAGGACCTGCTGGAGGCGCTGGATGCCGGGGAGCGGATCGAGGGCAACTCGCCCCTGCACGAGGTGATGCACCGCACCAGCCAGGAGGCTCTGCGCGTGACCGGCGAGCTGAACACCGGCTACCACGAGCCTGCCCGCATCCGAGAGCTGCTCTCCGAGCTCACCGGCACGGAGGTCGACGCCTCGGTGACGCTGTTCCCGCCCCTGCACTCCGATTTCGGGAAGAACCTGCGGATCGGGAAGAACGTGTTCGTCAACTCCGGCTGCCGCTTCCAGGACCAGGGCGGCGTGAGCATCGGGGACGATGCGCTGATCGGCCACAACCTGGTGGTCGCGACGCTGAACCACCCGGTGGACCCCTCCCGCCGCGCCGACCTGGTCCCGGCTCCGGTCACCATCGGCCGCAACGTGTGGATCGGCGCGAACGTCACCATCCTTCCCGGTGTGACCATCGGTGAGGACGCCGTGGTGGCCGCGACCTCTCTGGTCACCCGCGACGTACCGGCGGGGATGCTGGTGATGGGCTCCCCCGCCCGGGTGGTGCGCCCGGTGACCGAGGAGGGCTGAGCGCGCCCGGCCGGCGCGCTCAGCTGACCTGGGTGCGCCGGACCAGCAGCAGCCAGGCCCCGGCCGAGGCCAGCCCGATCGCCGCGATCACGACCATCCACGGCCCCCAGCCCATCGTGAAGAAGTCCAGCAGGAGCCGGCCGAAGCCGTCGAACAGGAGCACCCCCGCCAGGACCACTAGGCCGATCAGCGCCAGGACGGTGCCCGCGACCCAGAGGAAGAGCTGGCCGAAGCGCAGGAAGGCCGCGGTGATCGCGGCGCCCAGGAACAGCGCTCCCAGGATCAGCAGGAACGTTTGCACCAGGGTCTGCCAGGGGGCACCGGTGCTGGTGTAGAACACGTCGAAGAAACGGATCCACAGCCCGAAGCCGTCGGTGGCCGATTCGATGGTCTTACCGATCGTGATCAGCACTGAATAGGCCGCGGCATTGCCCACGAACACCAGGCTCAGCCCCGCGGCGAACTCACGGCGGGTCAGGCCCAGGCCGAGCGCGAGCGGGAAGAACTGCGCCATCGAGGTGAAGCCGTAGCCGAGCAGTGCCCCGAGCAGCGCGAAGATCGCGCCGTTCCACTGCATGCCGTCGTACATCTCCGCCCGGGCCTCGGGCGCCTGCGAACCGATCAGCGCGCCGACCCCGAGGACGACGGCCAGGGCGATAGCGAGGCCGACCAGGGGCCAGCCGAAGGCTTGCATCCGGTTGACCAGGTGCATCTCGATGACATTGCGAGAGCGCATCTCGGGTCTCCTCTCAGAGCGCCGCGGAAGCGGCAGCGGTGGTGCGGTGGACGATGTAGTTCTGCAGGGAGACGGGGGCGACCTGCAGGCCGGCTGCCCGTGCCCGCTCGGCGCTGCCCGGCTCGGCATGCACCGTGGCCGTGGCCAGCGAGCCGATCTCCTGGAGGTGGAGCACGTCCGCCCCGGCGATGAAGCCCTGGACCTCCTGGAGCCGGCCGGAGACCTCGATCGCGGCGCTCTGCAGCGCATCTGCCTCGTCGGCGATCGCCACTCGGCCCTCGTCCAGCAGCACCACGTGCTCGAGCAGGTTGGAGACCTCGTCGATGTGGTGGGTGGACAGGACCACGGTACGGGGGTGCTCGGCGAAATCGGCCAGCAGCCGATCGAAGAACAGCCGCCGTGCGACCGCATCCAGACCGAGGTAGGGCTCGTCGAAGAAGGTCAGCGGAGCACGCGAGGCCAGGCCGACGATGATGCCGACGGCCGAGAGCTGGCCGCGTGAGAGCTTCTTGATGGCCCGTTTCTGCGGCAGCCGGAAGTCGGCCACGAGGTCTCGGGCCAGCGCCTCGTCCCAGAAGGGGTACAGGCCTTCGGCGATGCGCAGCACGTCCAGGGGCCGGAACCCGTCGGGGTACTTCTGGCTCTCCTGGATGAAGCAGGTCCGGGAGAGCACCTGCGGGTTCTCCACCGGGCTCTCGCCCAGCACGCGCATGGTGCCGGAGCTGGCGAAGATCTGCCCGGTCAGCAGCTTCATCATCGTGGTCTTCCCGGCGCCGTTGCGGCCCAGCAGGCCGTGCACGCGCCCCTCGGCGAAGGAGAGGGAGACGTCGTCGATGGCGGCGACGTCGCGGTAGTGCTTGCTGAGATTGCGGGTCTCGATGGCGCTCATCGGGACGCCTCCTTCGTGATCATCTCGGAGAGTTCTCGGGGGTCGATCCCCAGGTGCTCGGCCTCTCGCAGCAGCGGGGCGATGTAGGCGCGGGCGAAGGCCTCGCGCCGGCGCTGCCGCAGCAGCTCGGTGGCTCCCACGGCCACGAACATCCCCACACCCCGGCGCTTGACCAGCACACCGGTGTCGGCGAGGCGATTGAGCCCCTTGCCTGCGGTGGCCGGATTGATGCGCAGGAAGCCGGCCAGCTCGTTCGTGGAGGGCACCGGGGAGTCCTCCGGATAGGTGCCGTCGAGGATCCCGTCCTCGATCTGCTCCGCCACGGCGATGAAGAGCGGCTTCGTGTCATCGAGCACGCAGACCTCCCCGATGTCGGCTGCCGTGACCACGGCTCATTGGTTCATTACTCCACTAATGAACCACGTAACCAACCAACCGTCAAGAGTCCCGCGGAGATCGTCCCGGGACCGCCGCGCGGCGGCGATGGGGATCGCTCTGCCGTGAGCGCGGCGCATAGGCTGGCGCTATCTGCACTCGAGGGAGAGGAGCGCCTCATGCGCGCCGTACTTATCGACTCCGAGGGCGCCGCACCGCGCCTGGTGGACGACGCCGACGAATCCCTGCTCAGCGGGGACGTCGAGCTGGATGTGCTGCTGTCCAGCTACAACTACAAGGACGGCATGGCGCTCGCGGGCAAGGGCATCGCCCGCGCCCATCCGCTGATCCCGGGCATCGACCTGGTGGGCCGGGTGACCGGTTCGCAGGACGAACGGTTCTCGGCGGGTGACCTGGTGGTGCTCAACGGCGATGGCATCGGCGAGTCCCATCACGGCGGCTTCGCCACCCGCGCCCGGGTGCGGGCCGACGCCCTGGTGCGGCTTCCCGCGGACCTCTCCCCCGAGCATGCCGCCGCGATCGGCACCGCCGGGTTCACCGCGATGCTGGCCGTGCTGCGCCTGGAGGACACGGGCATCACACCCGAGGCCGGGGACGTGCTGGTCACCGGGGCCTCGGGCGGCGCCGGGTCCATCGCGATCGCCCTGCTGGCGGGGCGCGGGCACCGGGTGATCGCCTCCACCGGCCGGGGCGAGGAGAACGGCGAGTACCTGCGCGAGCTGGGCGCGGCCGAGGTGATCGACCGCCGGGAGCTGTCCGAGGAGCCCGGCAGGCCGCTGCAGTCCCAGCGCTTCGCCGCCGCCGTCGACGGGGTGGGCAGCACCACGCTGGCCAACATCCTGGCCCAGACCGCCTGGGGAGGCACGGTGGCCGCCTATGGCCTGGTGCAGGGTCCCGACCTGTCCACGACGGTGCTCCCGTTCATCCTGCGTGGCATCACCCTGGCCGGCGTGAACTCGGTCGAGGCGCCGCTGCCGCTGCGCGAACGTGCCTGGGAGGCCCTGGCCCGGGAGCTGGACACCGAGCTGCTGGACTCGATCACCACCTCGATCGGCCTGTCCGAGGTGATCCCCTACGCCGAACGGATCCTGTCCGGCGGCGTCCGCGGACGCACCGTGGTGGATGTGAGCCTGTGACCATGCGCGCCATCACCATCACCGCCGATCACCGTCTCGAGCCGGCCGGGATCCCCGAGCCCGTCGCCGCCCCCGGAGAAGTGCTCGTCGACGTGGTCGCCGCCGGGGTCAACCGGGCCGATCTCGCCCAGGCGGCCGGGAAGTACCCGCCGCCGCCCGGCGCCTCCGAGCTGCCCGGGCTCGAGGTCTGCGGCCACCGCCGCGACACCGGCGAGCCGGTCGTGGCCCTGCTGGCCGGCGGTGGCTACGCCGAGGTGGTGGCCGTGGCCGAGGAGCAGCTGCTGCCCGTTCCGCACGGCCTGGACCTGGTCGACGCCGCGGGCGTGATCGAGGTCTGCGCGACCGTGGTCTCCAATCTCGTGATGGAGGGCGGCCTGGGCGAGGGGCAGACGGTGCTGATCCACGGCGGCACCGGCGGGATCGGCACCACCGCCATCCAGCTGGCCCGCGAGCTCGGAGCGCGGGTGCTGACCAGCGTCGGCTCCGAGGAGGGGGTGGCCCAGGTGCGCGAGCTGGGGGCCGACCTCGCCTGGAACCGCCGCACGGTCGAGCTGCGCGAGGCCGTGCTCGAGGCGGGCGGGGCCGATCTGATCCTGGACATCGTCGGCGGCTCGATGCTGGCCGACAACGTCGCCATGCTGCGCCAGCACGGCCGGCTGGTCATCATCGGCACCCTGGGAGGCGCCGACGGGGAGCTGCCGGTGGGCATGCTGATGGGCAAGCGCGCCCGGGTCATCGGCACCACCCTGCGTTCCCGCCCGACCGCCGAGAAGGCCGAGATCCTCGAGCGCACTCGCGAGCTGGTGTGGCCGCTGCTCACCAGCGGCAGCCTGCACATCCCGGTCCATGCCCGGCTGCCGCTCGAACGGGCGGCCGAGGCCCACGCGATCCTGCGCGAGGGCGGTCATCTGGGCAAGGTGGTCCTCGAGGTCACCGCTACCGGCGGCGGCTGATCAGGAGCTCGGTCGCTGGACCTCGTCCTTGCCCGGCAGGACATGGACCAGCTGCTCCCAGGCCTGGATCGAGGGCACCGGCACCAGTCGCACGGTCTCGGCCGAGTCCTGCACGGGCAGCAGGTGGTGCTGCCCGGCCCGCAGGTAGATGCCGAGGGTGTCGACCGGGCGGCCATCGGTGCCCGTCCAGTCGGTGCGGGACTCGACGAGCTGCCAGCTCTCGTCCTGCGGATCGAGCTCGACGGCCTCGGCCAGCCGGGGCCGGATCCGGGCCCAGGCGGCAACTCTCGTCGACTGGTCCTCATCGGCCAGGTCCGCGATCAGGTCTGCCGAAAGCTCGATCTCGGTGGCCGCGGGCGGCGGGGGCTGACCGGGCAGGAACTGCACCAGGCGGGTCAGCTCTCCGGGCAGCAGCGGGAAGGGCGAGCCGGCCAGGTCGGCGAAGTCCTCGCCCGCCGTGCTCATCCGGACGCAGACCGCGTTCGCGCCGGCGGTGATGGAATGGCGGTGGAGACCGCCGGGACCGGCGTTGGACACCTCGACGCTGAAGACGGGGGTGACCAGCGCGGCCCGGATGTTCTCCAGGATCTGATCGTCCGGGGACGTCTCGCCCGTGATCGAAGTTTCTCGCAGCACCGCGGCCAGACCGGCGGGGTCCGGTGTGCGTGCCAGCCTCTGGCGCAGTGCGCTGATCCGGCGGGCCGTGCCCCGGAACAGACCGGGGTCCAGCTGGGTGATCGACATCAGTCCTCCTCCGTCGTGCTGAGGATCCGACAGGAGTCCATGAGGGCATCGAACAGCTCCGAGGCCTCGGGGTCGCGGAAAGCCATCGTGGTCAGCGACAGGGTCACCAGGAGGTCCCCGCGGAGGGTGAACACCTGGCGGTTCACCGCGGTGATGCCGGGGGGTGCCGTCTGCAGGGAGGCACGGAACCAACCGGGACGGCCATCGACCTCGTGGGGCCGGTCGTCGACGGCGTAGAAGTCCGGCACCGAGGCGAAGGCCTGGGCGTAGATGAGCCCCTGCAGCTCCTCGAGGTCGGCGGGGGCGTCGTCCCCGAGCCGCTCGATGTTGACGATCAGGTTGTCGGCGAAGGGTCCGGCGAGCGCCTGGGGCATCTGAGCGAGGAAGAAGGGCGGGTCCTCCACGACGCTGATCTCCCAGTCGGCGGGAGCGCCCACCTCCACCCTGAGCTCCTCGAGCCCCGGGAGCACCACCTCGTGGGCCGTGAGTTCGGACGTCATGCGGTCGGTTCCCCCTGGGTCGGTCCTGCGCTGGTGGCGGATGGGCCGGTCAGCCCAGGATCCAGTCTATGGCCGTATTGGCGATACCGCTGCCTGCGATGCCGCCCCCGACGGCGCCGACGACGCCTCCGATCACGCCCCCGACCGCGGTGCCCGCGCCAGGGAAGATCGAACCGATCGCCGCGCCGGCCGCGGCACCTCCCTTCGCACCTAGCCACGCCCCGGCGGCGCCGCCCGCGACGTTCGCCCCGGCATCGACACCCGCCCGGGTGAACCGCTCCCCGGTGCTGAGGCTGGGGTCCCCGGCATCCTCGGCCCAGCGATCAGCGAATTCGAACCCGCCGGTCACGCCGTAGCCGATCGGTCCCAGAACCTTGCTCGCGGACTTCAGCTCGTAGGCGTTGCGCAGCCACGGGACGATGGCGCCCTCGCCTCCGTGCGCGAAGACCTCCCCCGCATGCTTGAACATCTCCTTGGCCGCGGCACCGGGGACACCGAAAGGGGTATAGCTGGCCAGATCCCCGAATCCCGCGAGGGGATTCTTGAGCGGTCCCCCGAAGGGGAAGATGTCCCCCAGCATCTCGCCGACCTTCCCCACCCCCTCGGCGGAGCAGACGTCCTGCTCCTGGGCGTGGTCGGACAGCTCGCGGGCCATGCCCCAGAGCCGCTCGACCGCCTGGGAGATCACGCTGCCGTGGATGCTGCTCCACTCGCTGCGGAAGTTCTGCGCGTCGGCGCCCCTCCAGAAGGAGTCGATCCCCTGGATCACGCCGTCCAGCTGGGCGGCACGCTCTTCGATCGTGCCACGGCGCTCCGCGAGGAGCTGGGCGAAGGACTCGCCCTGCTCGGTGTCCATTCCGTAGAAGCTCACGGCTCTCCCCTCGTGCGGTCTCGACCAGGACAGCATCTGTCATCTCCGCCGGGACAGCCATGGGGACTACTCCCCATGGCCTCCTGGGGCATGTCCCCGGGATGAGAGACTGCGCGCATGGACGATCAGGTCACCGTACGTCTGCTGCTGTCCGCCGGGGCGGCCGTGATCGGCCTCGCCTTCCTGGCCTATGGTGCCTGGGCCCGGCACGGCGGGTCCCCCGGCGCTCGGCGCTGGATGGGCAACGAGTTCGGCAACGAGCCGTTCAACGAGCGCATGACCGTCCTCGGCGGGCCGCTGTTCGGACTGATCTGCCTGTGCTTCGCCCTGGGCGTCCTGCCGGTGATCGGGCGGTACCTGATGCTGGTCACGTTCCCACTCGGCGCGCTCCTGCTGCTGGTCATGCTCTGGACCCTGGTGGTGTTCCTCCCCCTGCCCGATCTCGTCTATCCGCGGTGGGCGCGCCCGCTGCGCGAGGAGAACCGGCGCCGGGAGAAGGCGATGAGGCAGTGGCTGCGCCAGAAGCGGTGAACGCCCGCCCGCCTCAGCCGCGCAGCTGTTCGAGCACGAGCACGGTGCCGTCTGCGTAGACGGACTCGGTGACGGTGTCGGCGAGGTCCTTGACGCCCTGCGGCGCCTGTCCCATCGCGATGCCGACCCCTGCCCAGACGAGCATCTCGGAGTCGTTGAAGCCGTCCCCGACCGCGACCGTGCGGGCCTGGTCGATGCCCAGTCCCGTGCGGATCTCCTCGAGGGCGCTGGCCTTGGAGACACCGGGGGCCGCCATGTCCAGCCAGGCGGTCCAGCCGATCGAGTACTCCACACCGTGCACCCCGGACTCGGCGATGACGTCGCTGAACTCCTGCGGGGTCAGGTCCGGGACGTGGACGACCACGCGCACCGCCTCGAGGGACATCAGGTGCTCGAGGTCGCTCTCGATGGCCTCGACGCCGAAGCTGGCGTCCTGGAAGCCGACGGTGGCGTGGAAGGTGCCGTCGGCCATCTCCACCGCGTAGTGCGCGTCGGGCGCGATGTCGCGCAGGGTGCGCAGGGCGTGGCCGGGCTGGAAGGTGCGGGTGTCGACCACCCGGTACCCGCGCTCGGCCTGCGGGTCCATGCGCACGGTCACGGCGCCGTTGGAGCACACCGCGTAGCCGCTCTCGATGCCCGCGGCCTCCACGATCGGCAGTGTCGCCCCGATCGAGCGGCCGGTGGCGATGACCACGACCTGCTCCTCGGCGGCGCGGCGCAACGCAGTGCGCATCGGCGGGGTCATGGTGCCGTCGTGGTCGACCAGGGTGCCGTCGATGTCGAGACAGAGCAGCAGATCCTGGCCGGCGAGCTCGCGCAGGTGCGTGTCCAGGCGCGTGCGCGCCGTCTCGAGATCGGTCATCCGTGTCGTGGCCTCCATATCGGGCAGTGTCTCAGCTTCTCCTGGCCGCTGGGTCGACCTGCGGCGGCGCAGGGCCGACAGCAGGGAGGCCAGGTGTCCCGCGCGGCGGCGTGGGGGCGCCGGGGTGCGGTCCGTCGGGGTGTCGTCGGGCCCGGAGGCATCCGGGGTCATCTCAGGCCACGACCTCGAAGACCTCGCGTCCTCCCAGATAGGGGCGCAGGCCTTCGGGGACCACCACCGAGCCGTCGGCCTGCTGGTGGTTCTCGAGGATCGCGGCGATGAAGCGGGTGGTGGCCAGGGTGCCGTTGAGGGTGGCGACGGGGCGCAGGCCGTCCTCGGTGCGCTCGCGGATGTTCAGCCGGCGCGCCTGGAACTGGGTGCAGTTCGAGGTGGAGGTCAGCTCGCGGTAGGTCTTCTGACTGGGCATCCAGGCCTCGCAGTCGAACTTGCGGGCGGCGGAGGTGCCCAGGTCCCCGGCGGCGGTGTCGATGATCCGGTAGGGCACATCGATGCGGGCCATCATCTCGCGCTCCCAGTCCAGCAGCCGTTCGTGCTCGGCGTAGGAGTCCTCGAGGCGGCAGTAGGAGAACATCTCCACCTTGTGGAACTGGTGGACGCGGATGATGCCGCGGGTGTCGCGGCCGTAGCTGCCGGCCTCGCGGCGGTAGCAGGCCGACCAGGCCGCATAGCGCACGGGCCCCGTGGAGACGTCGATGACCTCGCCCTGGTGGTAGCCGGCCAGCGCGGCCTCGCTGGTGCCCACCAGGTACAGGTCATCGCCCTTGTCGAGGTGGTAGACCTCGTCGGCGTGCTCGCCCAGGAAGCCGGTGCCGTCCATGGTCTCGGGCAGCACCAGGGTGGGGGTGATCATCGGGGTGAACCCGTAGGAGGTGGCCTGGTCGATGGCGGCGTTCAGCAGCGCCAGCTCGAGCTGGGCACCGACGCCGGTCAGGAAGTAGAAGCGGGCGCCGGAGACCTTCGCGCCGCGGCCCATGTCGATCGCGCGCAGGCCCTCGGCGATCTCCAGGTGGTCCTTGACGGGGTGCTCGAAGGCGGGGACCTCGCCGATGGTCTCACGGACGGTGAAGTCCTCCTCGAGCCCCTCGGGAGCGCCCTCGGCCAGGTTGGGGATCGAGCGCAGCAGCTCATCGCGGCTGGCGAGGACCGCGGCCGACTCGGCCTCGAGGCGCTTGACGTCAGCGGCGAGCTGCTTGACCTCGGCCAGCAGCTCCTGCTTCTGCTCACCCTGGGCCGTCGCGACCCGTTTGCCGAAGGCCTTCTGCTCGGCGCGGGCGGACTCGAAGGCGGCGGTGGCCTCGCGCCAGCGGGAGTCGGCCTCGAGCACGGCGTCGACGATGGCGTCATCGCGGCGCCGAGCACGCTGGGCCTCACGGACGACGTCGGGGTTCTCGCGCAGTTGCCGCAGATCGATCATTGCACCAGGGTACCCGCGTTGCGGGTCGGCAGTACTCTGGCGGAATGGACCTCACCCTGCTGCTGAGCATCGTCTCGGTGCTCACCACGGTCATCACGATCGCCCTGCTCGTGATGGTGCTGCGCCGCCTCGGGCGCCACCGCCGGGAGCTCACGGCCCTGCGCACGGCCGCAGAGGATCGCTCCGCCCGGCGCCGCGCCGGCTCGGACGCCGACGACGCTCGCGATCCCGCTCCCGTGGCCGGTTCCGGAGACGACGACCGGCTGCACCGGATCGCAGTGGTGTTGAACCCCTCGAAGTTCGCCGAGACGGAGTCCATCCGGCAGCGCCTGTCCGAGCTGGTGGAGCGGATCGAGGGGGCCGAGACGGTCTTCTACGAGACCACCATCGACGATCCCGGGCAGGGGCAGGCCGAGCAGGCGCTGCGCGAGGGCGCCGACCTGGTCATGGCGGCCGGGGGCGACGGCACCGTGCGGATGGTCGCCTCAGTGCTGGCCGGCACCGGCGTCCCCATGGGCATCATCCCCGCCGGCACCGGCAACCTCCTCGCCCGCAACGTCGAGGTGCCGCTCGAGGACCCCGGTGCGGCGATGACCGCCGCGCTGACCGGCGAGGACCGGCAGGTCGACGTCGGCTGGCTGCGCACCGGCGACTCCCCCGCCGCGGCACTGTCCGCACCGCGCCAGATCTTCCTGGTGATCGCCGGGTTCGGGGCCGACGCCGAGATGATCGGCTACACCGTTCCCCGGCTGAAGAAGCGGATCGGCTGGATCGCCTACGTCCTCGGGGGCGTGCGAACCCTGCTGGGCCGCTCGGTGGACGTGGTGGTCCAGCTGCCCGATGAGTCCCAGCACGCCCACAAGGCCCGCACCGTGCTGCTGGGCAACGTCGGCCGGCTGCCCGGCGGGCTCGTGCTGATGCCGGACGCGACCATCGACAACGGCCGCCTCGAGGTGGTGGTGGCGGGCTGGCGCGGAGCGGCCGGGTTCAGTCAGGTCGCCACCCAGGTGATCAACCCACGGCTGAAGCCGAGATTCGGGCCGCGCCTGTCGACCTTGGAGCGGTATCTGACCCCGGGCATCCGGGTGGCGACCGCCAAGGCGCAGCCGGTCCAGCTCGACGGCGACACCGATGTGGAGGCGACCCACATGATCGCCACCGTCGAGTCCGGAGGGCTGCGCCTGCGGGCCCCGGTCAGCTCCCGTCCGACTCGGCAGTGACCTCCTCCTCGATGTCCACGCGCTCGTCCTCCAGGTACGGCACGACCATCACCGGCCCGTCCGCCTCGTGCAGGACCTCACGCGAGGTCGAGCCGAGCAGCGTGCTGGCCACCGCACCCCGTCCGCGGGAGCCGACCACGGTCAGCTGGGCGCTCTCGGCGGCGTCGCGCAGGACCCGGGCGGGTTCACCGATCCGCACCTCTCCGCTCGCCTTGATCCCCGGCACCTGCTTCGCGAGCCACCGGATCTCCGCCTCGAGGATCTCCTGCAGCTCCTGTCGGCGCCGCTCCGTCCTACGGTCGGCCTCGTCGAGCGGCTCGGGGTACCAGGTGCCCCCGCGGTCGAACCTCGGCAGAGCCATCACCACGAACAGCGGGGAGCCGCGGTCCTTGGCGACCTGCGCCGCCTGCAGGGCGGCCACCCGGCTGTGGCTCGACAGATCGGCGCCGACGAGGACGGGCGCGGATCGGCTCGGCAGCGGAGTGCTCGGCACCACCACGGTGGGGCAGGTGGCATGGGCCGGGAGCGAGGTGGCGACCGATCCTCTCAGCAGCCCGAGGAATCCGCCTCGGCCCCGGGAGCCGACGACGATCAGCTGAGCCTTGGCCGAGATCTCGGCCAGGGCTCCCACCGAGTCGCCGTCGACGGTGACGTACTTGACCTTCCCGGAGTGCTCGGCGAGCAGTCCGGCGGCCTTCTCCAGCAGGGACTCGGCCACTTGCTGATGTGCCTTGTCCTCCTTCCATGCCTGGAGGGCGGCCGGGTTGGCGTACACCGGGATCGGGGTCCGGTAGGCGGTGACCACCGTGAGCGAGGTGCCGCGGCGGGCGGCGATGTCCGCGGCGTAGCGCACTGCCGCTTCAGCGTTCTCGGACCCGTCGTAGCCGACTGCCACGCCCAGGTTGCGTGCGGCGGGGTCGAAGGGGATCGTCTCCGGCTCGGTAGGGACTTCGGTGTTCATGGCGTCTCCTGCGCGGGGCATCCGGGGAGGACGACGGCGGCGCCCCGCTGTCGAGGCCGCCCTCGTCATCTTGATGCTATCCGCTCGGTCATCAGCGCCGAGGACGAACGTCCCACCTTTCGCCGAGTCCTAACTCGGCAGCCGCTCGTCCTGCAGGTGCGGGACGATCATCACCGCCCCCTCCGCCTCGTGCAGGATCGCGCGGGAGGTCGATCCGAGCAGGACTCTGCGGACCGCGCCCCGCCCCCGGGTGCCCACCACGGTCAGCTGGGACTCGCCGATCGCGTCGTGGAGGACGACCGCGGGCTCGCCGATGCGCACCTCCCCCGCCACCTCGATCGCGGGGACCTGCGCCCTGATCCAGGCGATGTCCTGCTCGAGGACCGCCTGCAGCTCCTGCCGGCGGCGCTCCGCGATCCCTTCGGCGTCAGGAGAGAGCTCGGGGTACCAGGACAGCTCGCTCACCGGCATCGGCAGGGCCATCAGCACCAGCAGCGAGGTCCCCCGCTCCCTGGCCACCTGCGCCGCGTGGAGGGCGGCGACGCGGCTGCGCTGGGACTCGTCCATGCCGACCACGACGGGGGCGGACGTGGGCGCCGGCTCCTCCTGGTCCTCGCCCGGGACGACGATGGTGGGGCACCGGGCGTGGGCCGGCAGCGTGGTGGCGACGGAGCCGCGCACGAGCCCGAGGAACCCGCCTCGGCCCCGCGCGCCGACCACGACCAGCTGCGCGTTCGCAGAGGCGTCGGCCAGGGTGCCCACGGAGTCGCCCTCGGCGGTCATGTAGGAGACCTCCCCGCGGTGCCCCTCCAGCAGCACCGCCGCCTCGTCCAGTGCGGTCTGGGCGCGGCGTCGGTTCGCCTCGTCCTCGCGCTGCGCGGGCACGGCCGCATAGGCCCCGTACACCGGGACCGGGGCACGGTAGGTGGTGATCACGGTCAGCTGCACCCCGCGGCGCGCGGCGATGCCGGCGCCGTAGCGCAGGGCCTGGGTGGAGTTCGGGGACCCGTCGAAACCGACGACGATGCCCAGGTCCCGCGCTCCGGGGTCGAAGGGGATGGTGTCGTGATCGGGTTGACCATCGATGCTCATGGCGCATCCTCTGCGGGGCCGGCGACCGGGACGAGGATGACGCCCCGTCCTCGAGTCCGTCCTCGTCGCCTCGGACCCTACTCCGGTCCGCGCCGAAGGCCCAGGCGTCAGGACGGGGTGATCATCCCCGACAGCCGCTCCACCCAGACGCGGGCGGCGTCGTAGGCCTCGTCTGCGTAGTCCTCGCGGATGTCGGGGCGGCCGCCGTCCACGCGGGGGTAGGAGCCCAGGTAGTGGACCACCGGGCACAGCCGGTGCAGGGAGCGCAGGGCCGCCGCCACCCGACGGTCCTCGATGTGCCCCTCGACGTCGATCGAGAAGGAGTACCGGCCCAGGAAGTCCCCGACCGGCCGGGACTCGATCCGGGACATGTTCACACCGTTGGAGCTGAGGATCTCCAACGCCTCGAGCAGCGCGCCCGCCCGGTTGTGCGGCAGCTGGATCGCCAGGGTGGTCTTGTCGGCCCCGGTGCGGGCGGGGATCCGGCCCTCGCGGGTGACCAGCACGAAGCGGGTGATCGCGCCCGCATGGTCCTCGATGCCCTCGGCCAGGATCTCCAGCCCGTAGTGCTGAGCGGCCAGCGGCGAGCACACGGCGGCGCGGCCCCGGGCGGCCTCCGCGTCCAGCGCGGCCAGATCACGCGCCGCGGCGGCGGTCGAGGATGCGGCCGCGACGTCCGCGGCGGGGACCTGGGTGCGCAGCCATTCCTGCACCTGTGCCTGGGCGTGGGGATGGGAGGTGATCGTCCCGAGCTGGTCGAGCGGCGTGGCGGCCCTCGCGGCGAGCACGAAGGTGATCTGCACGGTCTGCTCGGCCACGATCGTGATCGAGTCCGTCGCGGCCAGCACGTCGAGGGTGCCGGAGACCCCGCCCTCCACCGAGTTCTCGATCGGCGCCATCAGCGCGTCGATGTCACCGGCGATCAGATCGGTGGTGGCGGTGGCGACGGAGGCGAAGGGCACCAGCTGCGGCTCCGCGCTCGCGAACTCCTCGGGGGTCTCCGCGAGAGCCTGCAGGAGCGCCTGGTGGGTGAAGGTGGTCTCGGGGCCGAGGAATCCGTACCGCATGGAACGCAAGGGTAATGCGCTCGTGCGCGCCGTGCCGACTCGTCCGGGCCGCCCGCTCCGGTCAGAGGCCGACCATGGACATCCCGGCCTCGTTGTAGCGCTCGCCCTGGACACCGATCTGCGCGGCCAGCGCATCGAGCACGGCGACCTCGTCGGCCGACAGGGCCACCCGCGTGGAGCCAGTGTTCTCGTCGATGCGGCCACGGCGACGGGTGCCCGGGATCGGCACGATCCAGGGCTGCTGGGCGAGCAGCCAGGCCAGCGCGATCTGTCCCGGCTGGGCGCCCTTCTCCTCGGCGAGCGCACGGACGTGGCGCACCAACGCCTGGTTGGCGTCCAGGTTGTCGGCGGTGAACCGTGGGATCGTGCTCCGGATGTCCCCGTCGGCGAACTCGGCCGAGGTGCTCACGGTGCCGGTGAGGAAGCCTTTGCCCAGCGGGCTGAACGGGACGAAGCCGATGCCCAGCTCGGCGCAGGTGGGCAGCACCTCCGGCTCGGGGTCACGGGTCCACAGCGAGTACTCGCTCTGCACCGCCGTGACCGGGTGGGTGGCATGGGCACGACGGATCGTCCCGGCCGCGGCCTCCGAGAGCCCGAAGTGGCGGACCTTGCCCGCCTCGACGAGCTCGCCCACCGTCCCGGCGACCTCCTCGATCGGCACGTCCGGATCCACGCGGTGCTGGTAGAACAGATCGATCACGTCGACCCCCAGGCGCTGCAGTGACCCCTCGGCGGCGCGGCGGATCTGCTCGGGACGCGAGTTCGTGCCGACCGACTTGCCGTCCTGGAAGTCGAAACCGAACTTCGTGGCGATCGCGACCCGGTCCCGCAGCGGGGCGAGCGCCTCACCGACGAGCTCCTCGTTCACATAGGGCCCGTAGACCTCGGCAGTGTCGAAGAAGGTGATGCCCGCTTCCTCGACGGCGTAGCGGAGCACGCCGATCATGTCATCGCGGTCACCGGGGTTGGGCCCATAGCTCTGCGACATCCCCATGCAGCCGAGACCCACTGCGGAGACCTCCAGGTCCTGACCGAGCGTGCGCGTGTGCATGGTGGGCCTCCTCGAGCCTCGAGAACATCTGCGTCAGACACGCTATGCCGGGTGTCGCGGTCCCGGAAGGACCCGCCCTTCCGGGTACTGCCAGACCCTCCCGGAGCGGACGCGGCGCGCCTAGTCTTGCCTCATGTCCCCGATCGATCACCGTGCCGAAGTCCGCGAGTTCCTCACCTCGCGGCGCGCGCGGATCACCCCCGAGCAGGCCGGGCTGCTCGCCTATGGCGGCAATCGTCGGGTCCAAGGATTGCGGCGTGAAGAGGTCGCGATGCTGGCCGGGGTCTCCGTCGACTACTACATCCGTCTGGAGCGCGGGAACCTCTCCGGGGCCTCCGGGTCGGTGCTCGAGGCCCTCGCGCGCGCCCTGCAGCTCGACGCCGCCGAGCAGGAGCACCTGTTCTCCCTCGCCCGGAGCGCGGCGAAAGGCCCGGCACGGCGTCGGACCCCGCCCGCCGCGGTGCGACCCACGATCCAGCACGTGCTCGACGCGATCTCCGACGCTCCCGCCTGGGTGCGCAACGGCCGCCACGACATCGTGGCGATGAACCGGATGGGCCGGGCCCTCTACTCCCCCGTGCTCGAGAACCCCAGGCGCCCGGCCAACACCGCGCGCTTCGTCTACCTCGACCCCGCTGCGCTCGACTTCTTCGTGGACTGGGACCAGGTCGCCAACGACGCCGCCGCGATGCTGCGGCTGGAAGCGGGACGCACCCCGCACGACCGGGAGCTCATCGAGCTCGTCGGCGAGCTGTCGACGCGCAGCGACATCTTCCGTCAGCGCTGGGCATCGCACGACGTCCAGTTCCATCGCAGCGGGCGGAAGCGCCTGCGCCACCCGATCGTCGGCCGGCTCGACCTCGATTACGAGTCGATGGAGCTGCCGGCCGAGCCGGGCCTGGCGCTCATCGTCTACACCGCTGCCCCCGGCAGCAGCACGGCCGACGCCCTCACGATGCTCGCCAGCTGGTCGGCCCGACCGGACGCCGTGGACGAACCAGCCGATTCCGCGGTCGGCGAGGAGAGCGTCGACGGGACACGCTGAGACAGCAGCTCGGTCATGGCTGCCCGCCGAACCAGTAGCGGCGCCGGTTCTCACGGACGTCCTCGACGCGTCCGCCCGCCTTCTCGATCACGCGGCGGGAGGCGGCGTTGTCCTCGTCGCAGGTGACCAGCACTCGCTCGATCCCCAGCTCGCGAGCCTCCACCAGCGCCTGCTCCAGGGCCGCGGTGGCGATCCCCCTCCCCCGGGCGGAGGGGCGCACGGAGTAGCCGATGTGCCCGCCGAACTCGAGCAGGTACCGGTTCAGACGGTGCCTGATCGCCAGGAAGCCCAGGATCTGGTCCCCCTCACGCAGCTTCCCGCCGCCGGGGTCGTGCTCCTCTCCCGCCGAGACAGCTCCCCCGCTGACGATCCACCGGCTGGAGCAGTGCACCCGGCCCTCCGCGAGCTCGGTGCCGGGGTCCTCCTCGGCCAGGCGCTCGGTGACGTAGTCGATGAAGGCGCCGTCGCCGGCCGGCAGGTCACCGCCCGGGGCGATCCCGGCGCCGTCCAGCTCGTCCTCACCGGACCCGGCGAAGTCGGCGAGGCAGTCGATGAACGCGGCGTGGCCGGCGCTCGTCGGCGGCACCAGGCGGATCTCGGTGGGCATCGAGCCATCGTGCCACCCTCCGCGCTCGGCCGCCTCGGGATCAGGCATCGAGCACCAGGCTCCAGCGGCCGACGGTGCGCCGCCGCGCGCACGGATGGGGTTCGCTGCGCCCCGTCGGCCGTGCGCCGAGGGCTCGCGCCACCGCCTGGGACGCATGGTTGCCGGGATCGATACGCAGCACCAGCTCGCCGATCCTCGGCTCGGCGCGGGCGTGCTGGAGCAGGGCGGCGGCGATGGCGTGGCCATGCCCGCAACCGCGGTGGGCCTTGAGCACCCAGTAGGTCAGCGCCGCCTGACCCCGCTGGATCCCGGCGCCGAGCAGCGCCAGTCCCCCGCCGCCGATCAGCTCGCCCTGCCCGTGGCCGGTGCCGCTCAGAGCGGCGTACTCCCGCAGCGGACCGTCGGTGCGCCAGTTCTGCACGCGCTCGAGGAACGCCTCGAGCCCCGGGCGGTCCCAGCGCCGGCCGATGATCTCCCGGGCCAGCAGCTCGTCCTGGCCGGCCAGGATCGCCTCGCCATGGCGGGGTCGCAGGGGCTGGAGGTCGATCACGCGCGGTCGGCCTCGCCGAGGGCCTGGCGCACCGCCCGCAGGATCTGGGCATCGCCGTGCCCACCGGCCCTGGCCGTCGCGACCGCCGCTGCGATCAGCTCCAGCAGCTGGGGGTCGACTCGGTCGGCAGGGACCATCGGGCGGGCCGCGACCGCCTTCTCGGCCGCGGCCGAGGCATCGGGGGCGATGGTGGTGCCCGCCCCGCGACGGGTGACGATGACCTGCTCCTCCTCGAGCTCCTTGTAGGCGCGGGCGACGGTCCCGGCCGCCAGCTGCAGCTCGGACGCCAGGGCACGGATCGCCGGCAGCCGGTCCCCGGAGGTCAGCACCCCGGTGCGGACCTGGTCGAGGACGTCCCGTTTGATCTGCTCGAAGGGCGGGGTCGAGTCCGAGGGGTCGATGACGAGATGGACCATGGGGACCTCCAGGCCGGCCGGTGGGCCGTGAGGGGATGGATGAGGGACAGCGACCATTGTGCGCGGCCCCGTCCAGTGTGCGCCCTCCGGGAGTTCTTCACGTCTGTGGCGGATTCTTCGCGGACCTCTCACCGGCGCATCCGGTCCGCACCGATCCGCTCGCCGTACGATCGAGCCATGCCCGAGCTGTGCCGCCTTGCCCCCGCCCGCCTGGTCATCCTGCTGGCCGTGCTGCTCGGCGGCCTGCTGGCTCTGCTGCCGACGAGCCCGGCCGCAGCCGATGACGCCCCGGCCGACGAGCCCGTCCAGCTGGTGATCGCCACCGCAGGGCTGACCTGGGAGGACATCTCCGCGCAGGAGACTCCCGCCCTGCAGTGCCTGGCCGACCGCTCCGGCGCCGGGGCGATGAACACCACCTCCTCGAGCGTGGTCAGCACCAAGCGGCAGGGGATGGAGACGCTGCGCACCGGCTACCGGGGCCTGGCCGAGGAGGCCCCCCGCACCAGCGGGATCCCCACCCCGCCCACGGACCAGTGGGAGCAGCTGCCGGTCGACACGGTCGAGGTCGATGCCTCGAGCGGCGACACCTCGATCGCCGACGACCTCCAGGACGGGACGATCGTGCTGGTCGACGTCGGCTCGGTGCCCTCTCACGACGAGCCCGCGCGCTCCCAGCAGCTCGCGGCGCTGGACGCCCGGCTCGGAGAGGTCCTCGAGTCGGCCGGAGGCTGCGATGCGGCCGAACTGCCCCGCACCCTGCTGGTCTCGGTCGCTGCCACCGACCCCGAGGACCCGGAGCGCATGGAGCGCACCGGCGCGGTCGCCTCCCGCACCGTCGGCCTGCAGGTCGCGCTCGATTCCGCCCTCCCCGGGCAGGCGCTGACCTCCGGGGCCACCAAGCAGACCGGGGTGGTGATGGTGACCGATGTGCTCGCCACCGTGCTCGCCTCGTATGACGCCACCGCCGAGGGGCTCATCCCGGGCCAGCCCTTCCGCGGCATCGACCACGACGATCCGCAGCAGCTGGCATGGGACCGCTCGGAGGCTGCCCGCCTGGTGGACGGCGCGACCCTCCCCGCTCTCGGCTCCTTCCTAGCCCTAGGCGTGATCGGGGTGGTGCTCTCGCTGGTCCCGCCGCTCGCGCGGCGCCCGCGAACGGCCGCGGTGGGACGCGCGCTCGCGGCGATCGCGCCGCTCGCACTGCCGGTGGGGATGTTCGCCTCCGTGGTGCCCTGGTGGCGCGCTGACCACCCCGCCCTCGCCCTGACGGGGGTGATCTGGGCGGGCTCCGCGCTGCTGTCCGTGCTGGTGCTGGCCGGTCCCTGGCGTCGCCATCGCTTCGGCCCGGCCGGTGTCTCCGCGGCGCTGGTCGCGGGCCTGCTGCTGGGCGAATCGGCCACCGGCTCGAAGTTCCAGCTCGCCTCCCCGCTGGGGGCGCAGCCCATCTCGGGGGGCCGGTTCTACGGCTTGTCGAACCATCTGTTCGGCATGGTGCTCGCCTCGGCGTTGATGGCCGTGCTGTGCCTGTTCACGGTGGTGCGCACCCCGCGGGCCCGCACCGTGTGGACCCTCGTGGTCGGGGTGACCGTGGCCGCGGTGTGCGTGTCCCCCTCGATGGGCGCGGACTTCGGGTCGATGCTGGCCGTGGTGCTGGCCTTCGGGCTGCTGTCCCTGCTGGTCTCGGGGGTCCGATTGCGGCTGTGGCACCTGCTCGTGCTCGGGCTCGGTGGCGCGCTGGCGGTGCTGGCCGTGTCCTTCCTGGACTGGCTGCGGCCACCGGAGGACCGTACCCACCTGGGCCGGTTCATCGACGAGCTCCTCAGTGGCGAGCTGCTGGGGGTCATCGTGCGCAAGCTGGCCCAGAACATCGCGATGACCACCGGGTACTGGTCGCTGGCGGTGGTGATGATCGCGGCGGTGATCGCGTCAGTGGCGATTCTCGCGCCCCACCGGTTCCGCTGGCACCGGCTGGCGGCCCTGGACGAGATGCACCCGGCCTCGTACCCGGTGCGGGTGGCGCTGGTGGTCGGCACCTGGGTCGGCTACGCGGTCAACGACACCGGGCCGGTGCTGGTGGCCGCCATCCTCGGTCTGTGGCTCGCGTACCTGCCGGCCGTGCTGCCGGATCCGGCCCGCGCTGCCGATCCCGGGCCGAGGCGGTATGTCCCCTGATGCCGCGTGGTGGCAGCAGTGATCGCGTGACCTCGGCCGGGGGATGCTTCGCGCGGTGGTCAGCCGGCCGCGTCAGCTGTCCGCTCGGCCGTGCCCCGTCTGGTCATCGCTGTTGCCGGCCTCGACCGCGGCGTGGACGACCAGCGAGGTGTACTCGTCCGGGCTCAACGGCGTCTGCAGCGAGGCGGGCAGCTCGGGCTCCGGCGCGCTGAGGTGGGAGGCGATGATGACCGCATGCTCGGTGCTGAACGCGCCGTCCACGGGCGCCAGGCGGAGCCTGTCGGCGAGCGCGGCGAGATCCGTCCCGGCCAGGAACACCACATCGTCGGGAGCGAAGCCACCATCGACGGGCAGTCTGCGCAGCGCCCGGTTCAGCTCGTCGACGTCCACATCGCCGAGCTGCCGGGTCTGGTCATCGCTGAAGCCGCCGTCGACGGGCAGCAGGAGGAGCCGCTCGCGGCGAGCGGCGGCGCGCACGGCCGGGTCGTCCTCGGCCACCGTCCACCGGACCCCGTCGTCGTCGGACCAGGCATCGGCCGAGGATCGACCGGCGGTCCCGGGTGCAGTGGTCGCCCCGCTCGGGGCCTTCCCCGCGGCAGGCTCGGGTGCCAGCGGCGACGGCCGAGCAGGCGCGGGCGCTGCCGAAGGCTCCCCGGGGTCGGTCCGGCCGGTCTCCTCCCCCGGCTGCTCGAGCTGGTCCTCGGCGATCTCGGGGGCGAGGTGCCGGCGCCGGGCCAGGGCCCGCAGCACGTCGCGCAGCTGGGCGGCGCGGTGCAGCTGCCCGCGCAGGTCACGACCGGTGGCGCGATGGTGCAGCTCGGCCTCGATCTCCTTGACCCAGAACCCGGCGGTCAACGCGTCGATGGTCAGGGACGTCTCCACACCCCAGCCGGCCGCGAGCGGCTGGCAGGCGTCCCAGGTCTCGCGGGTGATGCAGCGGGTGCCCGACAGGGGCTGGGAGGGCTGCCACCCGGTGGCGCGCTGGATGCCGGAGCGGGCGGTGCGCACCACCAGGCCCATGCCGCCCGCCCCGTCCTGCGGCGGCAGCAGTGCGATGGCCATGTCCACCCCGTCGCCGAGGACCGCGTCGACCAGGGGCTGCGCGGCGGCGGCGCTGTCCCCCATGTCGGCGTCGAGGAACAGCAGGGCGCGCGGCATGAAGCCGCTGTCGTCGATCACCGGCAGCGGCCCGGTGTGGCCGGGCTCGCGGGGCTCGGCGTGCAGCTCCTCGACGAAGCCGGCCCCGCCGTCGGCCCGGTCGGCGGCCTCGCGCATCTGGACCATCTGCGCGCCGGTGGCCATCGCCGCCGCCTTGCCGCGGTTGCTCTTGTGGCGCACCACCACGGCGTCGGCCCCCATGGCGACCGCCGCGGTGGCGTCGCTCGAGCCGTCGTCGACCACCACCACGAGGTCCACGCCCGCGATCGAGCGGGCGGAGGCGATGGTCTTCTCTATCCGCTGCTCCTCGTTCTTGGCAGGGATCACCACGGCCACCCGCTCGGGACGGTTGGCCGTCAGCGGTCCCGCGGTGCTCATCGCAGGGTCACCTGCCGTGCCACGATTCCACCCCGCGCGCGGCGCTCCTTGACGCTCAGCGGCTCCCGGCTGGCCAGGGCCTCCTCGAAACGGGTCCGGAAGGCCTCGGCCTCCGCCTCCACGCCCTCGGCGCCGAACCCCTTGGGCAGGTCCCAGACGGGCACCGCGAGGCCCTCGGCGCGGAAGGACCCGGCGTACTTGGTGCCCTCCCCGATGCCCGACTCGCGGCGGGCGTGCAGACGGGTGACCGCGTCGATCACCGCGTCCTCATCGGCGTCCAGCACCCAGCGCAGATGCTCCTTGGATCCGGCGTCGACCCAGTAGGCGTGCGGAAGGCCCTCGATCGCGATGGTGGGCATGATCGACTCGTTGGCCTGGGTGATGGACTGCTCGACCTCACGGGTGCGTTCGGCGCCCGGATCGATCCAGAACTCGAAGGTGTCGTGGACTGCGATCTCGAAGTCGCCGTCCAGGTCGAGCAGCTCCTGCAGGCGCGGCGAGTCCTCGTCGAGGCGCACGGCGGTCACCGGGGTGCCGGGCTCGGACTCCAGGGCCTGCTTGAGTGCCTGGCCGATGCCGCGGGAGAGGTCCCCTCCGGGGAAGCTGGCCTGGATGCCGACCGTGATCGAGCCGTCGGAGCGGCGCACCGCGGGCCAGGCCATGGGTAGGATGGTCGCCAGCACCACGTCCACGCCCCCGTGCTCGGCGGTGGTCCTCGCGGCCATGGTCGCGGCGGGGATCAGCTGGCGCATCGCCACCAGGTCCCGCTCGTTCGGCAGCCCCTCGAAGGGGCGTCGGACCAGGTCGTTGCTCGTGGTGGAACTCATGGGGCAAGTGTAGCGAGCGAGCCGCCCCGGCCCGGGGAGCGGCGCCGGGCGCGGCACTGCTCCGCTCCCTCAGACCGTCGAGGCCATCTGGTTCAGCTCCTGGGCGCGCTTCTCGAGCGGCTTCGGCTCGACGCCGTCGAGCATGTGCAGTGCGTAGTCCGCGCTGATCCGCTCGAACAGGTGGGTGCCGCGCACGGAGTTGCCGTGCGCGTCCAGCTGCGGCGCGTAGGTGGCGATCCCGAAGCGTGAGGGCAGGCCGGCGATGATCCCACCGGCCACCCCGGATTTCGCGGGCAGCCCGACATCGCTGACCCAGTCCCCGGCGTTGTCGTACATCCCGCAGGTCAGCATCACCGACAGCACCTGGCGGGAGGCCACTCGGGACAGCACCCTCTCACCGGTCAGCGGATTGGTGCCGCCGGAGGCGAGGGTCGCTGCCATCACCGCGAGGTCGGTGACGGTGGTCAGCACCGAACAGCCCTCGGTGTACCCGGCCACCACCTCCCTGGCGTCCTCCTCCATCGACCCGGCCGCGCGCAGGATGTGGGCCAGCGCGAAGTTGCGGTCGGACTCGGCCATCTCCTGGTCCATCGTCGGCCGATGGAGCTCGAGGGGGCGCCCGGCAGCGGCGTCGAGCATGTCGCGCAGCCGCTGGATGCGGTCCTCCTGGGTGACGCCGAGCATCGCGTGGGTACGGATCGCCCCGATGTTGACCAGCGCGTTCTTCGGCTTCTTGGTGAGGGCGTCGAGGCTGAGGGCGTTGAACTCCTCGCCGGAGGGCTCCTCATCGACGATCGAGGTGACGTAGTCCAGGCCGTGCAGGTCGATCGCCGCCCCGTAGGCGAAGACCTTGGAGATCGACTGGACCGGGAAGGGATGGTCGGTGCCGACGGCGGTGATCTCACCGTCGACGGAGCACAGCGCGACACCGACATGGTCGACCTCCGCGCCGGACAGGCGCGCCATGGGCTGGATGTCCCCCTCGGAGGGGGCCGATGACAGGGCCGCCACCTGTCGCTGGAGATATGTGGTCAGAGCGCTGGTCACCGTCCTGACGGTACCGCTTGCCCGCCTCCTGTCCAGCCACATCCCCCAGATGCCGCTGACCTGCACACGGACTCCTGAACCGCGAGGCAGCGCGGCAGGTAGCGTGAGCGCATGAGTGTCGACGCAGCTCCCGTCCTGGATACGGATGTCGTGGCCCGGCATGCCCTGGCCCACGACGCCTCCCACTTCCTGCTGCTGCCCGAGGCGGTCACCGCTCCCGACAGCGAGGAGCAGATGATCGCGCTGCTGCGACGCGCGAGGGCCGATCGTCGGCCGGTGACGTTCCGGTCCGCCGGCACCAGCCTGTCGGGGCAGGCGCAGTCCGAGGCGGTGCTGGCCGATGTGCGGCGCCATTTCCGCTCGGTCGAGGTGCTCGACGACGGCGCTCGGGTGCGCGTGGGCCCGGGCGTCACGGTCGCCCTGGTCAACGCCCACCTCTCGCGCCACGGCCGACGGCTCGGTCCGGACCCGGCCAGCGAGACCGCCTGCACGATCGGCGGGGTGATCGCCAACAACTCCTCCGGGATGGCCGCGGGGATCAGCGAGAACTCCTACCGCACCCTGGAGTCGCTACGCTTCGTGCTGCCCACGGGCACCGTCGTGGACACGGGCCTGGCCGGGGCCGACGCGCGCCTGCGCGAGGATGAGCCCGCGCTGCACGAGGGCCTGCTGCGACTGATGCGACGCGTGCGGGACGACGCGGAGGCCACTCGGGTGATCCGGGAACGGTTCGCGCTGAAGAACACCATGGGCTACGGCATCAACGCGCTGCTGGACTTCGAGACCCCGGCCGAGGTGCTCGCCCATCTGGTGGTCGGCTCGGAGGGGACGCTGGCCTTCGTCTCCTCCGCGGTCTTCCGCACCGTGCCGGTGCCCGCGCAGGTCACCACCGGGCTGCTGGTCCTGCCCAGCCTGGCCGAGGCCACCTCGGCCCTGCCCGGGGTGGTCGAGACCGGCTTCGCCGCCGCCGAGCTGCTCGATGCCCGCTCGCTGACGGTGGCCCAGGACCTGCCCGGCTCCCCCGCCGAGATCGGGTCCCTGCGCATCGACGGCCAGGCCGCGCTGCTGGTCGAGCACCGGGCCGACGCCCCCGAGGAGCTCGCCGAGAAGGCGGGTGCCGCCGAGCAGCTGGCTGCCTCACTCCCCCTGGACGTCCCCTTCGAGATGACCACCGAGAAGCAGCGCCGCGCCGCGCTGTGGAAGACCCGCAAGGGCCTGTACGCAGCGGTCGCCGGAGCCCGGCCCCACGGATCGACCGCCCTGCTGGAGGACGTGGTGGTGCCGGTGCCGGCGCTCGCGGAGACCTGCCGCGGCCTGCAGCACCTGTTCGATGCCCACGGCTACGCGGAACCGGTGATCTTCGGCCACGCCAAGGACGGCAACATCCACTTCCTGCTCAACGAGCAGCTGGGCACCTCCTCCTCGCGTCTGGAGGCCTTCACCGAAGACATGGCCGATCTGGTGCTCGGCCACGGCGGCAACCTCAAGGCCGAGCACGGCACCGGACGGGTGATGGCACCCTTCGTCGAGCGCCAGTACGGTCCGGCGCTGTACGCCGTGATGCGCGAGATCAAGACGCTGGTGGACCCGACTGGGGTGCTGAACCCTGGGGTGGTGCTGACCGAGGACCCGTCGGCCCATATGCAGAATCTCAAGCCCGTGGTCGAGGTCGAGGAGGAGGTCGACCGCTGCGTGGAGTGCGGCTACTGCGAGCCGGTGTGCCCCAGCAAGGACCTGACCCTGACGCCGCGGCAGCGGATCGTCCTGCGCCGCGACGAGCAGCTGGCAATCGCCCGTGGCGACCACGCCACCGCCGCCGCGATCCGCGAGGCCTACGAGTATCAGGGCAAGCAGACCTGCGCAGCGGACGGGATGTGCCAGGTGGCCTGTCCGGTGGACATCAACACCGGCGATCTGGTGCGCCGCCTGCGCGGCGAGGACGCCGGAGCGGTCGAGAAGGCCGCCTGGGGCGCCGCTGCGGCGGGATGGGACACGCTCACCCGCGGGGCCTCGTCCGCGATCAGCGCCGCCGGAACCATGCCGCGGGCGCTGCCACGGGCCGCGACGGACGTGGGCCGGGCGCTGCTGGGCCGGGAGACGGTACCGCAGTATCAGAGCGAGCTGCCCCGCTCCGGTGGCTCGGTGCGACGGCCCGGCGGGCGCGGCCGAGCGAGCGCCGAGACCCTCGCCGTGTATCTGCCGGCCTGCGTGCACACCATGTTCGGTGCCGCCGAGGAGCCCCGCGGCGGGTGCGGCGGCAGCTGCGGCTGCAGCGGGGGCGGTAGCGGGGCGAAGGCGCGAGCTGCCATGTCGGCGGCGCGCGGTGACGCCCCGGCTGCCGCGAACCCGTCGTTCGACGTCTCGGTGCCGGTGGGTGCGCCGAGCTCACCGACGGAGCCGACCACATCGACCGAGCCGGTGGGCACCGGCGAGATGCCCCCGCCCGCAGCCAACGGGGTCCCCGCCTCCCTGAACCTGCTGGCCCAGCGGGCCGGCGTGCGCCTGGCGGTCCCCGACGACGCCGCCTCCCTGTGCTGCGGCACCCCCTTCTCCTCGAAGGGCATGACCGGGGCGAAGGAGCGGATGCGCCAGCGGGTCCGCGCCGCGCTGCTGGAGGCCTCCCGCGGCGGTGAGCTGCCGGTGATCGTCGACGCGGCCAGCTGCACCGAGGGGATCGTCGGCGCGATGGAGGGCACCGGTGTCGAGGTCGTCGACGCGGTCACCTTCGTGCGCCGCCACCTGCTGGGCCGTCTCGAGGTCGGTGAGCGTGCCGCGTCGGTGACGGTACACCCCACCTGTTCGTCCACGCGCCTGGGCTCGGCCGAGGACCTGGTGGCGATCGCGGAAGCCGCCGCGGAGAACGTGGTGGTGCCGGTCGCCTGGGGATGCTGCGGATACGCGGGCGACCGCGGGATGCTGCACCCGGAGCTGACGGCGTCGGCCACCGCCGCCGAAGCCGCCGAGGTCGCCCAGCACCCGACGGACTGGTACGTCTCCTCCAACCGCACCTGCGAGCTGGGCATGCAGGCCGCGACCGGCAAGTCCTACCGCCACGTGCTCGAGCTGCTGGCCGTCGTGACCGGATGATGCGGATCGATCCCGGAGGCGACGAGGGTCGGGACATGGTCGCTCTCGAGAAGCTGTCGGCCCGCTCCCGCGAGCCCGCTCAGATGTCCGAGCTGCTGGACACCGGATGGCCGTCGTTCATCTCCGCCGACCGAGTCGCCGAGCCGTATCTGCCCGTGGTCAGGGATCGTTTCGGTGACTACGAGCTGCTGGCGCTCGATACCCATGACGGGCCCGTCGCCGCCGGCTGGGCCATCCCGCTCGCCTGGGACTCCACCCTCGAGGGCCTCCCCTCCGGGTACAGCGACTCGCTGCGTCGCGCCGTCGACGGCACCGCGCTCTCATGGAACTCTCGACCGCGATGACGTCTGGGGTCTCAAGGTACGCAGACGTCGGGGCGGCGGGAAGAGCGCTGCCCTCTCCCTGACCGGTCGGTCTCCCTGTCAGCGGTGGCCTACGCTGGGAGCAGACTCTCCTCGGTGCATCGTGGCACCGCACGAAGGGACGTGATGACGGTGACCCAGCTGCTCGACGTCGACAACATGGCCCGGTGGATCCAGCGCGACGGGGTGGAGAACATCCTGGCGGGGCTGAGCCGCTACCTCGAGAGCGACCTGCGCCGATGGCAGGACTTCGAGAAGATCCCGCGATTGGCCAGCCACACCGACTTCGGGGTGATCGAGCTGATGCCCACCTCCGACGCCGAGCTGTTCTCGGTCAAGTACGTCAACGGCCATCCGCTCAATCCCGCCCGCGGGCTGCAGACGGTCACCGCTTTCGGGGTGCTGGCCGATGTCGACAACGGCTACCCGGTGTTCGTGGCCGAGATGTCGCTGCTGACGGCGCTGCGCACCGCCGCCCTCTCGGCCCTGGCGGCGCGGGAGCTCGCCCAGCCCGATGCCCAGGTCCATGCCCTGATCGGCGCCGGCTCACAGGCGGAGTTCCAGGCCCTGGCTTTCCGCACCGTGCTCGGACTGGAACAGCTTCGGGTGTTCGACATCGATTCGCTCGCGGTCGAGAAGGTCCGCCGCAACCTGGAACCGCTGGGCATGCACGTGCATATCGCCGAATCGGTCGACGAGGCGATCGACGGGACGGACGTGGTCACCACCTGCATCGCCGACAAGTCGCACCTCTCCGTGCTGACCGCTGATCAGGTCCGGCCCGGAACACATCTGAACGCGATCGGCGGGGACTGCCCGGGCAAGACCGAGCTGGACCCGCAGATCCTGGAGGATGCACGGGTGGTGGTCGAGTTCGAGCCGCAGACCCGCATCGAGGGCGAGATCCAGCAGATGCCTCGGGACTTCCCCGTCACCGAGCTGTGGGAGGTGCTGGAGGGGACCGCCCCGGGGCGTGTATCGGCCCATGAGGTCACCGTGTTCGACTCGGTCGGCTTCGCGATCGCGGACTTCTCGGCGCTGCGCTTCGCGCGGGACGCCACCGAGGGCACCGATCTGCAGACCTGGATCGGCCTGGTGGCCGACCCGGACGACCCCAAGGACCTGTTCTCGCTGCTGTCGCAGCCGTCCTGAACAAGCTGATGCCCGGCCCCGCTGGGGGACCGGGCATCAGGGACCCGGATCAGTTCGACCGGGGTGGATCCTCCGTCTCGCCGAGACGAGAGGAGGTCCTGGCTCGTTACCGCTCGAACAGGCCCTTCGTGCGGGAGAGGCGGTAGTCGATGCGATCGTCGACCAGGGTCGTCACCTTCTCGTTGGACGGGTAGGTGTGGCTGAACTCGTCGGAGACGTACTCGGAGACCATCTGCAGGCGCCGGATCCGATCATGTTCCCGCAGCACAGCCCGGTCCAGGCTCAACGCCTTGACCAATGCCACGCACATGAGCAGCAGGATCACGCTGAACGGGAGCGCCGTCATCAGGGATCCGGCCTGCAGGGAGGTCAGACCGCCCGACAGCAGCAGCGCGGCCGCCAGCAGACCTTCCAGCACGGCCCACAGCACCCGGGACCAGATCGGCGGGTTGGGGTGGCCGCCGGAGGCGAGCATGTCCACCACCAGCGAGCCCGAGTCCGAGGAGGTGATGAAGAAGATCGCCACCAGGATGATGCCGAGGACCGACAGCAGCGTCGTGGCGGGGAAGTTCTCGAAGATGCGGAACATGGACTCCTCGGCGGTGATGTCGCCCAGGTCGCCCTCACCGAACCACTGGCGGAACAGGCCGTTGCCGCCCCAGACCGAGAACCAGAACATGCCCACCACGGTGGGTACCAGCAGCACGCCGGCCACGAACTGGCGCACCGTTCGTCCCTTGGAGATGCGGGCGATGAAAACACCCACGAACGGCGCCCAGGCCATCCACCAGCCCCAGTAGAACAGGGTGTTGTCGGCGAACCAGCTCTGTGCCTCCTCGGAGCGCGTGTAGGCGCCGATATCCAGCGTCATGTTGAAGACGTTGGCGAGGTAGACACCGAGGGACTCCACGAGGTTCTGCATCAGGAACACGGTGGGGCCGAACACCAGGGCGGTGATGGCCAGCAGCGCGGCGAGCGTGAGGTTGCCGTTCGAGAGCCACTTGATGCCTGCGCCCACACCGCTGACCACGGAGAAGGTGGCCAGGAAGGTGATCACGATGATCAGGACCATCAGGAGGTTCGTCGAGGCGTTGTCCACCAGGCCGATCACCTCCATCCCGGCCCCGATCTGCTGGGCGCCCAGTCCGAGGGAGGTGGCGATGCCGAAGACGGTTCCGAAGATGGCCAGCACGTCGATGACGTCGCCGATCCATCCCTTGACGCGTTCCCCGAAGATCGGCTCGAGGGCCCAGCGGATGGAGACCGGGCGACCGCGGCGGTGGACGGCATAGGCCAGGGCCAGGCCGATCACGGCATAGACCGCCCATGGATGCAGACCCCAGTGCATGAAGGTCTGGGCCATGGCCAGACCGGAGAGCTCGACGCCCTCACCGTCCCACCCCGGCTTGGGGCTGCCGGTGGTGTATCCGAGAGGCTCGGCCACGCCGTAGAAGACGAGGCCGACGCCCATGCCTGCCGAGAACAGCATCGCGAACCAGGAGAGGAGGCTGAACTCGGGTCTGTCCGAGTCCCTCCCGAGGCGGATGGTGCCCCAGGAGGACAGCGCCACGATGATCGCGAATGCGACGAAGATGCCGATGGCCAGCATGTAGAACCAGCCGATGTTGGCCACGATCCAGTTCTGGGAGTTCAGCATCGCGTCGCCGGCGGTCTGCGGGAAGATGATCGACAGCACCGCGACGCCGACCACCACGATCATGGCGGGCCAGAACACTGCTGGGGCGATCGTGCCCTTGCTGATGCGCGCTCCCTGACGGCGCAGCTTCTCGGTGATCTCGTCATCGGTGTCGTCGGGGGCGATCTGCTGGGACTGCGGCAGATGCACGGTCCGTGGAAGACCTTCCGGCCATTCGGAGGGATGCGCCTGGCTCGCGGAATCTCCGACATCGTCGGTCGTTCCAGGGGTAGTCATTCGCGAATTTTCCTCTCACACGTCGGATGTCGTCCCACTATGCAACAGCCCCAGCCTACTTTCAGGTGGCCAGATCGCCTCGGAACACTACACATGTGGGCGTATGTGCAGGTCAGTGCCGCGCTGAAGGTGCCGGGATCGACGTAGGACCGGTTGGGGACCTCACACCAAAACGTCTGCCCGCCGCAGTGTCCAGGGGCTGTTCAGCCAGCCGGCTCTCGCGGCACGGCCCTCATCGCCCGTCCCCGGCGGACCGCACCTGTCCCGAGCCGGGCCGGGACGTTGCGAAGGCCGGGGTCTCTTCCCGATCGACCTCCGTGCCGGTCGCGCGGCCCAGCCGGCTCATCAGGTGGTAGATGATCAGCGCCGCCAGCGTGCCCAGCGCGATGCCGGTGAGCTGGATGCCCCCGACCTCCCAGGTGACGTCGGCGATGCCGACCACCAGCGCGACCCCCGCGGTGAACTGGTTCTTGGGCTTGGAGAAGTCGACCTTGCCGTCCACCCACATGCGTACGCCCACGATGCCGATCAGTCCGTACAGCACGAAGGTCACACCACCCAGCACACCCGGCGGGATGGTGAAGATCAGGGCCCCGACCTTCGGGGACAGCGACAGGGCGATCGCGGCGAAGCCGGCCACCCAGTAGGCAGCGGTGGAGTAAACGCGGGTCGCGCTCATCACACCGATGTTCTCGCCGTAGGTGGTGGTCGGTGAGCCGCCGAAGCCGGCCGACAGGGCAGTGGCGATACCGTCGGAGGCCAGCGTGCGACCCACCATGTGATCGAGGTTGCGGCCCGTCATCAGGCCCACGGAGGTCACGTGGCCGACGTTCTCGGCCAGCAGCACCAACACGACCGGAAGGAACATGGGCAGCAGGCCCCAGTTGAACTCGGGGTGGTGGAACTGCGGCAGCCCGATCCAGGCCGCCTCGGCGACCGGCGCGAAGTCGACCTCGCCGCGCAGCACCGCGACGCCGTAGCCGACCAGCACGCCCAGCAGCACCGAGACACGGCCCAGCATGCCCTTGAACAGGGCAGTGCACAGCACCACCGCGAACAGGGTCACGGTCGCGGTGACCGCGGACTGCTGGAAGTTCTCGTAGGCGGTCGGGGCGAGATTGAAACCGATCAGGGCGACGATCGAGCCCATCACCACCGGGGGCATCAGCAGGGTGATCCAGGAGGTCCCGATCCGTGCCACCAGCAGCCCCAGGGCCGCCAGCAGGAGGCCCGTGATCATCACCCCGCCGAGCGCCGCGCCCATCGAGTCCGCCTCGATGGAGGCGGTGATGGGGGCGATGAAGGCGAAGGAGGAGCCGAGATAGCTGGGCACCTTGTTGGCGGTGATGACCAGGAACAGCAGGGTGCCGAGGCCGCTGAACAGCAGCGTCGTCGAGGGTGGGAACCCGGTCAGCAGCGGCACCAGGAAGGTTGCGCCGAACATCGCCACGACGTGCTGGGCACCGATCCCGATCGTCAAAGGCCAGGTCAGGCGCTCTTCGGGCTTGACGATGGCGTCGGGGGCGATGGTGCGGCCATCGCCATGCAGAGTCCAGCGGAACATGGGTCTCCCAGGGGATCTCGGGCGCGGTCGGATCCGATCGGACGGAGGGATCCGGTCGAGCTTACGACTCACGCGGCTGGAAAGGACTTCTTCCGTGCCCGCTCCTCGGTGACGTCGGGCACGCGGTCCAGCAGGGACCTGCGGCCGGCGTCGCGGGTGCGGAAGTCAGCGAACATCTTGACCAGGTCCGGGGCGCCGAACTCGTCGCGCACCGGTGCGGGCACGGTCAGCATCAGCGCGGCGGCCACGCCGATCGCCAGCGCCACGCCGCCGGTGACCAGACCGGCCCCCACCCCCATCGCCAGGGAGTTGACGATGACCGCCAGGAACCCGACCACCACCAGCACCAGGCCCGCGATCACCCCGCTGGCGCGGGCCAGGTCTGCGGGACGCCCCAGCAGGGCCCGGCGGCCGAACAACGACACCGCCGCGAAGCAGGCGCACACCGCGGCGCCCAGCAGATGCACCACCTGGCCCCCCGGGGCGGCGTCCCCGGTGCGGGAGGCGATCACGGCCAGCAGGTGCCACACCACCGCGGCGGTGTGCATCACTGCGCTGAACTCGAAGGCCCGCACGGTGTAGACCAGCCAGTCCGCGCGGCGGAAGGAGATCGGCATGGTGCGCACGAAGGAGCGGGAGATCATCACGCCGAAGCCCGCGAACAACAAGGGCAGGTACACGTAGCCGGTGGCGAAGCTGAGCGTGCCCGCGAACTGCAGCTGCAGCGTGTTGTCGGCGAAGGCGGCCACCACCAACCCGCCCACGGCAGCGGTGGAGAACACGTAGCGCGACAGGTCCCGCCGCAACGCAGCGCTCAGCACCAGCGTCAGCAGGACCGCGGAGACGATCGTGTTGGCCAGCGCCATCAGCGAGTAGCTCCAGCCGGTGGTGAAGATGCGTCCCCCGATCATCACCAGGGCCAGCGCCAGCCCGACGGCCGCGAGGACGGTGACGGCCACCAGCAGCATCCGGGCGCGCCGGCGGGCGGTCGCGCCGGGCAGATAGCCCTCGTGCGCCCTCGGCTCGATGCCGACGATCGATCCCAGCAGCAGCAGCGAGACCCCCACCCCGAGACCGACGGGAGGCCCCTCGGGCAGGGAGGCGAACAGGAGCGGCAGCGAGACCACCAGGTCGGTGAGGATCACCGCGATCGCGGCCAGCAGGGCCGGCATCAGCCCGATGATCCGCACCAGGCGCACCAGCGGCAGGGGCGGGTGCTGCGGGATCCAGCGCAGCAGGTGCACGACGACCAGGGCCAGCAGTCCGGTGGCGATCGCGGCCTTGCCGAAGCTCTCGATCACGGGGATCGTGCCGAGCGTGAAGGTCGTGGTGAGCGCGGAGACCAGACACACCAGCGCCAACACGTCCCGCAGCGCGTCGAAGATGCCCAGGGCCTTGAAGCGGTCCGGCACGACGATGCCGCGCAGCGGAATCCCGTCCCCGCCCCCGTCCTCGTCCTCGGCGTTGGGCGTGGTGCCGGAGCGGGCGTAGGTGACCTCGCGGGGTCGGCGCAGCGGGGCCGTCGGGTCCGGCTCCTCCGGCTCCTCGCGCTCCTCGTTCGCCTCGCTGTCCGGTCCCAGGGCCGGGATCAGTCCAGTGGCGGTGTCGGGCTCCTCCGCCGCGGGCTCACTCTCGCCCGGCAAGGCTGCCTGCCCGGCGCGTCGAGCCAGCAGCGGGGCGGCGTAGCGATCGAATTCCTCGCGGTCCGGCAGGCGGTCCGTGGGCAGGGTGCGGGGATCGTCGGACGCGAAGATCCAGTCGGCGTCCTGGCGCTCCTGGCGCTGCTGACGCTTCTGGCGCTTTCGATCCCTGTCCATCGACTCGCTCTCTGCTTCGGGCGTGCCCGGCCGGCATGTTTCGCCCGAGTCTATGGAGCACAGGTGCTCCGTGCGCGGGCGGCACGCCGCTGACAGCGTCTACAGGTGCAGTCGCTTGGCGACCTCGTGATCCACGTCCCTCCCGCGCAGCAGAGGATCACAGCCGGCCGATACAGGGTTCACCACGGCTCTAGGATAGGACGCGGACAGGGCCCGCGGGCGAGGCTTGACGCCTCAGCGCAGATCGTGCTTCTCCCCGGCGAAGCGCACCGCGGGGCCCGCCGAGGCACGCCCCTCCCCCATCTCGGTCACCGGCCCGATCAGCAGGCGGTGGGTGGCGGCGTCCACGGCCTGCTCGATGCGGATCGCGAAGTGCGCCAGGGAGCCGTCGAGCACGGCGTCGCCCTGGACCGTGCGGGTGATCTCGAGGCCGCTGAGCAGCCCGATCAGGGGGCTGGCCGGGGTCCCGAAACGGTCGGCCAGATCCTGCTGGTCCTCGGCCAGCACGTTCAGGCAGAAGTGGCCCGTCTCCTCGGCCGCCTCGGCGGCTCGGGACATCCCGTACAGAGCCACCAGCATGGTGGGCGGGTCGTAGGAGACATCGAGGTAGGAGTCGACGGTCACGGCCACGTCGTGGCTGCCCTGGCGGGTGGTCATCACCGCCAGGCCCGCGGTGATCAGGTCGCTCAGGCGCCGGTAGCGGTCCTGATCGATCGGAGCCGGGGGCATCTCAGCGGGCCGTGGGCAGCATGCGCGAGCGGGCGGCGTCGGAGCCGATGACCTCCTTGCCGAAGGGGAAGCAGGTGACGGGGATCAGCTTGACGTTCGCCCAGGCCAGGGGGATGCCGATGATTGTGATCGCCTGCGCGAGGGCCGTCAGCACGTGGCCGATGGCCAGCCACCAGCCGGCGATCACGAACCAGATGACGTTGCCGATGGCGCCGACGGCACCGCCGCGGCCCGTGTCGACGACCTCGCGGCCGAAGGGCCAGATCACGAAGCCCGCGATCCGGAAAGAAGCCAGCCCGAAGGGGATGGTCACGATGAAGATGCAGGCGAGGATACCGGCGACCACGTACCCCAGGAACAGCGACCAGCCGGCGGTCAGCAGCCAGATGATGTTCAGGATCAGCGAGATGAGCGTGCGCATGCCCCCACCCTAGATTCCGCCGTCCCCGCCCACCAGGGGGCTGGCCCCGGGTGGGCGGGGAGGGAGATCTGGGCCGCACCCGCTCCGGTGCACACGGGCGCAGTCACCGGGCGCGATTACCCTGGACCCATGCCTGCTCCCGAGATCGCGCTGACCGAGCGTTTCCAGTCCGCCTTCGCCTCCGCCTTCGGACCCGAGTACGCCGAGGCGGACCCGATCATCCGTCCCTCCCAGTTCGCCGACTTCCAGTGCAACGCGGCGATGGGCCTGGCCAAGCGTCTGGGGAGGAAGCCGCGCGAGATCGCCACCGAGATCCTGACGGCGGTCGACCTCGAGGACATCGCCGAGACGCCGGAGATCGCCGGGCCGGGCTTCCTGAACATCCGCCTGCGCACCGACTGGATCGCCCGGCAGACGGCCGAGCTCGCCGCCGACGAGCGCCTGGGAGCGCCCGCGGAGACCCCGCGCACCGTGGTGCTCGACTACTCCGCACCGAACGTTGCCAAGGAGATGCACGTCGGTCACCTGCGCACCACCGTCGTCGGTGACGCCCTCGCACGCACCCTGGAGAAGCTCGGTCACCAGGTGATCCGCCAGAACCACATCGGCGACTGGGGCACCCCCTTCGGCATGCTCATCGAGCATCTGCTGGACGTCGGTGAGGACTCCGCGGAAGCCGACCTGCTGCAGACCGACCCGAACGCCTTCTACCAGGCCGCTCGCGCGAAGTTCGACGCTGCCGAGAACGCCTCGGCTCCGGCCGACATCGACGCCAACGGCAGCACCGGCCCAGCGGACTTCGCCATCCGCGCCCGCCGGAGGGTGGCCACCCTCCAGTCCGGCGATGCGGAGTCCCTGCGTATCTGGACCAGGCTGGTGGAGCTGTCCAAGCAGTACTTCCACCGCATCTACGAGATGCTGGACGTGACCCTGACCGACGAGCACCTCGCCGGGGAGTCCACCTACAACGACCAGCTCGAGGCCGTCTGCCAGGACCTCGAGCAGCGGGGGATCGCCGTGCTCTCCGAGGGCGCTCTGTGCGTGTTCCCCGAGGGCTTCACCGGCCGTGACGAGCAGCCGCTGCCGCTGATCATCCGCAAGTCCGACGGGGGCTACGGGTACGCCACCACCGACCTCGCGGCGCTGCGCCACCGGGTGCGCGACCTGGGGGCGGACCGGATCGGGTACGTCGTGGGGGCGGCCCAGGAGCTGCATTTCCAGATGGTGTTCCAGGCGGCGAAGCAGGCCGGCTGGCTGACCGGGGAGGTCGAGGCCACCCACGTCAAGATCGGTTCCGTGCTGGGCGAGGACGGCAAGATCCTGCGGACCCGTTCCGGCAGCAGCCTGCGCCTGATGCAGCTGCTCGAGGAAGCGGTGGCCAAGGCCGGCACCGTGATCGAGGAGCTGCGTCCGGATCTGCCGGAGGCCGAGCGCGCCTCGATCGCGCACGCCATCGGCATCGGCGGCGTGAAGTACGCGGACCTGTCGACCGCCCACGATTCCGACTACACCTTCGACCTCGACCGGATGCTCGCCCTGACCGGGAACACCGCCCCGTACCTGCAGTACGCGGTGGCCCGGATCCGCTCCATCCAGCGCAAGGCCGCCGAGCAGGGCATCGACGCCACGGGCACCGCCCCGCTGGTCGAGGCCGACGCCGAACGGGCGCTGGCGCTGCAGCTGCTCGAGTTCGGCCCCACCCTGTCCCTGGTCGGCGCGGCGTACGAGCCCCACCGCCTGTGCGCCTATCTGTTCGGCCTCGCGCAGGCCTTCACCTCGTTCTACGAGGCCTGCCCGATCCTCAAGGGAGCCGACGAGGAGGTCCGCGCGGGTCGGCTCGCCCTGGCGTCGCTGACCGCGCAGGTGCTGGTCGAGGGACTGGACGCCCTCGGGGTCAGCGCACCCCAGCAGATGTGAACAGCTGTCTGTCATCCAGCTGATCCGGCGCCGTTCGGCCCGTCGTGACCGAACTGTGCCAGGTCGTTACGCAAACGTGCCCGATCTGGGCGACAAACCCCTACTGAACGGGGCGGATGCTTTCTAGCCTGGACTCGTGCCTCCGATCCGTACCGCCCACGCCACCCTGTGGGTCGCGTATGCCCTGACGGCCCTGATCCACCTAGGGTCGCTGCTCGCGGGTGCCGAGCTGCTCCAGCGCAGCACGCAGACGCTGTTCGGCCCCCTGCTGATCGGGGTGCTGCTGACCGCGGTCCCGCGGATGTCACGCACCGTGGTGCTGATCCTCGTCGGGCTGGGCTGCGCCACGCTCGGCGACACCCTCAGCCAGCTCAACCCCGGCGCGGTCCAGCAGATCTCGGCGGCGTTCTTCCTGCTGGCGCTGATCTTCTACGCGGCGACACTGCTGCCGCTGTGGAACCGGAACCGGGATCCGATGCGCATCGCGCTGGCGATCCCCTACGGCGGCGTGGTGATCGGTCTGTTCGTGGCCTTCGCCGACAACGCCGGTGGGATGCTGCCGCTGGTGGCCGCCTACGCGGTCACCCTGGCCACGATGGCCTTCCTCGCCGCGGGCGGCAACGGGCTGACCTGGACCGGCGGCACCCTGTTCCTGCTGTCCAGCTCGCTGCTGGCGATGGACTGGTTCCTGCCCGGAGCGGCGATCGCCTCCTCCCAGCTATGGGTGATGCTCACCTACACGCTGGGGCACGGCCTGCTGATCGCGGGGATGATCCATGCGATCCCCACGCGCCGCTGGGCCCCGCGGCGGACCGGCGCCGCCTCCTTGGTGATCGTCGAGAGCTGAGGGCTCAGGGCCGGCTGAGGACCCGCTCGATCAGGTCGGCCTGCTCGCGGTGGAGGCGCTCGATGTCCTCACCGCGGCGCGGGATCAGCTGCATGCCCAGGCGTCCGCTGATCTCCCGATAGGACAGGTCCAGTCCGTGCTCCTCGAGCTGCAGCCGTGCTACCCGCACGTCTGCCAGGAACAGGTCGCGCAGCCCCACGCTCAGGTGCACCGGCGGCAGTCCCTTCAGACTCGCGTTGATCGGGGACAGGTCCGGGTCGTCCAGCGGGGTGCGGCCGGCATAGACGCGGGCGGCCTCGCGCAGCATCCGCCGCTCCTGGACGGGATCGACCTGACCGGTCTCGGTGATGCCCGCGTTGCTCAGCTCGAGATCCAGCCAGGGAGACATGGTGATCAGAGCCGACGGGGCGGGGATGTCGCCGCGGTCCCGCAGGCGCCGCGCGACGGAGAAGGCCAGTCCCCCGCCGGCGTGCGCACCGGAGAGCACCCAGGGCAGATCGGCGAGGCGGCCGTCGGCCACGAGTGCGGCCAGTGCCGACTCGGTGTCATCCAGCGCGACCGGATGCTGGTGATCGGGAGCGGTGCGGTAGTCGATCATCAGGGCCGCGCAGCCGCGCGCGTCGGCCTGGCGGGACAGCCATGCCCAGTCACTCGCGAAGGGCCCCGAGACGTAGGCACCGCCGTTGAGGTGGACGATCACCGGCTCCTGGCGCGCGAGGTGACCGTCGAGCCAGACGCAGCGGGTGCGCCCGATCATCTCCACCTCGACCGCGTGGCGCTTGAGCACGGCGCTGGGCGGGTTCGGGCGGCGGGCCTCCCGCAGTGCCTGGTGGGACAGGGCGGAGGGGATCGGGATCCGGCGCACCGTGCGCGCCCCCATCACCACTGCGTCTCGGATTCGTCCCATACCTGCTGCCTCCTGCCCGCGACCTTCCGGTCGCCTTGCTGCGGATGTCACCAGCCTAACGGGCCACGGCTGGGTGAGCATCGGTAGCCTGCTGGCATGACGACCTCCTCCGCCCCCTCCGGCGATGCCGGCCCCCTCGTGGTGCTCGCCGCGATGCCCGAGGAAGCGGCGGCGTTGCTCGCCCGGCTGACCGGCCCGCAGCCGGTGCCGGTGCCGCTGGCCGGTGCCACCGCCGAGAGTGGCCATCTCAGCGGGACGCAGACGGTCGTGGTCACCACCGGGATCGGGATCGCCGCGGCCACCGCGGCGGCCACCTGGGCGATCCTGGAGCACCGGCCCCGTGCCGTGGTCGCGGCGGGCTCGTGCGGGGGGCTCGCCGCCGACGTCGAGGTCGGCACCCTGATCGTCGGGGACTCCTTCACCTGGTCGCTCGCGGACGCGACCGCCTTCGGCTACGCGCCGGGGCAGGTCCCCGGTGGTCCCGAGCGGCACCGGGCGGATCCCTCCTGGGTGGAGCGGGCCGAGCGCGCCGCCCGCAACGCCGACACGGCCGGCGCCGGGCACGGGGTCCGTCGCGGCCTGATGCTCTCCGGCGACGCCTTCGTCACCGCCTCGATCGCCGGGCCGATGCGCGAGCGGTTCCCCGGCGCGCTCAGCGCGGACATGGAGACCACCGCCTGCGCGCGCACCGCCGAGGCGCTCGGGACGCCCTTCGTGGCGATGCGGGCGGTCTCGGACCTGTGCGGCCCGGCGGCCGGTCAGCAGTTCCACCTCGAGATCGATCTGGTCGCCGAGATCTCCGCCCGCGCCGTCGCGGAGCTCGCCGGCGGGCTATGACCTCGTAGGAGCTCGGTTCAGAAGCCCCACCACCGGTCAGCGGGCCGCGACGTGGGCGATCTCGGTGCCGTCCGACAGCGCCCGCACGTTCTCGCTGATGCGCTGATCGGCGTCGACGGGCCGGCCACCGGCGGCGTGCGGGGTGATCAGCAGCCGCGGGGCGTCCCACAGCGGGTCGCCCGCGGGCAGCGGCTCGGGATCGGTGACGTCGAGCGCGGCGCTGCCCAGGGTGCCGGCCTCGAGCGCCTCTCGCAGAGCCTGCTGATCGACCGTCGCGCCGCGGCCGACGTTGATCAGCACCGCATGGTCGGGCAGTGCGGCCAGCACCTCTGGGCCGATGATCTGCCGGGTGGCGTCGGTGGCCGGCAGGATGTTGATCAGCACGTCCACCTCGGGCAGCGCGGCCAGGACGTCCGTGTCCGCGATCACCTCGAACCCCGAGCGCTCCCCTGCGCTGCGGGCCGCGCCGCGCACGCTGGCCCCCAGCCCCTGCAGGGTGGGTGCCAGGGTCTGCCCGATCTGACCGAAGCCCCAGATCAGCACTCGCGCACCGATCAGCGTGGTCAGCCGACCCTCGGGGTGCAGCGGCTGCAGCCCGCCGAGCTCCGAGGACCATTCGTGGCGGGCCTGGGCCTGGCCGGCCTCCGGCAGCCGCCGCAGCAGGGTCAGCAGCAGCGCCGTGGTGTGCTCGGAGACGGTCCTGGAGTGCAGTCCGGCACCGGTGGCGATCGGAACCTGCTCGGGGAACCCGGCCGCGACGATCCCCTCCACCCCGGCTGAGAGGGACTGCACCAGCTGGAGCCGGTCCAGGTTCTCCACGGCGGAGACCAGGTGGGCGCGGGAGGGGCCCCACAGCACCAGCACCTCGGCGTCGTGGTGCTCGGCGGGGATCTCGGCGCGCGCGTCGACGGTGGCGGATTCCCAGCCCTCGGGCAGGGCGGGGTCGAGCTCGATGGTGTCGGGAAGCAGGATCTTCATGGACTCAGGTTACGTGTGCGCCCGCCGAAAGGCGCATGCGGCCGCCGGTCACGGTCCGATAACCTGCCCGCATGGCACTCGGCACCGGCTCATCCGTCTCAGCCCTCACGCGAACACTGAGCAGTGCCGGGCGGATCGCGGGCAGCGCGAGCAGGAGGACCGGCCGACGGATCCGTCGCGCCGCGATCGCCGCACCACTGGGCACCGGCGGCTTCCTGGGCGCCTCCGTCGCCGGCTGGATCTCCACCTCCCCCAGCCTGCTGCCGCGCACCTGGTGGATGTGGACGGTCAACATCGGCTTCTCCCAGATCTACGGCTACGCGACCGGGACCCTGGCCGATCGGCTGATCCGTCGGGCGGCCGGCGCCCTGGGGCTGCACGTGACGATCGCCGAGGACCGCCGGGCCCGGGCCCGCTGGCTGGGGGCCGGCGCGCTGGTCGGGATCTCCGCCTATTCCTGGGTCCGGGGTGTGATGCGCCAGCGGGAGATCAGCCTGCTGGTGCGGCAGGAGCCCAAGAACCTGGCCACCCACCTGGTGGGGACCGTGGGCGGGCTGGCGGCCTCCTTCGGGGCGCTGATCGCGGCGCGCGCGGTGATCTCCACCGCCCAGATGTACCGGGCGCTGCTGCGGCCCTATCTGCCCTCGCGTCTGGTCGGTGCCGTGTCGCTGGCGCTGACGGCCGCGACCGTCGGGGTGCTGCTCGAGCGGCTCGTGCGGGGGCGGCTGCTGGAGCAGATCATCGAGCGGGCCGAGGACGCCAACCGCCTGATCTCCCCCGACGTGCCTCGCCCCACCTCACCGCTGCGCTCGGGCAGTCCCGACTCGACGCAGAGCTGGCCCTCGCTGGGCGCCCCTGGCCGCAAGATCGTCTCCGGAGGGGCGAGCGCCGCGCAGATCGCGTCGGTCATCGGCGCCCAGGCGGCCGAGCCGATCCGGGTCTATGCCGGCAAATCCTCCGACCGCACCCTCGAGCAGGCCGTCGACGCCGTGCTCGCCGAGCTCGACCGGACCGGGGCCTGGGACCGCGAGGTGCTGGTGCTGTTCACCGGGACCGGGACGGGGTGGCTGCAGGAGTGGTCGCTGTCCGCCATCGAGTTCCTCACCGCCGGCAACTGCGCGACCGCCTCGCTGCAGTACTCGGTCTACACCAGCGCGCTGAGCTTCCTGGCCGACCGGCGCAGCCCCGAGCGGGCCGGGCACCTGCTGTTCGACGCGGTGCGCCGGCGCCTGGACCGGATGCCGCCCGCCCGGCGCCCCCGCCTGTTCGTGGCCGGGGAGTCGCTGGGCTCCTTCGGCGGCCACGCCGCCTTCCGGGACGTACCCGACATGCTCGCCCGGGTCGACGGCGCCGTCTGGACCGGCACCCCCTCGGTCACGCCGATGTGGCGCGAGCTGGTCTCCCGCAGCCGTCCCGGCGCCCCCGCGATCGCCCCGATCATCGACAACGGCCGGCACGTCCGCGTGGTCACGCGTCCTCGTGACCTGCACCAGGACTACTGGGGAGGGCTCTACGAGAGGTGGCAGCACCCGCGCGTGGTCTATGCCCAGCACCCCTCCGACCCGGTGGCCTGGTGGCAACCTTCGCTGCTGTGGGACGAGCCGAAATGGCTGCAGGAGCGGGTGGGCCACGACGTCACCCCCGCCGTGCGCTGGTTCCCCTGGATCACCTTCTGGCAGGTCGCGGCCGACATGCCGCTGTCGATCAAGGTCACCGGCGGCCACGGGCACTCCTACCACGAGGAGCTGGTCCCCATCTGGGCCGCCGTACTGGGCCAGGACGCCCCCGAGGGACAGGAGCGCGAGCAGCGCCGCCGCCATCAGCACATCATCGACGCCATCCGGGAGATCGCCCCGACGGCGTGAAGGTCAGGGGGTGGGGCCGGTGGCCACCGGACGGTCCGGGTCGGCGCTCCACTGGGACCACGAGCCGGGGAACAGGCGCACCCGGTCGTAGCCGGCCTGCTGCAGGGCCAGCGCATCATGGGTCGCGGTGATCCCGGAGCCGCAGTAGACGATGACCTCCCCCTCGGGGTCGGCGCCGGCCGCGGCGAAACGCTCCCGCAGCTGCGCCGCCGGCAGGAAGCGGCCCTCGGGGCCGAGGTTCCCGGAGAAGGGCAGGTTGATCGCGCCAGGCACGTGACCGGCGCGCGGATCCATCGGTTCGACGTCCCCGCGGTAGCGCTCGGGGGCGCGCGCATCGATGACCAGGGCGTCGCCGTCGGCGACCTCGTCGATGCTGGCGATGGCGGAGGCGGGCCAGGGCCGGGCGGTGACGTCACCTTGGGCGGGCTGCTGCGGGGTCCTCTCCAGCGGCCCGTCCCAGGCGGACAGTCCTCCGTCCAGGACCGCGGCCTCGTGGCCCGCAGCCCGCAGCATCCACACCAGACGCGCGGCGGGGGCGCCATCGGTGTCGTCGTAGGCGATCACGAGACCGTCCTGCCTCACCCCGGCACGGCGCAGCGTGGCGGCGAAGCTCTCCGGATCGGGCAGGGGGTGGCGACCGGCACCCGGTGCGGCGGGGGCCGCCAGCTCGGTGGGCAGATCGATGTAGACGGCGCCGGGCAGGTGTCCCTCGAGGTGGTCGTGGCGGCCCTTGGAGCCGTCGAGGGCCCACCGCACGTCCAGCAGGTGCACGGGCCGGTCGCCGTCGAGGAGACGGCGGAGCTGGGCGAGGTCGATGATCGGTGCGAGCGAGGCCATGCG
>DWZH01000116.1 GCA_019118275.1 Candidatus Brachybacterium merdavium | reverse complement strand
TACGGTGAGTCGGTCATGGATCTCCCCCTCTGTGGCACGCTCGGAGCATGCGGCGCCGGTTCGGCAAGGTCGCCAGTGCCATCCTAGGAGCGAGCCCGGACGTTCGGACCAGAAAGGCGATGTTCGGGCGTCATGCGGAGGCCACGCCGCTTCGTGTCGCACACGCGGCCTTGACCGGAGCCGGTGCGACTGGCCGCAGGTCCGGTCGGGAGGCCCTCGAGCCGAGATCAGCCCTTCACAGCCCCGGAGACCAATCCCGAACTCATCCGGTTCTGTACGAAGGCGAAGAGGATCATCACCGGCACGGCGATCAGCACCGACCCGGCCATCACCCCGCCCCAGTCGGAGCCTTGCAGGCCCTGCTGGAAGGACCGCAGCCACAGCGGGAGCGTCTGCATGTCGCCGGTCAGTACGACCAGCGCCAGGGTGTACTCGTTCCACGCGTGCAGGAACGCGAACACGCTGGTGGACACCAGGCCCGGAGCGAGCAGGGGGAAGGTGACGCGGAAGAAGGCCTGCACCCGCGAGCAGCCGTCGACCATGGCCGCCTCTTCGAGATCCACCGGGATGCCCTGGACGAAACCGCGCAGCATCCACACCACGAAAGGCAGCACACCGCCGATGTACAGCAGCGACAGCCCCGCCACGCTGTTCAGCAACGCCCAGCCGTCGAGCATCCGGTACTGCGAGATGAACAGGGCTTCAGCGGGGATCATCTGCACCACCAGGATCGCGATGATCAGCCCTTTCTTGCCGCGGAACCCGAACCGCGCCAGTGCTAGCGCTGCGGCGAGCGAGGCGAAGACGGTGACCACCACGGTCAGGCTCGCCGCGCCGACGGAGACGCCCAGTGCCCCCCAGAACGCCGGGGAGTTGAGCACGCCCGAGAAGTTCTCCAGAGTCGGCGACCAGGGCAACAGGTCGGGTGAGGAGGACAGCAGATCGCTCTCCCTCTGGAAAGCGGACTTGAGCATCCAGTAGACCGGGACCAGCCAAAGCAGGGCGCCGAGGACGAGGACGACATCGACGATGGTCCTGCCGGGGCGTGGTCGCCGGCGACGGGGAACGCTCAGCGAGGGATCGTCAGTGCCGGCGGGCGCGGCGACGACATGCGCGGCCTGAGCGGTCATACGTTCTCATCCCCCTTGAAGAGCATCTGGATGTACTTCGCGGTGACGACCAGGGTCACCAGCAGGATGACCATCGCGATCGCCGATGCGGTTCCGTAGTCACCCTGAGACAGGCCCTGCTGGAACACATAGTTGCCCAACAGGTTCGTCTCGGTGGATACGCCGCCCGCTCCCTGCAGCACATTGATGTGCGCGAAGACCCGGAGATCCCAGATGATCTGAAGCACCCCGATCAGTGAGAGCACCGGCATGATCGTCGGGATCACGACGTGTCGGACGCGTCCCGCGTAGCCGGCTCCGTCGAGCTGCGCGGCCTCCAGCTGGGAGTTGTCGACCTGGGTAAGAGCGGAGTAGATCGAGATGCACGCCAGCGGTGTGGAGGCCCAGATGATCACCGCCGAAGCGATGAGGTAGAACGTCCAGAAGTTGCTTGCCAGCCATGAGAAGCCCTCGAACTGCGACAGTCCGACACCGGTCAACACGTGATTGAGCAGGCCGTAGCGGGCGTCGACGAGCCACTGCCACACGGTCAGGGCAGCCAACAGCGGCATCGCCCACACGACCACCAGGGAGATGTTCATGATCGTGCGCGACCAGCCCGACGCCGAGCGCATCAGCAGCGCGAAGCCCACAGCCATGAGCATCGTCAGCCCCGCGGTCCACGCGCAGAACGCGAGGGACTTCGCCAGCACGGTCCAGAAGTAGGAGTCGGTGAGGATGGAGACATAGTTGTCCAGTCCCACCCAGACGGGGGCTTGGCCAAACTGCTGGGCCAGACCGAATTCCTGGAAGGACATGATCAGCTGACGTGCCATCGGGTATCCCAGGACCACCAGCACGATGACGACCGCCGGGGACAGCAGCGCCAAAGGCGCCAAGCGGTGACTCAGCAGAGAGCGCTTCGTGGTGACGGCCGACATGACCTCTCCTTCGGCTGGGTGCGGAGCACCTGCCTGCCATGTTCGGGCGGGCAGGAGTCGGGACGGATCAGGAGTTGAGGGTGTTCTCGATGTCGGCTCCGTACTGCTGGGTGGCATCGTCGATGGACATGCCGCCCGCCAGAGCCGCCCAGAAGTCGTGCACGTAGTTGTTGCTGTTCACCGCGCCCCACTGCGGGGTGTTGGGGGTGAGCTTCGAGTTCTCGATCACCATTCCGGAGATCTCGCTGAAGGCTCCGTCGACCGAGTCGGCGTACCGGGTGTTCCCCGGGGTCCACCCGTTGGCGCCGATCAGCTTCTGGAAGTCCTCGGAGAAGAGGATCTTCAGAGCTTCCCGGGCGAGCTCGGGGTTCTGCGCATTGGCAGCCAGCGAGATGTTCGAACCGCCTGCGAAAGTCTGCCCGACCTCGCCGGCCGTGTCGGAGGGAATGGGCATGACGCCGACCTTGTCCTCGTCCCACAATGCCTGGTCGATCTTCACACCGATGTTGCCGGTGCCGATGAGGAGGCCGACGCTGCCGTCGTTGAAGTAGTTCTCGAAGGAGGTCTGGGCGGAGGCGGAGTCCTGGGCGTAGGCGGTGCCCTCGGCGAACAGTCGCTCGATGCGCTCGAGGGCGGCGTGCGTGGCGGGATCGGTGAGCTTCTCCTGCCAGCTGTCGCCCGTCTCCTCAGCCCAGGCGCCGCCACCGGCGAACATCAGCGAACCGCACCCGTGGACGTCCACGGCAGCGAGATACATGCCGGAGAAGCCAGGAGTGTCCTCCGGGTTGGCCTCACCTAGAGCGATCACGGTGTCGGCGAGCTCGTCGAGGGTGGCGGGCTCGCCCAGGCCGGCGGCCTCGAACAGATCCTGACGGTAGAAGATGCCGCGGGCCCCGGCGTACAGGGGTACGGCGAACAGCTCATCGTCCAGCGCCCTGCCTCGACGAAGCTGGGGATCAGGTCGTCGCCGCCGAGCTCCTCATAGAGGTCGTCCAAGGGGGCGAAGGCGCCGATGCTGGTGTAGATCGCGGAATTGGTGTTGCCGGTCTCGACCAGATCCGGGGACTCGGAGGCCGAAGCCAGGGAGGTCTGCAGCTTTGCGTCGATCCCGTCCCAGGGCTGAATCTCCACGGTCAGGGAGTTCTCGGGGTGAGCCTCGGCGAAGGCCTCCTCGAGATGCGTGATCGCCTCGTCGGAGATGGAGCCCTCCATGAACCAGACGCGCACGGTCTGACCGGTGATGCTCGAGACGTCGGCTGCGTCGTCGACGCCGGTGGCCTCCGACCCGCCCCCGCAGGCGGCCAGGCCCGCAGCGGCGGCGCCGGTGGCTGCGAATGTCAGTGCGCTGCGACGGGTGAAGGGGTGGTGGGGGGTGGACATCGTTGTCTCCGATCAGTCGGTGTCGGCGGCGTCGAACGCGCTCAGAGAGAGAATGCACTGATCCACCAGAAGTGTCAAGATTCGTGACAGGTCGCTGGTTCGATGCAGGTCAGCCCTGCGCGCGAGCGCGCTGTGTCGTTCATGCCAGGGCGGCGCGCACAATCGTCTCGAGCAGCTCGGGATCGGTGATCGGCGGTCGCAGTCCGGCGATGGCGGCGGCATAGGGGTCCTCGGTGGCCTTCGCTGTGGCAACGGTCAGCTTGCGCGTGGCCAGCGGCAGGGCATGGTCGTGGATCGTTCGCCGCACGGGTGCGGTCAACAGCTCGCCAGCAGCGGCGAGCTTCCCTCCCAGCACGATCACGTCGGGGTCCATCAGGTTGGACACTCCGGCCATCGCGTCACCGATGTCCACGCCGATCTTTGCGATCAACTCCTGGCAGGCACGGTCGCCCTGCTGGGCCTGCTTCACCATGTAGTCAACCGTGGCGACATCGCCGAGCAGCTCCTGGGCGCGGGCCGCGATCGCGATCTCACCCACGTACTGCATCAGGCAACCGCGATTGGCGCACGAGCAGGTCGGTCCCTGGCGATCGATGCTCATGTGCCCGATCTCGCCGGCGCCGCCGTGGCTACCCTGGACGATCGTCCCCTCCAGCACCTGCCCGAGGGTCACCCCGTGGGCCAGGTGCAAGTAGAGCAGATTGCGAGAGGGCCCGCCGGTGCCGGCGAGATGCTCGACCAGGCCCAGCAGTCGGGCGGTGTTCTCCATCCGGACCGGGGCGGAGAGTGCCGAAGCAAAGGCGTGGCGCGGATTGGTGCCGGCCCACATCGCCGAGGCACCGGCTCCGAGGACCTCACCGGTGCGCACGTCGACCTGCGTGTTCACGGCGACGTGGGTGGCCCGCACCAGCGGCACCTCCAGGCCCGCGAGCAGCTGCTGGACGAGCGGGATCGAGGCCTCCAGGCGGGTGCTGCCGTGGTCGGAGACGGCGTGGGCGGTCTCGTGCACAGCAAGCGGCTCGCCATCGATGCGGCCGACGGCCACCGTGGTCCGCGTCAGCTGGAAGACCACCGAGACCAAGACGCCGAGCGTGTCGCTCACGCGCAACTTTGCCTTCAGGCCCGGTCCGTCGACGTCGAGGAGTCCCTCGCTGCGCAGCCCCTGGACAACGTTGCTGGCGGTGGTGCGCGAGACGGAGAGCCTGCGTGCGAGGTCGGCGCGGTGGAGCGCGCCCTCCCTGACTAGGGTGGCGATGGCTCGTTCGCGGTTGGTGCTCAGCACGGCAGATCCTCGTGGTCGGTGGCGGGGCCCCGTAGTCGACGGTCCCGCGCTTCACGATCCGCGCGAGGGGAGCGGGGTCGTCTCCTCGTCGGCGGGCGCTTGACCGGCTCGCCATCGGGGCCCACAATGCAGTCTGTCACGAATCGTGACAAAAATGGAAAGGGGGGACAATGCATGACCTCTCTGCGGAGCGGCCGCTGATCCCGGCGCCGGGCGCACCGGAGCAGCCCCGCTGCGCGTGGCGCGGATTGATGGTGGACTCCTCGCGGACGTTCTGGCCGGTGGACGTGATGCGGGAGCTGCTCGACCTGATGGGGCGCTATCGCTTCAACCGTCTGCACTGGCATCTCACCGATGATGCCGGATGGCGCTTCGACGTCCCGGAGCACCCTCGTCTTGTCGAGATCGGGTCGCGTCTGGATCGCGAACCGTTCCACTGGTACTCCAACACCGACCCTGAGAAGAGGGCGGAAGCGATCGCGGCGGCGCCCAGCGACTCCACCGTCGGCTGGTACACGGACGCCCAGATCGCCGAGCTCATCGATATCGCCGCTCAGCGGGGCATCGAGATCATGCCTGAGATTGACTTGCCCGGCCACATGGGGGCCGCGATCCGTGCCTACCCCGAGCTCGGCGACCCGTCGCTGGCCGACCTGCCGGCCGCCGAGTGGCCCCACCGCAACGATTTGCTGTGGCCCTCCGAGAGAAGCGCACGGTTGGTGCGGACCGTGGTTGACCGGGTGTGTCGACTGTTTCCCTTCGACACCGTCCACATCGGCGGTGATGAATGCGACTACGCCGTGTGGGAGGCCGACTCCGCGCTGATGGGGAGGATGGCGGCGCAGGGGCTGAGGGACGGTCGGGCGATCCAGGGCTGGTTCACCGACATCGCCCGCGACCAGCTGCGCCGGAATCACCGGCGTGCAGCCGCATGGGATGAACTGGTGGAGACCCCGGTCAGAGGTGACGAGCTGATCTTCGCCTGGCGGGATGGCCAAGGCGTGCGCGCCACCCAAGCAAGCGGCAACGACTGGGTCTACGCGGATGCTTCCCGCCTGTACCTGAACCGCCTCTCCGGACCGGCCGAGAGTGAACCGGCAGGGATGCGCCCGGGCTTCGGGGTCCGTAGCGTCCTCGACGATGTCGACCTGCCGGAGGATGGCGCGCTGCAGGGTATCCAGGCGGCGGTCTGGACGGAGTTCATCCCAGATCGTCGGACGCTTCACTATCATCTGTTCCCCCGCCTGCTCGCCGTCGCGGAGATCGCCTGGAGCGGAGCTGGAGTCACATCGTGGGAGGAGTTCGAGCCGAGACTGCGTTCCGAGGTGGCTTGGCTGGAATCGCAGGGCGTCCTGCCCCGGCCATGGGACGAGTGCACCGAATACGGCCAGTCGCGCACCGCAGATGTTCCTGCGGCCGTTCTCGATGGCTGCTGACGTGCTCGTCGCAGACGCCGCACGAAATCGGCGCGGACCGGGTCACTGAGGTCGGCAGATACCCCGCCCTCGTGATCACACCTGCGGCGGCTGCGTCGCGTCGTGGTCGTCGTCATGGATCGGCACGTGGGCCTCGGGGATGTCCTCGTAGGAGGCCGGGTCCGAGATCGGCTCGAGGTGGGTGAGCACCGTCAGGTCCGGAAGGGCCGCGCACA
>DWZH01000001.1 GCA_019118275.1 Candidatus Brachybacterium merdavium | reverse complement strand
TCGAGGTGGTCGTGGCGGCCCTTGGAGCCGTCGAGGGCCCACCGCACGTCCAGCAGGTGCACGGGCCGGTCGCCGTCGAGGAGACGGCGGAGCTGGGCGAGGTCGATGATCGGTGCGAGCGAGGCCATGCGAGAGAGCCTACGCCCGTCCGGCCACCTGCAGGTCCACCCGCACCAGGCGGTGGTCGGAGGTGGGGAACGGTTCCTCGCCGGTCAGCTCGCTGCCGCTCTCGCCGCGCTTGGGCCAGTACACGCTGGAGGCCACGACCTGCAGGTCCCTGGACGGCAGGACGTAGTCCACGCGCAGGTTCCCGGGCTCGGGATCATCGGGGAAATCGGCGGTGTCCAGTCGAGGGTCGCCGGCGTGGTCGTCATTCGCTCCGCCCTGCAGCGTCGCGGCCTCGGCGGCCCCGGCGCTGGCCGGCTGGGTGTCTTTCACCCGGGGGTGCTCCAGCAGCTGGTCGATGGCCCCGGGCCAGGAGTCTCCGTCGTGCGGATCGGCGTTGTAGTCCCCCAGGATCACGAAGGACTCGCTGGGGTCCAGCCCGCCGCCGACGCCGTCGTCGTCGACGATCCATTCGGAGGTGCGGCCGGGCCGGAGGTAGTCGGCCCACAGCCGGATCTCGTCGTGGTTGCGTCGCTGGTTGCGCTTCTCCGGGCCGTCGAAGTTGGGCGGGGTGGGATGGGCGGCCAGCAGGTGGATGGTGGTGGAGCCGATCCGCACCGGCACGTCCCAGTGGGACTTGGACGACAGCCGCAGCTGGGAAGAGATCTCCGGGCCGTAGAAGTCGGTGGGCAGGAGGTTGCTGGGCATGGTCTGCCAGCGCAGCGTCTGGAAGGTGCGGATCTCCTCGGTGAGGATCGGGTGCCGGGAGAGGATCGCCATCCCGTACTGGCCGGGGAACTCGCCGAAGCCCCAGGCGTCCTCCGGGCCGCCGATGGTGCCGTCGCCGTCGAGGTCGAAGCCGCTGGGGACACCGGTGTTGACGGGAGCGGTGTAGGCGTAGGGATAGAACACCGGGGTGCGGCCGTTCTGGCTGATCTCGAGGTAGTTGCGTCGCAGCAGGTCCAGGCCGCGGTGCTCCTCGTCGAGGTCGAACTCGTTGATCAGCAGCACATCGGGGTTGTTGATCTGGACGACCTCGCTGACGGCGCGGATCTGCGGGTCCTCCCCCGTCTCGAGATCACGCAGCAGGGCGCCGGCCTCGTCCCGGTTCAGCGAAGCGTTGTAGGTGGCCACCCGCAGGTTCTGGGTCTGACCCGAGAGCTGGGCGGGAGGGGCGGCGGCGACCGCGGTGGGAACGCCCAGGCCTGCCGCGGCGGCGGCCGCGAATGCTCCACGTCGGCTGATCCTCGAAGACATGGGGACCATTGTGCACCGCCCCCGGCCCGGAGCCACAACCGGCTGTGGAGGAACTGTCCCCGAGGTGCCAGACTGGCTCCATGAGAATCGCCTTCCTGGGGACCGGTCGGATGGGCACCGAGCTGGCCCTCCACCTGCTCAGCGATCATCAGCTGACCGTCTGGAACCGCACCCGCGAGAAGACCTCGCGCCTGGCCGAGGCCGGCGCGTCGGTCGCGGACTCACCGGCCGAGGCGGTCACGGGCGCCGAGGTGGTCATCTCCTCGCTGTTCGGCCCGCCGGCGGTGCGCGAGACCATCACCGGGCCCGAGCTGATCCCGGACGGGGTGCCGTGGCTGGACGCCACCACCGTCTCGCCCGCCGACGCCGAGGAGTTCGCCGCGGCGGTCCCCGGCTACGTCGGGGTGCCCGTGGTCGGGAGCCTGGGACCTGCCCGGCAGGGCCGACTGGGCGTCTACGTCGGCACCCCCGATGCGCGGCTGCGCGAGCTGGCCACGGAGCTGGTGGCGCCCTGGGCCGATCCACAGCGCCTGCGCGGGGTGGGCTCGGGGAGGGAGGCGGCCACCGGCAAACTGCTGGCGAACCTGGCGCTGGCCATCAGCGCCCAGGGTCTGCGGGAGGCCCTGGCGCTGGGCGATGCGGTCGGAGCCTCGGGCGAGGAGGTCCTGGACATGCTGGGGTCGACCGGGCTGGACTTCATCGCCGGGATGAAGGGCCCCTTCGTGCGCGGTGAGCGCAGCACCGATGGCGGCGACTTCACCGCCAACGCGATCGCCAAGGACGCCCGGCTGATGATCGACACGGTGCAGGCGGCCGCCGCGGAGCAGGACGGCGTGCGCCCCGGCTCCGATCTGCCGGCGCTGCGCGGGGCGCTCGCCTCGCTGGACGCCGAGATCGCCGCCGACCACGGCGAGGACGACTTCTCGACCATCCTGCTGCCCGGGGCGGAGCCGACCGACGGCTGAGGCGGAGCGGCCCTCAGGCGTCGGTCCCCCTCAGAGGCCGACGGCCGCCAGCACCCCGCGGGCGGTGGCCGGCGGATCGTCCTGGATCGGCACCGACGCGTCCTCGACCGCGGCGGCGTCGAGGATCCCGGTGAGCTCATCGAAGCGGTCGAGGTGCCAGGCCAGCGATTCGGGGTCTCCCTCGTGACGCCGACGCAGCCGGGAGCGGACCACCTCTCGCGGGGCGGTCAGGCGCACCACCGTCAGCGGACATCCGAAAGCCTCCTCGTAGAGCGGCCGGTCCTCGCGCCCTTCGAGCACCCCCGCGGCCACGATCACCTGTGCCCCGGCCTCGAGGTGCACCCGGCAGACCGCGCCGAGGGCCGTCCGTTCCAGACGATTGTTGAAGGGGTCGTCCGGCGGGGCGGGCCAGCCGCGACGCAGCCAGTCCAGGTCGATCGCGGCACCGGGGACCCCTCGCTCGGCCAGGACCTCCCCGATCGCGTCGATCACCGTCGTCTTCCCGACGCCGACGGAGCCGGTCACCACCAGCGCCCGTGCATCCCGGCTCATCGCAGGTCCGCCAGGATCCCACGGCCGGCCTCGCGGCCGGAGAACAGACAGCCGCCCAGGAAGGTACCCTCGAGCGCGTTGCTGCCGTGCACGCCCCCACCGCCGAAGCCGCTGGCCTCGCCGGCCGCGTACAGGCCGCGCAGGGTCCCGCCACCGGCTCCGGTGCCATCGGACGGGGCCCGCTGGACGCGCCCGCCCAGATCGGTCTCCAGGCCGCCGAGGGTCTTGCGCAGAAGCACGTGCAACCGCACCGCGATCAGCGGGCCGGCAGCCGGGTCCAGCAGCCGGTGCGGGGCGGCGGTGCGGATCAGGCGGTCCCCGAGATAGCGACGGGCGCCGCGCACCGCGGTGATCTGGGCGTCCTTGCTGAAGGCATTGCCGAGCTCGGCGTCCCGGGCGCGGATGGTGCGTTCCAGTGCGGCGGCGTCGATCAGCTCGTCGCCGGTGAGGTCGTTCATCTGCCGGGCCAGCTCGGGGACGCTCGCAGCCTGCAGGAAGTCCTCGCCGTGGTCGAGGAAGGCCTGCACCGGGCCGGGGGCGCCGGGCTTGATGCGCGAGAGCACCTGGCGGACGTCCCTGCCGGTCAGATCCGGGTTCTGCTCGCTGCCGGAGAGCGCGAACTCCTTCTCGATGATCTTCCTGGTGAGCACGAACCAGGAATGGTCGTGCCCGGTGGAACGCAGGTGGCGCAGGGTCGAGGTGGTGTCGAAGCCGGGAAGGGCCGGGGCGGGCAGACGCTCACCGCGCGCATCGATCCACAGCGAGGAGGGGCCGGGCAGGATGCGGATCCCGTGGCCGCGCCAGACCGGGTCCCAGTTGCGGATCCCCTCGGTGTAGTGCCACATGCGGTCCTGATGGATCCAGTGCGCCCCGGCCGCGGCGGCCAGCTGCATGCCGGCGCCGTCCACGCTCGCGGGCACCCCGTGCACGAAGCTGTCCGGCATGGTGCCGAGCCCGGCCGGCCACAGCTGCCGCACCAGCTCCGCATTGCCACCGATGCCGCCGGTGGCGATCAGCACGGCGGCGGCCCGGTGCTCGAACTCCCCGATCACCTCGCGCGTGGAAGCGATGCCGCGGGCGGTGCCGTCGGCCGCGAGCACCTGCCCGCGCACGCCGCTCACGCGGCCCTCCTCGAGGATCAGCTCGGTCACGGCCCGGCGGGTGGCCAGATGGATGCGTCCGGCGGCCCGGTGCGCCTCGAGGCGACGGACGAAGGGCTCGACCACGCCCGGCCCGGTGCCCCAGGTGATGTGGAAACGGGGCACCGAGTTGCCATGTCCCTCGGCGCGACCGTCACCGCGCTCGGCCCAGCCCACGACCGGGAAGAAGCGGAGCCCCATCGCTCTCAGCCAGGGACGTTTCTCCCCCGCAGCGAACTGCAGGTAGGCCTCCGCCCAGCGGCGCGGCCAGTGGTCCTCGGGCCGCTCGAAGCCGGCCGATCCCAGCCAGTCCTGGCGGGCCAGATCCAGGCTGTCGCGCACCCCCAGCCGGCGCTGCTCCGGGGAGTCGACCAGGAACAGCCCGCCGAAGCTCCACCAGGCCTGGGCACCCAGGTCCTGCTCGCCCTCCCGCTCGAGCAGCAGCACGCTGCGGCCGCCGTCGGCGATCTCGCAGGCGGCCACCAGACCGGCCAGTCCCGCGCCCACCACGATCACGTCCCGGCGTCCCGCGCCCGCCCCGGGAGCCATGGTCACTCGACCCTCAGCCGTCGCACCCGCTCCAGGTGATCGTCCTGGTTGGCGCCGCTCATGGTGCGTGATCTCTGCCGGTTGTTGGTGCCGCGCTTGCGATCGATCCGACTGAGGTTGCCGACCGCCACCTCCGTCTCCTGCTCGAAGTGGTGGCGCTTGTCAGTGTTGCGGTAGTAGCGGTAGATGCCGACGTAGACGGCTGCGAACACCACCGGGCCCGCCACGAAGGGGAAGGTCAGGCCCATGGCCTCGTCACCGGAGTCGGCCAGGATCAGTGCGATCCCCGGATCCGCGGTGATCAGACCGGCGAGGAGCGGGAGCATCTCAGCGACCCCTTTCGTCAGTGTCCGTCATGAGAAGAACCAGCCGAAGCCGACCAGGGCCCCGATCACCGAGGCGATCGAGCCGAGGCAGCACGACAGCGCGAAGATCTTGGGGTGGGAGACCGGCACCGAGCCCATCGTGTTGCCGTTGCGGGCGTTGACCGCGATGTAGTGGGTCAGGCCCTTCTCCCCCTTCGCGGAGTCGGCGTAGCTGTACAGCCACACCGGCACGTAGACGGAGACCCAGCGCGTGCCGTGGACGGCCACGCCCTCCCCGTCCCAGCGCACCCCGCGGTCGTAGCGGCCGATGGTGGGCCGGACCTTGGCGCGGGCGATCGACAGGAACTTCTCCTCGACCCTGTCGTCGACGTCGTGGACGTTGAGGTCGCGACGCTCGGAGGTGAAGTTGCGCAGGTAGTTCGAGTTGTAGGCGACCGCGTTGGCGGTGTCGTAGGGCTGGACGGCGTTGAGGATGTTGTTGGTGGCCTGCGAGTTGTCCTTCGCGTCGTAGCGCTCGGCAGACTCCACCGCCAGGTCGTCGACCAGCAGGTCGAAGGTGCGGCGGATGGAGAACACGTCGGCGTCGTAGTACGTCTCGGTCCGACGGTTCTTGCCGCTCCCCCGGGTGACCGTGTACTTGCGGGTGGTGATCTCCCCGCGACCCTGCAGCACCGCATGCATGTTCCCGTCCACGACCAGGTACGGGATGTACACGCCCATGACGTTGTCAGGGACGAACTCCTTCTTGAAGCGCCCCAGGGCGAAGGTCCGGCGCTTGCCGACGAACTCGTTGATCCGCTCGATCGCCTGGTCACGGGTGAGCTGGAACGGCAGGATCGCATCGGGCACCGCCCCGTTGGGGATCTGGGTGTTGACCGACAGGGTCTGGCGGCACCAGTGGCAGCGTGCCTGCAGCTCCTCCTCGACCCGGATCACCACCTCCGCCCCGCAGCCCTCGCACTTCAGGGTCATCACCGTGACGTCCTCGCGGATGTCGGCGGTGCCCGAGGCCAGGGTGTGGCCGCGCAGCTCGGCGATCGAGGAGTCCAGCCCGAAGGCCTGCTCGGCGACCTCCTCGTTCCACTCACTGCGACAGTACCCGCAGACCAGCGACCCGCTCCGGATCGAGTAGTGGATATCGGTGCTGCCACAGCTGGGGCACTTGTCCAGCCCGTCGCTGCGGCCCGCGCTGGTGTCGATGATGCGGTTTCTGCTGTGCTGCTGTGCGGCGGGCTCACCGGAGCCGCTGGGAGCGCCGGTCATGCCCGGCTGGGACGCGCCCTGCCGGCCCGGGCGCTGCGAGGAGGGCTGGCCGTCGCAGGGCTGCCCGGGGTCGTGCTGAGGCCCATCGGCCCCCTGCCGTTCGGGAGGCTCCGGGCGCGCCCCGTCGGGGCCGCGAGGAGGCTGGGACATATCAGCTGCCGATCAGAGGCCGAGAGCGTTCTTCTTGGCCGCCTCGTAGTCGGCCTCGGTGATCAGACCCTGGTCCAGCATCTGCTTGTACTGGCCGAGCTTCGCGACCGGGTCCTCGCCCTGGCCTCCGCCCTGCGGCGCCTGCTGCGGCTGACCCTGCGGCGCCTGCTGCTGGGGAGCCTGCTGCTGGGGCTGGCCCTGCGGGGGCTGTTGCTGGGGAGCCTGCTGGTTGCCCTGCCCCCACGGCTGGACCGGGTTGACCAGGCCGCCCGCGGAACCGGCCCCCATGCCGAACATGGCCAGACCTGCGCCGCCGCCGTCCTCCCCGGCCGACTGCACGCCGCGCGCGACGGCCTGGTTGATGAAGGACTGCGAGCGGTTGCCCGACAGCGCGTCGGCCTTCTGCACGTCGGCCAACAGCTCGCGGGTGCGCTTGTCGTACTCGATCGAGACGATCGAGGTCTTCACGATCGCCAGACCGCGGTCGGTGGACCAGCGGTAGCTCTCCTCGACGGCGGCCGACAGCGACTGCGCGAAGCCCACCGAGTCACCCTGGATGGCGGTGATGCGATTGCCCTTGTCGGGATCGTTCGTGTAGCGCGAGAAGGCCTGGGCGAGAGAGCCCACGACCTCCTCGAACAGCTGACGGCCGACGGCGTTGTCGATGTCGCCGAAATCGAAGACCGGTGCGTTCGCGGAGATGAAGCTGGCGGGCACGAAGTTGTGCACGAACAGCAGCGGGTCGATGATCCGCATCGTGTAGGAGCCGCGGCAGACGGCGCCGACCTGGGTGTTGAGGTAGGCGTCGTCCCAGTAGATCTCGGACTGGGTGCCGAAGCGGTTGTCCGGGATCTCCTTGAGACTCACGTAGAAGGCGAGCTGCTGCGAGGAGGGACGGCCCCCGAACTTGAAGCGCTCCCATGACGTGCCCACCGTGGAGGCCAGGAACTCGTCCCCGGCGAAGACGGAGCGGGCGTCCGGCGACTGGTCGTTGAACTCGTACCCGCCGGCCTCGGTGATCAGGCCGGTGGCACGGCCGTCGACCACGGTGATCAGGCCGTATCCCTGGGGCACGAGGATCTTGGAGCCATTGGTGATGACGTTCTCGGAGCCACGGGTGTTCGCGCCGCGGCCGGCATTGGTGCCCTGCGGAACGGCCGGGAACAGCGCAGCCGTCTGCGGAAGACCGCCGGGGACGGTCAAGAAGTCCTTCCACTGATCAGCGAGCACCCCGCCGACAGCGCCCTTGAATGCCTGGATGAATCCCATGTGAGCTCCTTCGTGTCCCCCGGAGAGTGTGTGACCGGAACCATCGTATCCTTCGTCGGCGCCCGTCCCCCTCATACCTTGGGCTATCTTCGCCGGCCCTCGCCGTGCCGCGTCGTCGCCGCCCCGCGTCACTCCCTCGGTTCCCCACGCCCAGTTCCCCACGTCGATCGTTGCGTTATCGGGGTTCTGAGCGCTGATAACCCCGATAACGCAACGATCGGGGACGGGCGGCGGTGATGTCGGGCTGCATGAACCCGATGGTCTTGCGAGCGAGGCTCCGCAGCCTCCACCGGTCCGGCTCCTGCCGGTCCCGGCTCTTCCGAGATTCCAGATGGCCCTCCCGTCGGGTGATCCTCCCGTCGGGGACGGGGCCGGGGGCGGTCCCGGCCGTCGTTCGTCAGTCGCGCACCGCGAGCACATAGGGCGCAGCGACGGGGAAGGCGAGCACGGTCTCCGCGCCGTTCGCCGCATCCCCCTCCGCCGCATCCGCGCCCTCGGCCGCCCAATGGTTCCAGAGGTCGCGCACATGCTCTTCGATGCGGGCCCTCACCTGCGGGGTCTGGGCGCGGTGGATGCGCCCCGGGGTCGCGATGCCACCAGCGATCCCGGCCATCAGGTCCTCGGCCGACGTCTTCCAGGTCCATGCCAGCTCGCGTGCCTCGAGCACTCGCAGTCCCGCAGCGCCGACGAGGCCCGCCAGGCCTTCGACCGAGCGCGGGAAATCCAGCTCCGGGGGCAGGCGCGCGCTCGGCACCGGTGTGGCTCCGGCGAGGCGGGCCGCTTCGCCGTAGCTCGCCAGATGCGGTCCGGGGGCGGCGGGCCAGATGGTCAGGGCGATCCGGGCCGACGGCGCGGCCAGGCGTGCGAGGTCCTGCATGGTCGCTCGCGGATCCGGCACGTGGTTGATCACGAAGTTCGCGCTGATCGCATCGAAGGAGGCGTCAGGGCACGGCAAGGTCGGCGAGCCGGCCTCGAGCACGCTCACGCCGCCCTCCAGTGCCGGATCCGAGTCGTCGATCCCGCCGGCGGTGGCGCGGGTCAGGGCCGCCATGTCCGGGTCCTTGTCGGCTGCGACCACGTCGCGGCCGCACCGGGCCGCAGCCAGGGCGAGCTGCCCGGTGCCGCAGCCGGCGTCGAGATGGCGCAGGCGGCCGCGCGCGGGCAGGCCGTTGTCACCTGAGGACGGCTCGGTGCCGGCGAGCAGGATGTCGATGGTGCCGGCGCACAGGGTCGCGAAGGACCTGCGATACGCCTCGGCGACGCCGCTCCACGATGTCATGGCTGCTCCTGCTCCCCCGTCCTGGAGGTCGTCGATGTCGTCGTCGGTCGATGTCGTCGTCGGATGTCCGTCGCGGGCCCGGTGCGCTCAGCCGGTGATGTCGTAGCGGGCCAGCTTCGAGGTGTCGCCGCTGGTCTGCAGGTCCAGCAGCTGCGCATAGATCCCGCCGGACGCGGCCAGCTCGGCCGGGGAACCGATCTCGTCGATGCGGCCTTCGGCCAGGGTGATGATGCGATCCACCCCCGCGATGGTCGACAGGCGGTGGGCGATGATCAGCGAGGTGCGATCGCGCATCAGCTCGTCCAGGCCCGCCTGGACCTGTCGTTCCGCCTTGGTGTCCAGCGCCGAGGTGGCCTCGTCGAGCACCAGGATGGGGGCGTCTTTGAGGATCGCGCGGGCCACCGCGATGCGCTGGCGCTGCCCGCCCGACAGCCGCAGCCCCCGCTCCCCGATCACCTGCTGGTAGCCGGCGGGGAAGCGCTCGATGAATCTGTGCGCGTTGGCGCGCTCGGCGGCCACCCGGATCTCCTCCGCGCTCGCCTCGGGGCGGCCGTAGGAGATGTTCTCCCAGATCGTGCCGGAGAACAGGGAGGCGTCCTGGAAGACCACTCCGATGCGCGAGCGCAACACGTCCAGCGGCAGCTCGGCGGTGTCGTGCCCGGCCACCAGGACCTGGCCCTCGCGCGCCTCGTACAGGCCCAGCAGCAGGTTCACGATCGTGGACTTGCCGCCGCCGGACTCCCCGACGAGTGCGACCTTCTCCCCCGGGACGACGGCGAAGTCGATGTCGTGCAGGACGTCCTCGTCCGCCTCGTAGGCGAAGTGCACGTGGCGGAAGGCGATGGTGGGCGCACCGGGCACGGCGGTGATCGAGGCCGGGTCCTGCCCGGCCTCCAGCAGGCGGGTATCCACTTCGGTCTCCATGACCCCGAAGTAGTCCTTGGAACCGGCGATCGCGTGCTGGGCGGTGTCGATCACGAAGCTCATGCTCTGCACCGGCTCACGAGCCATGGTCATCAGCTGGATCAGCAGCACCATCTCGCCCAGGCTGAAGGCCCCGCGCAGGGTCTGCACGAAGATGATCGAGTAGATCCCGAAGAAGACCAGGTTCAGCACCGCCCGGCGCGCCATGTCCATGCCGTGCCAGTGGGTGGACTGGGCGCGGGTGGTCCGGTCCGTGGACCAGAAGCGACGGGAGAAGTCCGACAGCTCCCTCTTCTCGGCGACGAAGGACTTCACCACCCGGATCTGGCCGACCACCTCCGCGAAGCGCCCGGAGGCGATGTCGATCTGCTGGTTCTTCTCCCCCTCCAGACGCTGCCACTTCTTGGAGGTCAGCGCCGTCAGCCACACGTACACGGGGAACACCACGAGCAGCAGCATCGCCAGCGGCCAGGCGTAGACGGCGCTGATCACCAGCACCGCCCCGGTGGTGATCAGCATGGTCGCGAAGGAGTTGGCGAAGGATTTGGCGAAGTTGGTGATCTCGGTGATCGACCGGTTCAGCCTCGCCACCACGGTCCCGGTGACCTCGTGATCGAACCAGCGCTGAGGCAGGTGCAGCAGCTTGTCGTAGTACCGCACCGACAAGATGGTGCGCATCCGGTTGCTCATCACGTCGCCGCACCACCCGCCGACGTTGGAGATCACGGTCGCCGCCAACTCGGCCAGCAGCAGTGCGCCGGCCAGCCACAGCGCGGTGCGCAGCGCGTCGGGTGCGGCGATGTCACCGGAGAGGGCCCCGGTGACGGTGTCGGTGGCGCGACCGATCAGGAAGGGCACGGCCAGGCCCGCCACGGCGGTCAGTATCGAACAGGTGATGATCGCCAGGTACAACGGGTTCAGCTCGCGCGTGAACCGGGCGATGCGCAGCAGGGAGGACACCCCTCAACCGTAGACGAGAGGCCCCGGCCCACCCCTCACGGCGCGACGCTGCGGAATGTGCGCAGCCGCAGGCTGTTGGTGACCACGAAGACGCTCGAGAAGGCCATCGCGGCGCCCGCCAGCATCGGGTTCAGCAGCCCCAGGGCAGCCACCGGGATCGCGGCGGCGTTGTAGGCGAAGGCCCAGAACAGGTTGCCCTTGATGGTGCCCAGGGTGCGGCGGGACAGCCGGATCGCATCGACCGCGGCGAGCAGGTCGCCGCGCACCAGGGTGAGGTCGGCCGCTTCGATCGCGACATCGGTCCCGGTGCCCATCGCCAGGCCCAGGTCGGCCTGGGCCAGGGCGGGGGCGTCGTTGACACCGTCGCCGATCATGGCCACGGCCCTGCCCTCGTCCTGGAGGCCGCGGATCACGTCGACCTTGTCCTCGGGCATGACCCCGGCGATGACGCGCTCGATGCCGACCTCGGCGGCCACGCGCTGGGCGACGGTCTCGTGATCACCGGTCAGCAGCACCGGGTCCAGACCCAGGTCCTTGAGCCGGCCGACGGCGTCGGCGCTGGTGGGCTTGATCTCGTCGGCCACGGTGAGCAGGCCGCGCACCTGCCCGTCCCAGGCGACCATCACCGCGGTGCGGCCCTCGGCGTGGGAGCGATCGCGGGCGGTGGCCAGCTCCGGCTCGAGGGGCGCTGCGAGCTCGGCGTCCAGTCCGCGACCCACCTGGACGGTGATGCCGTCGACGCTCCCGTGCACACCGCGCCCGGCGAGATTGGTGAACCCCGTGACCTCGGGGAGCGTGCCGAGCTGTTCGCGGGCCCCGTCGGCGATGGCGCGGGCGATGGGATGCTCGCTGGCGGCCTCGACGGTGCCGGCGCGGCGCAGCAGCTCGGCGGCCTCGATGCCAGGGGCGGGGATCGCCGCGTCCAGGGTCATGGTGCCGGTGGTCACGGTGCCGGTCTTGTCGAGCACCACGGTGTCGACCCGCCGCGTGGATTCGAGGACTTCCGGGCCCTTGATCAGCACGCCCAGCTGGGCCCCGCGGCCGGTGCCGACCAGCAGGGCGGTGGGGGTGGCCAGGCCCAGGGCGCAGGGGCAGGCGATGATGAGCACGGCGACCGCTGCGGTGCCGGCCATGACGGCGCCGCCGCCGGCGATCAGCCAGCCGATCACGGTCAGGGCGGCGATCAGGAACACGATCGGCACGAAGACCGCCGAGACCCGATCCGCGAGGCGCTGGATCTCGGCCTTGCCGGACTGGGCGTCCTCGACCAGCTTCGCCATCCGGGCCAGCTGGGTGTCGGAGCCGACCCGCTCGGCGCGCACCACCAGGCGCCCGCCCTCGTTGACGGTGGCTCCGGTGACGCCATCGCCGGCGGCCACCTCGACCGGGACGGATTCTCCGGTCAGCATCGACTGGTCCACCGCGCTCGAGCCGGAGATCACGGTGCCATCGGTGGCGATCTTCTCCCCGGGCCGGACCACGAACTCATCACCCACGGCGAGCTCGGCGGTGGGGATCAGCACCTCGGTGCCGTCGCGCAGGACGGCGACCTCCTTGGCGCCCAGTTGCAGCAGCGTGCGCAGCGCCGCCCCGGCCTGGCGCTTGGAGCGCTTCTCCAGGTACCGGCCCAGCAGCACGAAGGTGATCACGCCGGCCGCGACCTCGAGGTAGATGTCGGACAGGCCGCCGGTGCGCTCGAGCGTGAGGGAGAAGTGATGGACAGTGCCGGGCTCCCCGGCGGTGCCCAGGAACAGGGCGATGATCGACCACAGGAAGGCGGCCCCGGTGCCGACGGTGATCAGGGTGTCCATGGTCACGGAGCCATGCCGGGCGTTGAGTGCGGTGGCGCGATGGAAGGGCCAGCCTGCCCACACGATCACGGGGGCGGCCAGGGTCAGTGAGGCGAAGCCCCAGTAATCGAACTGCAGGGCCGGGATCATCGCCATCGCGATCACCGGGACCGACAGGATCGCGGCCCCGATCAGCCTGTGGCGCAGACTGCGCAGCTCGGGGTCCTCGTCCTCCGCCCCGGTGGCGTCGGTGGGGTCTGTGGCGCCAGCGGCGTCTGTGGCGTCGGTCCGGCTGGGGCTGGGGGCCGACGAGGCGGGCGGGGCGGGCAGCTGGGCGGTGTACCCGGTCTTCTCCACCACCGCGATCAGCTCCTCGGCGCTGACTCCCGGCGACACCTGGATGCTGGCCTTCTCGGTGGCGTAGTTGACCGAGGCGCTGACCCCCTCGAGCCGGTTCAGCTTCTTCTCCACGCGGGCCGCGCAGCTGGCGCAGGTCATTCCGCCGACCTCGAGGTCGATCAGCTCCAGGGCGGGTACCTGCTGGGAATCCATGGTCATCGAGCACTCCGATCGTCTGCCGCAACGCCCCCACCATATACCCCTGGGGGGTATGAAGGGAAGAGGGGGCGCCGAGCCACCCCGCGATCGCCGCCCCCGTCCTCGTCCCCATCCCCCATACCCCTCAAGCGTCGAGCTCTGCAAAGATGTTGTTCTGAGGGCGCCAGGCAACGACTTCGCAGAACTCGACGCCACGTCCCCGCCCGACGCCACACCCCGCTCGAGGCCACGACCCCGCCCGACGCGTCCTGCTCAGTCCGCGACGCTGTCGCGTGCGTCGGGGCGCCGCGACTCCGCGGGCCTCTCACCGACCACACCCAGCAGCACCCCCAGGGAGGTCTTCTCCCCGGCTCGGCGCCGCCGCAGCACGCCGACGGTCACGGCGTAGGGGACGAGCATCACGAAGCCGACGGCGCTGAGCAGCAGGACCGCCACCACCAGGGCGTCGCTGCCGCCGTCGGATCTCGCCACCAGCAGGGCGGCGGCGATGTTGCGCTGGCTGGACAGGATCGCCGGGCCGTCGGTCACCGTCAGGGTGGGGCCGGCCAGGTCGCCGCTGATGCGTCCGGAGAGGAAGGCGAGCGTCACCAGTCCCACGGCCACCAGCATCGCCGGGGAGATCAGCAGCTCGAGCACGAAGGCGGAGTTGGAACCGAATCCGGACAGGAACATCAGCACCGCGGAGATCGCGGCGACCGTGCCGGCGGTGCGGGCGAGGTCGTCGGCGTGGTCGGGGAACACGGCGCTCAGCACGATCCCGGCGATCATCGGGGCGAGCATGGTGCCCAGCAGCAACCGGGCCACCGCCCAGCCGTCGACATGGACGTCCTGCAGCAGGAAGGGCACCACCAGCGGCATGAACAGCACCGAACCCAGCAGCAGCACGGTCATGGGGCCGGCGGTCTCCCCGTAGGGGATCCGTGCCATCGCCCCGAGCTGCAGCACGAAGGGGGCTCCGGCCGCACACAGGGCGATGATGAACCCGGCCCCCACATGGGGCGGGAGCAGCCCGTTGAGGAGCCAGACGAGCAGAGTGCCCACCGCGGGGATGACCACGAAGTTGGCGCCGAGCACGGAGAACACGGTGCGGCGATCGCGCATCTGCGCGGCGAAGGTGCGCAGCGGGGTGCGCAGTCCCATCGAGAGCATCGACGCGATCGCGAACGCGGGAACGCTGATGTCGATCAGCAGACCCAGGAGCGATTCGAACGTGCGCACCGTGGCAGGGTACGCGTCCTCCGTGAAACCGTGCTCGAAGTCCGCTCAGAGCCAGAAGTCCGCTCAGAGCCAGCCATTGTCGGAAGCGGATCGCACCGCCTCCGCGCGGCTGGTCACGCCCAGCTTGCCGATCGCGGAGGAGACGTGATTGCGCACGGTGCCCTCGGACAGGAACAGGGCGCCGGCGATCTGGGCGGTGGTGGCGCCGCGGGAGGCGGCCTGCAGCACCTCGGTCTCCTTCGCGGTCAAGGGACTGGGACCGACGGCCAGGGACTGCGCGGCCAGCTCCGGGTCGACCACCCGCAGCCCCTGGTCGACCCGTCGGATCGCATCCACCAGCCGGTCCACCGGAGTGTCCTTGACCATGAAGCCCTGGGCACCGGCCTCCATGGTGCGGCGCAGGTAGCCGGCTCGCCCGAAGGTGGTCAGCACGATGATGCGCGGCGCGCCCTGCTGGTGCTGCAGCCGCTCGGCCACGGCGATGCCGTCCTCGGGGCCCTCGGCGCCCTCGGCGGTGGTCCCGGCCGGCATCTGCACGTCCAGCAACAGCACGTCGGGGCGATGCTCGGCGACGGCCCGCAGGGTGCCGGCCCCGTCGGCGGCCTCGGCGACCACCTCGAGGTCGGACTCCAGGCGCAGCAGGGCGGTCAGCCCTGAGCGCAGGATGGATTGGTCGTCGGCGACCACCACGCGGATCATGGGTGCTCCTCCGGTCCGGTCATCTCGGCGGGCTCGGCCTGTTCGGCCTGGACGGGCATCTCGGCGGTGAGGACGGTGCCCGCCGCGGAGCTCTCGACGAGCAGGCGCCCCCCGGCCTCGGCCACACGGCGTTCGAGCCCGGCCAGGCCCGTGCGGGTGGTGCCGGCCGGGATGCCCTCGCCGTCGTCGCTGATGCGCACGCGGTCCTCGGTGACGGTGACGGTGGCGGTGTGGGCGCCGGAGTGACGCACGATGTTGGTCACGCCCTCACGGATCACGTAGCCGAACAGCTCGGCGCGGTGGTCGTCGAGGGCGGGCAGGGCGGTGGGGACCTCGGCCTCGATGCCGACGGAGGCCAGCACGCTCCGGGCCGAGGCGATCTCGGTGGCCGCGCGGACGGTCCGCATCCCCGAGGAGGTAGCTCGCACGTCGGCGAGCGCCTGGCGGCTGGTCTGCTCGATGTGGGCCAGCTGTGCGCGAGCAGCGGCGGGGTCGGCCTCTATCAGGCGCTGGGCGAGCTGGGCGGAGATGGTCAGGGAGGTCAGGGAGTGACCGAGGATGTCGTGCAGATCCCGTCCGATGCGCTCGCGCTCGGCAGCCACCGCGAGCACGGCGTTGCGGCGCTGGGCGAGGCCGAGCTGCTCCTGCAGGACCTGCTGTCGGATACCGTGGCCGATCCCGAGGGTCATCACCAGCCCCACGACTGCGAACCCGGCGGCGACGTAGAGCTGGATCCACAGGCTGATGACGGCCACCGCCAAGCAGACCAGGATCGCCGAGGGCACGGCCCAGCGCCAGGGCAGCAGGATCACATGGGTCATCGCCTGGAACATCACCATGAACAGCACGTACTCGCCGATCAGTGGTCCCAGCAGTGCGATCAGGGCGGTGGCCGCGGCGAACCAGAGGAGGCGGGTGGGCAGCGGGTACTCGGCGATTCCGGGGGAGTAGACGAACAGCACCCCGTAGGCGGCCAGCAGAACGGTGACGATGGCAGCGCCCCCTCCCGGGGCGCCGACCCACGCGAAGGCCGCGGGGATCACGAGGAAGACCGCCGGGGCCAGGGAGAACGGCAGTCCGCCCGACTCTTTGGCCGCGCGGTGGATCTCCCGCGGCGTCAGCGGCCGTCCGGCCGTCTCCGAGGCGGAGGCGGCCGGTTCGGCGGCGCTGTTGGGCTGGGTCATCGTCTGCATTGTGCCCTGTCTCCGCGTCCCGGCGTCTCAGCGCCGGCTGAGGCCGACGGCGCGGGACATGCTCACGGCCGTCACGGTGGCCAGCACCAGGGTCCAGGCGCCGATCACCAGCAGGCCGGTGGCGGGCAGGTCGCCGCCGTACATCGTCCATTCGCCCAGCCGCGAGATCCAGTAGGTGGGGATGAACCGGCCCAGGGTCTGCATCCAGTCCGGGAACATCTCCAGCGGCATCCACAGCCCGCCCAGGATCGCCATGGCCATCATGGTGACCACGCCGCCGGCCATCGCGGCGCCGCCCTTGAGCACCATGCCCAGGACCAGGCCGATCAGGATGGTCGGCAGCAGTCCGAGCCACAGCACCACCAGGGTGGCCAGGAGGGGCAGCGGGCCGACGTCGACGCCGGTCACCACGCCGACGGCGACCACGGCCGCCAGGGCCGGGACGATGACCGCGCTGGCGGCGATGACCGAGCCGACCAGGAAGGTGCGCGGGGACATGCCCGCCACGATCAGCTGGCGCAGGAAGCCGTTGCGCTGGTCCTCCTGGACCTGGGTGCCGGCGGTGACGGCGGCGCCCAGGCCGCCGTAGGCGGCCATGTTGACCATGATCAGGCCGCGCACCTGGCCCCCGTCCTGCTCGCCGATCAGCATGCCGAACAGCAGGTACATGCCCACCGGCAGCGCAATGGTGAACAGCATGAAGAAGATGTTGGTGACGGTCATGCGGGTGGTGTGCCCGGCGTAGCGCAGGGTGCGGCGCAGGGCCGAGGGCGGCGGGCCGACGGTGCGGGGCGGGGCCGTGACCGCCGGGGCCGCCGGACCTGTCTGGCCTGCCGTGGCTGGGGTGGCGGTGCTCATCGGTTCTCTCCTTCGTGATCGGTGATGCGCAGGAAGGCCTCCTCGAGGCCGGGAGTGGTGACCTGGATGTCGCGGGCGTCCTGGCCGGCGGGGCCGGTGAACAGGGCGCGCAGCGCGGCATCGGAGTCGCTGCAGGTGGCGCGCACGGTCGTGGGGTCCAGGTCCTCGGCGGCAGCGGATGCCACGCCGGGCAGCGCGGCGATCCGCTCGGCGCTCACGCCGCGCAGCGTGAGCACGCGCCCGGAGACGACGGCGGCGATCTCGGTGCCGGAGCCGTCGGCGACCACCCGGCCGCGGTCCATGACGATCACGCGGGCCGCTTCCCGTTCCGCCTCCTCGAGGTGGTGGGTGGCGAACAGGATGGTGCGCCCGGTGGCGGCGACGGTGCGCATCTGGTCCCAGAAGGCGCGGCGGGCGGCGACGTCCATGCCGACGGTCGGTTCGTCCAGCAGCAGCACCTGCGGGTCCCCCAGCAGTGCGATGGCGAAGCGGACCCGCTGGGCCTGGCCGCCGGAGAGGGTGCCCATCTTGCGTCCGACCAGGTCGGTGATGTCGGCCTGCTCAATGGCCTGTGCGAGCGGCATGGGGTGGGCCTGCAGGGAGTGCAGCATGCGCAGCATGGAGCGCACGGACTGGTCGGGCAGCAGCGCCCCACCCTGGAGCATGGTGGAGATCAGTCCGGTGCGGGTAGCGGTGGCGGGGTCGGTGCCGAGGATCTGCGCAGTACCCTGATCGGGCCGGGCCAGGCCCACCATCATCTCCATGGCGGTGGACTTGCCGGCGCCGTTGGGCCCGAGCAGGGCGAGGATCTCGCCGGGCCGGACGGTCAGGTCCACGCCGTCCAGGGCGCGGACGGCGCCGTAGCGCTTATGGACCCCACGCAGGCTGATCGCGGCGGTGTCGGCGGTGTCGGTGGTCCCGGGGGCGGTGGTCCCGGGGGCGGTGGTGTCGAGGGCGGGCCGGTCATCGGCGGCCGGGTGGCCTGGGGCGGTGGTCGTCGTGATCATGACATCCACGGTTCCGTGCGGGCGTGCCCGATCCCAGGCACTGCCATCACCGCTCACCCGTGACAGCCGTCATGGTCGCTGGCGCGGGTACTCTGGCGCGGTGCTGATCAGACAGGTGCGACCGTTGGATATGGTCTCCGGCCAGGTCCCGGCCCGCCCGGTGGACCTGCGGATCCGCGATGGCGTGATCACGGAGATCGCGGCCGCGCGCAGGGGCGGAGGTGAGCCCTCCCTGTCCCGGCTGGGCGGCGAGGAGGTGCTCGACGGCGGCGGCGCGATCGCGATCCCGGGCCTGTGGGATCAGCACGTGCACTCCGGCCAGCTGGCCCAGGCCCATGCGCGGCTGGACACCTCCGGGGCCGGCAGCGTCGGGGTGATCCTGGAACTGGTGCGGGCAGAGCTGGCCGAGCGGCGCGAATGGGGCACCGGGATGGGCCACGCCCTGATCGGCTTCGGGCACCGCCTGGTGGACCTCGCGGTCGCGCCCACGGTCCCCGCGCTGGACGGCTCGACCGGCACGGTGCCGACGGTGCTGATCGGTGGCGACGCCCACCATGCCTGGCTGAACTCACAGGCGCTGCAGATGCTGGGGCTGCCCCCGCGGGACGGGATCGTCGCGGAGGAGGAGTGGTTCGAGCTGGTGCCGCGCCTGACCGAGCTGCCGGGCGTCGCCGAAGCGGACGCCACCGGTGCCGCGATGCTCCAGCGCCAGGCCCTGCAGCGCGGCGTCGTCGGCGTGACCGACATGGAGTGGGGCCGCATCTGGGAGGACTGGCTGGCGAGGTCACCGCGGCTGCGGGTGCGTCCGGCGGTGTATCCGGCCGATCTCGAGGCGACCCCGGGGCCCACGGGCGCGGTCCTGGACACCGGCGGCATGGTCGAGATGGGTCCGTTGAAGGTGATCGTCGACGGGGCGCTGGGCTCGCACTCGGCCTACACCCGGCACACCTACACCGACGGGCACGGCTACTCCGGCCGGGGCGTGCTGAGCGTCGGGCCCGAGCAGTTGACCGAGGTGCTGGGCCGCGCCCGGGAGCTGGGACTGACCGCAGCGGTCCACGCGATCGGGGACGCCGCCGCGCAGGTCGGGCTCGACGCCATCGAGGCGACCGGCATCGCGGCTCGGCTCGAGCACGCCCAGATGCTCACCGACGTCGACGTCGCCCGGATGGCCCGGCTGGGCGTGGTGGCCTCCGTGCAGCCGGCGCACCTGCTCGACGACCGCGACGCGACCGAGGAACTGTGGCCGGGCCGGGCGGATCAGGCCTTCCGTCTGCGCGACCTGTTCGATGCCGGTGCCGGGCTGGTCCTGGGGTCCGACGCCCCGGTGGCCCCGCTGGACCCGTGGCTGGCGATGGCCGCCGCGGTCCATCGCAGCGCCGATGAGCGCGAGGGCTGGTTCCCCGCCCAGCAGCTGCAGCCGCGTGAGGCGCTGGCCGCCTCGACCGACGGGGTGGTCGCTCTCGAGCCGGGTGGCCGGGGCGATGTGGTGCTGCTGGACGAGGGGCACACGTCCGCGGACCTGTCCGATCTGTTCGCCGACGTCCCGTCGGGCGCGGACGGCCTCATGGTCGATACCGCCGCCCGGGAGTCCGCCCACCGGCTGCGGGAGGCGGAGGTGCTGGCCACCGTGGTGGCCGGGCGCCTGGAATCGCAGCGCTGAGACGGCGCGCGACCCGCAGCGCCTGGGCGATGAGCACGGCCACGCACAGGGCTGCCGCAGCGGCCCCGACTGCGCCGAGCAGGACGGTCAGGAACCGGTGATGGGTTATCGTCGGATCGTACGGGCCGACACCGACAGGAGCGCCGATGGATGACGCCCCTGCTCCCACGGTCCTCCCCGGGAACGGTGCTCTCCGCAGCGTGCACGGCATCTTCTACCGGGCCGTCGACCCCGCCTTCGCCGATCGGGCCCTGACGGGGTCGCGCTCCATCGGCCGCTACTCCTGGCCAGATGCCCCCGCCCTGTACCTGAGCGCCTCTCGCGAGGGGGTGGCGGCCGCGATGATCGCCCACCGGGACGAGCGCTCCCCGCAGCTGTCGATCCTGGCGGTCGAGGTCGAGGCGACTGGGATCGTCGACCTGCGCGACCACGCCGAGCTGGCGCGGCTCGGCATCGACCCGGCTGACGCCGCGGCCAAGTGGCAGGCGGACGCCTCGGCCGGCCGCACCCCGCCCTCCTGGGGCGTACGTTCGGCGCTCGAGGATCAGGGCGCCCGCGGTCTGATCGACCCCTCCCGACGGCGGCCGGGACTGTGGCACCTGACCCTGTTCGCGTGGAACCGTCCGGGAGCGCCGACGGTGCGTCCGCTCCCGGAGCAGAGCACGCCCTGTCGCTGATCGACCGAGTTCATCGCTCCGGGGTGAGCGATCCGCGCGAAGTATTCGCTCGCGCCGGTGCTCCCGCCCGCTTTAGGGTGGGCTCGATCGTGAAGGACGGTCGCCGGGGTCGCCCGCGGCCGCGAGGGAAGGAGGACCTGATGGTTGTCACCGCGCTGACCCCTGCTGTCCTCCGTTCCACCCCGACCTGCTGAGACGCGCCCGATCCGAGCCGGCGCCCGGCTCCCCGCGTGGCAGGTCCTCCCCCCAGGAGCCCCTCAGATGACCTCGTCCTTCGATTGGGACACCTTCCTCACCATCTCCTACGCCAACCTCGACGGTGACACCGAACTCACCGATCTCGGCCCTGATCAGCGCTGGTCGACCTGGCCGCAGACCGCGCACACCCTCGACCGGGGCCCGCAGCCCTTCCCCGACTGGATCGTCCAGCACGACGGCGCGATCGACACCGAGCTGGGTGTGCTCAAGACCGGCAAGGAGGCCGACGCCTTCCTCCTCGAGCGCGCCCTGCCCGAGGCCGACCGCGTCGGCGCCCCCGGGGAGGCGACCCTCATGGTCGCCAAGCGCTACCGCTCCCCCGAGCACACGAGCTTCCACCGCTCCGGCAGCTACACCGAGGGCCGCCGCACCAAGGACACCCGGGAGGCGCGCGCGATGGCCAAGGGCACGGCCTTCGGCCGGCAGGTCGCCGCCGCCCAGTGGGCCCGCACCGAGTTCGACGTGCTGGGTCGGATGTGGTCGGCGGGACTGCCGGTCCCCTATCCGGTGCAGATCCTCGGCACCGAGGTGTGCATGGAGTTCGTCGGCACCGACGACGACTCCGGTGCGGTCGCGGCCCCGCGTCTGCACGAGCTGCGGCCGGGTCCCGAGCAGATCGAGCGGTGGGCCCGAAGGCTGCGGGACTTCGTGATCGACCTGGCCGAGCTGGGCCTTGCCCACGGGGACCTGTCGCCCTACAACCTCCTGGCCGACACCCGCGCCGCCGAGCCCGACCCGGTGGTGATCGACGTGCCGCAGGTGGTGGACGTGATCGCCAATCCCCACGGCCGGGACTTCCTGCGCCGCGACTGCCAGAACGTGTGCAGCTGGCTGCGTGCCCGCGGGGCGGAGCCGTCGGCCGCCGATCCCCAGGAATGGTTCGATACCGCGATGCGGCGATGGGAGTCGTGATCACCCGGCCGGCAGCAGGCACAGCTCATTGCCGGAGGGGTCGGCGAACACCCGCCAGGGAAGCTCGCCCCAGTCCGGGTCGAGCTCGCGCCCTCCCCGCACGGCGATCTCGCGGGCGATCTGGTCCACGTCGTCGGACGCCTCCAGCCGCATGTCCAGGTGCATGCGGTTCTTGGCGGGCCCCTTCGGCCGCGGCTCGAGATACAGCTCGAGCAGCGGCCCGGTCCCCGAGGGGTGACGCAGGGTGCGCGGCGCGGTCCCGGGGGCTTCCTGCCAGCCGCTCAGCCAGGACCAGAACTCGGCGTCGCGGTCGGGGTCGGCGGAGTCCAGCGGCATCGCGGCGATCGGGCCGGTGTCCTCGTAGACCTCGCGATGCTCCATCACGCAGAAAGGGTTGCCCTCGACGTCGCCGAGCACGATCCACGGCACCTCGCCCTGGCCGATGTCCAGGTCGCTCGCGCCCAGCTCCCTCAGACGCTGCGCGACCTCCAGCTGCCGCGCGCCGCCGAGCAGGTCCAGGTGGAGGCGCTGCGGTTCCGTCGGCCGGTGCGGGACGGGCTGGAAGCACAGGTCGAGGAAGCCGCCGCCCGGCAGGTCGAGCCGCGTCTCGAACCCCTCTTCCTCGCTGTCGATGAGCGTCCGGGTGCTCAGGGCCTGTTCCCAGAACCGGCCCAGGCGGCCGGGGGCGGTGGCGTCGACGATGATGTTCTCGAGTTGCATGGTGCGCGGCTCCTTGCTCCGGTCGGATCACTCAGCGGTCGGACCACTCAGCGGGCGGAACGGGCCTTGGCTTCGGCGTCCGAAGCGCCACCAGCGCCGGCGCCCGTGGGAGGTGCCCGGGCCACCGCGCGATGCGGCCTGGTCCAGCTCCTGCGGCTCGGGCCGGGCCCGCTCGGCGCGCAGCTCCCGCCACCGGGCGACGGCCTCCTCCGGATCCAGCTGCGGACACAGCGTCCGCGCCATCGGGTTCGCGGAACGGTCGGCGAGCACCCGCTCGGTGAAGTCGCGGGCGTACTCGCGCACGCTCTGCTCGTCGCCGAGCTCGGCCAGGGTCTCGTCACAGCGGTCGTGCTCGCGGCGCAGCAGCACCACGGGTGGCAGCAACGCGTCCCGGTCGACGTCGTCCTGCTCGAGGCGCTGCTTGATCCACCAGTCCGGATCATGGCGTTCGGGCAGCTTCAGCGGCTTCCCGGCGCCCGGCAGGTCGTCGAAGTCCCCGCGGGCGATCGCTTGGTCGATGGCGCCCTCGATGCGGGCCGACTCCGGGCTCATTGCCGGACGGCACGACCCGGACCGGTCGCGCCGGGCGTCATCACCGACGTCGGAGCTCACGCATCCAGAGTCGCAGACATCGTCTCTGGCGTCGAGGCCCGCTCCGGTGCGGTGTGGTCGGGTGCGGTGTGGTCGAGGATGTCGCGGTCCACTTCTCCGCCTGGGCAGCCTGGGCAGCCTCTCAGCGCACCTCCTGCACATTCTCTCCTCCCCACATCTCATTTATCCACATTATCAGCACTCCAACAACTTTCGGGCCGCCTACCTGCACTTTCGTTCTACATGTCCGGCGCCACGGATACCGCTTCCACCCCCACTCCTCCCCTCCACAATGACCCCTTTTCCACACAACCCCTCCTCCACAGCACCCTATCCTCAACATTCCATCCACATTCACGAAAATCCTGGACTTCGCCATTGCACGCATTCCATAATCAATGCATGAACTATTCCGAGAACGCGTCACGAGAGCTGGCCTCGTCGGCCAGCTCCACGCTCGTGCATGTGAACTCGGAGGAGCTCGAGATCGCCGGGATCGACCTGTCCGGCGCCCGCCGAGCCGTCGCGGAGATCGCCGCCCACGCCACCCGGGAGTTCACTCCGGGGTACGCGGAATCACTGCGCCCGGAACAGCTCCTGGACCTGCTCGACCATCTGCGCGGCTTCTCCGCCGGTTTCGCGGCATTGGAGGCTCGCACCCTGGACGCCTTGGTCGAGGCCGTGCGCCGGGACGGCGAGGAGGAGGGGCACGATGAGAAGGTCTCCGACGGCATCGCCTCCCGGGAAGTCTCGATGGCCTCCCGGATCGCACCGGCTTCGGCCACCCATCGGGTCCGCACCGCCCGGCGTCTCGTGCACGATATGCCCGAGACCCTCGACGCGCTCGCCCACGCGGTGATCGACCCGGAGAAGGCGAGGGCCATCAGTCGCTCAGCAGCGCCCCTGGATCCGGCGCAGCGCCGGCTCGTGGACCGGGCACTCGGATCGCGGATGCCTGATCTGGCCGGTGCCGGCCAGGAGCAGGTCTGCCGTGAGGTCGAGGCCCTCGCCCAGGCGATCGACCCCGACGGCAAGGAGCGGCGCCATCAGCAGGCGAAGCGGGGGCGAGGCGTGACCTATCGGCACAAACCGCATGGGATGGGCTCCCTGACGCTCACGCTGACCGCCCTGGATGCGACGCTGGCGCGCAAGCGGCTCTCCCTCGAAGCTGAACGTCTGCGCGCCTCCGGGGACCGTCGGGGCCACTCGGCGATCATGGCCGACGCTGCGGCGAACGCCCTGATCGGCCGCGAGGGCGGGATCGAGCCGGCGACCTTCGATGTCGGCGTGATCATCACCGACCGCGCACTGCTCGACCCCGAGGGCGCGGATCCCGCGGTGATCGAGGGCTACGGCACCGTGCCTCCCGAACAGCTGCGCAGCGAGCTGCGAGAGGCCCTGCGCGAACCGGGCCCCGGGCAGGATGATCCCTACGGTCCCGACGGGCCCGCGGTGCGTGCGACCCTCCGCCGCCTCTACACGAATCCCACCAGCGGCGAGCTGGTGGCCACCGAGTCCCGTTCGCGCGCCTTCCCCGCCGGACTGGCGAAGATGATCCGTTGGCGCTCGGTGACCTGTGCCGGCCCGTACTGCAACGCCCAGATCCGACAGAGCGACCACATCAGGCCCCGTTCCAAGGGTGGGCCGACCAGTTTCGCCAACGGCAACGGCCTGTGTGCCCGTTGCAACGCCAAGGAACAGCAGCGACTGGCAGCGATCGCGGATGCGACCGCCAGGCGGCGCGGCATCCACCGCGTTCGCTGGACCAGCCGGTACGGCTCGGTCACCGAGGTGGTCCCGACACCTCTCGACCCCTCGGCACTGCTCGGTCCCCTCAGCGCCAGGCATCATCCCCGCAGCGCCACTCATCGCCGAGACAGATCATCGCTCCAGCCCAGGCCGCTGTCACAGCGGTCGGGGAACAGCACGCCCTGGCGCCGGGCCGCCCCGCGACCCCTCCAGAAGAGATCACGCGCCACCTCGGCGCACCGACAACCGACACCCGAGTCCGGTACCGGGTCCGGGTCCAGGGACGGTCCGGCTACGAGCCTGACCCCGCTCCCCCGTGCCCAGCGCAGAGCAGGGCCGCGCCGGATCCTCGCGCGAGGCCGCACACGGGGTGAGGTCGCACACGAGGCGGCGCCGCGCCCCTTCCCACCAGTTACCCGTAGGTCAGAAGAACGGGCTGGTCAGGGCCACCGGCCCGGTTGTGAGCCCATCGCACAGGGGTGACATGTGCCCGGGCCTCCCCGGATCATCCGGCCTCACCTGGCACGATCGGCATATGCGCCATGACTACCCCCATCTCCTGTCGCCACTGGATCTCGGACGCTTCGAGGTGCGCAACCGCTTCGTCATGGGTTCTATGCACACCGGTCTGGAGGACCGCCCCGGGGACGCCAAGAAGCTCGCCGCCTACCTCGGCGAGCGCGCCCGCGGCGGCGTCGGTCTGATCGTGACCGGCGGGTACTCCCCCGACCGCACCGGGCGCCTGACCCCTCGCGGCGCCCAGGCGGACGATCGCACCCTGGCCACGCACAACCTGATCACCCGGGAGGTCCACGAGGCCGACGGGCGGATCATCCTGCAGCTGCTGCACGCCGGCCGCTACGCCTTCCACCCGCTGGCCGCCTCGGCGCGCGCCGGCCGCTCCCCCATCACCCCGTTCCGCACGCGTCGCCTCACCCGCCGAGGGGTGGGCCGCACCATCGAGCACTTCGCCGACGCCGCCCGCCGCGCCATCGGGGCCGGCTACGACGGGGTCGAGATCATGGGCTCGGAGGGATACCTGCTGAACCAGTTCCTGGTCCCGGGCACCAATCGGCGCCGCGACCGGTGGGGACGAGGGCCCGAGGGTCGCAGGACGATGCCGCTGGCCGTGGCCGCCGCGGTGCGGGAGGCCATCGGCCCGGAGGCCCTGCTCAGCTACCGCATCTCCCTGCTGGACCTGGTGCCCGAGGGGCAGTACTGGGACGAGACCCTCGCCCTCGCGCACGGACTGGTCGAGCGCGGCGTGGACGTGCTGTCGACCGGTATCGGCTGGCACGAGTCGCGTGTGCCCACCATCGTCACCTCAGTGCCGCGCGCAGCCTTCGCCCCCGTCACCAAGCGGCTGCGGGAGGAGGTCGAGGTCCCGGTGGTCGCGTCGAACCGGATCCATGACCCCCAGGTGGCCGAGCAGGTCCTGAGCTCCGGACAGGCAGATCTGATCTCCATGGCACGGCCACTGCTGGCCGACCCGCACCTTCCCGCCAAGCTCGCCGAGGGACGGGCGAACCAGGTCGTCGCCTGCATCTCCTGCAACCAGGCCTGCCTGGACAATGCCTTCGAGGGCAAGCGCGCCAGCTGCCTGGTCAACCCCCGTGCCGGTCACGAGACCGAGCTGGTGCTCAGCCCCGTGCTCGAGCGTCGGCGCCGCAAGGTCGCCGTAGTCGGCGCCGGGCCGGCCGGGCTGGAGGCCGCGATCAGCGCCGCCGAGCGCGGGCACGTGGTCACCCTGTTCGAGGCCACCAAGGAGCTCGGCGGGCAGCTGCGGCTGGCCGCGCGCATCCCCGGCAAGGAGGACTACGCCCAGGCGCTGACCTCGTGGCGGATGCGCTTGTTCGCGGCCGGGGTCGGGGTCCGCCTGGGCACACGCCCGAGCGCCCAGGAACTGCAGGACTTCCATGACGTGGTGGTCGCGACCGGTGTGCGCCCGCGCGTCGTGGACCTGCCCGGATTCACCACCGATCCCGCGGCCGACGGGCCCGGCCCCCGCGTCATCTCCTACGCGGATCTGCTCGAAGGCCGCGCGGAGCCCGGCGAGACGGTCGCCATCATCGGCGCCGGCGGCATCGGTGTGGACGTGGCCGAGTACCTCACCTCCCCGCTGCCCTCACCCACCCTGGACACCGACACCTGGCTGCAGCACTGGGGCGTCGGCGATCCGCAGGGGCACCGCGGGGGCCTGGCCGTCGCACGTCGCGCCCCGGTCGATCCCGCCACGGCCGCCGACGGGCGCCGCTCCCGCGAGGTCCACCTCCTGCAGCGCAAGGAGACCAAGATCGGTGCGGGCCTGGGCAAGACCACCGGCTGGGTCCACCGGGCCGAGCTGCGTCACGCCGGGGTGATCAACCATCTGGGCGTGACCTATCGGCGGATCGACGCCGAGGGCCTGCACATCCTCGAGCACGAGGAGGAGCGGGTGCTCGCGGTCGACACCGTGGTGGTCTGCGCCGGCCAGATCAGCGAGAACGCGCTCGCCCAGGAGGTCACCCGGGCTCGGCGGGGCCGCAGCCCGCGGGTGCACCTGATCGGCGGGGCCGACGTCGCCGCGGAACTGGACGCTGAGCGTGCCATCCGCCAAGCCGTGGAGGTCGCCGCGGGGCTCTGAGCCGTCACCGGCCGCTGAGGTCCTCGCGCAGCTCGACCAGCTGGGTCCCGACGCGGAGCAGGAGCTCCATGCGGCGGGCGATGTCGGAGCGACGCGTCTGCAGGACGGAGTGCAGCGCCTCCACGCCGCCGCTCCCACGCAGTTCGCCCATCGCCCGTGCGGTCGCGGGGATCCCGAAGCGGGCCGCGCGCAGCGCCGTGACGATGCGGACCTGCCGGATCGCCCGCGCAGGATAGCGGCGGGCACCGAGACGCCCCTCGCGGACGGGAGCCACCAGTCCCTCCTGCTCCCAGAACCGCAGTGTCGAGGGTCACACCCCGAGCGCTTCGGCGAGCTGCGTGATCGTCATCGTGCTGCGGCCGTCCAGGTCCTCTTCTGTTGCCGGATCCTCACCACCGTCCGCTCCTTCGACGACCTGCTCGAGCTCGCACCCGACGAGCACAGCGACTACCCGCCCGTGGCCTGGGGCGATCACTTCTTCTACTGGTCCCCGGATGGCAGCGTGCCGCGCACCCAGCCTTTCGCCACGATCATCACCAAGAACTATCCCGACGACGTCAGCTCAGATCTCGATCCGGAAGGTCGCTGGCGGGTCAACGTCCATGTGGGGCGGCGGCGCATCGCCCAGTTCGCTCCCGCGGAGCCCGTCGATCCGGCCGCCGCCGACGTGCTGCAACCGCATCCGCTGTACGCCCGGCAGGGGTGGATCTGCGCGGTGGTCCCCGCCGACCGGACCCTCGATCCGGTGCTCGAGCTGCTCGAGCTGGCCTGCTTCGACCAGCGCCGACGGCTGGGCAGCGCCCTGGACAGCGAGTCCGCGGTCCGGGAGGATCGGGCGCCATGATCAGTCCCACCGACTCCGAGATCCTGGCCCGCGCCGTCGACCTCGCCAGCGCCAATGTCGCCGACGACGGCGGCCCTTTCGGCGCGGTCGTGGCCACGGCCGACGGCCGGCTGGTCGACGGGGCCAACCGGGTCACCGCGACGCACGATCCCACCGCCCACGCCGAGGTGACCGCCATCCGTGCCGCCTGCGCCCAGCTGGGGACCTTCGAGCTGCCCGGTGCGGTGCTCTACGCCAGCTGCGAGCCCTGCCCGATGTGCCTGGCCACTGCACTATGGGCGCGCATCGACCGGGTGGTATTCGCGGCTGGGCGGGACGACGCTGCCCGAGCAGGGTTCGACGATGCCGCGTTCTACACCTACTTCGAGCGGCCCGGACAGCAGGCCCTGCTGCGCACGGAGCAGATGCGAAACGCGGACGCCATCTCGCCCTTCGATGCGTGGCGCGCCCACGAGGGCCGCACCGCCTACTGACGCCGGTCGCTGACGCCGGCTGCCGGCTCCGGATACTGCCACCGGAGGCTGCCGCCCGCCGCTGATCAGACGCCCTCGAGCACCTCGCGGGCGATCGGGCCGGCGGTCACCGAGCCGTAGCTGCCGTCCTCCACGAATACCGCGATCACCAGGTCGCCCTGGGCGACGATCACCCACGAGTGCAGCGCGAGCTCGCCCTCCTCATCGGTCCATTCCGCGGTGCCGGTCTTGCCGATCACCGGATCGCCGGGCAGGTCCGCCAGGTCATCCAGGCTGCCGTCGGTGACCACCCCGCGCAGCATCTCCTGCATCTGCGTGGTCTCCTCCTCGGTCAGCGGCTGTTCGATGTCGAGGTCCGAGGGTTCCTCGTCGGCCAGGATCCGGGGCTGGACGGTCTCGCCGTTCTTTACGCTGGCGAGCACCACCGCCATCGACAGCGGCGAGGTGAGCACCCGGCCCTGCCCCATCATCGCCGCGGCGTGCTCGAGGCCCTCGTCCTCGGGATCCACCGAACCCATGAAAGCGTCCAGGCCCCTCGGGGCCTCCTGCCCGATCCCCAGCGTGGTCGCGGCCTCGGCCAGTTCCTGCTGGTCGACGGTGTCGTGCTGCAGCAGCAGCGCCGTGTTGCACGAGTGGGCGATCACGTCCCGCAGCGGCATCGAGCCGAACAGGCCCGGGGACATGGAGTCGGCGTTCTTGAAGCTGCGTCCGTCGATCGTGGCGGTCTCGGGGCATTCGAGGGTGGTGTCGGGGGTGACACCGGCCCGCAGCAGCGAGAGCGCGGTGACGGTCTTGAAGGTCGATCCGGGCGAGTACTGTCCCACCAGTCCCACCGGATAGGACTGTCCCGTCGGCCCCAGAGCGGCGGCCAGCACATCGCCCGAGGAGGGTTGCAGGGCGATCACGGCGGCCGGCGAGTCCTCATCGGCGATCGCCTCGGTGGCCAGACGCTGCAGGTCGTCGTCGATGGTGGTGCGCACGTCGGTGCCGTCGCTCGGGCCCACCCGGTGCAGGGAGCGGTCGGAGTCGTCGTCGGGATCGACGGCGATCACGTCCACCCCGCTCGTGCCCAGCAACGCCTCGCGCTCGGCGGCGACCACGCCGCCGGTGGCCACCAGGTCGCCCGGCTCGATCTCGCCCTCGGAGTCCTCGACGTCCTCCGCGTCGGCCTCCCGCAGGGAGCCGAGCACCCCGGGCGCGTAGTCCCGCTCCACGGCGAGGGGGCGGGTCTGATCGGCGGCGTGGAAGCCGGTGACCTCGGCGGCCTCGTCCAGCGGGTACTCGCCCTCGTCGTCGACCCGGATGGTCAGAGCCGGCACGAAGGCCTCCGGGCCATGGTCGGCGACGGTCTGGGCGTAGCGGTCGGCGTCGGTGCCGAGCAGACCGGCCAGCTCGCGGGCAGCGTCCTCCTGCTCGTCCTCGTCGATCTGTGTCTTGTCCAGGCCCAGCACCTTCACCGGATGCGGCCCGTACAGCTCCTGACCATCGCGATCGGTGACGGTGCCCAGCTGTGGCTCGAGGGTCTGCAGGTCGAGGTGCTCGCGGGGCTCCAGATCCGGGGCGAAGACCTCCGGGTCGAGCTCCGCGGACCAGCCGTCGTCCCCGCGACGCAGAGTGGCTTCGGTGGTGTACTCCCAGGTCCCGGCCTCCTCCGGCAGGGTCCAGGTCCATTCCAGGGTCGCGGTGCGCTGCCCGTCCTCGGCGCTGCCGGCATCGGCCAGCTCGACCTGCGGGGCCTGGCCGGTGGCCTCGATCAGCGGGCCCAGGATCCGCTGGTGCTCGGCGACGTCGGCCTCGTCGGCGAAGTCGCCCTCGGGCAGCGCGGCGGCGAGGTCCTCGGCCTCCTGCTGACCGTCGCCGAAGCGGTCGCGCCACAGGATCGCCGCGATGACCAGGGCGATCACGAGCGCCACGGACAGGACGATGAGCAGGGGCCGACGGCGACGTGAGGCCTGATGCGCGGCGTTCATGGGGACATCATCCCACCCGTCCCTAGACTGGCGGCATGCCCAGAGTGCTACACACCGCCCAGGCGCTGGTCGACGTCGTCATCGAGGTTCCCGAGCTGCCTCCACGCGGTGGCAACACCAATGCGATCAGCGAGCAGCGCTACGCCGGCGGGGCGGTGACCACGCTGCTGGCAGCCGCCCGCACCGGCGCCCGGGCCGTCCACGGCGGCGCGCACGGGATCGGCCCGAACGGCGACCTGATCCGCTCCCGGCTCGCGGCCGAGGGGATCGAGCTGTCCGACACCCTGCGCGAAGGGGCCGACACCGGGTACTGCATGGTGCTGGTCGAGCCGACGGCCGAACGCAGCTTCGTCACCGTCTACGGCGCCGAACGGCAGATCACCGCCGACTCCCTGGCCACACTCGATGCGCAGCCCGGCGACCTGCTGTGCCTGTCCGGGTACAGCCTGTTCGAACCCACTCGTCGGCCACTGCTGGAATACCTCGAGTCGCTGCCGGACGGGGTCGAGGTGGTGCTGGACCCCGGCGCACCCTTCGCCGGTTTCCCCCAGCAGGTCCAGGATCGGGTGCTCGCCCGCACCACGGTGTGGACCTCCAATGCCGAGGAGGCCCGGGCCTTCACCGGTCTGGACGCCCTGCAGGACACCCCCGAGGCGCTGCGCCGCCGGATCGGCTCCCACGCCGTGGTGGTGGTGCGCGACGGGATGCGCGGCTGCACCGTCTTCCATCACGGGCGCGGCACCGAGATCCCCGCGTTCCCGCAGGAGGCGGTGGACACCAACGGGGCCGGTGACACCCACACCGGGGTGCTGCTGGCCGAGCGGGCCCTGGGCGCCGACTGGGAGTCGGCCGCGACCCGCGCCAATGCGGCCGCCGCGATCGCCGTGACCCGCTGGGGCACCGAGGGCGCCCCCGGCCGCGCCGAGGTCGACGAGTTCCTGTCCTGAGCCGCGCCCCGTACGGTGGAGCGATGGACACCAGACGAGAGGCGGCGCAGTTCCTGACCACGGCCCGTGGCCGGATCAGCCCCGAGCAGGCGGGCGTGCCGGTGTCCGGCGGCCAGCGCCGGGTCCCCGGTCTGCGCCGGGAGGAGATCGCCGAGCTCGCCGGGGTGAGCACCGCGTACTACACGCGGATCGAGCGCGGTGACCTGCGCGGCGTCTCCGACTCCGTCCTGGAGTCCCTCGCCCGGGCCCTGCGGCTCGACCGGGCCGAGCGAGCGCACCTGCAGGATCTGGCACGCGCGGCCGCGGGCCGCTCGGGCCTGCCCGAAGGGGGCGAGGGCACCGGGGACCAAGGGCCCGTGGTCCCGCCCCGGGTCCACCAGCTGATCGAGACCATGGGCGATGTGCCGGTGATCGCCGGGAACCATCTCCGCGATTCATTGGCTGCGAACGCCCTGGGCAGGGCCCTGTTCCCGGATCTGTTCCCCGAGGACGGCCCCGCACTCAACACGGCCGAGTACATGTTCCTCGACGAGCGCGCCCGCCGCTTCTACCCGGACTGGGAGACCACCGCCCGCAACGCGGTCTCGAACCTGCGCCTGACCGCGGGCCGCAGGCCCGGTGATCCAGACCTGCGCGCCCTCATCGAACGTCTCCGCGCCGGCAGCTCGGAGTTCCGCACCTGGTGGGACGGGCACACGGTCCGTGTCCACGACCACGGCACCAAGACCATCGACCATCCGCAGGTCGGGCGTCTGACGCTCAGCTACGAGGTGCTGGACATCCCCTCGGTCCCGGGGGTCACCCTGGCCAGCTACCTGGCCGAGCCCGGGACTCCCGATGCCGATGCCCTGGACCTGCTGCGCAACCTGGTGTCGAACCCCGGGCCGCGGGCGGTGGCCGACGTCGCGCAGCACGGCTGACGGGACCGGAGGCGGCGAGGCACCGCGCCGGGGGATACCAACAGGGACTCCCACCTCGCCCGTGCCCGGCCCTACCGTCGAGTCATGTCCACTTTCACTCTGAACAACTCCGTCACCATCCCGACCATCGGTCTGGGCGTCTTCCAGTCCTCCCCAGAGGACACGAGCGGCGCCGTGGCCTCCGCTCTCGAGGCCGGGTACCGGCACATCGACACCGCCGCCTCCTACGGCAACGAACGGGAGGTGGGGCAGGGTCTGCGCGCCTCTGGCCTGGACCGTTCCGAGGTGTTCCTGGAGACGAAGCTCTGGATCAGCGACTACGGCTACGAGCAGGCCCTGCACGGCGTGGACAAGAGTGCCGACAAGCTCGGGGTCGAGCAGATCGACCTGCTGCTTTTGCACCAGCCGCTACCCAGCGACCTGGAGCTCACGATCGGCGCCTACCAGGCGCTGGAGGCCTCCCTGGCGAACGGGCGGGTCCGCGCCATCGGGGTCAGCAACTTCCTGCCCGAGCACCTGACCGCTCTCCTCGAGCGCACCGAGATCGTCCCCGCCGTGAACCAGATCGAGGTGCATCCGTACTTCCAGCAGCGTGAGCTGCAGGCGCTGAACGCCGAGCACGGGATCCTCACCCAGGCGTGGTCGCCGATCGGCGGGATCACCTCCTACGGCGAGGCCGAGCGCCGCAGCTTCGACGATCCGGTGCTGCTGGAGATCGCCGCCGCGCACGAGGCCTCGGCGGCGCAGGTGATGCTGGCCTGGCACCTGCAGCAGGGACGTCAGGTGATCCCGAAGTCGGTGCGGCCCGAGCGGATCCGCGAGAACTTCGCCGCCCTGGACCTGGAGCTCACCGCCTCCGAGCTGGAGCGGATCGATGGCCTCGAGACGGGGGTGCGCGGCGGACCGGAGCCGTCGGCGATCACCCTGGAGAACTTCGGGCGGCCGATCCCGGAAGCCTGAACGGCTCAGCGGACCCACCCTTGCCCTCCCCGTCCCCGTCGGCCCGAAAGGCTCCATGCCCCAGCGCCTCCTGATCCCCTCGACAGCGCTGCTGTGGGGACTGCAGTTCGCCTTCCTCAATCCGGCCCTGGCCCTGCTGCTGACCACCCTCTACAGCGCCAGCACCACCGAGGTCGGATGGGCGCTGGCGCTGTACAACGCCAGCGCCCTGATCGCGACCACGATCATCCCCGCCCGGGCCGATCGCACCGGCCAGTACCTGCGGCCGATGATCGTCAGCGCCGTGCTGACGGTGGTCCTGGCCGCCGTGCTCGCCCTGGTCACCTCCCTGCCGCTGGCCATGGCCGCACTGGTGGTGCTGGGCGGGCCCGCAGGGGTGGGCAGCACGCTGCTGTTCGCCCACCTCCGCCATGCCGGGGCCACCAGCGGCCAGATCATCAACACCCGGGCCATCTTCTCCGTGGCCTGGGTGGCCGGTCCCCCGATCGCCACCTTCATCATCGGCGCCTTCGGCGAGCGCGCGGTGCTGGGCACGATCGCGATGATCGCCCTGCTCAGCATCGGGGCCGCCACCACGCTGCAGTCTCGCGCACCGGCGGAGCCCGCCCCGTCCCGCGAGAGCCCGACCCCCGAGGCCGGCCCGGTGCCGGGCCTCCTCGGGGTCACGGTGGTGGTCGCGGCCTTCGTGCTGCTGCAGGCGGCGAACGCCACGGCCACCTCGTTCATGACCGTCTACGTCACCCAGTCCCTCGCCCTCGATGTGGTGTGGGCGGGCATCGCCCTGGGCACGGCGGCCGGTCTGGAGATCCCGTCCCTGTTCCTGATGGGGCGGCTGAGCGGCCGCTTCTCGGCGCAGCTGCTGATCGTCACCGGCTGCGCGCTGGGAGTGGTCTACTACCTGGCGCTGTTCGCGGTCCAGACGCCTGTGGGTCTGATCGGCATCCAGGTGCTCAACGCCTGGTCGTTCGCGGCCATCGCCGGGACCGGACTGACCCTCTTCCAGGAGATCATCGCGCGGCCGGGGCTGGCCACGAGCCTGTACATGAACGCCCGGCGGGTCGGTGCGATCCTGTCGGGGCCGGTCATCGCGCTGGGGTCCGTGACCGTCTTCGGACAGGCGGGGATCTTCCTGGTCTGCGCCCTGCTCACGCTGCTGGGAACGGTGGGCGTCGCACTCGCCCATGCTCGGGCCCGCCGCTCGTGACCCCGACCCCGGGGCTGGGGTGATCACCGTCACCGCCCCTAGCATGGGGGCATCGAGACAGTCCCGCGACCCGGCCCCGGGCCGACGGGACAGCAGCACCACGGGGCAGGAGATCATGAACGACTCGGGAAGCATCCCCCGCGAGCGCGGGGTGGCAGGCGGCCGTGCCGCTCACGCGTCGCCCGACGGTGCGCCCGGCGACGCGGCTGCCGCGCCGCCGCCCTTCCACGACTTCTGCTTCCACGACTTCTCCGCCACCACCATCGAGGGTCAGCCCAGGTCGATGTCCCAGTACCGCGGCCAGCTGGTGCTGGTGGTCAACACCGCCACCCGCTGCGCCTTCACCCCGCAGCTGGAAGGGCTCCAGGGCCTGCACGCGGCCTACCAGCAGCACGGCTTCACGGTGCTCGGGTTCCCCTCGGACCAGTTCCACCAGGATCCCGGCACCGATCAGGACACCGAGCAGTTCTGCACCTCGGCCTACGACACCACCTTCCCGCTGTTCTCGAAGGTCGACGTCAACGGCCCTGCCGCCCATCCGCTGTGGGCCTGGCTCCGCGAGCAGAAGGGCGGGGTGCTGGGCGGGCGGATCGCCTGGAACTTCACCAAGTTCCTGATCGACGGGCAGGGCCGGGTGCTGCGCCGGTACGCCCCGCCGGTGCCGCCGGCGCGGATCGCCCAACGCATCGAGCACGAACTGGGCCTGCGGCCGGGAGGTCACGGGGCGTCGGCCTGAACAACCCCCGGACCCAGGTCAGGGACAGCCCGCGCAGTTGGTAGCGTAGGTCACAACCATTCACTGCAATCGAAAGGGGCGCTCATGGAAGGCGTCATCCTCTTCCTGGTGCTGGCCGTCGTCGGCATCATCTTCCTGGTCATCGTGGCAGCGCTGCTGTTCGGCGGCCTGCGCACCTCCGTCCTGTTCACGGTGCACTCCCGGGAGGCCGTCATCGTCGAACGGTTCGGGAAGTTCAAAGGGGTCGCGCATGCGGGCCTGAACTTCAAGGCACCCTTCGTCGACAGCATCACCAAACCGATCTCGCTGCGCGTCCAGCAGCTCGAGGTCAACATCGAGTCGAAGACCAAGGACAACGTGTTCGTCACCGTCCCGGTGGCCGTGCAGTTCGTGATCCGCGAGGAACAGGTCGTCGACGCCTACTACAAGCTGTCCAACCCCGAGGCGCAGATCCGCTCCTACGTCTTCGACACCGTCCGCTCGGCCCTGTCCGGTCTGGAGCTGGACCAGGCCTTCGAGTCCAAGGACGACATCGCCCGCAGCGTCGAGCAGACGCTGTCGACCCGGATGCAGGAGTTCGGCTTCAACATCATCAACACCCTGGTGCAGGACATCTCCCCGGACTCCCGGGTGCGCGACTCGATGAACTCCATCAACGCCGCCCAGCGGGACCGGGTGGCCGCGCAGTCGCTGGCCGAGGCCGACAAGATCAAGGCCGTCACCCAGGCCGAGGCCGAGGCCGAGTCCAAGCGCCTCCAGGGTGAGGGCGTGGCCGCCCAGCGCAAGGCGATCGCCATGGGCATCGCCGAGCAGTACGAGATGCTGCGCAAGGTCGGCATCGAGCACTCCGCCGAACAGCTGCTGCTGATGACCCAGTACTTCGACACCATGCAGGACGTGGCCCGCAACGGCCGCTCCAACGTGCTCTACCTGCCCTCGAACCCGGGCACCGTCGGTTCCATGGGCGATGAGATCCGCAATGCGATGCTGCAGGCCCAGGCCGCCGGCGAGTCCGAGGCCACCGGCAAGGCCGCTCAGGATGCCTTCGACCGGGACGAGGCTCAGCGGGAGCGTCGCGAGGAGGAGCAGCGCCGCGCCGACCAGGCCCGCCACCACGCCGAGCAGAAGGCGAAGGAAGCCCAGAACCGCGCTCAGAACCGGCCGCCGAATCCCACGCCCAGCGGCAACCCGGGAGGCAACGTCCCGCCCTGGGCTCACCCGGGCAGCGCGAACTGACCCGGACCCGCCCACCGATGATCCCCGTGCGGAACCGCGCCGCGCGGGGATCGTCCATGTCGATGCCCGCCCCTCAGCAGAGCCGCAGACCGGAGCCGACCGCATGACCAGCCCCTCCCCCGCCACCCGTCCCCACCTCATCCTGATCTGCGTGGACCAGATGCGTGCCGACGCCCTGGGCATCGCCGGCAACGAGCACATCGACACCCCGAACCTCGATCAGCTGGCACGGACCGGGAACCACTTCACCCGCGCCTACTCCTCGACGCCGACCTGCGTGCCGGCCCGGGTGGCGATGTTCACCGGCCAGTCCCCGACCAGGCACGGCCGCTACGGGTACCGCGAGGGGATCTCCTTCCCCGACGCCCATCCGGTGACCCTGCAGTCCACGCTCAGCCGGGCCGGCTACCAGACCTTCGGGGTCGGCAAGATGCACGTGTACCCCGTCCGGGCCCGCTGTGGCTTCGACGAAGTGCTGCTGCACGACGGCTTCCTGCACACCTCGCGCCGGCTCAGCCGGGGCCCGTCGGCCGCGATCGACGACTACGTCGACTTCCTGCGGCGCGAGAGCGGGGACCCGCGGGCTGACTACCAGGACACCGGGATCGGCTGCAACGCGATGACCGCCCGCCCCTGGGAGCGCGAGGAGCGGCTGCACCCCACCCGCTGGGTGGCCGACGAGTCCTTCCGCTTCCTCGAGCGGCGCGATCCCACCCGGCCGTTCTTCCTGTACATGTCCTTCCACCGGCCGCACGCGCCCTTCGATCCCCCGCCGTGGCTGTGGGACAAATACCGCGCACGCTCGGGGCCGGCGCGTGCACAGGGCGACTGGGTCGCGCGCTTCGACGAGCATCGTCGCGACTTCCACTCCGAGGCGGAATTCGGGGCGCAGAAGGAGAGCACCCATGAACAGGTGCGAGCCGGCTACTACGGCTCGATCGAGTTCATCGACCTGCAGCTGAACCGGCTCAAGGAGACGCTCTCGGATCAGGGCCTGCTCGAGGACACGGTGATCGTGTTCGTCTCCGACCACGGCGACATGATGGGCGATCACGACATGTACCGGAAGTCCGTGGGCTACGAGGGCTCGGCGCGGGTGCCGCTGGTGGTGCACGTGCCGCCGCGCTGGCGAGGGGGCTGGGGTGAGCCCGGGGAGGTCCACTCGATCGCGGAGCTGAGGGATCTGATGCCGACGCTGCTCGAGCTCGCCGGGGTCGCGGTGCCCGACGGCGTGGACGGCATCAGCCTGCGCCCCGGGAGCGGGACGCGCGATCACCTGCACGGCGAGCACGTGATCAGCGCTCTGGGCCGGCATTCGATGCAGTGGATCCGCTCGCAGCGCTTCAAGTACGTGTGGTTCTCCGGGGACGGGCACGAGCAGCTCTTCGATCTCGAGGCGGATCCGTGCGAGGAGCGGGACCTGGCCGGGGTCGATGACGTCGCCGGGGAGCTGGCGCGGCATCGGGAACTGCTGGTCGCCGAGCTCACGGACCGCGAGGAGGGCTTCGTGGCGGACGGAGCGCTCGTGGCCGGGCGGCCGGTGCAGTCCGAGGCGGCGTGGGTGCGCGAGTTCGCACGGCTCTGACCGGCGCTGACCAGGAGATCATTCGACGGAAGTCGTACCGGCCCGACCCCGTAGGAGGGCTTTGCGGGGCTGGCCCGTGCGATGGGATAGGGGGCATGAACGAGAGCGCCCCCTCCCCCGACTACACCGTCGAGAAGCAGCTGGCCCGCACCGCGGGGGTGACCCTGGTGTGGTGGGCACACGGCATCGTGCGGCTGCTGCTCGCGGTGGCGATGGTCTACTACGGGGTCGCCAAGCTCGTCTTCGGCCAGTTCGGCGTCACCGACATGGGCGACGCGCTCATCACCCAGGGCGAGATGAGCCCGATGGGGGTGCTGTGGCGGATGGTCGCCCTCTCCCCGCTGTTCCAGTTCCTCGGCGGCCTCGCGGAGCTCGGGGCGGCGCTCGCACTGCTGTGGCGGCGCACGATCCCGCTCGGCGCGGTGCTCGCGGGGGCGTCGATGGCCCTGGTCTTCGTGCTGAACCTCGGCTACGACGTGCCCGTCAAGCAGATCTCCCTGGCGCTGCTGATCATGTCGGTGCTGGTGCTGATCCCCTGGATGCCGCGCCTGTCCCGGGCGCTGCTCGGTCACGAGGAGATCCGGCCCGGGCCGGTGCCCGTGCTCATCCCCTGGCGTCCGCTGGCGAGAGTCACGAACGTCCTCGGACCCGTCGCGGCGCTCGCGCTGGTGGGGCTGATCGGCTGGGGCGTGAGCGGGATGTACCCGGAGCGCAGCACCGACGAGACCACCCCTGCCGGGGTGTGGACGGTGCAGGAGGACGCCGCCGAGCCGGCCGCGCAGCTGAGCGAGGACACCCGCTGGAGCGCGATCGCCTTCGGCGAGGTCGAGTACGGGGGTCTCGCCTCGGTCCAGCTCCGGCGCGCTGACGGCGAACTGCTGCACGGCCGCTACGAGCGCACCGGGGAGGGCACGGTCGAGCTCTCGCTGCGTCCGCTAAGGGATCCGGGGACCACGGCCCGGGAGTACACCGACTCCGAGCCCACCGAGCTGACCCTCAGCATCGTCGAGCGCGAGGACGGCACCCTGCACGTCACCGGGGGCGGCCAGGACCTCGTGCTCGCGCCCGATGACTCCGCGATGGTGCTCTACGAGCGCGGCTTCAGCTGGAGCGTGCGCCCCGACGATCCCTTCAACCGCTGAGACGTCGGCCCCGTCCCCTAAGGTGGGACCGCACACGACCTGCGACGGAGGAGCCCCCGCATGCTGATCGAGTTCGGCTGGTCCCTCGATGGTGCCGCCTGGGCCGACGGGACGGGGACGACCGGCTCGGTGCGGCTGGGTCCGCGCGGTCTGGTCCAGCTTCTGCAGAGCCGCCTCGCGCTGACCCGTCCGTCGGTGGACCCCGCCGTGCGGATCGCGCAGTACGCGAAGGCGATCGCTGAGGCGGAGCATCCGTGGCCGCGGGAGTCCTTCGCCGTGGATCCCTGGGCGACGGCGGCGACCATGCTCAGCTGGCGGGATGCCGCGGTGATGGCCGGGGCCGCGCTGCAGCCGCGCGAGGGGCTGCCGGCGCGGCTGGAGGCGCTGTGCGCGATCGAGCAGGTCGCGGACCTCTCCCCCGGCGCGGCGGATGACCTCGCGGAGCTGGTGGCGCTGCTGCAGGAGTCGCCCTGGCCGCTCGGCATCGAGCGTCTGCTGTGCCATGAGGCGCCCGAGTCCCTGCCGGGATCCTGGCCGCGGCTGCTGGCGCTGCTGGGCGAGGGCGGGGTCGAGGTCACCGCTGTGGAGGAGGCGTCGGCGGGACGTCCCGAGCTGGTGCTGCTCGAGTCGGAGGACGAATGGACGGCGGCGGAGACCGCGGCGCGCTTCCTCGCCGGGCGCGAGGGACGAGCAGTCCATGTGCTCGCCACGGAGGACACGATCCTGCTGGACCAGGAGCTGCGCCGCCGCGACCTGCCGGCCCTCGGGGTCGCGGCGGCGTCGGCGGACCGCACCAGCCTGCAGATCCTCCCGCTGTATCTGTCGATCGCCATCGCCCCGGTGGACGTGCAGCAGCTCGGCGCGTTCCT
>DWZH01000115.1 GCA_019118275.1 Candidatus Brachybacterium merdavium | reverse complement strand
CTGTCCCGCATGGAGCGCGTCGTCCGCGAGCGCATGACCACGCAGGACGTCGAGGCGATCACCCCGCTGACGCTGATCAACATCCGTCCGGTCACCGCGGCGATCAAGGAGTTCTTCGGAACCTCCCAGCTGTCGCAGTTCATGGACCAGAACAACCCGCTGTCGGGCCTGACCCACAAGCGCCGCCTGTCGGCGCTGGGCCCGGGCGGGCTGTCCCGTGACCGCGCCGGCATGGAGGTCCGTGACGTCCACCCGTCGCACTACGGCCGCATGTGCCCGATCGAGACCCCTGAGGGTCCCAACATCGGTCTGATCGGCTCGCTGGCCACCTTCGCCCGGATCAATCCCTTCGGGTTCATCGAGACCCCGTACCGCAAGGTCGAGGACGGCAAGGTGTCCGACGACGTCGTCTACCTGACGGCGGACGACGAGGACCGGCACATCATCGCGCAGGCCAACGCCAAGCTCGACGACGACGGCTCCTTCTCCGAGGAGCAGGTGCTGGTGCGCCTGCCGGGCGGGGAGCCCGATCTGGTCGATGCGGCCGACGTGGACTACATGGACGTCTCGGCACGTCAGATGGTCTCCGTGGCGACCGCCATGATCCCCTTCCTCGAGCACGACGACGCCAACCGTGCCCTGATGGGCGCCAACATGCAGCGTCAGGCCGTGCCGCTGCTGCGTGCCGAGATGCCGCTGGTCGGCACCGGCATGGAGCGCCGCGCCGCGGTCGACGCCGGTGATGTGGTCGTCGCCGAGAAGGGCGGTGTCATCGAGGAGCTCTCGGCCGACCTCGTCGTGGTCATGGCCGACGACGGCACCCGCCAGACCTACCCGATCGGGAAGTTCCAGCGCTCCAACGCCGGCAACTCCTACAACCAGCGCGTGCTGTTCGACGAGGGCGACCGCGTCGAGGCCGGCTCCATCCTGGCCGACGGTCCCTCGACCGAGCAGGGCGAGCTGTCCATGGGCAAGAACCTGCTGGTCGCCTTCATGGCGTGGGAGGGCCACAACTACGAGGACGGCATCATCCTGTCCTCGCGCCTGGTCCAGGACGACGTCCTCACCTCGATCCACATCGAGGAGCACGAGGTCGACGCCCGCGACACGAAGCTGGGCAAGGAGGAGATCACCCGGGACATCCCCAACGTCGGCGACGACGTGCTGGCCGATCTCGACGAGCGCGGCATCGTCCGCATCGGCGCCGAGGTCGAGCCGGGCGACATCCTGGTCGGCAAGGTCACGCCCAAGGGCGAGACGGAGCTGACCCCCGAGGAGCGCCTGCTGCGCGCCATCTTCGGCGAGAAGGCCCGTGAGGTGCGCGACACCTCCCTGCGCGTCCCCCACGGCGAGTCCGGCACCGTCATCGGTGTGCAGGTCTTCAACGAGGACGAGGACGAGGAGATCCTCCCCACCGGCGTCAACGAGATGGTCCGCGTGTACGTGGCCCAGAAGCGCAAGATCACCGACGGTGACAAGCTCGCCGGCCGCCACGGCAACAAGGGCGTCATCGCCAAGATCCTGCCGGTCGAGGACATGCCGTTCATGGAGGACGGCACCCCGGTCGACATCATCCTCAACCCCATGGGCGTGCCCGGCCGGATGAACATCGGCCAGGTCATGGAGACCCACCTCGGCTGGGTCGCCAAGGCCGGCTGGGACCTCGACGCCGACGACGAGACCGCCAAGGACCTGCCCGAGGCCGCCCTGCACGGCGAGCCCGGCACCCCGGTGGCCGTGCCCGTCTTCGACGGGCTGTCGGCCGAGGAGGTCACCGGTCTGATCGCCAACCACCGTCCCAACCGGGACGGCGAGCGGATGGTCAAGGAGGACGGCAAGGCCCGTCTGTTCGACGGCCGCTCCGGCGAGCCCTACCCCGAGCCGGTCTCGGTGGGCTACATGTACATCCTGAAGCTCCACCACCTGGTGGACGACAAGCTGCATGCCCGCTCCACCGGCCCGTACTCGATGATCACGCAGCAGCCGCTGGGTGGTAAGGCCCAGTTCGGCGGCCAGCGTTTCGGCGAGATGGAGGTGTGGGCCCTGGAGGCCTACGGCGCCGCCTACGCCCTGCAGGAGCTGCTGACCATCAAGTCCGATGACATCCCCGGACGCGTGAAGGTCTACGAGGCGATCGTCAAGGGCGAGAACATCCCCGAGCCCGGGATCCCCGAATCGTTCCGCGTGCTGCTGAAGGAGATGCAGTCGCTGTGCCTGAACGTCGAGGTCCTCTCGGCCGACGGCACCGCCCACGAGGTGCAGGAGGGCGATGAGGAGGTCTTCCGCGCCGCGGAGGAGCTCGGCATCGATCTGTCCCGCCGGCCCCACGAGGGCGTCGGTTCCATCGAAGAGGTCTGACGGACGGGGGCCCGGGACGGGCTGCGCCCACGCGCACCGTCCCGGCCCCGCCCGCGACCCCCGTCCATTCAGACCCCACGACTTCCGATCGAGAGAAGGACACCTGTGATCGACGTCAACACATTCGACGAGCTGCGCATCGGTCTCGCCACCGCCGATGACATCCGCGGCTGGTCCACGGGCGAGGTCAAGAAGCCCGAGACCATCAACTACCGCACCCTGAAGCCCGAGATGGACGGCCTGTTCTGCGAGCGCATCTTCGGCCCCACCCGGGACTGGGAGTGCTACTGCGGCAAGTACAAGCGCGTCCGCTTCAAGGGCATCGTCTGCGAGCGCTGCGGCGTGGAGGTCACCAAGTCCTCCGTGCG
>DWZH01000114.1 GCA_019118275.1 Candidatus Brachybacterium merdavium | reverse complement strand
GGCATCTGTTCCGTCCTGCCCGGGGCGTGCTGCCGAGGGCGGCATGCCGGGGGCCTCGCGGAAGTCGGCGGCCTGGGCGCCCGTCTGGCGCCACAGGAACACGGCGTACAGGCCGATCGTCAGCGTCGCCACCACCATCGCCTGGCCGGAGCCCAGGACGCCGTCGGTGCCGATCACGGCGGGCAGTGCGAACCCGGTGGTGATCAGCACCGCCAGCATCACCAGGTAGGCGGAGGTGCCCACACGGTTCACGGGGAGGTTCCCGTAGCGCAGGCCGGAGATGACCAGGCACATGCCCACCACCAGGTTCAGGATGATCATCGACACCGCCATCACCGAGTCGCGGGCGATGGTGGTGTGATCGCCGGGTCCCAGCATCACCGAGGCGATCAGGATCACCTCGATGACCACGACCGACAGGGTGAGGATCAAGGTGCCGTAGGGGTCCCCGAGACGATGGGCGAGGGCCTCTGCCTCGTGGACCACCCCGAAGGCGCACCACAGGATCACCCCGATGATCATCGCGAGCGCACCGATCAGCAGTGGGGCGGGCACCGGAGGGGGCAGCAGGGGAGCGGCGAGGGCACCGAGGAGGACGGCGCACCAGCCCACCGCGAGCCGGGTGATCGCGGCGCGGGTGAGCACCGTGCGCCAGGTCGACGGCTCCTGGGAGCGAGCAGGGGAGGACGGCATGGGAGCTTCCTGTTCCGCGAGGCCGTCCTCGCCGCGATGTCACCGGGCCGGGTCGTCCCGGGCCGGACGCCTGGTCACAGCGTCCCACCACCGTAGGTCACCCCTCGTGCCGGCACACCTCGCCGTGAGCGATCTGACCAGCCCGCGGGGGAGCGGGACGGGACCCGCCGGCCTGGGCGAGCGGGGCTGCCGATCAGCTGTCGTCGGCGGTGCTGATGCCGAGCAGCAGGCCCTGGTCGTTGTCGATGTAGGAGCCCGGAACCACCACCAGCTGCCACTCACCGCCCCCGGAGGTGGTCGCGGTGCACTCGGCCGCCTCGAAGGTCTCGAAGTCCAGCGGGTCCTCACAGGCGACGTCCACCCAGGTCGCCCCATCGGGAAGCGCCTGGTCCACCGGCACATAGGCGTCGTCGCCGGTGAGCATGCTCAGCACCGACTGCGACAGTTCGCCGGCAGGGACCTCCTCGATGCCGAAGGCCGCTCCGATCCCCGCCCCGGTCAGCGAGATGTCCTCGTCGAGTATCTGTCGGGCACTCCCGGGCAGCTCGTCGCCGGTGGTGAACAGCACGGCAGGCTGAGAGTCCTGGTCCAGACTCTCCTGGGTGGGGACCTGGACGGGATGAGCGGTCCAGGTGGCCTCGTCGCCGTCCTCGATGCTGTCCGGGGCCTGGCACTGCTGGCTCTGACCCTCTTCGAGCACCAGTTCGCCGTCGCAGTCGGCGTCCTCGGCCAGGTTCTCCCCGAGCAGCCCGCCGAGCTCCTCGGCACCTACGGTGGGGGTGCCGTCTTGCCCGGAGGTGGCGCTGTCGCCGAGGTCCGGAGCGAATTTCATCCTCACGCTCCCCTCGTCGGAGGGCCCCTGCTCGTCGGTCGCCTCCCCCTCGGAGGACATCGCTCCTTCGTCACCCTCGTCCGTCTCGTCGCCCTCGTCGGAGCCGGAGTCCGGAACGCCGCCCGCATCGGAGGCGTCGTTCTCCTCGCTCGTGACCGGTTCGGGCTCGCGGGCCTCTTCGCTCCCGGTGCCGCAGGCGAACAGGGTGAGCAGGGCTCCCGCCGTCAGGGCGGTCACAGCCGTCCAGGGGCGGCGAACGGTGCGGGCGGACGTCATCGGTGCCTCTCCGGCCGCCCGGGGACGCCTGGTCGCGCCGGCTGCCCGCGCCGTACCTGATCGGCCACCACCGTGACAAAGGGTCAAGAGATGGTCAAGAACTCGGGGGCGGGGGCCGTGCGCTGACCGTGCGCAGACTGTGCGCTGCAGACGCTGATAAGGTCACCGACCAGTGACACGGGGTGCCCTCCGCCGAGAGGGGGCTGAGATCAGACCCGTCGAACCTGCCCTGGTCAACACCTGCGAAGGGATCGTCACCGATGAGTGCCCCCAGCCCGGAACCACCTCACCCGCGCCGTGCCGAGCCGCCGACCGTCCCGCACCAGGCGGCGTCCCGGCCGCCCACCGCCTTGACCATCGCCGGTTCGGACTCGGGCGGGGGAGCCGGGATCCAGGCGGACCTGAAGTCCATGAGCGCGCTCGCGGTGTACGGCACCTCCGCGATCACCGCGCTGACCTCACAGAACACCCAGGGCGTCCAGGCGGTGCTCCCGATCGCACCCGACGCGGTGGTCTCGCAGGTCACCAGCGTCCTGGATGACATCCCCGTCGATGCCACCAAGTTCGGCATGCTCACCTCCGCCGAGACCATCGCCGCGGTCGCCGAGGTGATGGCCGCCCGCCGCGACCAGGTCGGTCACCTCGTGCTGGACCCGGTCATGATCGCCACCAGCGGGGACGTGCTGCTGCCCGAGCGGGCCGCCCAGAACCTTCGCGAGCTGCTGCTGCCGCTGGTGGACGTGCTCACCCCGAACCTTCCCGAGGCGGCGAAGCTGCTCGATGCCGAGGTGGCCGGGGACGTCGAATCGATGTGCGAGCAGGCCGAGCGGCTGCGGCGGCTGGGACCGTCGGTGGTCGTGGTCAAGGGAGGGCACCGCGCCGGCGAGGAGGTCACCGACGTGGTCGCCCACCCGGGCGGTGTCGATCTGCTGCGGGCCGAACGGGTGCCCACCCGATCCACGCACGGCACCGGCTGCACCCTCTCCGCGGCGATCGCCGCGCAGTACGCGCGCCTGGCCCGGGCCCGTCAGGGTCATCGGCCACCCCTGCTCGGCCGCAGCGCCGATGCCGTGCAGCTGCTCGAGACGTCACCGGAGCAGGGGGAGGATCTGGCGGCCCTCCGCGCCGGCCGGGACTTCCTGCAGCGCGCGCTGCGCAGCGGGGCGAGCCAGGCGCTGTCGCTGACCCCTACGACGGGGCACGGCCCGGTCGATCACCTCATCACGGTCGCGCGCCACGGCGACTGAGGCCGGACCGGCGCGCGGGCGCGGGAGTCGGTGTCAGGGCCGCCCGTCGGCTCCATCCCGCCCGTTACGGTCCTGGGGTTCGCCCTCGGTGGAGCCCTCGGGATCGGCGGTGTGCTGCCGGGGAGGCAGCTCTCCCGCCGCCTCCTGTTGCCGCCGCACGTACTCGTCCTCGGCCTCTTCGGCGGTGCCTTCGCCACGTCGCGGGGTGAAGCCCAGGACGATCCCGATCACCAGGCCCAGAAGCATGCCGGCGATGGCGCCCAGGAGCAGGCTGTCGAGCAGGATCATGCCGGTGCCGATCCCGACCGCGACGCCGATCATCATCCCGAAGGGCAACCAGGTGGCATCGAAACGGCGCTTGTCCTGAGCCATCGTCCCTCTTTCCGCTCGGCACTGACCCACCAGGCTACGCCCGGGCGGGAGGGCCCCGGGAGGGTCAGCTCCCCGAGCCCAGGCCCGTCAGCCGCACCCGCATCCGCCGGCTGGCCTGGTTGAGCCCGATGATCTCCACCTGTTTGTCGTAACTGCGGTATTTCTCCATCACGGAGTCCATCGCGGCCACCGTCGAGGCATCCCACATGTGGGAGCGGTGCATGTCGATCACCACGTGCGCGGGGTCCTCGGCATAGCGGAACATCGTGTACAGGTCGTTGGAGGAGGCGAAGAACAGCTCGCCCTCCACGGTGTAGCGGGCGATGGTCCGCCCGTCGGTCTCCTCGACCGTGCGGTCCACGCGCACGAAATGCGCGACGCGGTTGGCGAAGGCGACCATCGCCACCAGCACGCCGAGCACCACACCGACGGCGAGGTTGTTGGTGACGACTGTGGCGACCACGGTCACCACCATCACGGTGATCTCCGACTTGGGCATCCGGCTCAGTGTGCGGGGGCTGATCGAGTGCCAGTCGAAGGTCGCCCAGGAGACGTAGACCATCACCGCGACCAGGGCGGCCATCGGGATCAGCCCCACGATGTCACCGAGCCCGACCACCAGGATCAGCAGGAACACACCGGCCAGGAAGGTGGAGATCCGGGTGCGGGCCCCGGAGGCCTTCACGTTGATCATGGTCTGACCGATCATCGCGCAGCCGCCCATGCCGCCGAAGAAGCCGGTGACGATGTTGGCCATGCCCTGGGCCCAGGACTCACGGGTCTTGTTCGATCGGATGTCGGTGATGTCGTCGACCAGCTTCGCGGTCATCAGCGACTCCATCAGCCCCACCAGGGCCATGCCCAGGGCATAGGGGGCGATGATCTGCAGCGTCTCCACGTTGAGCGGCACGTCGGGGATCATCAGCATCGGCAGCGAGTCGGGCAGCTCGCCCTTGTCGCCGACGCTGGGCACCTGCCAGCCGGTCACCACCACGATCACCGTCAGCACCACGATCGCCACCAGCGGTGCGGGGACCGCGGTGGTGACCCTGGGCAGCAGGAACACGATCAGCGCCGCGAGGAGGAACAGCGGGTAGACCAGCCAGGGTACGCCGATCAGCTCGGACACCTGCGAGATGAAGATCAGGATCGCCAGGGCGTTGACGAAGCCCACCATCACCTGCCGCGGGATGAAGCGCATCAGCCGCGCGGCGCCCAGCAGGGCCAGGACCACCTGGAAGACGCCGGCGAGGATCACCGCGGCGATCAGGTAGTGCAGGCCATGCGAGGCCATCAACGGGGCGATCACCAGCGCGACCGCGCCGGTGGCCGCCGAGATCATCGCGGGCCGGCCACCGAGGATCGCGGTGGTCACGGCCATGGTGAAGGAGGCGAACAGGCCCACCCGCGGATCCACGCCGGCGATCACGGCGAAGGCGATCGCCTCGGGGATCAGGGCCAGCGCCACCACCAGGCCGCCCAGGACCTCGGTCTTCAGCCATGCCGGGCGTCGCAGGGTGGCCAGCACGCTCTGGCGCTCCTCGGGCGTCGGGGTGGCGGCGACACCGGGGACGGCCAGGGAAGTGGGCACAGAGGTCTCCTCGAGGATGCAGGGTGGGGACGGGTGAATCCGTGGTGACGATTCCCGGCCAACTTTAACGGTGCGTTAAGGTTGGCGGCAAGCTTGTCGCGGTGCCGTCGGACCCAGTCGCGCGATCGGGAGGGAGCCGTATGCACATCGGAGAGTTCGCCGAGCGGACCGGGCTGTCCTCCCGCACCCTGCGCCATTACGAGGACATCGGGCTGATCCCCCGGACGGGGCGGACCGAGGGCGGTTTCCGCCTCTACACCGAGGAGGACCTCCGCCGGATGCTGACGATCCGCCGGATGAAGGCGCTGGGCTATTCCACCAGGGAGATGGGCGAGCTGCTCGAACTGCTCGACATCTTCGAAGGGCAGGTGCCCGAGGAGGAGCGGGAATCCGCTCGCGCTCGGCTGCTGGCGACGCTCGAGGACGCGCAGCTGCGGCGCGAGAAGCTCGCCCGCCAGGTCGAGCGGGCCGACGAGTTCCTGGGCATCCTGCGCGAGCGGCTCAGCTGAGCCGGCCCGCCGCTGGCCCGCCGGCCGGGTGCGCCGCCGATCGACCGCGTGTGCCGCCCACCGGCCGGGGACCGGCCCGCGCACCGACTGGCCCCGGACACGGTGCTCACCAGGGCAGGGCCTCGTCCACGGGGTCGGCGCCCAGCACGTGCTGATCGCAGAAGGCCAGCACCGCCTCGTTCCACACCCGCGCGTTCGACGGTGTCAGCACCCAGTGGTTCTCGCTGGTCAGCTGCAGGAACCGGTGCGGCATGGTCTCGGGCTCGCCGTCCCAGGCGGAGACCAGGTCCCACCACAGCCGCAGGGCCTCGCTGATCGGCACCCGGTAGTCGCGGTTGCCATGGGTGATGAGCATCGGGGTCGTGATGGCGTGGGCGCTGTGGTGCGGAGAGCAGGCGCGGTACCAGTCGGGATGGTCGTCCTCGTGGCCGTGCACGCGCATCTTGGAGGCGGCCGCGTCGGTGGTGCGGTGCTGCTGATCCAAAGCCCACAGCCCGGCATGGGAGACGATCGCATCGAAGCGGTCGGTGTGACCGGCGATCCAGTTGGCCATGAAGCCCCCGAAGGAGGCTCCCAGCATCGCGGTGCGGGTCCCGTCGAGCTCCCGGCTCTCGAGCACCCGGTCCAGCAGCTTCTCGCACTCGCGGTAGACCACGTGCGGCAGGCGGGGCCAGCCGCGGTTCAGGCCCGCGTCGCCGTAGCCGGTGGACATCGCCGGATCGGGCATCAGCACCGCGTAGCCGCGCTCGACCGCCAGCCACGGGCACCAGCGCCACGACCAGGCGTTGTAGGAGCCGTGCGGGCCCCCGTGGACCCACAGCATCACGGGCGCGGGGCGGTCGGGGGAGGCGCCCGCGGGCACGCACAGCCAGCCGCCGACCTCCACGCCGTCCACGTCGGCGCTGACCCAGTCGAGGGTGCCTGGCAGCTCGCCGACCTCGCCCGGGGCGCTCAGCGGCGCCAGGGATCCGTCGGTCTGGATCCGCACCGGCCGGGCGGGGGAATCGATCGTGGAGCGCAGTGCCAGCACGGACCCGTCGGGCGCCGCGGAGAGGGAGGAGAAAACGCCGCCGGCGGCCAGGGTGCGCACGGCACCGCTCGCACCGTCCACGGCCAGCACGGCCCCGGAGGAGTGCAGGTCTCCGGTGACCAGGAGGGTGCCATCCGTGGCCCACTCGTACTGCGAGACGGTCAGGTCCCCGAGGTCGACCACGACCGGGTCGCCGCCGGCGAGCGGGTGGATCTCGAGCCGGGAGTAGGTGGTGTCCGTCGGCGAGGACAGGGTCGAGCGCATCAGCGCGATCCGGGCCCCGTCCCGGGAGAACCGGGGAGCGCTCGCCTGGTGGGTGTCATCGGCCGGCAGCCAGTCGGTGCGTCGCTGGGTGGCGGTGTCGATCAGGACGATTCCGGTGCGGGTCTCTCCGCCCCTGGTCCGCTCGGACCAGGAGGTCGCCACGGTGTGTCCATCGGGGGAGACGTCGGCCGAGGCCGTCAGCAGGGATACGGGGCCGGCGTCCGGGGCGAGGTCGGTCAGCTCGCCCTCGGGGGAGACCAGCACCAGGCGGCGGCTCTGGTCGCCGATCTCGTGGTCCCACAGCCGGATCGGCATCCCGGTGTGCCAGATGTCGGTGCGCCCTGCGTCCTTGCGGTCCGTGCGGCGCTCGGCGTCGTCCTCGAGCGTGCCCCCGGCCAGGACGCTGGTGGCCGCCAGGACGGAACCGTCCTCGGCCAGGCCCATCACCGACAGGCCGCCCGGGGCGGAGGCCAGCACCCGGGCCTCGCCGGTGGCCGGCAGACTCCAGATCGCCGACTGGTCCTCATCGGCCTCTCCCTCGGGGTCGGGGCGCGCGGAGGAGAACAGCAGCGAGCCGTCCGGGGCGAAGCGCGGGGCCGATTCCCCCTGCTCGGAGAAGGTCAGGCGCCGGGCCGGGCTCCGGCCCTCGGGGTCGAGCTCCCAGAGGGAGGACACGAGCTTGGCGCCGTTTTCATCGGCCTCCTGGATCGCCGCGACCACCCGGCCCTCGGGGCCGGCCGCGATCGCGGCCAGGCGCGGGATCCTCAGGAAGCCGTCGATGTCGGAGAAGTCCGCGAAGGCGCAGGAGGCCGGGTCAGTCGGGTCGGAGGTGGAAGGAGTGGTGGAAGACACCCTAGAACGCTACCTGAGCCGATCAGGCCGGCGGCCCCTCGAGCGACACATTGGTCGCTTTGACGACCGCGGTGGCCAGGGAGCCGACCTCCAGGCCCAGCTGCTCCACCGCCTCGGTCGAGATCAGGGAGACGACTCGGAAAGGGCCGCACTGCAGCTCCACCTGGCTCATCACCTGGTCCGAGGTCACCTTCGTGACCAATCCGGTCAGATGATTGCGGGCTGAGCGTCGCTCCGCCGCCTCGTCCAGGGAATCGAGCTTGCGCTCCGCGGCGATCTGCTGGGACAGCGCGGCCAGTTCGGCTCCGTCGACCACCTGCCGGCCCGACTCGTCCTCGGACGACGCCAGGCGCCCCTGCTCGATCCACCGGCGGACCGTGTCGTCGGAGACACCGAGGAGGTCAGCGGCGGTGCGGATTCGGAACTGTGCCATGCCCGCACGCTAGCAACCACCGTGGTGTGCCCCCGGCAGGATTCGAACCTGCGACACCCGCTTTAGGAGAGCGGTGCTCTATCCCCTGAGCTACGGGGGCTGATCGGTCGATCGACCGGCGCCCCGCCTGAGTCCCTGCGACGGCTGTTCCGCCGA
>DWZH01000113.1 GCA_019118275.1 Candidatus Brachybacterium merdavium | reverse complement strand
TGGCTGCAGACCGAGGCGCCGCGTTATCCACAAACCGTCAGCAACCATGGTCGGCAGGCACGGCTACGGCTACGGTGCGAGTGATCTGACACACTTCCGGAAGGTCGCTCATGCCACGACAAATCTTGCCCTCACTGGCTGCCGCAGTGCTCGCACTGGGCGCTGCAGCCTGTGGCAATGGCGGCGACGGCCCGGTGACGACGCCGCCCCCAGCCTTGGGCAGCGACGCGAGCGACGGAGGCGGGTCAGATCCGGACCCGTCCGACGGAGGCGGCGCGGAGACAGAAGAGCCGACGGCCGCAGCACCCGACATCCCCGCACCAGACCCCGCCGACTACCCCGGAATGAACGAAGAGACCCCGGAAGGCGCGGAGCAGGCGCTCCGCTATTACATCGCGGTTATGTACTGGAGCTACCAGACAGGGGACGCCAACGAACTGGAAAAGCTCCACACAGACACCTGCGAGCGCTGCCTTGAGCGCACTCACGATATTCGTAGCGTCGGGGATTCAGGAACACACTGGAGCCCGGCTCCTATCGAGGACGTCGGAACAAACAATATCCACACCGACGACTTTGACCAACTAATCTCGTACGCATACCAATTAGGTGCACATCAAGAACCGAATCCAAATACTCTAGAACTAGAACATGTTCCACAAGCACCATACACCGCGCTGGCAGGAATGACCTGGGATCAGGACGCATGGACCGTGGAGAGGATCCTAATCTCGGAGTCCGAACATGCTGAATAACGGGAGAGAACCGTGCGCTTATCATGCGATCTTCTTCGCCGTGTTTCTCACTGTACTTCTTGTCGGCGCCATACCCCTCAGTCCCCCCTCAAGGGCTGATAGCGGACGATGCGAAGGAGCCAATGATGACTTCATCAAAATTTGGTGCAGTGAGGATAGCGGCCATTACGGCGGTAAAGGCGATGGCGCTGAGCATTCGCCAGGCCCTTCCTCATCCTCACCCGTTCACTACGCCACCCGCACGGTCGAGTCTGGCGTTGGGTATAACTGCATCTCGGACGGCTCGGGGGGCCAGACCTGCTTCACCGATGCGAACTCGTGTGGCACCGGGGCTAACTATGAGATCAGCAATGACACGATAGGGATCCCGCAAGCAGGCCCACCTCCGGACTCGGAAGAGATGGTTCTGGTCGCGATCATCCGGGTCGATACCGAAGCGGAAACGGAGGAGCACGTCGCGTTCGACTGCCGACCGGTGAGCGAAGCGAACAGCACGTCCGCCGCCGAGCCGGTGGTCATCACCGTCACCCAGCGGGACTTCGCATCGATGCCCGTGGAGCCGTTGGAAGCAAGCGCTGGACCACCCGACGGCTGGCTGCCCGTGAACATGCTCAACGTGCTCTATGCCGATCCCGAAGAACAGGTGCTGGAAACCGAGCTGCTCGACACCCCGGTCGCGGTACGCGCCACACCGAGCTCGTACCACTGGGATCTCGGTGACGGGAACACGATCACCACCAACAATCCCGGCGAGCCGTACCCATCGACCGAGATCAGCGCGACCTACACGCAGGAAGGCTGGTACGACATCACGCTGACCACCACCTTCTCGGGTCAGTTCTCGGTCGAGGGCGGTCCGTGGCAGGACATCGACGGGACCATCGAGGTCGCCTCCGAGCCGATCCCCCTCTACTCCAAGTCGCTCGAGTCGCGTTTGGTCAACAGCGACGTACCCGTCGACGAGGACGAAGACCCCTGGATCCCACCCCGCACGCCTCAGACCGATGGGCCGAAGGATCGCGACGCCACGGATCTGGAGCTGTGATCGACTGCGATCCCCTCTACCCGAGCCGCTGAGCTAGTCTGCGACCATGTCCGCCCCGGCCCTCCACCACCTTGAGCTGTGGACCCGTGACCTCACGGTCGATGAACCGCCGTTCCACTGGCTGTTGACCACCCTTGGATGGGCAGCCGAACGCGTCGAGGGGTGGCCCGAGGGACGCATCTGGCGTCACCCGAGCGGGACGTACATCGTCCTCGAGCAGTCCGAGGCCGTGCGCAACACCCGGCACGACCGCCGGGCGCCTGGGATGAACCACCTCGCGCTCACCATTGCTGACCGTGATGCCCTCGACCGGCTACGTGCCGACGCGGGAGCGCATGGATGGCGCGAGCTGTTCAGCGACCGTTACCCGCATGCCGGAGGGGAAGGGCAGACCGCCTGGTACGCGGAGAATCCCGGCGGCTTCGAGGTCGAAGTGGTCGCCACGACCCCCACTGCGTGACCATCTCCCAAAGGGCGACGGAGGTGGCGAGGACGACCGGGCCGAAACTCGGCAGGGCCGAACGACAGGGCAGAAGCTCGGTACGACCGGACGACGGTGCGGCAACTCAGCAGGACCGGGCAGCCGGTCCCGCTTAGAGCTTGGTGAGCGGAGCGTAGCGAAGCAGCAGCCGCTTAGTCCCGTGCGGCGCCTTGAAGGCCACCTCGACCTGCGTCTTCTCGCCCTGTCCCGCGACCTCGCTGACCGTCCCCATTCCGAAGGAATCATGCGTGACCCGGTCGCCGACGGCCAGCTGCGGCATCTGCGAAGCCGAGACCGGTTTGCGCCCCGACCCGAAGCTGGGACGGTTGACGTCCCGTCGGCCACCGCCCAGCCCTCCGCTGAAGGAGAGCCCGCGCCTGCCGCCGTACCCTGCCCCGAAGGAGCTTCCCCCACCGTAGCCGCCGGAGGAGGCGAAGCCGGCACCGCTGAGAGTGGACCCTGCCCTCGCCACGTCCAGCACGGACTCCGGGATCTCGTCGAGGAACCGGCTGGCCGGCATGAACTGGGAGGCGCCCCACATCGCCCGCATCTGAGCCCGGGTGATGTAGAGCTTCTCCCGGGCACGGGTGATGCCGACGTAAGCGAGCCTGCGCTCCTCCTCCAGCTCCTCGGGGTCGCCGAGCGTGCGGTTGTGGGGGAAGGTGCCGTCCTCCAGGCCCGTCAGGAACACCACCGGGAACTCCAGGCCCTTGGCGGTGTGCAGGGTCATCAGAGTGACGAACTGATCCTCCGCCCCCGGGATCTGATCGGCGTCGGCCACCAAGGAGACCTTCTCCAGGAAACGATCGATCAGGGAGGCCTCGGGATCGTCGGGAGCAGTGAGGGCGGCATCCGGTGCCACATCCGACCCCGGAGCCGGCTCGGACTCCGGGCCGTGCCCCGTCTCGAGCTCCGGACCGTGGCCCGGCTCAGGCTCCTGACCGTGCCCCGACTCGGACTCCGGGCCGTGCCTCGAGTCGGCGTCATCGCCGGGTGCGGGACCAGCGGCTTCACCGGGGACCGGGGGCGCTCCGGCGATGTCCGAATCCTCCTCGGGTTCCTCGAACTCACTGGCGGCGGCGTCCGCGGCCTCGACCTGCGCCTCGAACTCGGCGGCCACGCTGATCAGCTCCGCGAGGTTCTCCAGTCGCGATTCGTCCTGCAGATCGTCGCTTCCCTGCAGCTCGGCGTAGTAGCCGGACTTGGTCAGGATCGCCTCGAGCAGCTCGGCCGGGCCCTCCCCGCTGCGCGCCTGCTGCTGCAGGTCATCGAGCATCGAGACGAAAGTGCGTACCGCATTCAGAGAGCGGGTGGCGATCCCGGGCGCCTCCTCGGCGCGGCGCAGGGCCTCCCCGAAGCTGATCCGTTCCCGCTCGGCGAGCATCGCGATCGCGGCCTCGGCCCGATCCCCGATGCCGCGCTTGGGAACGTTCAGGATGCGGCGCAGGTTGATCTCGTCGGCCGGGTTGGACAGCACCTGCAGGTAGGCGACCGCGTCCTTGATCTCGCGCCGCTCGTAGAAGCGGGTCCCACCGATCACCCGATAAGGCAGGCCGATGCGGATCAGCTGGTCCTCCAGCGCGCGCGACTGCGCATTGGCGCGGTAGAAGATGGCGATGTCGCCGGCGTTGCGCCCGTCGTCGACCAGGGCGTCGATCTGGCGGCCGATGTAGCGGGCCTCGGCCTGCTCGTCGTCGGCCACGTACAGGGTGATCTGGTCACCGGCGCCCTGATCGGTCCAGAGGTTCTTCTTGCGTCGGCCCTCGTTACCCTCGATCAGTGAGTTCGCGGCCGACAGAATGTTCTGCGTAGAGCGGTAGTTCTGTTCGAGCACGATCGTGCGGGCGGAGGGGAAGTCCTGCTCGAACTCGATGATGTTGCGGATCGTGGCGCCGCGGAAAGCGTAGATCGACTGATCGGAGTCACCCACCACGGTCAGGTCGGCGCGGGGGTCCTCGCCCACCAGCTCGCGCACCAGTTCGTACTGGGCGATGTTGGTGTCCTGGTACTCATCGACCAGCAGGTGGCGGAAGCGGCGGCGGTAGCCCTCGCGGATCGCGGGGTTCTCGCGCAGCATCGTGACAGTCAGCCCGATCAGGTCGTCGAAATCGACCGCGTTGGCCTGCCGCAGCCGTTCGGTGTAGTTGGTGTAGATCCGCGCCAGGGTCCGCTCGAAGGGGTTCTTCGAGCTCTCGGCCTGGTCGGCGAAGTCGATCGGGTCGGTCAGCTCGTTCTTCAGCGACGAGATCCGCGAGGCCAGCGCCCGGGGGGCGTGCTTCTTGGTGTCGAGCTCGAAGTCCTTGGCGATCGTGGTGATCAGGCGCAGCGAGTCGGCGCTGTCGTAGATCGTGAACGAGCTCTTCAGCCCGGCCGCGGCGGCGTCCCGGCGCAGGATCCGCACGCAGGCACTGTGGAAGGTCGAGACCCACATGCTGCGGGCCACCGGGCCTACGAGCTCTTGGACCCGCTCGCGCATCTCGGTGGCGGCCTTGTTGGTGAAGGTGATCGCGAGGATCTCCCCGGGCATGGCCTCGCCCGCACGCAGCAGATGCGCGATCCGCCGGGTGAGCACCCGGGTCTTGCCGGAGCCGGCTCCCGCCACGATCAGCAGCGGGCTGCCGCGGTGCTCGACGGCCTCGCGCTGGGCGGGGTTGAGGTCCTCGGTGAGCTCGGCGAGATCTTCCCGGACGCCGAGGGGTGCGCGGCGGGACTGCCAGTGCTCAGCCGGCCCCGCGTGGACGACGGGACCCCCCGGCGGGGGTGTCTCCCCGAACGGGGGCTCCTCCGGGGGAGGCATCTCCTCGAACGGAGGCTCCTCGTCGAACGGGGGCTCCTCCGGGGGCGGAGGCTCCTCGTCGTACGGAGGCTCGTCGTAGGGAGGCTCGTCCATCGGGGGCTCTTGCGGGAGCGGCGCCTCGTCGACGGGCGCACTCTGCGGCGGTGGATCGCCGACGGGGGGCTCCTCTGCGTCGGGCCGTACCCGTACGCCCTCCAGGCGTCGGAAGGCGTCAGGCAGGGAGAGGTCGTCGAAGAGTGAGCTCATGGGGCCACCAGAATAGGCAAGGGAACCGACAATCTGTGCACTGCCGGTGGAGGGGCGGGGCGAACAGGCGGTGGGGAGGAGCCTTCGGTGCCGCCCTGCTCAGACGAAGACGGCGATGACGACGTTCACGATGATCGCCAACGGGATGCTGAACCACACCGCGGAGGGCGTCTCGGCCTTCTTCTTGTGGGCGATGTAGGCCAGCACGGTCGCTGCGATGCTGATCAGCAGCTTGATGCCGAGCTTCATGTGGTTCGCGTCCCCGGTGATCGAGACCAGCGCCGCCAGGACGATGCCGAACACCAGCGCACCGGCGGTCGCGTGCGCCATCCCCGGATTGGGCTCACGGGTGCGGGCGGCGCTCACCCAGGTGCCGAGTGCCACGGCCCAGCAGATCAGGTGTAGAACGAGGAACAGTGAGAACAGAAATGACATGGTGTCAGCATACTGACGGGCGCTTCGACAGTCCCCGTCCCCGGATGCCATGGGGGCCGGTCTCACATGCGAGAATCTCGGCATGTCAGAGCCTCGTGACGGTGCCCCGGTGCCATCCGGTCCCGCCGCCGAGCTCCCCTTCCTGCCCAGTGGTGTCGACGTCGAGCAGCCACCCCGGCTCACGCCCTCCCGGGTGGTGGGTGCCGCGCTGTCGCTGCTGCTGGTCGTCGCTCTGCTGATCTGGGCCCTGCCCTGGGCCACGGGAGCCAGCTGGGCGGGGATCCTCGCGTCCCTGTCCTCCCTGCCCGCCTGGGCGCTGCCGGCGGTCTTGGTGCTGGGGGCGGCGGCGATCGGGCTGGAGGCCGTCACCGTCACCGTCGCGGTGCGAGGAGCTCGGTATCGCACGGCCCTGCAGGGTCATGCCGCCTCCGCGGCCCTGGCCCTGGCGGTGCCGGGCGGGGGGATGATGGGGATGTATCTGCTGGGCTGGATCCTTCGCCGCACCGGTCTGGCGATCCCCGTGATCCTCACCGGCATCATTGCTGCGTCCCTGGTGGAGATGCTGGTCACCTCGGTGCTCATCCCGCTGGTGGGGCTGGGGGCCTATGCCTTGTCCTCGCTGTCGGCCGCGACCGGTCCGGCCCTGCCCGGAGCGGTCTGGGCGGCGGTCGCGGCAGTGGCCGGTGCCCTGATCGCGCTGGCCCTGACCTCCCTGCTGCTCAAGCGCTCGGTGCTGACGGGCCTGCTCGACCAGCTCGGCCAGATCATGCCCTTCACCCATGCCGACACGGTGCTCGAACAGCGCGACGTGCTGCTCGCGACCCTGCGGACCCGGCCGGCGGGGCTCCTGCTGCCGACGATGGCCGCCCGACTGCTGCAGTGGGTGGCGCTGGTGGTGGCCATCGAGGCGGTCGGGGCGCAGGTGCCGCTGCTGCTGACGGTCGCGATCTTCGCTCTGGGCCGGGTGCTGTCCTTGGTGCCGCTGACCCCTGGCGGCGCAGGGATCACCGAGACGGTGGGCGCGGCCGCGCTGGTCGCCCTCGGGGTGGGCGCCGAGGCCTCCGCCTCGGCGATGCTGCTGCTGGCGGTCACCACCGTGGCGGTGCCCCTGGTGGGTGGGGCGGTGGGGGCTGCGACCGCGTTCCTGCGCGCTCCCCGCTCGTCCCCATCAACCCCGTGACGGTGAGGACACGCCCGCGTCGGAGAGCGGTGACGAACCGGACCCGGGCGGGCCACTGCCGCCCTCTGTGCCCCGTTGTCGGCCCTATGTGCGTGTCTGCCCCTGTCTGCCCATCTGTCCCGTCCGCGTGTCTGCCCTGGCGGCTGCGCCTGCATCGTCCGCGTGCCTGCCCCGCCTGTCCTGCCTGCCCTGTCTGTCCCTGCCTGCCCCCGCCTGCCTTGACCGAGCTGTCCGCGCCGGCCGCCGCCGCGGCCACGAGCAGCGGTCAGGCGTCCTCGTCGTAGTCGGGAGTCTCCGTGCCCAGCGTGTGCGAGGGGTGCGGGAGGTAGACCGACGCCGGTGGCACCAGGGGGAACCCGCCGATGCTGGCACCGTGCTGACCGCCGTCGAACTGAGCCATCTCGCCCACCTGGCGCGCCACCTCGTCCACGTGGCGGTGCGCCGCGTCGCCGCGACCGAGGAACCCGGCCCCGGCGTACCCGCCGAGGCGCTGCCGACCGGAGCGCTCCGCCGCGGTGGCGATCTCCTCCAGCTGGGCCGCCGAGCTGCGCATCCCGGTCACGATCCGGCCGAGCTCGGCATACTCGCCTCTGCTCCACCGCTCGTGGATCTCCTCACCGAGGCGTCGCGTCGCCGGAGCCTCGGAGCGGCTGACCTCCCCGATGGTGTTGGACAGGCGCAGCCGCAACAGGGTGAGGCGGTCGGCGGCGCGTCGCAGGGCACCGGCATGGTCGCGAAGCTGACGGGACGTCGAGCTCATCGCTGTCCTTCCTCCTCGGAGGCCGCCTCGGCTCCTCCCTCCCGGGGTGCGCCACCGATCGGCTTCATCGTAAGTGCCGGTCCGCTCACCTGCTCCAGCCAGGCATCGAGGGTGGCGATCGCCCGCACCCGGGCGTCCGCGTCGGACATGAACACGTCGTGGCGGGCCCCGTCGATCGCCTCGACCCAGACGTCGGGGCCCAGCCTCAGGGCTGCCTGCCGGATCGCGCGCACGTCGAGCACCGTGTCGGAGCGCCGCATCTGCTCGGTGAACAGCACTCCGATCCGGGTGCGGCTGGAGTGCATCACCAGGATCGGGATGCGTAGCGGGCCGGCGGCGGCCAGACGCTTCTGGCCCTCGAGCACCGCGCCCAGCGTCTGGGCCGGGAAGGGATGGCCCCGCGGGGGCTTGAGGTCCAGGTCGTAGTCGTACAGGCCGCCGTAGTCGCGGTGGGTGGTGCGGGCATAGAAGGGACTGCCCTGGGGCAGGATCGGCTTGCCCTGCAGTCGCTCGGCCAGAGCCTTCACCGGCCCCTCCAGCAGGAGTCGGGCCGCCGGCCCCAGGTGCATCTCCAGCCAGGGCGAGTTCAGCGCCAGCGCCCGGACCGTACCGGGATGGCGCTGTGCCCACAGCGCAGCGGTCAGCCCGCCGGTGGAGTGGGCGAGCAGGATCGGCGGCCGGTCGGTGCCGATCCTGCGCAGGGCCTCGTCGATCTCCTCGTCGTAGCGCTCCAGCGTGTCGATCGCGGTGGCGGTCTGTCCCGGCAGCAGACTCCGTCCATGCTTGCGCAGGTCCAGTGCCCAGACGTCGTACCCCTGTTCGCCGAGATGGTCGAGCAGGTCACGGTCGAAGACGTAGTCGGACCAGCCGTGCCCGACCAGGATCGGGGGCAGGTCGCGGTCAGCGCCCGCCGGGCGTGCGGGACGGTCGCCGGGCCGGCGGAGGCGGTGGACGAGCGTGGCGACCACCGGGCCCTCGTCGTCGTGGCCGAGATCGATCCGCTCAGCGGTGTAGCCGTCCCCGAAGACGGGGTCCAGGCTCATTCGCCGCCGGTGCTCTCCCGCAGGAGCTCCACGACCTCGCGACGGTTGTACCGGCGGTGCCCGCCGAGGGTGCGCATGTACGAGAGCTTGCCCGCTTGAGCCCAGCGGGTGACGGTCTTGGGATCGACATGGAACATCTTGGCGACCTGGGCAGGCGTGAGCAGCTCAGCCTCCAGGTCACCGCTGTGCTGGGGATGATCCGCAGATCCGTTCATCGAGCATGCGGCCTTTCGCGGGAGGGACAGGTCCGGGGCAGGTCGGAGCGGCCGCCGCGAGGTGGGGCCGGTCTCCTACGGAGGTCGATCCTAGACCGTCCGGCGGAGAAAGCGCTAAGCGACCCCTCAGGGATGACTCACATCCGGAGAATTCTCGGGACCCGGTCGCGCCCCGACCATCTGGTCGGGGCGTGGACCCCACTCGCTGATACGACACTGAGGGGTGCGGCCGTCAGGACCTTTCGTCGCTCATCCCGGTGCTGTCACCCACGTCCGGAGCAGCAGGGTTGGCCGGACCACTCCGCTTCCATGTACCCTTGGCTTCCGAATCACTGCCACTTCTCGGGCCTCATCAGAGTGCCCGCCCAGCCGACGCACAGGGGGTCAGATCCATGGGTCGTGGCCGACAGAAAGCCAAGCACACCAAGGTGGCGCGGGACCTCAAGTACTACAGCCCGCCGACGGATCTCACGGCTCTGCAGCGCGAACTGCAGGGCAAGAAGCACGAGTCCGATGGTGACGACTGGGCCGAGGACAGCCACGAATGGGCTGACGAAGACGCCCCGTCCGCTCGGCGACGCTGAAGGTCGACGTGCTGCGAGCTCGAGAACGGTAGGAGACCGGCTCGTCCGAACAGGGACCTGCCGGGACCCGCGAATACCGTGACGGAACGAGGGCTGCCCCGCTGGGGCGGCCCTCGTTCTGTGTCCGGGGCCCGGTGCTCACTGCCATCCTGGGTGCTGGCCGGCGAGCATGACCGCACCACCCTCGACGCCCTTCGCGCCGACCGTGACCTGTTCGAGGGGTGCTCCCGGCTCGGGCAGCGAGTCCTCGGCGACGATCTCTCCGATCACCCGTGAGGGCAGGCCGCGCTGCTCGAGCAGCGATAGGGCGGCGTCGGCGCCTTCGGCGTCCACCAGGGCGATCATCCCCACCCCCATGTTCACGGTGCCCTCGAGGTCCAGCTGCGGCACCTGTCCCCAGCGGGCGATGCGGGAGAAGACCGGGGACGGCTGCCAGGTGGAGCGGTCCACGCGCGCGGCCAGGCCCGCGGGGATCACCCGTGCGAGGTTCGCGGCCAGTCCCCCGCCGGTGACGTGGCTGAGGGCATGGACGGCGCCGGAGGTGCGCCGGCCGTCTAGGAGGGCGAGCACGTCGGCCGCGTAGATGCGGGTGGGCTCGAGCACCTCCTGGCCGAGGGTGCGACCGAAATCGTCGATGTGCTGGTCCAGCCGGAGGTCCTGGGAGGCCAGCACCGCGCGCACCAGCGAGTAGCCGTTGGCGTGCAGCCCGGAGGACTCCATCCCGATCACCACGTCCCCGTGGCGGACCCGCTCCGGGCCCAGCAGCGCATCGGCCTCGACCGCGCCGACGGCTGCTCCGGCCACGTCGTAGTCCTCGGGGCCCATCAGGCCCGGGTGCTCGGCGGTCTCCCCGCCGACCAGGGCGCAGCCGGCATCCTGGCAGCCCTCGGCGATGCCTCGGACGATGTCGGCGATGCGCTCGGGCACGACCTTGCCGCAGGCGATGTAGTCCGTCATCGCGAGCGGCGAGGCCCCGACCACGACGATGTCGTCGACGACCATGCCGACCAGATCGCGGCCGATGGTGTCGTGGACGTCCATGGCGCGGGCGATGGCGATCTTGGTGCCCACCCCGTCGGTCGAGGAGGCCAGCAACGGCCGCTCGTAGGCCTTCAGGGCGCTGACGTCGACCAGTCCCGCGAAGGCGCCGATCCCGCCGATCACCTCGGGCCCATGGGTCGCGGCGACCGCTTCCTTCATCAGCTCCACGGCACGGTCGCCGGCTGCGGTGTCCACACCGGAGGAGGCGTAGGTGATGCCGGGGGCGCTGGCTGCGGACGCGACGTCGGGGTGAGGCGAGTCGGGGTGGGGCGAGCTGTCGGTCATGAGTCCTCCATGGCGGTGGCCGAGCCGGTGTCGTGGTGGGTGACGATGCCCTGGCTGCGGGCCGTGGCCTCGGGCAGCGGGAGCGGGTACTTCCCGGAGAAGCAGGCGGTGCACAGGTTCTCCTCCGGTTGTCCGGAGGCGGCGATCATCCCGTCCTCGGAGATGTAGCCCAGGGAGTCGGCGCCCAGTGAGCGGGCGATCTCCTCGATCTCCAGTCCATTGGCGATCAGCTCGGCGCGGGTGGCGAAGTCGATGCCGTAGAAGCAGGGCCAGCGCACCGGCGGGGAGGAGATGCGCACGTGGACCTCGGCCGCTCCGGCCTCCCGCAGCATCCGCACCACGGCACGCTGGGTGTTGCCGCGCACGATCGAGTCGTCGA
>DWZH01000019.1 GCA_019118275.1 Candidatus Brachybacterium merdavium | reverse complement strand
CCCGTCCTCACCCGCTCGATCAGTCCGGAGAACTTCGACGGCTCCCCGGGCGGCGGCGGACGCGCCACGGAGGGCACCGGTGCCGAGGCGGCCCGTGACCTAGGGCAGGGCTGGAAGGTCTCGCCCAGCGTCGACGTGAAAGCGGGGGAGACCTTCACCCTGGCCGATATCGACTCGGCCGGCGTGATCACCCATATCTGGATCACCACCCACACCGACCACTGGCGCCAGCTGGTGCTGCGCGCCTACTGGGACGGTGCCGAGGAGCCTGCGGTCGAGGTGCCCTACGGCGACTTCTTCTGCAGCGGCTGGGGCAAGTTCGCCCAGGTCGACTCCCAGATGATCGCCGCCAACCCGCACGGGGGTTTCAACTCCTACTGGCCGATGCCGTTCCGGGAGGGGGCGCGGCTGACCCTGGAGAACACCTCCGACGTCGACGCCCGCGTCTACTACCAGGTGACCTATGAACTGGGCGGCGACCACAGCGAGGACGGCTACTTCCACGCCCAGTGGCGCCGCTCGAACCCTTTGCCCGAGGCCACCGAGCACGTGCTTCTCGAGGGCATCGAGGGACAGGGCCAGTTCGTCGGCAGCTACATCGCGTGGGGAGTGAACGCCAACGGCTGGTGGGGTGAGGGGGAGATCAAGTTCTACATGGACGAGGACGAGCCCGACGGCGGGTTCCCGACCATCGCCGGCACCGGAACCGAGGACTACTTCGGCGGCGCCTGGAACTTCGACGTCCCCGGTGAGGGCTACACGGCGTTCTCCACGCCGTACCTGGGCATGCCGCAGGTGATCCGGCCCGACGGGCTCTACGTCTCCCAGCAGCGCTTCGGGATGTACCGCTGGCACGTGGCCGACCCGATCCATTTCGCGACGCGGCTGTCGAGGGTCGACATCCAGGCGCTGGGCTGGAAGAGCGCCGGCCGGTACCTGCCGCTGCGCGACGACATCGCCAGCGTCGCGCTCTTCTACCTCGATCGTCCGGTGACCACGCGCCCGCCGGCCCCGAGCTTCGACGCGATGGAGATCCACCTGGGCTCCGGCCCTGGCCCCCACAGTCCCGCCGGACCGGCCCGCTGAACATCCGACGACTGATCACCCGACGACGTCACCCCTGGCCGAGCAGGCATCCATGAACCACGAAGGGACCGCCCCATGACCGCCACCGCCCAGCGCATCTACTCCCTGCCCCCGGCGCGCGAGAGCGCTCCCGCGCCCGAGCGGACCGTCTACCTCATCCCCAGCGGTGACCTACGCGAGAGCGCGAACGTGCCGGCCTGGCCGTACCAGGTCGAGCTCGAGAAGATCGTCGCCGGCGCCGTCGAGGCGGCCGGCTGGAGCGTGCGGCGGGCCTTCGAGCCCGATCCCGAGCTCGGCCACGGCTTCATCCGCTCCCAGCGCATGGGCATGGAGGTCTTCCAGGAGATCCCGGAGGAGGCCCCGCTGATCGTGGCCACCGCCAACTGGCAGTACAGCCACCACGTGCTGGCCGGGCTGCGCACCCACCGCGGCCCGATCCTCACCGTCGCGAACTTCGCACCCCAGTGGCCCGGCCTGGTGGGGCTGCTGAACCTCAACGGCGGCCTGACCAAGATGGGCCGCGAGTACTCCTCGCTGTGGACGGTCGACGGCACCGACGAGTTCTTCCGCGAGGGCATGGCCACCTGGATCGCCACCGGGGCCCTGACCCACGACCAGTCGCACGTGCGCCCGCTGCCCCACCTGCCCGGCACCCCGGAGGTCGAGCTGGGGCGGGCCCTGGCTGACCAGCTCATGGACGAGAAGGCCATCATCGGCATCTTCGACGAGGGCTGCATGGGCATGTACAACGCCATCATCGACGACGAGATGCTCAACCCCCTGGGCATCTACAAGGAGAGGCTCTCGCAGTCGGCCCTGTGGGCGGAGATGCAGACCGTGACCGATGACGAGGCCGATGCCGTCGGCCGCTGGCTGGGGGACGCGGGGATGACGTTCAGGCTCGGCACCGACGAGGCCACCGAGCTCACCGAGACCCAGCTGCGCTGGCAGTACAAGATGTACATCGCCGCGCTGCGGATCAGCGACGACTTCGGTCTGGACGCGGTCGGCATCCAGTACCAGCAGGGGCTGAAGGACGTGTGCCCGGCCTCCGATCTGGCCGAGGGGCTGCTGAACAACGTCGAGCGCCCGCCGGTCACCAGCCGCGACGGCTCCCGGGTGCTGTGGGAGGGCCGGGCCCTGCCGCACTTCAACGAGGTCGACGAGGGCGTGGCGGTCGACACCCTGGTCACCAACCGCATCTGGGACGCGATGGGCATGGACCCCGCCAACACCCTGCACGACATCCGCTGGGGCGAGGAGCACGAGGGGCGGTACGTGTGGGTCTACGAGATCTCCGGCTCGGTACCGCCCAGCCACCTGATCGGCGGCTACGCCGGCGCGGAGGGCTGGCGCCAGGGCCCGGAGTTCTTCCCGGCCGGCGGATCCACGATCAACGGGGTCTCCCGGCCCGGCGAGATCGTGTGGTCGCGGGTCTACGTCCAGGATGAGGGGCTGCACGTGGACATCGGCCGCGGCAGCGTGGTCGAGCTGCCGGAGGAGGAGACCCGGCGCCGCAAGGAGGCCACCAACCCCGAGTGGCCGATCGCGCACGTGGTGCTGCACGGCGTGGACCGTGACCAGTTCATGGGCCGTCACAAGGCCAACCACGCGCAGCTGGTGTACGCCGACGACGCCGACGCCGCCGACCGGGCCCTGACCGCCAAGGCCGCCCTGTTCCATCGCCTGGGGGTGACCGTGCACCTGTGCGGTGACGCCGTGATCGTGGAGTGAGAGCGGCCACTGGCCCGCCCTTCCCGGCCCCGCAGGCCGGGAAGGTCAGTATTTTTGAGGAACGCGGCGTCCCGGAGCGCCCGCCCAGCCCCGTCCCCGAGGAAGCCGCCATGACCCCCCCGAGACCGCACCGGCCCACCATCATGGATGTGGCGCGGACCGCCGGCGTCTCCTCGGCGACCGTGTCGCGGGTGATGAACGGGGCCTCCACCGTCGACAAGGAGCTGAGTCGGCGGGTGCGCGCGGCGGTGCGTTCGACGGGGTATGTGCCCAACGCGATGGGTCGCTCCCTGCGCCGGGGTGGCACCGCGCAGATCGCGGTGGTCGCCCCGGACGCGGAGAACCCCTACTTCATGCAGATCATCAGTGAGATGGAGCGCATCGCCCGCGGCGAGAACCATTCGGTGACCGTCGCCCATACGGAGGACGATCTGGAGGTCGAGCGGGCGTCGATGACCCAGCTGGTCAGCCGGCACGTCTCGGGGGTGCTGCTGGTGCCTGTGGACTCGGTCCGCACGGACCTCACCCCGCTGACCGAGGCCGGGATCCCGGTGGTGCTGGCCGACCGGTGGATCGACGGCGCCGACACCGACCTGGTGGCCACCGACAACCTCGATGCGGGCCGCCAGGCCGCCCGTCACCTGTTCGACGCCGGTTTCCGCTCACCCGCGGTGATCGCCGGGCCGGCGGCGCTGCGCACCACCGAGGACCGCGCCATCGGCTACCTGACCGCATGGCGCGAGGCCGGGGTCGCGGTCGATGAGTCCGCGCTGCTGCGCGGGGATCTGCACCTGGAGTCGGGACGGTCGATGATGGAGCAGATCCTGGCGGAGGACGGCGTCGACTGCGTCTACGTCACCAACAACCGCATGTCCGCCGGGGCCTTCGAGGCGATGCGCGGCCGGGCCGATGCGCCCGCACTGCTGGCCACCGATGATGACCTGTGGACCCGCCTGGTCACCCCCTCGGTCTCCGTCGTGCACCAGCCGGTGCGGGCCACCGCCCGCGCCGCGGCCCGGATGCTCGGCCAGCGCATGCGCAATCCCGAGGAGGAGCCGTCGACCACCCTGCTGCGCTCCCGGATCGTCGAGCGGGAGTCCACGCGGCCGCGCGGCAGCTGACCGCCTGTCCGTCGGCGCGAGGGCGGGCCCTTAGGCCCTGTCACCCCGGCCGGGCCCGGCATAGGCTCTGGCCATGAGCGCACCCACTCGACGCATCGGCTCCCTGGACGTCTCCGCCCTGGGCATGGGGGTCATGCCCGTCTCACAGGACCGCATCCCCGCGGTCCCGCACGGGCAGGCCATCGCCACCGTGCATGCCGCTCTCGACGCCGGCATCACCTTTTTCGACACCGCCGACACCTTCGCCCCCAGCTGGGACACCATGGGGCACAACGAGAAGATCGTCGCGGAGGCGCTGCGCACCTGGTCCGGTGACGCCTCGCAGGTGGTCGTGGCCACCAAGGGCGGCATCACCCGGGGGGCAGGGGAGCGCTGGGGCCGCGACGGCTCGGCCGACTACCTGCGCTCAGCGCTCGAGAAGTCCCTGGTCAACCTGGAGACCGACGCCGTCGACCTGTACTACTGGCACCGCCCCGACCGCAGCATCCGCTACGCCGAGGGCGTGCAGACCCTGGCGGCGCTGCGCGAGGAGGGGCTGATCCGTGAGATCGGCATCTCCAACGCCAACCTCGAGGAGATCGAGGTGGCCCGCGAGGTGCTCGGCGACGGCGGTCTCGCGGCGGTGCAGAACCAGTTCTCGCTGACCTTCTTCCACACCAGCCGTGAGGAGCTGGCCCATTGCGGCACCCACGGCATCGCTTTCGTGCCTTTCTCCCCGCTGGGCGGCACCGGGGGTGGTGCCCGCGGGCTCGGACGAAGATTCCCGCAGGTCGCACAGATCGCCGAGGCCCATGGGGTCAGCCCCCAGCGGGTGGTGCTGGCCTGGCAGCTCTCGCTGGGCGATCACGTGATCCCGATCCCCGGCGCGGGGCGGCCGGCGTCGATCACCGATTCCGCGGCTGCGATGACCCTGCGGCTGAGCCAGGATGAGCTGGACACGATCAACGAGATCATCGCCTGAGGCCGGGCCGGTCCGTCCAGGCCCGCCCAGCTCAGTCCAGCCGCACCACGGCGTCGGCGCGGCCTCGGGTCGGGGCCACCAGGCGCGCATTGGTCTCGTCGGGCCCGAGCGCCCAGGCCCGGGCCGCCTCGGGGTCCTTGCCGAAGCGCTCGTGCCGTGCGATCAGCCACCGGTGGCGCAGCTCCTCGGGAGCCTCGACGAACCAGCAGGCATCGAGCATCGCACGCACGTGGGCGAAGGGCCCCTCGTCCAGCAACAGGTAGTTGCCCTCGGTGAGCACCAGAGGGACGTCGCCGGGCACCTCGATGGCGCCGGCCAGCGGCTGCTCGAGATCGCGTTCGAACATCGGCGCCCACACGAGCGGATCGGTCGAGCGCGCGGTGCGCAGACGCTGCAGCAGGGCCACGTACCCGGCGGCGTCGAAGGTGTCCGGGGCGCCCTTGCGGTCGAGCCGGCCCAGCCGCTCGAGAGCGACGTCGGCGAGGTGGAAGCCGTCCATCGGCACCACCGCGCAGGAGCCGGGCGGAAGCCGCTCGACGAGCCAGGCGGTCAGGGAGGACTTCCCGGCCCCGGGTGCTCCGGCGATGCCCAGCAGGCGCCGGCCGCCGCTGCGTCGTGCCTGGTCGAGCAGCACGAGCGCGGCATCGAGGGCCTGCTGCGGACCGTCGAATCGCCCTGGCCCGCCCTCAGCCACGAGATGCCGCCTGGGGAAGTGGGAGGTCCTCGCTCCCGCAGCCAGCAGCGAGGAACACCTCGAGCACCTCACCGCGCAGGGGCAGGTGGATCAGGACCCGCTGGGGCCGGGCACCGGCAGCGGACAGAGCCCGCGAGTAGGTGTCCATCTGTCCCAGGTGGTGCTCGCGCACCTGCGTGACCGGATCGGAGCCGGGATAGGTCTTGTGATCGACCAGGACGTGGGAACCGTCGGGCAGGCGCAGCAGGGCGTCGATCCAGCCCTCCATCACCTGGTCCTCCTCGTTCCACCAGGTGATCGGCTGCTCGGTGAGGACCTCGGCGCCGGGGAACTCCTGCTCGAGGTAGCTCTGCCAGGCCTCGCCCGCGCGCAGCAGCGCCTCGGGGCCGACGGCGCGGGTCACCGCCCAGCGCGCCACGAGCCGCTGGGCGGCCTGCTCCCGCTGCTCGGGTGAGAGCTGCGGAAGGGGCAGGGAGAGGTAGGCGTGCACGGCTTCGCCGACCCGGTCCCAATCACGGCCACCACGGTCGACGACCGGCTCCCCGATGCGATGAGGCGCCCCGACGGTGCCCAGGGAGCCCCCGGAGCTGACGCCGGATGCCTGGAACCGTGCCGAGAGCCCGCGGTGCTCCGCGCCGAGCGCCGTCGGATCGATTGGCGTCGAAGCCTCACCCCTGGCACCTGCCCCGAGGTCGGTCGGGGCCAGCGGGGAGCGTGCGGATCGATACGAGCCAAGGTCCTCGTGCTCGTCCGCATCCTCACGGGTGCCGCGGATCACCGCGGGCAGGGGATCCGCCCCGGCGACGTGCAGCTGCGGATCGCCCAGCTCCCAGCTCAGCAGCGGCTCATCGCCCTCGACCAGGGCGTCGAGGACGGGCGCGGTACCGGCGCCGGACAGCACGGTGACATCTGCGGCGCGGGTCAGGGCCACGTACTGCAGGCGCCCGGATTCCTCCCGCTCGGCGGCGGTGCGCCGGATCGCGTGCGTCGAGGCGGACAGCGCGTCCTGGAGCCGTGCGTACCTGCCGAGCAGCGAGGGCCAGTAGCGCGGTGCACGGCCCTGGAGGGGCGCGGTCACATCGAGCTGCTCGGCGGGCACCACGAAGGACCCTGCCGTCTGGGGACGCTCGGTCGCCGTGGCCTCGAGCATCACCACCACGCGGGACCATTCCAGGCCCTTGGCGTTGTGGATGGTGCCCACCCAGACCGTGTCCGGGATGCCGGACAGGTCCGGGCCCCGCTCGGTCTGGTCGAGCACGCCCCGCAGTCCGGTCAGGGTGATCGGGGCGGAGTCGGAGCGGGCCTGCTCGGCGTACTCGGCCGCGACCTTCCGCAGGGCATCGAGGGTGCGCAGCCGCTGCTCGGGCACCGACCAGGCCCGGATCCGCTCGGGCAGGTCGAGGGCATCGGACAGGGCCGTGATCATCTCCACCGGGGTCAGGGAGATGGCCTCCTCGCGCAGCTGCCGCAGCCCGGCGAACACCTCGTGCCCCCACCAGGCGGCGAAGATCTCGTCCCTGGCCTCGGCGTCCGCGGCTCGCGCGAGCTCGGGGAACCAGCAGGTGTGGGAGGGATGATCATCCAGCAGGTCCACCAGTTCCGTCAGCGCCAGGGTGTCGGAGGCATCCAGCGTGACCGCAAGCGCAGCCCGCAGGATCCGCCCTTCGCGCGAGGCGAGGATCGGCGTGCCCTCCCCGGAGGCCGGCACGCCCCGGGCCGCGAGCGCCGAGATGACCTGCTGGGCCTGGGAGTTCGTGCGCACCAGCACCGCCAGGTCCCCGGGGCCGACACCGGGCTCGGCGAGCAGGGACACGACCCCGTCGGCCACCGCGCGGGCATGCCCCCGCTGGGAGGCGCGCCCTTGGTACTGCGGGATCCAGGCCTCCAGGCGGCCCGGCTCACGGCCCGCCTCCTGTCGCCGACGCACCGCCTCCGGGGCAGGGGTCAGCACCACCCGCTCCCGGGGCAGCTGCGGGAACACCCGGGGGAAGACCGAGCTGACCAGGGAGAGCACGCTCTGCTGGGACCGCCAGGAGAAATCGAGGTCGCAGACCTGCCCGGGACCGAGCTCGGTGGTGCCCTGCTGGATCTGCTCGATGATGCCGAGCATCAGGGTGGGGTCGGCGTCGCGGAACCCGTAGATCGCCTGCTTCGGGTCACCCACCCAGATCTTGTCCTCGATCAGCCGGCTGAGCTCGAGGAACAGCGCCAGCTGCACCGGGGAGGTGTCCTGGAACTCGTCGACGGCCAGCAGACGGAATCGGGAGCGGATGGCCTCCCGGGCCCGTTCGCTGCTGCGGATCAGTTCCAGGGTGCGCACCTCCTGGTCGATGAAGTCGATCAGGCCCAGCTCGTCCTTGTAGCGCTGGTAGGACTCCAGGGACTCCGCGGCGGTGTGCATGACCAGGCGGATCAGCTCGCGCACATCGGACTGCAGCACGGGGTTCGCCAGCAGCCCGGTCTCGATCTCGGTGGCCAGGCCCAGCAGCGCCTGGTCCACGTCCTTGCTGAACACGTAGCCGCCGCTGCCGCCGTCGGCCGCTTTCCCGGAGGCGACGCCGGCGAGCTTGGCCCACAGCGACCAGGGACTGCGCTGGTGGCGGGCCAGGTTGCGGTGAAGCTGCTCGAGGGTCACCAGGCGCTTGGCGACCGTTCGGGCCGCGCTCGGCGTCAGCGGCGGCTTCCCGGCGGAGGGGTCGGGGTCGCTCGAGGCGTCGACGTCGGCCTGCAGGCCCGCGATCACGGAGCCCAGTTCGCTCAGCCAGGCGGCACGACGGTCGTCTCCCGGCTCGGGCAGTTCGGCGCTGTCGCGGTATTCGAGCCAGGAGCTCTCGGCCGCCTCGCGCAGCTGGGTGGCGCTGATCTGGTTGGTGCGGGCACGGGCGGCGAGGTCGCGCACGTGGCGGCGCCAGGACGCCGTGCTCAGGTACGGCAGATCAGGATCCTGCTCGCCGTCGTGCTCGGTGCGGGCCAGCAGGTCGGTGGCGCGGGCCCCGGCCTCGGCGGCGGCCTGGTCGATCGCGGCGGAGAAGGCGGTCTTCTGCCGGTCCTGATCGAGCACCTGCACCTGGGGAGAGATGCCCGCGTCCAGGGCGAACTCGCGCAGCAGCTCGCCGGCCACGGAGTTGACGGTGCCGATCAGGGCGCTGTCGGTGCCGCGCGCGGCCGAGGTCTGACCGACCTCCAGCAGCGTGCGGCGCACCCGGTCGGACAGCTCCGCGGCGGCCTTCTTGGTGAAGGTGGTGGCGATCAGCTCGGAGGGCCGCAGCCCGCCGGCGATCCGCTCGGCGATCCGATGGGTGAGGGTGTAGGTCTTCCCGGACCCGGCCGAGGCATTGATCAGGGTGAAGCTCATCGCCAGTCTCCTGCCAGTCCGCACAGCTGGGCATGGTCCCCGCTCGCGCAGTAGTTCTCCACGGCGAGACCGCCCGCGGCGCGGGCCGTCTCCCGGGCGGTGGTCATCGCCTTCTTCCGTTCGGCCCAGCCGGCATCGATCCCCAAGCCGGCCGCGTCCAGGACGCTGCGACAGCCGGCGGTGACGGTGCCGGCGGCGATCTCGTCCAGGGCCGTGGTCATCGCCGCGAGCATCCGGCGCCAGGCTTCCCGGGTGTCCATGGGGGCACGGCGCCGCGGATCGAGCTCGGGGACCGCGGCGACGAACTCCCCGCTGTGCAGCAGGAAGTAGCCGACCTCGGCGGGAGCGGCCAGCTGCTCGGCCTGAGCCAGCGACCAGGCGTAGGAGGCCAGCTGGATCGCCTCCCCGGTGTCGTACAGGTCGCCGTAGCGGGTGCGGCTGCGCGACCACTTCAGGTCGAGCACGACCGGCCGTCCGGCCGGGTCGCGGGCGTCGACGTCCCGGCTGCCGGCGAAGGGCACGGTGCGGTTCCCGCTCGCCAGCTCCAGCGTCAGCGGATGCTCGAAGCGGGACTCGGTGCCGATGATGCGCAGGCCGGCGCGGGTGGTGCGGGTGAACAGCTCGGTCAGCGAGCGCTGGGTGCGTTCGCGGATGTCGGCCCGCTCGGCGGCGCGGCCGGGCAGGTCCAGCTCGGAGGCCAGCTGGGGCACCAGCTGGTCGAAGGCCGCTCCGATCTCCTCGGTCGAGGGCACGGTCAGCGTCATCCCGCCGACGCTCTCGTCGTACCGCTGGTGGACCAGCGCCTCGACCACGGCATGGACGAGGGTGCCGATCATGCGGTTGCCGGTGGGCAGGTCCGCGACGGAGGCGGGCCGGATGCCCAGGGCGTGCTTGAGCACCCACTGCTGCGGGCAGGCGATCAGCGTCTCGGCCTGCGAGAAGGACAGTCTGGTGGGCAGCAGGTGAGCGGCGCTGGTCCCGATGGTGCGTTGCAGCTCGCGGGGCGGGTCGATGCTCTGCGGCGGTGGCAGGCGCACGGGCAGGCTGCGGCCGGCGAGCGACCAGGTGCTGCCGGTGAGCAGCGACTCGGGACCGATGCGGTCCTCTTCGTCCCTGCCCCGGGCGGACTCGAGATGGGCCAGCAGACCGCTGGGGTCCGGGGCCTGCTCGAGGATCCGCCCGGGCAGCACCGCGATGACGCGGCTCGCACTGCGCAGGCCCTGCAGGGATGCCTCCACGTGCAGGGCGGCGAGCTGTTCGGGGTCGATCAGATGTGCTCCGCCCGCGCGCAGCGCCTCGGACTCCCCGCGGTCCCAGAGCACGGGCCGGGGGGTCTCGTCGCCGGCCGGGCCCCACCACAGCACGGTGCCGGAGCCTGCCCGCACATGGGCGGGGCGGGTGGTCACGTCCCAGTCGGAGACCTCCGGGCGGGACCGGGGGGAGGGGCCGGACCCGCCGCAGGTGTCGATGATCTGCTGCAGGGTGCGCCGGGAGATCGCGGTGTGCGGATCGAGCATCCCCAGCACGTCCTGGAGCACGGCGACCTGGCTCAGGCTCGCCAGCAGATCCCCCTCGCCGCGGGCGACGGCCCGCAACCTGCCCTCGAGCCACACCAGCCGCGTGCTGATCGCCGCCGGGCGCAGGTCCCCGGCCGGCAGCGGGTCGGTGACCAGACGGTCGATCTCACGGGCCGCCTCCAGAGCCTTCAGCGCCCCGGTGCGACGATCCGCGGGGGCCTCGTCGACCCGCTGCTGCAGCTGGGCCAGGGCGCGCCGCCAGGCCGGGCCGCCCACCCCTGGTTCCTGGGTCAGCGCATCCAGCAGACGGCGGCGGGCGGGGGCCGGGACCAGTCCGATCGGGTCCCCGTCGGGCTCCGTGGCGGGCAGCACCCGCAGGTCGATCAGGGCGGCGAGCTGGTGGACGTCGACCGGGGCGGTGGCGACCTCCAGGAACAGGCTGAGCACCTGGTGGTGAGCGCGATCGGTGGAGGCGGCGACCGCGCCGACCGCCGGCAGCCCGCGGCGGTGCAGCGCCCGGTCGAGCACATCGGTGTCGGAGCTGGCCAGCACCGTCAGGCTCTCGTTCTGGCTGCGTTCGCCGTTCTCGCCCTGCCCGGCCGCCAGGAAGCGGGCGGCGACATCGGCCGCGGACCATTCGTCCAGGCATTGCACCACCACCAGCTCGGGGGCGGAGCCTGGTTCCGAGGCGGCAGCGGGGTCAGGGGAAGCGTCGGTGATCGCCACGCCGGCCGCGCCGAGCAGCTCGAACAGGCGCGGCCACAAGCCTGGCAGACGCGCTGAGTCCTCCTGCAGGGTCAGCGCGTCGACACCCAGCGGCCAGGTGCTGCCCTCACGATTCTGCTCCTCGAGCAGTGCGATCAGCTCGGCCAGGTCGTCGGCCGTCGAGGGGCTGAGGGTCGCGGCGCGGCCGTCGGTCCCCTGGGTGCCGGGCATCCCCACCACGACCAGCGACTCCACGGCCCGCAGCGCCTCAAGACGCGGGGGCAGTCCCTCGTGCCGCTCCGCCGGCTGCGCCCCCATCCGCCAGCCGGCCTCGACGGTGGCATCGCGCCAGCGCAGCAGCTGAGAAGCGGTGGACCACGGATCCACGGCGAAGGACCGTGCGGGCCAGAACGACCGCGCCCCGGATGGCGTCGCCAGGTGCCGCTCGATCAGCCGCAGGTACTGGGCGATCCGCACCGCTCCCTCGACCGGCGGTCTGGTCAGGCCGAGCCGGGTCTGCAGGAGCTGGAGCAGCGCCCGCGGGCCCATACGGACGTGGCCGGCCCGGCCGCGGGCCGTGGAGGCGTCAGCCCAGCCGGCACCATCGGCCGACCACCCGAAGTCGATCTGCATCCTGTCCCGCCCCTCACTGTCGGTGCTCACCGTGCCGCGGCCTGCTGCCCCGGGACGGGCACCGTCGACCCGCCGCGCTCAGCCTAGGGGAGCGGTACGACAGTGCGGGCCCAGGCGCACCGCGGTGACGTCCAGGCGGCTGCGCGGGTGATGCTCCCGCTGTCATTCCTCGCTGGGATCGGGGATCTCGCCCGGCGTGTAGCGCGGCAGCCGGGAGGCCGGCAGCGCGGCGGCGGCGCTGATCCCCGCCAGGATCAGGAATCCGATCTTCAGCGTGCGCAGACGCTGCTCCTCGTTGAGGGCGACGGCGGCGTCGACCTGCTCCGGGGTCGCCGTGGTGCGGGAGAGCACCTCGTCCAGGTCGTCGTTGCTGATGAAGTTGGCCTGATCCAGATCGACCTGTGCGACCACCTCATCGGGCAGCTGGGGATGCTCGGTCACCGCCCGGCCGATGCCGACTCCGAGGACCAGGACCAGAACCGCCCCCATCATGGCGGTCCCGACGGCCGAGGCCAGGTTCTGGGTGGTGCCGCGGATCGAGCCGACATCTCCGGCCAGATGCTTCGGGGCGGCGGTGACCAGGACGTTGAAAACCAGCGTGACCAGGGCGCCCTGGCCGATACCGAAGACGATCAGGCCCAGGACGGTCGGCAGCGACTCCCAGTTGTTGTTGACCACGGCGGCCAGCCAGATCAGGGCGAGCGTGGTCAGGACGAAGGAGAACAGGGCGATCGTGCGGGGCGCGAACCGCTGGTAGAACCGCACGATCAGCGTGGCGGTCACGAAGACGGTGAGGTTGAAGGGCATCATCGCCAGCGCGGTGTCCAGCGCTGTGCGTCCCTGGACCACCTGGATGTAGATCGGCACCGTGAAGTTCACCGCCGCCTCCATCGCGACGATGATGAACATCGCGTACACCGCCGAGCGCTCCCGGCCGCTGCCCAGCACGCTCAGGTCCACCAGCGGGACCCTGCCCTGCTGCATGCGCCGGCGGGTCCACAGGAAGAACAGCTGGCCGAGCACGAGACCGAGCACCACCAGCACCGGGGCCGGTGACAGCCCGAGGATCGACAGCGGCGCGGTGTCCTCGGCGACCACCAGCCCCCAGGCGTTGAGATTGTTGAAGCCCAGCGTGAGCATCACGACCGCCGCGCCGATCAGGACGGAGGCGACCAGGTCGATGCGGATCGAGCGATCCCCGCGATCCGAGCGCAGCGAGAAGCTCAGGGCGAAGACGACGATCGCCAGCGCCAGGGTGATGACGAAGATCGGCCTCCAGCCCACGAAGGTGCCCAGCGTGCCTCCGATCAGGAACGCGCTGACCCCCGAGAATGCGCGCGCCGAGCCCAGGGAGCCGACGGCGGTGGCCTGCTGCGGTCCGCGGTAGTTCTCCGCGATCAGCGCGACCAGCGCCGGCACGATGATCGCAGCCGCTGCCCCGGCCAGCAGCTGTCCGATGATCGCCCAGGTCACCGTGCGGGACAGGATCATGGCCAGGGACGAGGCGGCGAACACCCCCAGCACGCAGCGGAAGATGAGAGCCCAGCCGATCCGCTGGCCGAGTTTCGCACCCGTCATCACCAGCGCAGCCACCGCCAGACCGTAGACCACGATGGTGGAGCTGGCGACGGTGGGTGGCACCCCGAAGTCCTCGACCATCCCGCCCAGGGAGATCGGCAGCGCCGCGACGTTGAAGGACATCAGCACCTGTGCCAGGAAAAGACCGATCATCGGCGTCCACGACGCACGCGGCTGAGAGGCGTCCCCCTCGTCGGTCGCGATGGTCTCACTCATCGATGTCGCTGCCCTTCGGGGGATGGATCCGGGAGGCGAAGAGGTTCAGGCCGAGCGACCGGGAGAGGAAGGCGCAGGCCCGCTGACCTCGGACGCTGGTGCCGGCGCGGTCCAGGCGCGGGGAGAACGCCCCGAGGGCACCCTTGCCGGGTGCGATGGCCACGATCCCGCCCGACACCCCCGACTTCGCCGGAACCCCGATCTCGAAGAGCCATTCCCCGGAGCGCTCGTACATCCCGCAGGCGGCGAGAACGGACAGGGTGTCCCGGCACACTTCAGGGGAGACGACCTGCTGCCGAGTGCGCGGATTGACGCCGCCATCGGCGAGAGTGGCGCCCATGACGGCCAGATCGTCGGCGGTGACCAGCAAGGAGCACTGCCGGGTGTAGATCTCCACCATCTCCTCGGGCTGCCCGCGCAGGCGTCCATAGGAGGTCAGCAGCTCGGAGATGCCCTGATTGCGATGGTTCGAGGCGATTTCGGAATGCAGCACCTGTTGATCGATCTCGAGCGGCCGCCCGGCGAACCGGCTCAGGCCCTCCTGCACCGCGCGCCACTTCTGCTCGGCCGTCTCGCCGGGCATCAGGGCCGTGGTGGCGATCGCGCCGGCGTTGACCATCGGATTCATGGGGCTGCCCTCGTTGAGCTCGAGGGCGATCACCGAGCTGAACGGCAGGCCGGTGTTGTTCACGCCGACGGTGCGGTGGACCTGTTCGTGTCCGATCGACTCACACACCAGGGCGAGCACGAAGGCCTTGGAGATCGACTGGACGGAGAAGGCGACATCGGCGTCGCCGGCGTGATGGACGGTCCCGTCGACCTCGGTGAGCGAGAGACCGAACAGCCGCGGATCCGCCTCGCCCAGGATCGGGATGTAGTCCGCGACGGTGCCGTCCTGCGAAGCCGCGTAGCGCGCGTGGGCCTCCCTCACGAGGGCGGCGACCCTCGTCTCCGCAGGGAGGTCTCCGGTCCGGGCACGCTGGGGGACATCGAGCATCTCCGCCTCGAACACAGCCTCTCCTCCCGCACGACGCGCGAGCATCGCCGTTGAGTCGGGTCAGGCTACCGCGCACCCGGGTGACGTGGAAGGGAGCAGGCGAGCCCGCTGGAGGTCGCTCGGGAGCGCAGCCCGTCACCACCCGAAGCGCCCGTGGGCGGCCGGTGGCGGCGTGGGTCGCGCGGGCTCCCCGGTGATCAGACGGATGACCCCGGCCACGCCCTGCCCGACCCGGATCAGCGGCGCCGCGACCAGGACCACCATGAACAGCAGCCAGATGAGCAGGGCGGTGACCTGGGTGAGCTCGACCAGGGATGCCCCCAGCGCGGCGACGGCCAGGGCGAGGGGCAGCAGCAGGGAGATCGTCACCGAGACCAGCGTGATGATCGGCACCGCCCGGTCGCCGCGCCGTCCGTCCAGCCTGCCGATCGACGCCACGGCCGCAGCCAGGTCCAGCACCAGCGAGAGCACCAGCATCACCAGCGCGCCGATACCCGTGGCCAGTCCCACGGCCCCCGCTATCTCGGCCCGCCGCTCTCCGTCCGGGGTCGGGGTCTTCACCTCGCCGACGGCCAGCACCAGGCTCGACAGGAGGGAGCCGAAGGCGATGAGCACCAGCGCGACCAGCGCCGCCCACACCAGCGCGCCGCCCAGCACCAGCCATCCGTACCCGCGGCTGATCTCCGGAGCGACCGGATGCGCCGGCGGGGCTGACGGGGGACGCGGCGAGGGCTGCATGGTCACAGGAGCGCGTGGTCTTGCACCCAGGACGCCTCGGACTGCGGCGTCCGGCCCGCTACGAGCCGATCGCCGTCGACGTAGCCCTCCTCGCGGCCGCGCAGCTCCTCGACCAGCCACCGGCGGTGCCGGACCAGCTCCTCGGCGTGCGCGGGGTCAGCGGCCAGGTCGTGCAGCTCCCCGGGATCGGCCTCGAGGTCGAAGAGCTGCTCGTGGCCGTCACCCGAGAGCCACACGTACTTGTAGCGCTGCGAGCGGATCCACTGCATCGAGTGCCGGCCCAGGGAGCCGATCAGGTGCTCGCCGTGCAGATGCTCGCGCACCGGCTCCCGCGCCGCCAGCGCCGGGCGCAGGCTCCGGCCGTCGACGCTCTCGGGGATCTGCACCCCGGCCGCGTCCAGCAGGGTCGGCATCACGTCGCGCAGCTCGGCGATCGCGTCGACCTCCCCGCCCTCGCCCCAGCCCTCCCGCAGGGCCGGCGGGATGTGCAGCAGGAAGGGGATGCGCGCCGAGCCCTCGTAGGCCACCGACTTGCGGTACATGTCGTGGTCGCCGAGCATCTCGCCGTGGTCGGAGACGAAGGCGATGATCGTGTTGTCCGCCAGGCCCTCGTCCGACAGCTTCTCGCGCAGCCGATTGATCTGCTGGTCGATGAACTCGATGCTGCCGTAGTACCCGGCCCGCACGTCCTCGTGGACGGACTCCTTCTGCGCTCCGAACTCCGCCTCGACGCCGTGATCGCGCCGGTGCTGATCGAAGCGGGACACCCAGTCGCCCATCCGCCGCCGGGGCCCCGAGCGCGCGCGGTACTTGTCCCACAGCCACCCGGGCGGATCGAAGGGGGCGTGCGGACGGTGGAAGGACATGTACAGGAAGAAGGGCCGGGTGGGATCGCGCCGCTCGAGGAAGCGGAAGGACTCGTCCGCGACCCAGCGGGTGGGGTGCAGCCGCTCCTCGCGCTCCCACGGCCGGGCCGTCATCGCATTGCAGCCGATCCCGGTCTCCTGGTAGTCGGCGCGCGGATCACCGGTCTCCCGCCGCAGGAAGTCCACGTAGTCGTCGATCATCGCCGACGGGCCCCGGCTCAGCCGGCGCGAGGTGTGCAGGAAGCCGTCGTGCAGCAGCACCTCGTCGAAGCCGCAGCGGGCCCGGTCCGGGAACACGTGCATCTTCCCGACGCCGAAGCTCTGGTACCCCGCCTCCCGCAGCGTGGACTGCAGCGTGACGGGGTACGCCTCCGGAAAGGAGATCCCCTCCCGGTAGCCGTAGCGGCCATGCAGGGAGGGCGATTTCCCGGTGAACATCGCGACGCGCGCGGGCACGCACGTGGGGGTGGCGGAATAGGCGCGGGTGAAGCGGTATCCGCCGCGCGCGAGATCGTCGAGGTTGGGGGTGTCGATGTGGGGGTTCCCGGCGACCCCCATCGCATCCGCCCTCATCTCGTCGACGCAGACGAGCACGATGTGGGGCCGCTCGGTCATCGCTCAGCCCAGGTCGCCGCTGCCCGGGTGCGCCCACGGCGGGATCTCCCCGCCCGGGTAGCCCTCGGGGGCCTGCTGGCTGGCTTCGCGGGCACGCTGCTCGGCCTGCTGGCGGGCGCGCTCGGCCCGGGCCTGCTGCTGCGCACGCTGCGTGTCGGCGGCGTGGCGCTTGCGGTTCTCGGCGTCGGCGACGTCAGCGTCCTGGCTGGCCTCGGCGGCCGCCTGGGACTGCAGCATCGCGGTGCGGATCTCCTCGCCCATCGAGCCGACGGCCCCCGGGTTCGAGGGCAGGTACAGCACGTTGGAGCGGGCGTTGCGGGCCACGTCCTGCATGGTGTCGAAGTACTGCGTCATCAGCAGCAGCTGCTCGGCGGAGTTCTCGATGCCCACCTTGCGGAGCATCTCGTACTGCTCGGCGATACCGAGGGCGATCGCCTTCCGCTGCGCGGCCACGCCCTCACCCTGGAGGCGCTTGGACTCGGCCTCGGCCTCCGCCTGGGTGACGCGCTTGATCTTGTCCGCCTCGGCGAGGGACTGTGCGGCGACGCGGTCACGCTGTGCGGCGTTGATCGAGTTCATC
>DWZH01000112.1 GCA_019118275.1 Candidatus Brachybacterium merdavium | reverse complement strand
CACGTGGCCGTCTCCCGCTCGACCATGCGCGGCTCGGCCGTGCTGGCCCTCGAGCAGGCCGCTCCCGACGTGGCCCCGGACCCGGTGCCCGTGCGTGAGCGCGTCGAGCCGGTCGCCGCCCACGCCGACTATTACCGCGAGCGCCTCGAGCGCTTCGAGAAGCTGGCCGACCTGGCCTGAGCCGGCACGCTCAAAGCCCCCGCGCCGACAGTGGTCTTGTGCGCTGGGCAACCACTGGCGGTTCTGGAATGCACATAACCGCCGGGGGGCGTGCGGGGGCGGGGCGGGGCTTGGGTTTGCGTGGCACCACCGCCGTCTGTCCTCCCCAGAGCCTGTCATCCACATCCCGGACCGGAGACGAGATGTGGATGCGCGCCGCTGCGTAGCTTCGCACCATGGCACCTCCGCTCTGGTCCCCGAACCCCCGCAGCCTGCTGAGCCGCGCCGAGCTCACGGCACGCGGCGTGCATTCACGTCGTCTCGCCTCGGAGGAGTTCGTCGAGGTGATCCCTGGTTTCATGACGCCCTCCACCGCGCCCGCCGAGCTCCAGCTCATCGCCCGCATCCTCCAGCGGAAAGTCATCCCCGGCGCGGTCATCAGCCACACCACGGCCGCCGAGCTCCTCAAGGTGCCGCTCCCGTCGCCTCTCGAACATGCCCAGGCAGAAGCCCTCCACTGCACGGTCCCGCTGGCGCATCGCCGCCGCGCCGGAGCCCGCGTCGTGGTGCACACACGCACCGAGCCCGATCCGATACGGGCTCGTGGGCTGGAGCTGAGCAGCCCGATCGCCATGCTGTGCGAGCTCTCGGGCATGCTCGACCACGACCAGCTCGTCGCGTGCTGCGACCAGCTCGTGAGCGTGGCCACGCTCATCCGCCCGAAGCCGTCGCTGCGGGGTCTGCGACGCCAGGCGGAGGAAGCCAGAGGGATCCACGGCATCAAACGCGTCCGGGTCGCACTGGGGGATGCGCGAGAGCGGGTCGAATCCCCCCAGGAGACCGAGATGCGCCTTTTGCTGAAACGCTCCGGATTCGGCGAACCCGACATCAATCACGAGGTCAGGGCCCCGGCCACGGGGGAGCGATTCCGTCTCGATCTCTCATAGCCGCAGCTGCGGATCGCGATCGAGTACGACGGCTTCTGGCACAGCACCGACCGAAAGCGGCACCGGGCGGACAGACGGAAGGACGATGTCCTGCACGAGATGGGGTGGCGGGTCGTCCGAGCTGCCGACAGGGATCTGCGGGAGCCGGCAGAGTTCCTGGGCCGATTGGTCCATGTCGGGGCGCCGATGCGCGACCTGCCCATACCGAGGAACCGAGACGATGACGCCAAATCCGCCGGGACACGCTCATGCGCACCAGGGAACCGGAGATGGTTCCCCAGTGCACATGAGCGTGGGCTGCACCGCAGCTCAGGGGCGGGGCAGGCGCTCTTCCTCGGTGGCGACGGCCGGGACCAGTGCGTCGTCGCCCGCGACGCCCAGGAGAGCGAGCAGGGCGGTGACGCGCTCGGTGTCCTCGGACAGGGCCACGGCCTTCCCGATGGCCTCGGCCTGCGGGTCGGCGACCTCGTGACCGGCATGCACCCGATCGGTGACCCAGGTGGTCCAGGCGGCGACGGCAGCCACCGAGCCGGGGGCCTGGCTCGGCCCGCCCCGCTCGGCGATGACCGGCAGCACACGCACGGGGAGCTTGGCGGAGCCGTCGGCGGCGATCCGGATCAGGAAGTCGGCCAGGCGCGGGTTGCGGAAGCGCTCCTCGAGGGCGGAGGTGTAGGCATCCAGCTCGGCGGGGGGCAGCGACAGCGTCGAGCGGGCCTCGTCCCACAGCGACTCCACCAGCGCCCGCACCTCACGGTGGGAGATCGCCTCGTCCACGCGTTCGCAGCCGGCGACCTGCCCGGCGTAGGCCATCAGCGTGTGCGAGCCGTTGAGCAGGCGCAGCTTGCGCAGCTCGTGCAGCTCGACGTCGTCGGTGAACTGGACCCCGGCCTTCTCCCAGGCGGGGCGGCGGCCCCGGAAGGTGTCCTGGACGACCCATTCGGTGAACGGCTCGGTGACCACCGGGACCTGGTCGGCCAGCCCGGTGCGCTCGGCGACCAGGCGACCCTCCTGCTCCCCGGCCGAGGGGGTGATCCGGTCGACCATGGTGGAGACGACGTCGACATGGTCGTCGAACCAGGCGCGGGTCTCCTCGTCGGCCGCGGCCAGCACGGCCTCGCGCAGCACGTCGCCGTTGCCGCTCAGGTTGTCGCAGGACAGCAGCGCGATCGGCTCCTCCACGCCTGCCTCGCGCCGCGCCTTCAGGCCGAGCGCCAGGCGGGCCGGGGCGGACTCCGCGGGGTCGTTGCCGGCGCTGTAGCCCTTCTCGGTGATGGTCAGGGTGACCACGGCGGTGAAGGGGTCGGCGATCAGACGGACCAGGGCGTCCACGTCGGAGGCGGGGTGGACCTCGTCGATGACGTCGATGATCTCGACCTCGTCGTCCTCGGGGCCGCGCACGATCAGGCCGTACTTGCCGTCCTGGGCGTTCAGCGCATCGGCCATCCGCGCAGAGCGGCCGGTGAAGGCGCTGACGGTCCAGCCGCCGGCGCGCTGGGTGGCGAACAGAGTATGGGCGCGCGCGAAGTTGCCGATGCCCAGGTGGACCAGGCGGCCTTCGTCGGCGGCGGGGCGGCCGGCCGGAGCGGCGCCGGCGGGAGTGGTGGGAGCGTCGGTCATCAGGACTGGTCCTCTCCGGTGCTGGTGCCCGCGGACGGGAGCTTGAACACCTCACGGGGCTGCTGGTCGGGAACGGACTCGGCGATCGCGGCGGCGTCCTCGTGACGCATCCGGTGCTCGGCGACCAGCGTGGACAGGTGGTTGGCGTCCAGGCGGCGCGCCATGTCGTGGCGGGCGGGGATCGAGCAGAACGCCCGCGTGTCGTCGATGAAACCGCTGGTGCGGCTGTAGCCGATGGTCTCGGAGACCGCGCGGCGGTAGCGCAGGATCGCGTCGGGCGCGTCGATGAACCACCAGGGCGCGCCGGCGTAGACGGAGGGGTAGACCCCGGCCAGCGGCGCGATCTCGCGGGAGAAGACGGTCTCGTCGATGGTGAACAGCACGGTCCGGAAGTTCGGGTCCAGGCCCACGTCGTTGAGCATCGGCTGGACGCCGCGGACATAGTCGACCGGCAACGGGATGTCGAAGCCGACGTCGGGCCCGAAGCTGTCGAAGATGCCCTGGTGGTGGTTGCGGAGAACGGCGGGGTGCAGGGTCATCACCAGGCCGTCGTCGGCTGCCATGCGGGCCTGGTCGGCCAGCAGGTGCCGGCGCAGGGCGGTGGCGTCGGCCGCGGCGATCGAGCCCTCACGGGCCTGCAGGTACAGGCGGCGGGCGTCCTCGACGGGCAGCCGGGTGGTGCCGGGATCGGTGTGGGCATGGTCGGTGGAGACCGCGCCGTGGTCGCGGAAGTAGAGGCGCCGACGACGCATGGCCTCCGTGTATCCGTCGTAGGTGCTGGTGTCCTCACCGGCAGCCTCGCCCAGAGCCTCGGTCAGCTCGCGGAAGTCGGGGCGGGCCGGCTCGAGGTACTTGTCCGGGCGGAAGGTGGGGATGACGCTGCCGGTGAAGGACGCGTCCTCCGCCAGGGCCGTGTGGGGGGCGAGGTCGTCGACCGGGTCGTCGGTGGTGGCGAGCACCTGGATGCCGAAGCGCTCGAACAGGGCGCGGGGCCGGAACTCGGGGCGGCTGAGCTTCTCGGCGATCGCGTCGTACATGTCATCGGCCGTGGCGGGCGAGAGCACGGTCTCCAGGCCGAACACCTCGTGGAACTCATGTTCGATCCACAGCCGGGACGGGGTGCCCGCGTAGGCGTGCCAGTGCTCGGCCAGCAGGCGCCAGGCCGTGCGGGAATCGGCCTCGTCGAGCGGTCCGCGGCCGACGCCCAGATCGGCCAGGTCCACGCCGCGCGAGAACATGAGCCGGTTGACGTAGTGATCCGGGGTGATGAACAGCGAGGTCGGATCGCGGAACGGCTCGTCATCGAGCAGCAGGCGCGGGTCCACGTGCCCGTGGGGGGAGATGATCGGCTGATCGCGCATCCGCTCGTAGAGGCCGCGGGCGATCTCCCGCACGGCGGGGTCGGTGGGCAGCAGTCGGTCCGGATGCGGGGTGTAGGCGTCCTTGCTCATGTCTCCATCCTGGCTGTGCCGCGCCGGGCGCGGCACGGGGTTGTCACGGGTTGCCGCTCGGTAGTCGGTCCAGGCAGTCCCGTCGGTTCAATCGGTTCGTCGGCGCGTCCGGTCGTGGTCAGCGCTGCTCACGGGGTCCGGTGGAGGCGCGTGGCACCAGCCGCATCGGCAGCGAGCCCTCGACCGGGGTGCGGTGGGCCGACGGGTTCTCGAGACGGCGCACCAGTCGCTCGACGGCTGCGCGGCCCTGGGCACGCTTCGGGGTGACCAGTGTGGTCAGCCCTCCGCCGATGAACCGCGAGAGGTCGATGTCGTCGTGGCCCACCACGGACAGGTCAGCCGGGACCCGCACCCCGGCCCGCAGCGCCGAGATCAGGAAACCCACCGCACACAGGTCGTTATAGCAGATCACGGCGTCAGGCAGGGCGCCGGTGAACTGCTCGAAGGCCTCTTCGCCACCGAAGGTGGTGGGCGCGAAGGGACCGTGGCGCCGGATCAGCAGCCCGTGGGCGCGGGCGGCGACCCGGGCCGCACGCCAGCGCTCCCCGTCGGACCAGGAGTTCACCGGGCCCGCGATGTAGGTGACGGTACGGGCGCCGGTCTCAGCCAGGTGCGCCATGGCCTGGCCCATGCCGTGCTCGTAGTCGGGGGTCACGGAGTCCAGGCCCGCTACTCGGCGGTTGGCGACCACCACGGGGATGCGCTTGGTGAGGTGGTTCAGGGTGGCGTCCGACAATCGCGTCCCGGCCAGGACGATGCCGTCGACGACGTTGATGGCGCTCTCGAGGCTCTGCCGCTCACGCGCCTCGTCCTCGGTGGAGTCCAGCAACAGCAGGAGGTAGCCGTTCTCGTGGGCGGCCTCCTGCATCCCGGAGACCAGTTCGGCGAAGTAGGGGTTGGTCAGGTCCGGCACCTCGATGCCCAGCCGCTGGTGGCGCTCGCTGCGCTCCTGGGTCTCCGGGGTGGAGGTGCGGTAGTCCAGCTGCTTCGCGGCGGTCATCACCTTGGCGTGGGTGGCAGCGCTGACGCGGCCGGGCCGGGAGAAGGCACGCGAGACAGTGGAGGGGGCGACCCCGGCCTGCTGGGCGACGTCGTAGATCGTCACGCGCTTGGCTGTCACCTGCGCCCCTCCTTCGATGCCGACGTCACGACCACGGTGGGCTCGATGCTACCCGAGCCAACGGCAACCGGCGGCAACCAGGGTCGGCCGGACAGCGGCGGGGCTGGCGCGCACCAGGGGTGGCCGGGGGCCTCGCGCCAGGGTGAGGCCCCGGGCCTCCGGGCTACCGGGCCTCCGGGCCACCGGGCCACCGGGCCGCCCGGCCACTGCGCCGCCGGACACCATGGTCGCCGATGACGCATAGTGGTCCCATGGAACTCATGAGGCAGTGGCCGAGCACGCGGCGGACGTCGCCGAGGGTCGCACCATGACCCGCGCCGCCGCCTCCGCGCATCATCTCGGGCCGGTTCCGCTGGGAGCGCTGGAGCGCCAGGTCATGGAGGTGCTGTGGGACGACGGTGACCTCACGGTCCGCGAGCTGATCAGCGCTCTCGGCGATGTGCACGCCTACACCACCATCGCCACCGTGCTGTCGAACCTCGACCGCAAGGACATGGTGCGCTCGCGTCGTGACGGCCGCTCCGTGCGGTATTCACCCCGGCATTCCCGGTCGATGCACGCCGCGCGCGCCATGGAGCACGCCCTGTCGACCAGCAACGACCGCACGGCCTCGATCCTGCACTTCGTGCAGACGATGGAGCCCGACGATGTCGAGCTGCTGCGGGAGTATCTGCAGCAGCAGGAGCCGTCCGGGCGACGAGGCACCGACGGCCGGGCCGACGCGGCCGGGCAGGGAGACGGCTCATGACCGCCTTGGGCGCTCCGGCCGTGATCGCAGTGCTGCTGGGGGTGAGCGGCCTGTGCGGCCCGCTGCTGTTGCGGGCGGCGGCCCCGCTGCTGATGCGCATCCCACGCCTGGCGGTCGCCCTGCTGCTGGCCGGGATGGCCGCCTGGCTGCTGGCAGCCGCAGCGCTGAGCCTGGTCCTGGCGTGGTCCCTCAGCGGCCCGCGTCTGCTCCCCGGCGCCTACGGGGAGGTCTGCCAGAGATGTCTGGCTGCCTCATCCCCCTTCGCCGCGGGACACACCGTCCAGACGGGCCTGCCCGTCGCCCTGCTGATGCTGCTGCCCGCCCTGGGCGCCACGCTGCTGCTCGGCCGCCTCCTGCACCACCTGCTGGCCTCTCATCGGCAGGCCCGCTCGCTGTCGGCGAGGATCGTCGGCTCCGCCCGGAGGACTCGGGTCGCCGGCCATGAGGTCTGGCTGCTGCGCGATGCCCGCCCGCTGGCCTTCGCGCTCCCTCGCAGCAAGGGGGGCATCGTCATCTCCGACGGGCTGCGCGGACAGCTGGCTGACCGGGAGCTCACGGCCGTCCTCGCCCATGAACAGGCGCACCTGCAGCAGAGGCACCATCTGATCCTGTCGGTCCTGGGAGCTGTCACGGAGCCGCTGCGGTGGATCCCGCTGGCCAGAGCGATCGCCGACGCGGCCCCCCACTACCTCGAGATCGCAGCCGACTCCCGCGCACGCGCCTGCTCCGGGACCCCGGCACTGGCGAGCGCGCTGCTGAAGATCGGCGCCCCGGCCCATCCGGGTCCGCTCCCGGCCCGCCCGGGAGGACCCGCCGCCCTGCTGCATGCGGGTGGCCCAGACCGCATCAGGCAACTGGTCGCCCCCGCTCGGGGCGGTGCTGCGCTGGCTCCGCTGTCGGCGCTGGCCCTGCTGATGCTCGGGCTGACCATCGTGACGATCTGCGTGCACCTGTCCTACCTGCAGGTGATGCTGGCAGGGTGCGTGCTCCCCGAGTGAGGTCGGACCGCGCGGTCACCGGCCACCGGATCCACTCTCGACACATACCCCCTGGGGGTATATCATGGCGGCCATGGATGCTGCTCATCGATCCCGTCGTCACGATCATGGAGGAGCTGCGACACCGCCCGGTCACGACCACCCGCAGCACAGTCAGGCCTCCCCCACCGTTCCCGCCGACGAGGCCGGTCAGCACCCACCCCGGACGCGCACCGCAGAGGCCGCCCCGAGCCGCCACGAGGCCCACGTAGAGCACAGCAGCCACGACGGGCACGGCGGGCATGAAGAGCACGACGGCCATGGGGGGCATGGCGGTCACGGGGGGCATGGCGGCCATGGGGGCCACGGCGATCATGTGGCGCAGTTCCGGCGGCTGTTCTGGATCAACCTGGTCCTCGCGGTCCCGGTCGTCGGGTTCTCCCCGATGTTCGCGACGCTCCTGGGCTACGAGACGCCCGGGTTCCCCGGGGCGATGTGGATCGCCCCGATCCTGGGCACGGTCATGTACGTCTGGGGCGGCCGTCCCTTCCTGACCGGAGCGTTCTCGGAGATCCGCTCCCGCGCGCCCGGGATGATGCTGCTGATCGGACTGGGCATCACGGTGGCCTTCCTCGCCTCCTGGGGGGCTGCCGTGGGGCTCCTGGACTCCCAGCTCGAGTTCTGGTGGGAGCTCGCGCTGCTGATCGTCATCATGCTGCTCGGGCACTGGATCGAGATGCGCTCCCTCGCCCAGACGACTTCGGCGCTGGACTCCTTGGCCGCGCTGCTGCCGGACGAGGCCGAACGCATCGAGGACGAGCAGGTCGTGAGCGTGCCCCCGGCCGAGCTGCGCCGCGGGGACCTGGTGCTCGTGCGCCCCGGGGCGAGCGTCCCCGCCGACGGCACGATCCGCGAGGGCCGTGCCGATGTGGACGAATCCATGGTCACCGGCGAATCGCGCCCGGTGTCGCGCGAGGCCGGCGACCAGGTCGTGGCCGGCACCGTCGCCACCGACTCCAATCTGCGCATCGAGGTCACCGCGGTAGGCGACGACACCGCGCTGGCTGGGATCCAGCGCCTGGTGACCGAGGCTCAGAACTCCTCCTCGCGCGCCCAGCGGATCGCGGACACGGCCGCTGCCTGGCTGTTCTGGTTCGCGCTGGGCGCCGCCGTGATCACCGCGACCATCTGGTCGCTGCTCGGGATGCCCGATGCCGCCGTCGTGCGGACGGTGACCGTCCTGGTGATCGCCTGCCCCCACGCCCTGGGACTCGCGATCCCGCTGGTGGTCTCCATCGCCACCGAGCGGGCCGCCCGCGGAGGCGTGCTGGTGAAGGATCGCCTGGCCCTCGAGGCCATGCGCACGGTCGACACGGTCCTGTTCGACAAGACCGGCACCCTCACCAAGGGCGAGCCCGCGCTCGTCGAGGTCGTCGGCGCGCAGGAGGACGAGGTGCTGGCGCTGGCGGCCGCGGCCGAGGCGGAGAGCGAGCACCCCCTGGCCCGTGCCATCGTCGGCCGGGCGCAGGCCGACGGCGTGCAGGCGCCGGCCGGAACCGACATCAGCTCCACCCCCGCCCTGGGCGTGAAGGCCCAGGTCGATGGGCACGAGATCCGCGTGGGCGGCCCCCGCCTGCTCGAGGAGACCGGCGTGGACGAGGTCGAAGAGGCCGCCACCTGGCGCGAGGACGGGGCGATCATCCTCCATGTGCTGCGGGACGGCGAGGTCATCGGGGGCCTCAAGCTCACCGACGAGGTGCGGCCCGAGTCCCGCGAGGCCGTGGACGCCCTGCACGACCAGGGCATCGAGGTCGTGATGATCACCGGTGACGCCCAGGCGGTGGCCGAGAGCGTCGGTCATGAGCTCGGCATCGACCGCATCTTCGCCGGCGTGCGACCCGAGAACAAGTCCGAGAAGGTCACGCAGCTCCAGCATGAGGGCAAACAGGTCGCGATGGTCGGCGACGGCGTCAACGACGCCCCGGCCCTCGCCCAGGCCGACGTCGGCATCGCGATCGGTGCCGGCACGGACGTCGCGATCGCCTCGGCGGGCGTCGTGCTGGCCAGCTCCGATCCCCGCTCCGTGCTCTCGGTGATCGAGCTCTCCCGCGCCACCTATCGGAAGATGAAGCAGAACCTGTGGTGGGCCGCCGGGTACAACCTGCTGTCGGTCCCGCTCGCAGCCGGCGTCCTCGCCCCGATCGGGTTCGTGCTTCCGATGTCCGTCGGTGCGGTCCTGATGTCCCTGTCCACCGTGGTGGTGGCGCTGAACGCTCAGCTGCTGCGACGTCTGGATCTGCACCCCGAGAGGACCGTCGCCGCCCTCCGTACCCGCCGCTGACGGTCACCGGGCGGGCCCGCTCAGTCCCACCGCTCGTCGGCCCGGCCCTCCGGGCCCTGGTTGCCTGCCAGGCTCCCGGCGGCCCGCCGGGAGCCTGGCGCAGGTCCACCGGGACCGTCGCTGCGTGCCGGGACCTGCCCGGGGTCAGGCGCCGGGGAACGCCCGGGCCCCGGCGGTCGCGGAGCTGACCAGGTCACTGCCCGGCAGCGGGCGCTGCGCGGCGAGCGCGCCGAGCCACTCGTGTGTCGTCGCCACGGTGGCCAGATTCGAGTTCAGCAGCGCCATCAGGGTCGTGTGCACCGTCTGGGCGTCGGCGGATCCGACCTCGTTGGCGAGGTGGATGGCGCCGGTCGCATCGCTGAGCACCTCCGTGTTCACGCCGAGGCGCTCGGCCTCCACGGCTGAGGCCAGGATGCAGTTGTTGGTCATGTAGCCGACCAGGGTCACGGTGTCGACCTCCTGCTCCTGCAGCCAGGCGGCGACGTCGGTGCCGGCGTAGATCGAGCCGTGCTGCTTGACGATTCCCTTCCACGTCTCGCGGCGGCGGGCGGCGACCTCGGGGTGCAGCGCGAAAGCCGGGGAGGAGGGGTCGAAGACGGGCGCACCCTCTCCCCGGGTGTGCTGGACCGCCAGGACCGGGGCACCGGCGGCGTTCGCGGCATCGATCGCTCGCAGGATCTGGGGCAGGGAGTCGGCATGGGGCGGGAACTGAACCTCCAGCGCACCGCTGAAGTACTCCTGCTGGATGTCGACGAGGACGAGGGCGCGGCGGGGTGCGGTCATGATGCTCTCCTGATGAAGGGTCCGGTCTCGCCGACGGGCTGTCGGCACCACCCATCGTGCGGTCAGCAGACCACCCCCACCAGTGGCACGAATGCCACTGTACGATGAGTTCACGCCGTCCGGGGGGAGAAGTCATGCGCGTGGGGATCTACGCTTTCGATGAGATCACGATGTTCCACCTGGCGGTGCCGCAGATGGTCTTCGACGAAGTGGCCCGGCAGGGACTCGCCCCCTGGGAGACCTTCCTGTTCGCAGACCGCAAGGGCTCTGTGCGCACGGCCGAGGGATACCGGATCGCCGGGGTGCTCGGGCTGCCGGCGGCCTCCGAGGCGGACGTCGTCGTCGTGCCGTCCTGGTTCGCCGACGGGCGCCCCCTGCCCGCCCCGTCCCAGCGCATGCTGATCGCCGCCCACCAGCGGGGTGCGACGCTCGTCGGCCTCTGCCTCGGGGCGCTGCCGCTCGTGGATGCGGGGCTGCTCCGCGGCCGGTCCGCCGTGACGCACTGGCATGCCTTCGACCTGCTCCGGCATCGGCATCCCGAGATCCCCCTCGACGACTCGGTGCTCTACATCGACCACGGGGACGTGCTCACCTCGGCCGGGACCGCCTCGGGCCTCGATGCCTGCCTCCATCTCGTGCGCTCCCGCCTGGGCGCCGACACGGCGAACCAGGTGGCCCGCAGCCTCGTGATCGCGCCGCACCGGGAAGGTGGGCAGGCCCAGTACATCGAGCGCCCTGTGCCCCAGGAGCCGGGTGACGGCACGATCCCCCGCGTCCTGGAGTGGGCCTCCGAGCATCTCCAGGAATCGCTCACGATCGAACGCCTGGCCGCTGTCGCCCACATGAGCGAACGCACCTTCGTCCGTGACTTCGCCGCCGCTACGGGGACGACACCGGCGGCATGGGTGAGGTCACGCCGCCTGGACGAGGCGCGCCGGCTGCTGGAGACCACCGACCGTCCCGTCGAGAGGATCGCCGGGGAGTGCGGATTCGGCTCCGCCGTGACGCTGCGCCAGAACTTCGCGGCATCCTTCGGGACGAGCCCCATCGCCTACCGCCGCCGCTTCGATGCCCGCGAACGCATGTGAGCGCGCTGGCTGCCGCCCGGACGGATCCGCTGCACCTCGACCGGAGGGCAACGATGACACCGCGCCCGCACATCCCGCGGCCCCGCTGGTCGAACCTGTCAGGCCCAGATCGCCGCAGGCGCGCCTGCTCCTGGTCAACGCGTCCCGAACTCCTCGTCCAATGTGGTCGTGACGAGGTAGCGGGCGCCGTCCACGTTCACGGCGGCGGCCGCTTCCGCGGAGAAGACCTCGGGCACCCCCAGCGGTCCGGACAGATCGGTGTCGTAGGGGTGGACCATCACCCCCTGCGAGGTGTCCAGCACCACCAGTGTGCCCTCCTCGGTGCGCCGGGCGTAGGCCAGACGCTCACCGGCCGTGATGAACTCGAGGGTCTCGGGATCCTCGTGCCGCCAGCTCTCCTGACCATCCGCTTCCAGTCCTCGCACCACGTTCCCCGCAGCGACGACCGTGATGTCGAGGCCATGGTCATGGGCGGCGCCCTCGACCTCCTCGGCGACCACTCGTCCCTCGGAGAGGTCGACCAGGACTCCAGGCCCCTCCGCCCCGCTCAGCACGGCCAGCCCGGTGCTGGGGTCGGCCGCTCCCCCGATGCGGGCTCCTCGCGCGTCGATCCCGTCCGGCAGCGCGGTGCGCCAGAGCTCGGCGGCGTCCTCCGCAGCGGCTGCGACCAGGTCCTTGCCCTCGGTGTGGACGATGGTGCCCGCATGCTCGGCCAGGATCCGGCCGTCGTCCAGGTCCCCGTCGGCGAGCGCGGCCTCCCCGGTCGCGGGCACCAGAGCGATGCGCGGACCTCCCTCTCCCATCGGCTCCTCCCCCGGCGCGGCGAACACCAGGCCCTGCCCGGCCTGGGGGCCCGGCACCTCGGTCGGCCCCCAGAGCGTCTCGGCGGTGCTCAGGTCATAGGCGGTCAGCGACATCTCGCCGGGACCGGAACCGGTGTCGGCGAGCACGGCGATCGCGCGGCCGTCGGCGTCGGCCGAGAGGGCGAACCCGGTGCAGCTGAGCGGTCGCTGCGCCTCCCACAGCAGGGTGCCGTCCTGCTCCGCCGCGATGAACCGCAGACGGTCCACCTCCTCTCGGTAGCCGAGGAAGAGCCCGTCCCGCTCGAGGGGCGTGGCGGTCCATCCCGGATCCACCACGATCATCACGGTCATCTCGAGCGGCAACCGCAGCTCGGTGACGTCGAGCGGCTCGGCCCTCTCCCCGAGCACGGTCGGCTCGGGGTCGACGGCGATGTCGGGCGCGCTGGTGGGATCGTCCTGCCCGCCCCCGGCGCCCGAGCTCTCGCAGGCGCTGAGCATCAGCAGTCCCAGCGGCAGCGACAGTGCGAGATCACGTCGTCTCATCGCTTCACCGGCCCGGTTGCAGGGAGCGTGACGGTGGGCTCGGTCCGAAGGTGGCGCCGACGATCCCAGCGCCACCACAGCCCCAGGGCCAGCAGCGCGAGCGCGACGATGACTCCGATCTGAGCACCGGTGCTGGAGAGCACGCCGACGTTCTCCTGCCAGCGGGCCAGCGCACTGGTGGGGATCAGCGAGGGCATGGTCACCAGACCGTTGGTGGACCAGAACAGGATCCCCAGCGCGATGATCACCAGCCCGGTGAGGACCGTGGTGGTGTGCAGGCGACGGCCCAGGACGGTGAATTCCCGGCCGCGCATCAGCGAACGGGCGCGGGGGCCCAACCGTTCCCACAGCGCGGCCAGCAGCATCAGCGGCACCACCATCCCGGCACCGTAGGCGGCCAGCAGGATCCCTGCCAGGATCGTGCTCCCCTGGCCCATGGCCAGGGTGAGCACCGCGCCGAGGATCGGGCCGGCACAGAACCCCGCGACCCCGCCGACCGCGCCCAGCAGGAAGGTGCGCGGCAGTCCGGTGCCGCGGTGCGAGGCCTGCTGGGCGCGATCGATGCCGGGAAGCATACGGCTCAGATCGAAACCCAGTCCCAGTGCATGCACCGCACCGAGCACGATCAGCACCAGCGAGGTGCCGCCGATCAGCAGGGCGCGGTGGCCGGTGAGCAGGGCTCCCAGAGCGCCGGCGCCGATGCCGAGGGGCACCAGGGTGATCACCAGTCCCAGATAGAACACCACCGCATGCGGCAGGAGCCGGGCCCGCGTGGTCACGGTCGAGGCGAAGAACCCGGGCAGCAGGAGCGCTCCGCACGGGCTCAGCAGTGCCAGCGCTCCGCCGAGGAAGGCGGCCAGCAGTCCGATCTCCACCGATCAGCCCTCCGCCTCGGCGAGTTCCTCGTCGATCATGTCGGTGAAGACCTCGCTCGGCTGCGCTCCTGCCACCGGGGTGCCGCCCACCAGGAACGAGGGGGTCGACATCGCCCCCAGTTCGACGCCCTGCTGGGCGTTGGCCGAGATGGTCTCCTCCACCTCTTCGGAACGCATGTCCGTGGCGAACTGTTCGGCGTCCAGGCCCAGCTCCTCGGCCAGGGAGATCAGGGAGTCCTCGCTGAGCTCGGCACCGGTGCGGATCTCGCCGCCGTCGAAGAGCATGTCGTGGTACTCCTCCAGGCCGCCCTGCTTCGCGGCCGCGAGAGCGGCACGTGCGGCGCGCTCGGAATCGTCTCCGTAGATGTTCACGTCCCGCCACTCGATGCGCAGCTCGCCGCGGTCGACGTACTCGCGCAGCTCCGGCAGGGTCTCATGCGACCATCGCGCGCAGTAGGGGCACTGGAAGTCGGTGAAGACGACCAGGACGACGGGAGCGTCGACGGGGCCCTCGGCCAGCAGGTCGTCGGGATCGCGCGCTTCCTCGTGGCTGAGGTCCGGCTGGGCCACCTCGGACGGGTGCTCGGCCACGTCCTCCTGCTCGACCTGCTCGTCGGTGGCCGGTGCGGCGGTGTCACCGTCCTCGCCGCCGCGCCCCATCCAGAGCACGACCGCGATCAGCAGCGCCATCACGAGGAGGATCGCTGCCGGGACCAGCCAGCGGCTGCGGCCTGCGGATGCGCGCTGCGACGGCTCGTCGGCGCCCACCTCTGACATGGGATCTCCGATCATGCGGTTGCCCGGGGCGGCTGCGCCCGGATAGGCCCCGACCATAGTGACTATCGTGCATAGTAGCCAGGCCGGTGCCCCTCGGCGCCCCGCCTCCGTGCTCGATCACACTGCGGCGCCCAGCTCGATCAACAGCACGCCACCGACGATCAGGGCGATGCCCAGGCCCATCACCGCGGTCAGCGACTCGCCGAACAGCAGCTTCGAGAGCAGGACGGTCAGCACGATGCCCACCGCGGTCCATATGCCGTAGGCGACGCCCAGCGGCATGCCCATCGCGAGGGAGGCGGACAGGAACACGAAGGCCATCAGGTAGCCTCCGGCGACCACCCCGTAGAAGGCGCGTCGGCCGGTCGCCGCGACCCGCAGGGAGAGCGTACCGCCGACCTCGGAGGCGATCGCACAGCTCAGCAGCAGCCAGCTCATCGCTCACCCGCCTCACCAGCGACCGTCACACCCGGTGACCGGGTGGCGGCGTCGCCACGGGAGTCGGAGTCGCTGACCGGTTCTCTCTGTGCCCGCTGGGTGTCGGTCTGCACCAGGAACACCCCGGCGGCGACCAGGGCGACCCCCAGGCCCATCACGGCGTTGAGATCCTCTCCGAAGAGGAATGCGGCCAGGACCGCGGTGAGGGTGACTCCGCTGGCGCCCCAGATCCCGTAGGCGACTCCCAGCCCCATGCCCCGGCGCAGCGACTGGGCCAGTAGGACGAAGGTGACCGCGTACCCGGCGGCCACCACGAGGTAGAGCACGGGCAGGTCCAGGGCGGCCTTCAGGCTCAGGGTGGCGATGACCTCGGCGAGGATCGCCCCGATCAGGAACAGCCAGGTGCTCATGCCTCCCCCTCCAGGATCCCCTCGGCCAGCAGACGCAGTGCGGCGGCCCGAGAGGAGTCGACCTCGAGCATGCCGCTGGCACGGTTGAACCAGACCCCGTCGCCCATCAGGCGCACGGCCAGCAGCCGGTCCTGCCGATCACGAGGCAGGTCCCCCGCGATGGGGAGCCAGCTGTCCAGCTGCTGTTGCCATCTGGCCGTCAGCGACACCCGCAGGTGAGGGTCGGCGAAGATCACCAGGTCGGCCGGCGACAGCGGCGCCTGGCAGGACCACTGAAGGTAGGCGAGGTGGCGATTGCCCAGCGGGACCTGTGAGAAGTCCGCCGCGTCCGCCCGGAGGCCGTCGTCCACCGGATCGGTGTTGCCGCGGAGCGGCATGCCGCCGCTGTCCGGCACGCCCCCGACCGACGCGAGCAGGCCCGCTTCGTACCGGAAGATCATGCGGTCCAGGATCGCGTTGAGCAGCGCTTCCTTCGTCGCGAAGTGGTACATCAGACCGGGCTTGGAGACGCCGGCGGCACGAGCGGCGGAGTCCAGGGTCAAGGTGCCGTCGGCCCCCAGGTGGGCTTCGGCGGCGTCGAGCATCGCCTCGCGTGCGGACGGACGGTGCGCAGCGCGGGGGCGGTCAGCGGGGCGTGCTCGACCAGCGGTGTGCGGGGGGTCAGAGATCATGCAGTTACTTTACCAACGGGTTGGCCAAGTAACGCAACTGGGACGTGTGCCGCACGGGCGCAGCTCACACTGGGCCGTGCGCCGCACGGGCGCGGCTCAGTGGGGCCGTGCGCCGCACGGGCGCGGCTCAGCGGGAGATGATGGGGTCGTGAGCTCACCCAGCCCCTCGCCCTCGCCCCCCGTGCTCGCTCTGCTCAACGGACCTCCCGGGGTCGGGAAGTCCACGCTCGCCGACGCGCTAGCGCGCCGGCACCCCGATCTGCGCGCGCTGGACGTGGACGTGGTCAAGCACGACCTGGACAGCTGGCCCTCCGACCCGCGCGGGGCCGGGTTGCGGGCGCGGGAGCTGATCCTCGACCAGGCACGGGTCGAGCTGGGTGCCGGGCGCGGCGTGATCATCGGCCAGTACCTGGCCCGTCCGGAGTTCCCGGCAGCACTCGCGGAGCTGGCGGAGCGGGAATCGGCCCGCTTCACGCATGTGCTGCTCGAGCTGCCCGTCGCCGATCTCGAGCGCAGGCTGCGCGATCGCCGCCGCTCCCCCACCCGCCCCGAGCAGGCGACCAATGATGCCCGGGTGGAGCCGGCCCAGGCCGAGCAGCTGATCGCCTCGCTCGAGGCGCTCACCCGTGCAGCGGACCATGTGCTGCGCATCGATGCCTCCGGGGACCTGGCCTCGACGCTCTCGCGGCTCGAGCGAGCGGTTCTGGCGAGATGACCGGTGCCAGGTTCGCCGTCCGCCGCCCCCGGGGTGGCCGCACGGTTATGCGCAGCGCAGAGCCGCAGATGGCTGCCCAGTGCGCACCATCGTCGGCAGGGCCCTGCCCTCGCCTGATCGGGGTGCGGAGGCGGGACAGGGGCGGGTCAGGGGCAGGACACGGGCGGAACAGGGGCGGGCCAGGGCCAGGCAGGGAACCGGCGGCCCCGCGGTCAGGGGACGGGCGAGGACGGCGGGTCAGCCAGCAGGTGGCGGGGCCCAGCGGGCGATCTGGGCGGCGAGGTGGCCGGCACCGTAGCCGTTGTCGATGTTGACCACGCCGATCCCCGGCGCACAGGCCGAGAGCATGGTCAGCGCTGCGGCGTGGCCGCCCGCCGCCACGCCGTAGCCGACCGAGGTGGGCAGAGCCACCACGGGGGCGCTGACCTGACCTGCCACGACCGTGGGCAGGGCGCCGTCCATGCCGGCGGCGACGATCACGCAGGCTGCCTGCCGCAGCTCGGGCAGACGGGTGAGCAGGCGGTGCAGGCCGGCGATGCCGATATCGGCGATCAGACGGGTGGGTCTGCCGAGGTATCGGGCGGTCAGCTCCGCCTCGCGAGCCACGGGCAGGTCGCTGGTCCCGGCGCAGGCGATGACCACCAGGCCGCCGCTGGGATCGGCCGCAGCGGCGGGCCAGGCCACGAGGCGGGCGGCAGGGTCGACGTGCGCATCGGGCAGGGCGGCGAGGATCGCGTCGATGCGGGGCCGGTCGGCTCGAGTGAACAGCACCGGTCCCAGATCCTCACGCCCGCTCGCATGCAGCCGGGCGTACTCGGCGGCGATCGCGCCCACCTGCTCGACGGTCTTGGCGTCGGTCAGCACCGCTTCCGGGGCGCCGCGGCGGCGGGGGCGATCCAGGTCGAGCTCGAGCAGACCCTCGATCATGCCGTCGCCATCCCGGCCTCGCCGTGCGGCCATGTCGGCTCCCTCAGCCATGCGGGCGCGAGGAGGAGTTCAGCACGTGCAGGGAGAACAGTCCCGAGCGGATGCCGTCGAGGTCGATCGTGACGTGCCGGAAGCCGGTCTCCTTGCCGGCGACCACCAGGGCCTCGCGGATGGAGGGCTCCATCGCGCGCGGCAGCTCGTCGGTGGGCAGCTCGATGCGCCCCACGTCCCCGTGGTGGCGCACCCGGCAGTCGCTGAACCCCTGTTCGTAGACGGCGTCCTCGAGATCATCGATCTGGCGCAGCTTCTCGGGGGTCACGGGCTCCCCGAAGGGCACGCGGGAGGCCAGGCAGGGGGCGGCCGGCTTGTCGGCCACGGGCAGCGACATCACTCGGGCCACCATCCTGACCTGGTCTTTCGTCATGCCGGTGCCTGACAGGGGTCGGAGCACCCGATGCTGCTTGGCGGCACCTGCCCCGGGTCGGTCATGGCGCTCGGCGTCGTCGGCGTTCTCGCCGTAGGCGACGGCGTCCAGCTGCTGCGCCTCGACGATCTCGTCGTCGATGCGGGTGAACAACTCGTTCTTGCAGTGGAAGCAGCGGCTGGCGTCGTTCTTCTGGTAGTCCGGGTTCTCGCCCTCGCTGGTGGGCACCTCGATCACCTCGGCCCCGATCACCGCGGCGACCCGGTGGGCCAGGCGGCGTTCGCGGCGGGCCAGGGACGGCGAGACGCCCAGCAGCGCCACGACGTTCTCGCTCCCGAGGGCGCGGACGGCCAGGGCCAGCAGGGTCGCGGAGTCCACGCCTCCGGAGTAGGCGACGCCGACCCGGCCGTGGCCTCGCAGCTGCTCGGCGACGGCGTCGGCCAGCTCCAGGGCCTCGCCGGCGAGCGCCTCCGGGGTCATCGCGTCGACGTCGAATCCAGAATGGTCGGGGTGGAACAGGGAGGTCGGGCGGGAAGGGACGTCCGAGGTCGGGCGGGAAGGGACGTCCGAGGTCGGGCGGGCGGCGGTGTTCGTGGTCACTGGGCGTCTCTCTCCTCGGCGAGGCGGAACAGCACCTCTCCGGCGTGGTCGATGACCAGGGTGTCGGGATCGTTGCGCAGGGCCTCGATGTCCAGACTCTGCGGATCGACGTAGGGGACGTTGTACTCCTCGCAGACCTCGGGTGGGATGGAGGTGGCGAAGGAGCGGCGCACGCGCTGGGTCTCCTCACCGGTCTCGGGGTCGAAGGTGCCGAGCCCGGTCACATGCGTGGAGTGGGCCAGCTCCCCCCAGGGATGGTCCTTGAAGCGGTCCCACTGCTTCGTGAAGTACTCGATGTTGTGGTAACCGATGTCGCGCAGGCCGGGGTGCATGGCGGCGACCTCGGTGATGTGCGGGGCGTAGATGATGACCTCGCCGCCGTCGGCGCACACGGGCTCGGACTTGTAGAAGCCCTTGGCTCCGGTCCAGATGTCGTCGTACATCTCCGGGACCAGGGCCACGATGCGCTGGTAGGGCTTGTCGACGTAGGTGATGTGGGTCTGCGCGGAGATCTTGGCCATCGCGGCCCAGGCGGCTTGCGGGTCCCCGAAGGCGATCGCATTCAGGTCCTGGCCGCCGGAGACGACGTCCATGGTGAAGGCGTACTTATCGGTGTCGACCAGCGCGCTGGCGGCGTCGATCAGCTGGCGCACCGGGGTGATGCCGAGGGTGCCGATGATGCGGCTGGCGGTGATCAGTGCCCCCACCCAGTGGGAGATGTCGATGACGTCGTGCACCGAGCAGCCGGGGAAGAAGTACTTGTTGCCTCCCGAGAAGCCGACCACCTCGTGGGGGAAGACGGGGCCGACGATGAGGTTCACATCGGACTCGACGCACAGACGGTTGATCTGCACCCGCATCGGGACGTCGTCGAGGAGGCCACCGGTCAGCTCGGAGATCTGCTCGGCGGGGATCTCGCCGAGGTCGGCGATCTGCTCCGGATCGTCCCAGGCGTGGTTCAGCACGGTCCATTCCGGGTAGGTCGCCTGCGCGCCCCGGTCGGTCGAGCCGAGCAGCTTGTCGATGGCCGCCTCGCTCATCGGGGCGTGGGTGCCCAGCGCGATCAGCACCGTCACGGAGCTGGCCCGGCCGGCGAGCGCGTCATGGATCGCGGGCAACACCTTGGGCAGCGGCACGGAGCGGGTCCCGTCGGGAATGATCAGGCACACCGACTTGCCGTCGACCTCGGTCGACGCCAGCTGGCCGGCGACGAACTCGCGGATCTGCTCGTCGGTCAGGATCCCCTCGGTGCCGCCGAGCAGCGCGGCGCGCTCGGCGAGTCCCTCCGGGATGGGGTCGATGGTCGGCGTCGTCGGCTCACTCATCGCTCCATGATGCGCCGTGCGACCTGGGAACGCCAAGGAGGAGCGGGCTGTTGCCATGGGCCCGGCGCCCCGCGCCGACGACGCTCGGCCGCGGGGGCGGAGCGGCACTCCCAGCGGCGCCCGGTCCCGGCGTGACGTGCCGGGCCGCGAGCCATGCGGCCACGAGCAACCGGATCATGCCGTACCGCAGGTGCCACCGGATCTCTGTCACGGGCTCTCGCCTTCCTTCGAGGCTCACCACTGCCATCATGCGCCTCGGCCTCCCGGTTGTCACCGCTGACCACCCGAGCGGTCAGGACTCTTGGGTCGGCGGCATCCCGTGGCTAGCGTGTGAAGCGGACCACTTCCGCAGACGGCGGCTCCTGCTGGTGCCCGCTCCGGCTCCGCGCAGCCCGGTGCGGCATGGCAGGGGAACTCATGGACCGGAGGAGCCCCGATGAACACCACCGACCCAGACCATGCCGCAGCTGCTCCCGCCCCGGCGGAGCGCAGGCGGGCCGCGGTGCAGATCGCAGCTCTGGGGTACGGCATCGTCTTCGTGCTCGTCGGGATCGCCGGATTCATCCCGGGTGTGACGACGAACGTGGGGTCGATCCAGCTGGGCGGGCATCACTCCGAGGCCATCCTGATCGGCCTGTTCCAGGTCTCCATCCTGCACAACATCGTGCACCTGCTGTACGGCGTGGCCGGCATCGCCCTGGCCAGCCGCCCGGCATCGGCTCGGCTCTTCATGCTGATCGGCGGCGCGCTGTACCTGGTGCTGTGGGTCTACGGGCTGGCGATCGACAAGGAGTCGATGGCCAACTTCGTGCCGCTGAACAGCGCCGACGACTGGCTGCACTTCGTCCTCGGCGTCTCCATGATGGGCCTGTCCCTCCTCCCCCGGCACCGGCCGCCGGAGTCGACCGGGCGGGCCCACCACCGCTCCACCGGCGCCGCGGACGCGTGAGCCGCGCGAGTTCCGCGTCCGCGAGAACTCATGCGACCCGGAACGGCTCCGCGTCCTGGGTGCGCAGCTCCAGGCCCAGTCCGGGCCGGTCCCGGGCAGGTCTCGTGGCGCTCCCGGTCGCGTGCGGAGCACCGTCGAAGAGCATCTGCTCGATGCGCACGTGGTCGTGGAACCATTCCAGGTGACGCAGGTTGGGCACGGCCGCTGCCACGTGGGCGTGGACGGCGGGGGCGCAGTGCCCCGAGATCTCGAGCCCGAAGGAATCGGCGACGACCGCTGCCTGCAGCCATCCGCTGATGCCGCCGCACCGGGTGGCGTCGGCCTGCAGGCAATCCACAGCGCCCGCCGCGCACATCCGTCGGAAGTAGTGGATATCGCAGCCGTATTCGCCCGCGGCCACGTCCGCGTCCACTGAGCCGCGAATGGCGGCCAGCATCTCCAGATGGTCGGAGGAGACCGGCTCCTCGAACCACACGAGCCCGTGCTCGGCGGCGCGCTGCGCGACCCGTATCGCCTGCTTGGGGCCGTAGCCGCCGTTGGCATCCGCGAACAGGTCCACGTGGTCACCGATGATCCGCCGGGCCTGCGCCAGCCGGGCGAGGTCTCGGGCCTCGGCCGTGCCCCGGTCCTGACCGATCTTGATCTTGACCCGATCGACGCCCAGGTCTTCGACCCAGCTCTCCAGCTGGTCGCGCATCTGATGCTCGTCGTAGCTGGTGAAACCGCCGCTGCCATAGATGGGCACCGTCTCGCGGGCCGCGCCGAGCAGGCGGTGGAGCGGCAGGTCCAGCAGCCGCGCCTTCAGGTCCCACAGGGCGATGTCGACCGCCGAGATCGCGTAGCTGGCGATGCCGGGGCGGCCTTGATTGCGTACGGCACGCACCATCGCGCCGCGGCCGGCGGGTACGTCGAAGGCGTCCGTTTCGATCACGACGTCGGCGAGCGTGTCCCGCACCACGGCCGCGCAGGCCGGCGGCCCATACGTGAAGCCGGTCCCGGAGCGACCGCCCGCCGAGACCGTGACCAGCACCATGGTGGTCGACGACCAGGCCAGGGTGCCGTCGGCCTCGGCGGCGTCGGTGGGAACGGTGTAGACCGCGGTCTCCACCGACTGGACCGTCGGCATCAGGAGTCCTTGTCCCGCTGAGGCAGGAACTCCTGTGCCTTGGTCTTGATCCCCTGGGCGACGATGCCGAGGGCGCTCTCGTCCCCCTTGGCCACCGCGGCGGCCGTGTCCCGCGCCTGCTCGAGGGTGGCATGGGGCGGGATCGGTGGCATGTCCGGGTCGACGTAGACGTCGAGGACGACAGGACGGTCAGCGGAGAGCGCCTCGTCCCAGGCCCCGCCGATCTCCTCGGGCCGTTCCACGGTGATCCCGCGCAACCCGATGCTGTCTGCGAAGCCGGCGTAGGACACCTCGGGCAACCGCTGGGACTCCAGGAACGTGGGGGCACCCTCGGTCGCCCGGATCTCCCAGGTCACCTGATTGAGATCGTTGTTGTGCAGGACGCAGACGATCAGCCGGGGGTCCTCCCACTCCTCCCAGTACCGTCGGATGGTGATCAGCTCGGCCATGCCGTTCATCTGCATCGCGCCGTCTCCGACCAGGGCGATCATGGGCCTTCGCGGGTGTCCGAACTTCGCGCCGATCGCGTACGGCACCCCGGGGCCCATGGTGGCCAGCGTCCCGGACAGCGAACCGCGCATCCCCGGGCGCACCTTGAGCTGACGGGCGTACCAGTTGGCCGCTGATCCCGAATCCGCGGAGAGCATGACGTCGTCCGGCAGCCGAGGGGACAGCTCGGAGAACACCCGCAGCGGGTTGATGGGATCGGATTCGACCATCGCCTCGCCCTCCATGACCTCCCACCAGCGCGCCACGTTCTTCTCGATGGTGTCCCGCCAGGCTCGGTCCTCCTTGCGCTGCAGCTTGGGGATCAGTGCGCCCAGCACCTCACCGGCGTCGCCCACGAGGTTGACCTCGTAGGGGTAGCGCATGCCGATCCGGCCCCCGTCGATGTCGATCTGGACGGCGCGGGCCTGATCGAACTCCGGCAGGAACTGCGAGTAGGGGAAGCTCGAGCCGATCGTGAGCAGGGTGTCGCAGTCGCGCATCATCTCCCAGCTGGGTCGGGTGCCCAGGAGCCCGATCGCCCCGGTGACGTAGGGCAGCTCGTCGGAGACCACGTCCTTTCCCAGCAGCGCCTTGGCGATCCCACCGCCCAGCAGGTCTGCGGCATGGGTCAGCTCGCGGGAGGCCTCGCGCGCGCCGGCGCCGGCGAGGATGGCGACCTTCGATCCCTCGTTGAGCACCGCTGCGGCTCGGTCGAGCGCCTCCTCGTCGGGGAGCACAGTCGCAGCCGGTGAGTAGCCGAGACTGGAGGGCACCATCTTGAAGTCGTGCGTGGGCGGGCTGTACTCGGCCTCCTGCACATCCAGCGGGATGATCACCGCGGTCGGTGCCCGCTGCGTCTCCGCGACGCGGATGGCCCGGTCGAGGACGTTGGGCAGCTGCTGCGGGGACATCACCGTCTGGACGTACTCGGAGGCGACGTCCTTGTACAGGCTCTGCAGGTCGATCTCCTGCTGGTAGGAACCTCCGATGGCCGTACGGTCGGTCTGCCCGATGATGGCGACCACGGGCACGCGATCGAGCTTCGCGTCGTAGAGGCCGTTGAGCAGATGGACCGCGCCGGGGCCGGAGGTGGCCATGCAGACGCTGGTGCGTCCCGTGAACTTGGCGTGGCCCACGGCCTCGAAGGCGCTCATCTCCTCGTGACGGGATTGGATGAACTTCGGAACCTTCTCCGGATCAGCGTCCGACCATGCGGCAACGATCCCGTTGATGCCGTCGCCGGGATAGGCGAAGACCTTGTCGACCTCCCACTCCATCAGTCGATGGAGCAGGTACCCTGCGACCGTCGTGTGTGCCATGTCGTCTCCTCCTCGGAACGGGCCCCGAAGGGTTCTTCCCCGCGGTGTGTGATCAGAGGGTCTGCTCGGCGTGCAGGCAGCGATCGCCCGAGCCGGCCGGCGGGCGATCGCTCCGCGCCGCCAGGTCTGCCGAACTGTCCGGGTTTCTGATCGGTGAGTTCCCTTCAGCGATCGCCTGCCGAGGGGCCGGCGATGTGATGTGCTCCTCACCGGAACGCTATGCCGACCGCCTCCGGTCCTCAAAGCACCTGGACCGCGCGGTCGTAGACCTCGACCCCGGTCGCTGCGCGGGTGAGGCTGGCATGAGGCTCGAGGCAGCACGTCTGCTCGTCATGACCCGGTCTGATCGTCATGACGCGGTCTGCGCGGACGGCGCTCATGGCCGCACCGTGCGTCGGCGGTCAGTCGACCCGGCGCTTCTCCTCGATGCGGCGCGCTGCCATCATCTCCACCGCGGTGAACAACAGGTATGTGGTGGAGGCGCTGAACGGTGCGATCAGCCACGTCAGAAGCGTCGGGAGCAGGGCCGCCAGGCCGGCGGCCAGGCCCACCGCGAGAGCGATCGAGATCAGGTTCAGCGAGGACCCCAGGGCGATGACCGTGGTGTGCTCGTCCTCGAGGGAGCGCGTGAAGGCGCGGGTGGCGACGACTTCGATCAGCGCGAAGCTCGCGACGGCGGCCAGCACGAACAGCACGATGTGAGCGGGCCGCGGACTTCCTGCGATGCTGGTCAGCATCGCCATCGTGCAGGTGATCATCACCGAATAGCCGAACGCGCCGGAATTGTTCCGAAGCGACAGACGCAGCTCGCGGATGTACAGGCCCACTTCCGATGAGCGGTCGCCGGCACGTCTCGGCATCGTCGCTCCTCCTCAGGTCGACCGGGACTCGTAGCGTAGACCACCCCTGTGTCAGCGAATGTGTCAGCGAACCGGGGCAGGTCCCGCCCTCGCGCCCAGCTGGGGAGAGATCCTCGTGCCCAGGGAGAGATCCTCGCGGGCATCCGAGGATCGATCGCTTCGAGCACGGCCGGTATGAGTGATCATGGAGGCTGGCCGGCCAACACGACATCTGACCCGGGCTGCGACTCCTCGAACGCCCCGGGCTCTGAACCAGAACGGACGATCAGCATGAGCACGAAGAACCAGCGCGGGCTGGCGCTGAGCGGCGCCCGCGTCCTGATCACGGGTGCCGGCAGCGGCATCGGTCGACTGATAGCGCTCGGGGCCGCCCGCCGCGGAGCCGGCGAGGTCATCCTCTGGGACCTCTCTGCCGAGCGGGCCGGCGCCGTGAAGGCCGAGGTGGAGGCGGCCGGCGCGACCGCCTCCGTCGGGATCGTCGACGTCGCCGACCGCACCGCAGTCGCCGACGCCGCGAAGGAGGCCGGACCAGTCGATGTGCTCATCAACAACGCCGGGATCGTCACCGGTGCCGACCTGCTCGACACCACCGATGAGGCCATCGTCCGCACGTTCGACGTCAACACCCTCGCCCTGTACTGGACCACGCGGGCATTCCTGCCCGCGATGCGTGAGCGTGACCGCGGCGTCATCGTCACCGTCTCCTCCGCTGCGGGCATCGCCGGAGTCGCCAAGCAGACCGATTACTCGGCCAGCAAGTTCGCCGCATTCGGCTTCACCGAGTCGCTGCGCAACGAACTCCGTGCCCGCGGCAGCGCCGTCTCCACGGTGCTGGTCGCGCCCTACTACATCAACACGGGCATGTTCGACGGCGTCACCACGAAGTTCCCGCGCCTTCTGCCCATCCTCGACGAGGACGACGTCGCCCGCCGCATCCTCGACGCCATCGAATCCGGGACCCAGCAGCTGATCCTGCCTCGCCTGTCCCGCTTCATGCCCGCCGCTCGTGTCCTGCCCGTACGGGCTTTCGATCGCGTCATGGACTTCTTCGGCATCAACCGCACGATGGACCACTTCACCGGCCGTCCCACCTCGACCTCCGGGACTGGTCCACGGTGAGCTGACGTCGATGACGGGAGCGCCTCGTGGCCATCTGACCTGGCGTGAGGATCGGGGTGGATGCGACCGCTGCCCCACGGGGCGCTGCCCGGGATCCGCCGCCAAATACCCATCGGATACCGCTGCACTTAGGTCGACAGCTCCCGTTCATCGAGGCCGTGCGCCAGCACCTCGGCCAGGTGGGTGGCCTTCCGCTGGGTATCGCCCTGCTCGATCTGGGTGCGGCAGCTGAACCCGTCCGCGATGATCAAGGTGTCCGGAGCCGACTCGCGCACCGCCGGCAGCAGCACCCTCTCGGCGCACGCCATCGACACGTCGTAGTGGCCCTGTTCGAAACCGAAGTTGCCGGCGAGGCCGCAGCAGCCGGAGTCCGGCACCTCGGCGTCGATCCCCGCACGGCGCATCAGCTCCAGATCGGCGTCGAAACCCATCACGGCGTGCTGGTGGCAGTGGGTCTGCACCAGGGCCCTCTGGCGCACCTGCGGCGGCTCCCAGCCGTCCGGCGCCTGTTCGAGGAGGAACTCGGCCAAGGTGCGCGTCTGGCCGGCGAGCCGCTCGACCAGCTTGTCATCGGGGAGCATCTCCGGCATGTCCGCACGGAACACCGCCGTGCAGGAGGGCTCCAGACCGATGATGGGGGTGCCCGCTTCCAGCCACGGCCGCAGCACGTTCAGGGTGTTGCCGAAGACCTTCTGCGCCACGGAGAGCTGGCCGGTCGAGATCCAGGTCAGGCCGCAGCACACGGCTGCATCAGGAATCACGACGTCGAACCCTGCGGACTCCAGCAGTGCTACGGCCGCGCGGCCGATATGGGGGTCGAAGCGGTTGGTGAACGTATCGGGCCACACCACGACCGTGGTCGCGGCGCGCGGATCCGGCTCCGGGCGGCCGGCGGTGCGCTCGGACCACCATGCCAGGAGCGTCTGGTCGGCGAAGGCGGGCGCGTCCCGTTCGACAGCGATCCCCGCGGCCTTCTTGCCGATCGTGGACAGGCCCGGTGCGCTGAGGGCACGGTTGACAAGTCCCGGAACCCACGAGGCGATCCGCGCCAGCAGGGGCAGCCACCCCATCGAGTAATGGGCGGCTGGACGGATCCTGCCCTTGTAGTGGTGGTGCAGGAACTCGGCCTTGTAGGTGGCCATGTCGACGTTCACCGGGCAATCGCTCTTGCAGCCCTTGCACGACAGACACAGGTCCAGGGCGTCACGCACTTCGGTGGAGCGCCATCCGTCCTTGACGGGCGAATCCTCGTGCGGGCCGAGCATTTCGAACAGCAGCCGCGCCCGGCCTCGGGTGGAGTGCTCTTCTTCCCTGGTCACCATGTAGGACGGACACATCACCCCGCCCTCCTGGCTGCGGCAGTTGCCGATGCCGACGCATCGCATGGTGGCCCGCGTGAAGCTGCCGTCGTCGTCGGGGTACTGGAATGCGGTGCGGTGCGGCGTGGGGTCCCAGTCGGCGCCCAGGCGCAGGTTCTCGTCCAGTCGGTTCGGCCGCACGACCTTTCCCGGGTTCATCAGGTTGCGGGGGTCGAACAGAGCTTTGACCTCGCCGAAGGCGTGCACGATCTCGGGACCGAACATCGTCTCGAGCAGTTCACCGCGGGCCTGCCCATCGCCGTGCTCCCCGGACAGCGACCCACCGTAGGAGGACACCAGCTCGGCGGCCCTGACCAGGAACCCACGGAAATCGGAGATGCCATCGGCGGTGACGAGGTCGAAGGGGATGCGGATGTGCACGCAGCCTTGCCCGAAGTGCCCGTACATCGAGGGGCTGCCCAGATCGAACTCATCGAAGAGTGTCCTCAGGTCCCGCAGGTAGTCCCCGAGCCGCTCGGGCGGCACGGCGGAGTCCTCCCAGCCCGGCCAGGTATCGGGCATGCCCGGCGGGCGGGCGGTGGCTCCCAGGCCGGCTTCCCGGGCCTTCCACATCTGATCTTCTCTGGCGGGGTCATCGGAGAAGTTCACGGTGGCGTCGTGCTCGGTGCGGCCGAGCGCCTCGAGCAGGGCGTCGATCCGCTCATCCGCCTCCTCAGCGGTCTCGCCGCCGAACTGCACGAGTAGCCAGCCTGCGCCCTCGGGGAGCAGCTCCCTGGCCTTCTCGCCGATGTGCTCGGAGGCCTCGAAGGAGATGAGCTGGCTGTCGACGCCTTCGAGCACGATCGGATCGGAATGCTCCAAGATGGTCGGCACGGCGTCGGCCGCCTCGGTGATGTCGTCGTAGCCGAGCACGACCATCGACTTCCGCTTCACCGTGGGCATCAGCTTCAGCTCCGCCCGCAGCACGGCGGCCAGGGTCCCTTCGCTGCCCACGATCAGGCGTCCGATGTCGAAGGACGACTCCGGCAGCAGGGCATCGAGGTTGTACCCGGAGACACAGCGCGGGATATCGGGGAAGCGAGCACGGATCCGGTCCTCGTAGCGGTCGGCGATCTGGCGCAGGCCGCGACGGACGTCGGCTTCGGGCCGCCTTTCGCGAGGATGGCCTCCAGCTTCTCGTCGCTGGTGGGCCCCGCCCACCAGCGGGCCCCGCCGTGGGTGAGGATCTCCAGCCCGACGATGTTCTCGTCCGTCTTGCCGGAACGCTGCGCAGTGGCACCGCAGGCGTTGTTGCCGATCATCCCGCCCAGTGCGCAGTGGCTGTGGGTGGACGGCCGGGGGCCGAATTCCAGGCCGTACGGCTCGAGCTGCGCGTTCAGCTCATCCAGGACGATCCCGGGCTCCACCACGCAGGTCTGCGCCTCCGGATCGACCGAGATCAGTCGATTGCAGTATTTCGACCAGTCGATGACCACGGCGACGTTGGTGCACTGCCCACCAAGGCTGGTGCCTCCGCCTCGGGACTGCACGGGCGCGCCGTGCCGAGCGCACAC
>DWZH01000018.1 GCA_019118275.1 Candidatus Brachybacterium merdavium | reverse complement strand
ACGCTGGGCGAGACCTTCCAGCCCTGCCCTAGGTCACGGGCCGCCTCGGCACCGGTGCCCTCCGTGGCGCGTCCGCCGCCGCCCGGGGAGCCGTCGAAGTTCTCCGGACTGATCGAGCGGGTGAGGACGGGTCGCAGGCGCGCGAGCGCGGTGGGCTGGGTGACGGGCGAGTTGGCGGTGGCCATGATGGGGGCACTCCCTGGTTCGGAATCAGCACTGATTCGACGTCGGCGTGAGCGACCGTCGGGAAACGATTACTAACACACTACGAGAGTTCTCGTCATGCCGTCAATGACGCCCGAACATCCCACCTAAGGGCCTGGTCGCAGAACAGGCCTCCTCAATACCTTCCGCACGCCCGCACGGTTGACACGTGCTCACCGAGGAACTAGCTTGGCGTGCAATCGATTACCAGCATGTGGTCCGATGAAGGGCGCGATGCGGTGATCGACCCGATCACGCACCGTTCCTTCGATGACGACGGGACGCGACACGCCGGTCCCGGACCCGAGCGCCGCGGCCGGGCCCGCCCGACCCCCGGGCACCCAGCAGTTCCCCGATGACGAGGAGAACCATCATGAAGCGCAGGACTTTCATCTCCACGGCAGCCGCCGCGACGGCCACCGGGCTCGCCGCGTGCGGCAGCGGAACCCCCGGCGAGCGAGCCGACGCGCCCGAGGCAGAGGGCAGGACCACCGTCGAGTTTTGGGGCAATGTGTTCACCACTCCCGAGAACGCCTGGTACGAGCAGATCGTCGAAGACTTCAACGCCGCCCAAGAGGACGTCTACATCAACTTCCAGGTCGTCCCCGGGGACGCCTGGGACCAGAAGCTCAAGGCCGCCCAGGCCGCTGGCAACGCACCGGACCTGTACATCCAGGCCGGCCGGCTGGACACCGCCGCCCGCACCGGCACACTGATGCCGCTGGACGACCTGTTCGACAGCGCGGTGCTGGACAGTGTCAATGACATCTCCAAGGAGGTCAGCCAATACCAGGGACAGTGGTACGCCTTCCCGCTGCTGGTGGAGCCCCAGATGACCTTGTACTGGAACAAGGACCTGTTCGAGCAGGCCGGGCTGGACCCCGACTCACCACCCACCTCCTGGGACGAGATGTACGAGGCCTGCGAGGCGCTCTCCCCCATCATGGGCAACGGCCAGTTCGCCCTGAACACCGCAGTGGATTCGGGGACCTTCGGCTGGACCACGGTGGCGGCCCAGATGCACGTGGCCGGGCATCTGCCGATCTCCGACGATTGGACCACGGCTGACGCCGAGGACCCGGCCTACGAAGAGCTGATCGTCTTCTACAAGACGCTCCAGGAGAACGGCTGGATCCCCCGTCAGGCCCTGGGCGAGGGGAACTCCGCGCAAGCCTTCGGGGAGGGCAAGGTGGCGATGCTGTCGCAGGGCTCTTGGGGCATGTCCGAGATCGCCGCCGACTACCCGGATCTGGTTCCCGTCACCGGGGTCGCCCCGTGGGTGCAGTCCGACGGCGACATGTCGCACTCCGTCTCCACCATCGGCAACATGAAATGGGTCGTGGACGCGAAGGCCAAGGAACCCGAAGCTGCCGCCTCGTTCATGGAGTGGGTGCTGGGTGGGGATCCCGAGGTCCTGCGACCCTTCTTCGTCGACACGCAGTTCACCAAGGCCCCGGCCCGTGACGAGGTCACCGAGGTCGTCAACTCTGATCCCGCTGCCGCCGAGGCGAGCTGGTCCGATGTCGTCTTCGAGGACATCGTCCCGAACTGCATCCCTGAGGCGCAGTATCCCTGGGACATCAATGAGGCCATGGGCGATGCGATCCAGGCCGGCATGCTCGGCCAGCTGAGCCCCTCGGAGGCGCTGGCGGAGGCGAACGCCGAGATCCAGAAGGTGATCGAACGCGAGGACCTGGCCGAGATACGCGCCGAGATGGATGCCTGAGCAGATGCGCGAGGAAGGATGATCGATGGCCACGGCCGCCGAGCGGACACCACCTGCCGCCAAGGCCCGGGCGCGGGCCCGGGTGCATCCCAGCCGGCGCAAAGACACCGGCATGGCCTACATCATGCTGGCTCCGGTGCTGGTGCTGCTGGGCATCTTCGTGATCTGGCCCGCGATCCAGGCGGTGTACCTCAGCTTCTTCGACTGGAGCTTCTACACCGACTCGGAGTTCGTGGGCTGGAAGAATTTCCGCAACGTGCTGATCGACGACAACTTCTGGGATGCAATCGTGCGTGGCCTCCAGTTCGTGCTGATGACCGTCCCCCTCAGTCTGGTCCTGTCCTTCCTCGTGGCCTCGCTGGCGACCTCGGTGTCCCGCAAGGTCTCCACGGTCCTCAAGGTCAGCATCTACATCCCCTCGGTGATCTCCGGAGTGATCGCCTCGATCACCTTCGTAATCATCTACGACTACTCCGGCGGACTGCTCAATGCTCTGATCAATATCTTCGGTGCTCCCAATCAGGCCTGGCTGGGAGATCCCCGGTGGGCGCTGGCCGCCATCGCGGTGCCGGCCGTCTGGCTCGGGTTGGGCATCTCGACCCTGATCATGATCGCCGCGATGCTCGACATCCCCGAGAGCTTCTACGAAGCCGCGGAGCTCGAAGGCGCCAACTGGCGACAGAAGACCATGTACATCACCATCCCGCAGATGAAGAACGTGCTGCTGTTCTTGCTGGTCACCGGTTTCGTCGGCTCCATCCAGCAGTTCGAGCTGCCGCTGGTCATGACCGAAGGCGGCCCGAACTCCGCTACCGAGCTGCCCAACCTCTTCATCTTCAACCACTTCCGCGGTGACGCCTACGTCGGCTACTCGATCGCCGCCGCCCTGTTGCTGTTCGTGGTGCTGGGGACGATCTCCTCGATCATCTTCCGCATCGTCAACTCCGAGAAGCTGGTTGATTGACATGACCGTGACCGCTAGCCCCAACACCACTCCCACCGACACGGTGCTGCGCGACAGCGCCCAGGCGGAGGGATTGCGCCGCACCGCGAGGCGTCGCCGTATGCTCGAGCCGAGGTGGATCGCGACCTTCGTGATGAAAGCGTTCTTCTCGGTGATCATCCTGGGTCTCGCCCTGTTCCCCCTGGCCTGGATGGTGATCTCCGGGTTCAAGATCCGCACCGAGGTGGTCTCCACCCCCTTCCAGTTCTTCCCCGAGGTCTGGCAGTGGGAGAACTACGTCCAGATCCTCTCGGATCCCTCGTTCCTGCGCACCCTGGCGATCACCGGCGCCGGCGCAGTGATCTTCACGACCGGCTCGATCGCAGTGAACTCCATGGCCGCCTACGCCTTCGCGCGGCTGGAGTTCAAGGGCAAGCGCATCGTCTGGCCGATCGTGCTGATGACGATGTTCATCCCCGGCATGACGATCCTGCTGACCAGCTTCATCGTGGTCACCAATCTGCGGATGCTGGACACCATGGCGGTGCTGATCATCCCGGGGATGGCTGCCGCGGCGCACATCTTCTTCGTGCGACAGTTCTACCTGAACATCCCCTCGAGTCTGGAGGAGGCGGCGGTGGTGGACGGCTGCGGTCGCTGGGGGGTATACCTGCGGGTCTTCCTGCCACTGTCGAAGGCGCCCTTCGTGGTCGTGGGCATCACGAGCTTCATGGCGTACTGGAACAACTTCGTATGGCCGGTGATGACCATCACCAGCCCAGAGCTGTTCCAGGTGCAGCAGTACCTAGCGGCCTTCCGCGGCGAGCGCTCCTCAGAGCTGGGGCTGCTGATGGCGGGCTCGGCCTGTGCGGCCGCACCGATCATCATCATCTTCCTGATCTTCCAGCGCCAGATCATCGCCAACATCAAGATGGCCGGGCTGAAGTGACGACCCGCTCGTCCCCTGCCGGGCGCCGTCACAGGTACCCGCCGGGTCCCGCGGTCGCCGCCCCGGCCATCACCCGCATGGGCGAGATCACCAACCCCGAGATCACGGGACAATGGGGAGCGGGGGCCACCGATCTGGGGATCCCGATCATCGACCCTGATGGCCGGATGCTGACGGTCTTCGGTGAAACCTTCGACGGCGATGCCGTGGTCCAGGGTGCGGCCTGAGCTGCCGATCAGATGCCGCCCGTGGGCCCTGAGCCCAGCGCTCAGCCCCACCGCTCCCGCACCAGCGGCAGCAGGCTGTCGCGCCGGGCCCGCCGATGCGGTCCGAGGAACGGCAGCCTGGGGTCGTGGGGCCACCGCGCGGCATCGACGAAGAAGCCGAGGATGCCGCTCAGCACGTCAGTGCCCACCTGACGGGGCAAGCCATGCGTCTCCAGGACCACATCGATGCGGGCGTTGACCCGCAATGTGCCGTCCGGGTCCTCGACCGAGGACAG
>DWZH01000111.1 GCA_019118275.1 Candidatus Brachybacterium merdavium | reverse complement strand
GTGGACTGCATCTACGAGGGCAACCGGATGCTGTACATCCAGCCCGACGAGTGCGTGGACTGCGGTGCCTGCGAGCCGGTCTGCCCCGTCGAGGCGATCTACTACGAGGACGACACCCCGGACCAGTGGGCCGAGTACTACCAGGCCAACGTCGAGTTCTTCGATGACCTGGGGGCACCCGGAGGTGCGGCCAAGATGGGTGTGATCGACAAGGACCATCCGATCATCGAGGCTCTGCCGATCCAGCCCAACCCGCTGGCGTGACCGTGGCGGCACCCACCCCGCGCGCCGGGCTGGCCGCGCGCCTGCCCGCCTTCCCCTGGGACAGCCTCGCGCAGGCGAAGACCACTGCGAACGGCCATCCCGACGGCATCGTCGATCTCTCCGTCGGCACGCCCGTCGACCCGACACCGCCCTCCGTGCAGGCCGCGCTCGCCGCGGCCGCGGACCGGCCCGGGTACCCGACCACGGTCGGCACCGCGGAGCTGCGCACGGCCCTGGTGGACTTCGTGCGCCGTCACCGCGCCGCCCCCGAGCAGCTCGACGAGACCGGTGTGCTGCCCACCGTCGGCTCCAAGGAGCTGGTGGCCCATCTGCCCTTCCAGCTCGGCATCGGCCCTGGTGACGTGGTGGCCTTCCCGCACATCGCCTACCCGACCTACGACATGGGGGCGCGCTTTGTCGGCGCGCAGGCACTGCCGCTGGACCTGGCGGCCCTGGCCGCTCACGGCGACGCCGCCCTGCCCGATACCGCCGTCATCGGCCGGATCCGTCTGCTGTGGCTGAATTCGCCCTCCAACCCCTCCGGCGAGGTGCTGGACGCCGCCCAGCTGGCGGCGATCGTGACCTGGGCCCGGGAGCGGGGAATCATCGTGGCCTCCGACGAGTGCTACGCCCTGCTCCCCTGGACCGTGTCCGAGGTCCCCTCGGTGCTGGATCCGCGGGTCAGCGGTGGGGAGCTGGAGGGGTTGCTGTGCGTCTACTCCCTGTCGAAGCAGTCGAACCTGGCCGGCTATCGGGCGGCTTTCGTCGCCGGCGACCCCGCCCTGGTGGGGGAGCTGCTGGCGGTGCGCAAGCAGGCCGGGATGATGCTGCCGGGCCCGATCCAGACCGCGATGACCGTCGCCCTGGGCGATGACGACGCCGCTGCGGGGCAGCGGGAGATCTACCGCTCGCGCCGGGAGGTCCTGGAGCCCGCGCTGCGCGCTGCGGGCGGTGAGGTCCACGGTTCGCAGGCGGGGCTGTACCTGTGGACCACCTTCGGTGAGAAAGCGCTCACCACCGTGGACCGCCTGGCGGGGCTCGGTGTCCTGGTGGCCCCCGGTATGTTCTATGGTGAAGACGGTGGCGCTTTCGTCCGTGTCGCGCTGACCGCGACCGATGAACGGATCGCCGCCGCCGCCCAGCGCCTCGCGCGCTACTGAACGATCCGACCACGGACAACGGAGAGCCCATGGATCACGCGTCGCCGTCCGCTCAGCTCACGTTCGGTGAGCACACCCTCGACCTGCAGTCCGTACCTGCCGTCGAGGGGAATGAAGGGATCGCGATCGGCCCGATGCGGACGACCACCGGCGCGGTCACCTACGACCCCGGTTTCATGAACACCGCGAACGCCAAGTCCTCGATCACCTACATCGACGGCGACGCGGGGGTCCTGCGCTACCGCGGCTACCCGATCGAGCAGCTCGCGGAGAAGTCCAGCTTCCTCGAGGTCAGCTACCTGCTGATCCATGGGGAGCTGCCCACCAAGGGGCAGCTGGAGAACTTCGAGGCGCAGGTCGAGCGGCGCACCCTGCTCGACGAGCGCTTCAAGCGGATGTTCGACAACTTCCCGCGCGACGCCCATCCGATGACGGTGCTGCAGGCCGGCGTCTCGGCACTGTCGACCTTCTACCAGGACTCGCTGGACCCCTTCGACGAGGAGCAGAGCCGGCTGTCGACCGTGCGGCTGCTGGCCAAGGTGCCCACCATGGCCGCCTACGCCCACCGGATCGCCCAGGGCCATGCCCTGCTGTACCCGGACAACCGGCTCTCCCTGATCGAGAACTTCCTGCGCCTGACCTTCGGCTTCCCGGTCGAGGAGTACATCGCCGACCCGAGCATCGTGCGTGCCATGGAGCAGCTGCTGATCCTGCACGCCGATCATGAGCAGAACTGCTCGACTTCCGCGGTGCGGCTGGTCGGCTCCTCGCAGGCCAACCTGTTCACCTCCATCTCCGCCGGCATCGGCGCGCTTTCGGGCCCGGCCCACGGCGGCGCCAACGCGGCTGTGATGGAGATGCTCGACGAGATCCAGGAGCGCGACATTGACCCGCGCGACTTCATGGAGAAGGTCAAGCGCAAGGAGGACGGCATCCGGCTGATGGGCTTCGGCCACCGGGTGTACAAGAACTACGATCCGCGCGCCCGCATCGTCAAGGCGATCGCCGATGACGTCCTCGAGAGCCTCGGGGTCCACGACTCCCGCCTCGAACTCGCCATGAAGCTCGAGGAGATCGCTCTCAAGGACGACTACTTCGTCGAGCGCAAGCTCTACCCGAACGTCGACTTCTACACCGGGCTGATCTACAAGGCCATCGGCTTCCCCACCGAGATGTTCACGGTGCTGTTCGCGATCGGTCGCCTGCCCGGCTGGATCGCGCAGTGGCAGGAGATGGTCCACGACCCCGAGACCAAGATCGGTCGGCCCCGCCAGATCTACACGGGGCACGCCGAGCGCGAGTACAAGGAGATGGCCGAGCGCACCGGCACGAGCGAGCTGCGGCTGGCCGAGCTGCAGGCAGACATCGAGAAGCGCGGCTGACCCTCCCAGCTGCTGCCCGAGAGGCCCCCGTGGACGTCGACCGTCCCCGGGGGCCTCGTTCGTCCGCCCTCGTCGCTGCCGCCGGCGCCCGCGCCGACCCGGCTCGCGGTGGGCGCGGGATGTGAGGACGGGACCTCCGCCCCGGTCGGGTGCCTGAGCTCGGCCTAACGTGGACGCACGCAGGAGGGCACCACCCACGGGCCCTCCCCGTCCACCGAGGAGGACCCCATGACGTCTGCCACCACCGACCGTCCGACCACCGAGTCCGTGGCAGAGGGCGCCTGGGACGGATTCGCCCCAGGTTCGTGGCAGGACGCCATCGACGTGCGCGACTTCATCCAGCGCAACTACACCCCCTACGACGGGGACGCCTCGTTCCTCGCCGGCCCCACCGCCAAGACCCTCGCCGTCTGGGACCACCTGGAGCGCAACTACCTGTCCGAGGAGCGCCGCCGCCGGGTCTACGACGTCAACACCCGCACCCCGGCCGACGTCGACGCCTTCCCGGCCGGATACATCTGCCCCGAGGACGATGTCGTCGTCGGCCTGCAGACCGACGTCCCGCTCAAACGCGCCATGATGCCCAATGGTGGCTGGCGGATGGTGGAGACCGCCATCAAGGAGGCGGGCAAGGAGATCGACGAGGACGTCAAGAAGATCTTCACCCGCTACCGCAAGACCCACAACGACGCGGTCTTCGACATCTACACCCCGCGGATCCGCGCCGCCCGCTCCAGCCACATCATCACCGGTCTGCCCGATGCCTATGGCCGCGGCCGCATCATCGGCGACTACCGGCGCCTGGCCCTGTACGGCGCCGACGCCCTGATCGCCGACAAGAAGCGCGCCAAGGACGCGGTGGCAGACCAGCCCTTCAGCGAGCACTGGGCCCGCTACCGTGAGGAGCACGCCGAGCAGATCAAGGCCCTCGCCAAGCTCATCACCCTGGGAGACTCCTACGGCCTGGACCTGCGCCGACCCGCGGCCACCGCCCAGGAGGCCGTGCAGTGGACCTACATGGCCTACCTCGCCGCCGTGAAGAGCCAGGACGGCGCCGCGATGTCCATCGGCCGTCTGTCGGCCTTCCTCGATGTCTACTTCGAGCGCGACCTGGCCGCCGGCCGGATCACCGAGGAGAGTGCCCAGGAGATCATCGACGCGCTGGTGATCAAGCTGCGGATCGTGCGCTTCCTGCGCACCATCGACTACGACCAGATCTTCTCCGGCGACCCCTACTGGGCGACCTGGTCGGACGCCGGCTTCTCCGAGGACGGCCGCCCGCAGGTCACCCGGACCTCCTTCCGGCTGCTGCAGACCCTGCGCAATCTCGGTCCGGCCCCGGAGCCCAACATCACCGTCTACTGGGACCCGCAGCTGCCGACGGGCTACAAGGAGTTCTGCTCGGCGATCTCGATCGAGACCTCCTCGATCCAGTACGAGTCCGATCAGCAGATCCGCGGGAGCTGGGGCGATGATGCGGCAATCGCCTGCTGCGTCTCCCCGATGCGGGTCGGCAAGCAGATGCAGTTCTTCGGCGCCCGCGTCAATGCCGGCAAGGCCCTGCTGTACGCCATCAACGGCGGCCGCGACGAGGTCAGCGGCGAGCAGGTCACCGAACCGGGCCTGTTCACCCCCATCCAGGGCGAGGGCCCGCTGGACTTCGACGAGGTCTGGGCCAAGTACGAGCAGATGCTGGACTGGGTGGTCGGCACCTACGTCGAGGCGCTGAACATCATCCACTACTGCCACGACCGCTACGCCTACGAGGCGATGGAGATGGCCCTGCACGACAGCGAGATCGTGCGCACCATGGGCTGCGGCATCGCCGGCCTGTCGATCGTCGCGGACTCCCTGTCGGCGATCAAGCACGCCCGGGTCACTCCGGTGCGGGACGAGACGGGCCTGGTGGTCGACTACGTCACCGAGGGCGACTTCCCCCGCTACGGCAACGACGACGACCGGGCCGACGACATCGCGGCCACCATCGTGCACACGGTGATGCAGAAGATCGCGGCGATCCCCATGTACCGCGATGCGATCCCCACCCAGTCGGTGCTCACGAT